>JBJKRJ010000053.1:0-53368 GCA_046704665.1 Thermoplasmata archaeon | reverse complement strand
CGCTCCGGGAGGCCGGGGTGGCTCCATCGTTGTCCAGCGCGACCGAGGACAACGATGATCGCCTCAAAGCGAAGTGAGAACCTGCGACGACCGTACGAGACAGTAGCCACCCCAGACCAGGTGCCCCTTTACGACCTGGTGCCCGTGAAGGGACCCGAGGGCGAACCCTTGGACGCCTACCGCGGCGTCCGCCGCCGCGACACGTCCGAGATCGTCTCGGTCGTGAGTTCGCGGTACCAGCTCGTCCAGCACCGCGAGGTCGCGGAGGCCGTGCACGCGATCGGGGAGGCGCTGGAACGGCCCGTCGCGGACCCGACCGCGCCCACGTTCCCTCGTGAGGTCATCCGCCTTTTCGCATCGGGCCGTCGGATGGAAGTCCGCTTGGTCGTTGGGACGCGGTACGAGCTCGCCCGCGGAGAGTCCGTCTACCCCGGCGTCCGCGTGATGAACAGCCTGGACGGGAGCTGGGCGGTCCGGGCGGAGGGGACCGGGGTCCGGATCGCCTGCGCGAACCATTTGTATGCGGGGATGCACTCCCTCGTGGAGCTCCGCGAGGTGCACCTCTCCTCGGAGACGGACCTCCTCGCGCTGCTGCAGAGGGCGATCCACGCGATCCTGTCGCGGTTTAAGGACGCCCTGCGCACCTACGAGAGCGCGATGGGCGAGGAGATCCTCGCGGAGGAGGTGGCGCCCGCGCTCCTCGCCGCGGGCCTCCCGCGCGTCCACGCGAGCACGATCGGCGCGCGGGCGGAGGTCGAGGCGAGCCACAACGCGCTCCTGACGCGGTGGTCCGCCTACCAGGTCGCGACCGCGGTGCTCACGCACGAAGTCGGTCCGCGGGTCAGTCCCGAGCGGGCGCGCTCGTTCGAGCGGATGGCAGCGAGCGCGCTGATGCTCCCGGGGCGCGAGGAGGTGACCGCGTAATCTCGCCCGAGGGGAGGGCGGCAGATGCAGCAGAGCATTCGCGGTGTGACGACCGCGAGGGTGGTCACTCTCGTGATTGGGCTCATCTTCATCGCGGTCGGCGCGGAGGGGCTCGCGGTGTTCGACGCGTGCGTGGCGGACCCAGCGTGCCTTCCCGACGCGTCCCTGATGAACGTGAGCGCGTTCTTCGCGGTCCTGGCGACCGGGATTGGTGTGGGCGTGGCGAGCGCGCTGCGGCTCCCCGGGCGCGACTCGCTACACGAGTGAGGATCGTCGAGGCGGCGAGTTGCGGTGACCTTAAGGGGACAGCCTCCGTTGGAGCATTGAGACACCCATGTCGGCGGTGAAGACGCCTCCCGTGAGCCAGGGGTAGCACCCGGAACCGAAGGGCCGCCCCCGGGGGATACCCATCGAGAAGCTCGGATGGACCCGGGAGATGGCGCTTGAGGCGCGTCAGCGAGTCGCGTCCCTGCTGGACGACTGGGAGGACCCGTCGATGGATGTCTATGACGAGGAACCTTCGACGCGGTGACGTGGTCTACGTGGGGGTTCCCACCACGGACGCCACGGAGGTTCGGCGTCGTCCGGCGCTCGTGGTGCAGGACGCGGCTCTGAGCACGGCGTTCCCGAACGTCATCGTGGCCGGGATCACCTCCCGGGTCGAGAGGCGAGGACCAGGACGAATCCTCGTCCGAGCCCAGAGCCCGGAAGGGCGGGAGATGGGTCTGCTGCGCGATTCGCTCGTCACGCTCGACAATCTCGCGACCGTAGGCCGCTGGATGATCACGGAGATCCGGGGGACCTGCCCGATCTTGGCCGAGGTCGACGAGGCGCTGCGGACCGTATTGGGTCTCCATCGGCCGTAGGTAGGCCCGACCAAGCACCCGGGCCCACCGGCGGACAGTTGCTCTGAATCGAGAGACTCTGGGGCTTGCATCGTTCCGCCCGTCTGCGCGAGGCGGAACGATGCCGGAAATCGTGTGGCGAGAAGGCCCGGAGACGGTCGATGTGTGCGTGGAAGACGTGGTGGATCTGCCGCACCCGAGCGGACCTCCCGTGGCTGTGCTGCTGGGCATTCTCGCGGAGGGCATCGCGCTCGTCGCGATGGGGACGTGGACCCTAGTCGTCAGGTAAGGGACCGGGCAGAGCGAGGACCGCGAGACGCCGGTGGGTGGATCTCGGCCGCGATGCTTATCGATGTGGAGGGCAAGCGGGACGGAGTGACCGAGGAAGAGAAACAGGACGAGCCCGAATCGTTCGAGGAGCACTTCCTGGCCGCGTATCTCGTGGCGGTGGAAAAGTGCGACATCGTCCGACACGAGGTCCCTCACATGGAGCGAAAGCACGCTCCGCTGGCAGCCTTGGGCTACTCCACCCGGGCGCGGAAGTACGTCGGATGCGACGTCCTCGATTGGTTCGACCGCGGGTGGCCGTCCGAGATGAACCCCAACAAGGTCCTTCCGAAGCTGCGTGAGAGGGTCGAGCTGTTCTCTCGCCGGGTGTCGCTGGAGGAGGTTGGACGACGCGCGAAGAGCACGCCGAGGCAGCGCTTCGTCTTCTTCGGCTTTGGATCGCTCTCCCCTCGCCTGCTCGCGGCACTGCCTGCTGTCGGATCCGACACCGACGTAGAGACCGAGGTCGTTCGCGAGGGGCGACTACAGGAGGTGGCGCGGTCGGTGAGCGCCTTCAGCCTGTTGCCCAAGGCTCCGCTACGCAACCACTTCGTCAGGTCCGTACGGTTGCTTGCCGAGGCGGGCTGGAGTCCCGGGAACGCGTCCTGGGCGGAGTCAAAGAGTCGCCCTCCCACCCAGGCAGATCCCTGATCAGGTCGGCGAACGCCTGGCGCCCGAGACCGAGCGCCTTTCTCGAACCGTCTGCCCAGTCGTCCAATTGACAGACCACGAACTCGGATAGGTCCGGTCGGTGCCAGACGAAGAACGTCGGGAAGGTCGAGCCCTGTCCCACGGCGATCGACGCACTGATCCGCCGCAGTAGCGCCAGCTTCCCCTCGTAGGGTGCCAGCCGCTCGGGGATGTCGTCCAGATCGTGCCGCCAGCTCCACCGGATGAGCTCGTAGATCCCCACGACTCGAACGTTGCCCTTCGTGTCGATCCGATACTCAATTTTGTCCACATCCATGCAGTAGCTGTCTTTGGACAACGTGTCCTTGTGCCACTGGCCGAAGTCGAGCTCTCCTGGCGCGTCGGCAGGGTGCTTTGGGCGCGTGTTCCACCGCGGAATGCGGTCCGCGGTGGGAGATGGACCCGCGTTCACTGCACGTGGCCAAGCCGCTCAGCCTCATAGCGACGATGGAACGGGTACGTTGCGTAGGTGCCCGATCACAGCGGGTCCCCCCCGTTCGCTTCGCTCACGGGTCCTCCCCGCGTCGGGGGCTCGGGCCGGTTCGCACTAATCGCGACAGTCCTTTCGACCATGGGACACCCTGAGATCGATTCCCCTTGAATCGGGCCAGACTTCGGGCCACCTGTCGTGGGCTGGGTACCCGCGGGTCTCTTTTCCATAGGTCGGCCCGACGGCCCAGGGGTGGCCCGACGTCTCACTTCGAGGTTCCTTCAGGTCCGGCCTCGTCGGACTTCTGCGCGTCGTTGTCGTGTCCTTCGCTACTCGCCGGCGACGAGTCTGTCGGCTGCGGTTCAGGGTCGTGCGCAGTAGCCGGGGCGAGTGATCGGAGATCGTAATGTCTCACCTTCTCCCCGCCCTCAGTTCGCTTGCGGTACACACAGGCCCCGAGCGTTTCCAGAGCCATGCCCAGCCGCACTCGATCGACCGGCTCTTCAGTCCCAAAGACTCCTTTGAAGTCGTCCGCGGTGACCTCCCACTTGCCGGCCGCGAGAAGCTCCTGGGCGCGCTTGTAGACTCGCGCCAGGTCCAGGGCCCGAGGGTCGCTGATGGCGGCGAGGAACGTCTCCGGCAACTCGGGTTGGACCTCCAGCTTGGCCTGATCGGTGTCGTTGTCGATCCCACCGGGAAGGAATCCCCACGGCCTCTGCGGGCCGATGTCGTACGGGACCATCGATTCGATCCCGTCCCGCCACAGAATGCCGACCTCGCCCCAGAGCTCGGCTCCCGGGAGCTGCTTCTTCAGGATTCCTATGAAGATCTCGGCGGCTTTGCGGTCCTCGACGACCACGAGGCACCTCCGTCCCAGCGCGAGGGCCTTCTGCACGTTGCGGACGACCTGCTCGAAGTGGGTTGCCAGGGTGCTGCACTCGACCTCGAGGCTGTAGGTCCGGCCGCGCCACTCGAACTCGGCGTCCGGGCGAAGGTACCCTCCTCCCTGAGCGACGACGTGGACCAGGGAGCAGTCCCGATGAACCGCGTACGCGGCTCCGTCCGCGAGGAGGCTGCAGTGGTCCTCCCCCTCGTTCCGGGCGGCCGCCAGCGCCTCGCGATAGAATCGGCCCCGCACGCGGAGAAGGAGCCCACTTCCGTCGGGGTCTTGGACCTCCTCCACGCAGCCGGTCGCAGTGCAGAGCGCGGTCGCCGCGTCGACCAGCGGCTCGGGCCAGCGCAGCTTCTCGGCGAGCTGCCCCCAACGGATCTTGCTGCTGACAGGGAACCCAGCCAGATAGGCCGAGACCTGAGGGGTCGAGAGGGAAAGCGGCGACAGGGAGGAGTCCTCCGGGCGAGCGTAGCGCCGCGAGCTGCGGAGCACCGCCTCCCGGTTCTCTTCGGCGTGGTCCGAGGGCGGCGGCGCAGGCCTTGTGTCGAGCTTGAGGAGTTCTCCTCCCATCACGAACGCGGCCTGATAGGGTCGGAGCCCGCTCGCGAAGTGCTCGGGCTTCCAACCGAACCGCGACCCCTGCGCGATCTCCCACGCGTCCTTCATGTCCTCCGCGCCGACGGGGAAGATCGCCCACGCGTCGACGTTGCCCACCAACGCGCCCCGGACCTTCTCCGGGATGCGGTCGAGGTACTGCGTGATCGCGACGATATGGAGGCCGTGGCGCGCCCCTTCGCTGAGCATGTCGGCGAAGGCGGGGATCGCGAAGTTGTGAAATTCGTCCACAATCAAGTAGACCGGTCCGCGGTTCGCAGGTTGCTCCTGGATCGCCGACCAGAGGCGGGTGAGGAAGATCGCGCCGAGGAAGGTCGACGTCTCGGTGCCGAGCGCTCCCTTGGCGAGATTGAGGAGGAGGAGCCGGTGCTGGAGGAGCTCGTCGAACCCGACGGTGTGGTACCGCTGGCAGAACGTCTTGCGGAGGAGCGGGTTGGTCGAGATCTTGCCGACCTTGTCGAGGGAGGAGAAGGTGAACTCGTACGTGAGCCTCGAGAGATGGTCCTGGAGCGCGTCCTTCAGTTGCGCTCCGGAGGCAAGCCGGGCCACCTGCCTGAGGACCTCCTTGTTGGAGAGCGCCGAGTAGGCGTCGACGAAGTTGGTCCCTTCGAGCGTCAGCAAGCCCTGGATCAGGGCTCTCAGGATGAATTCGGCGCGTCCCCCGATGGAATCCTCGCCCCAGGCGTTCCGGATCGCCTGGAGGAGGTCTCCCAGGAGCCTCTCGACCCTCCGTTCGAGCTCCGAGACCTCGATCTCGTGCCGGCCGGGTAGATGGAGCAGGTTCAACGGGACCGCGGCCATCTCCACCCCGTCCCGTTCGAAGGTGGGATGCGAGGGGTCGATCTCGACCGCGTCCCGGGCGACGTCGGCGGGGAGGCGCTCGACGAGCTCGCGGATGAGGTTCCCCGTGGGCTCGAGGACCACGACGCGGGCGTTGGGCTGGTTGAGGAGGATCTCTCCGGCGACGTTCAGGGCGAAGGTGGACTTCCCGGCGCGGGTCTTGCCGAGGATCGTGAGGTGGTGCCAGCCCTGCGGCAGGTGGACCTTCTCCCCATGAGCCTGCCCGACGGTTACCGCGCCGTCACGAGAAGCACTGGCCACCGGACGCGTGAGTTCCCGGGGGGGACGGGGGGAGGGGGCTCCTACATAGGCGAGCCCGGGGTGGCGGTCGCGCCAGGGAGTCGGGAAGACCTGAGCGTAGTCGCTGCCGCCGATGTCCCGGCGCCCTTTCTTGGCGACGAACCAGGTCATGTCGTGGGCGAAGATCGCCTTGAAGAACTCGGGGCCGCGCTTCTCGTCCACCCAGCGGAGCTTCCACCAGCTGTTCCCTCGTACCGAGGTGAAGGAATCGAGCCAGCCGGAGAGGGCGCTCTCTGCGAGCTCGGGGTCCGGCCCGTTGACCGCGGCACGGATCTCGACGTGATAGGCCGGCTCGGCCTTGCGCTTCTGCATCAGCGCGAGTAGGGTCCGGTCGGTTCCGCGGGCCTTGTTCTCGAGGAAGAGGTCGTAGCTGCTGCCGAGGAACCCGAACTCCCAGTACGGGACGCGGCGGAACAGAAGCTGCAGGATGACTTCGTACCCGTGGAGCTCCCTCGCGGCGAGCGAGTGGAAGAGAAGGCCGGCGCGATCCGTGCCTTTCATCAGGCGCATCGGCCAGTAGTGCCGCCGCTCGACCGGGAACGCGCGCAGGAGGTGCATTCCCTCGATCCCCTCGGATCGGACCGACTGAAAGGGGCAGGTCGTGGGGGATCCCAGCTCGAGGCCGGGAAAGGTCTCCCTGAGGCACTGGAAGGTATAGTCCAGTTCCGAAGACCCCTCCGCGCCGAGGTGGCAGGTGATCGTGTCCGTGCGGTCGCGACGGATCTCGAGCCACGACGTGTGCTTCGAGCCTATCGTGATCGGAAGGGGCGAGGTGGGTCGGGCGGGGATCTTCTCGACGGGGTTGGGCAGAATCAGTTCACGATGCGTCGACGGAACCGTGGACATGCATGGAAAGTCTGCGTCCTAGTTTATGCGAGTCCATCTTCCGGCGGAAGGTGGGAGATGGCCATCTTCTGTGTTCGGTTGGGAGTTGTCGCGGTTTATGGGATCGGCTCGACCATGACAAGAAGGACACCGTACAGCGGGAGCCGAACCACCTTGAGGATTCCCTGAGCAGAACAAGGGTGGCCGACTGCACGAAAAAGACCAGTTCCCACCGTGCGGCCCTCTTAAGCCACTGGCGACCGAAAGACGTTTAGCTCCCCTGCCGTATGCCCTATCGTCGGGAAGAGAGCGGCGGTATCGCTGCTAGGCTTTCCGGCACTTACCGCCAGATTTTCAGTCCAACTAGTTTTCCAACGTTGTCCCTCTTTAGTGTCGGAACCAGTACATTTTCGAATGCCTCTGCCCTCTCGCGTTTTGCCCCTACGAGACCCAGTTCCATGCCGACGTTGTGAAGTGCGAAGTTCGCGTAGACGTCGGCCACTTGGATGCCACCCCATTCATGGGAAAGACCGCCTAACATGGTTGGTGTCAGTGCTGGAGGGGCCCGGAAGCCACTGATGCGATTCCTGAAACTTGCCACCGCTCGACTGAAATCGGCGAGCTCGCCGGGGTCGGCAACATCCCAGATCATAATCCAAGTTTCAGGGTCGAAGTATCGCGGCACCGCGAACCCTGAGATTGTCTCAAGAAGCAGCTGTCGGGCTATGTCCTTCGCTTCTGCGCCCGCCCCAAGCGGATGGGAGTACATGTGGCTCCCGGCGCGAGTGCCAGCAACCCAGATCATCGCGCGAGCGGCGTTGACTGCGGCCGCGACCTCTCGGGCCACGTCGGTTACAGTGTAGCTCGCCGGGAGATATCGGCGTATATTCGCGGCTCGAAGTTCATCACAACGGTTGAGAAAGAGGCGCTGTAGAATCCCTCTTACCGAAGCATCCAGCGCTCCCCTCATCCCCCATTCTACTGCGACTCCGGCGGTAATCCAAAGACTTCGGATTCCGGGATCGGGTCTCCCGGTAGCGATGAGCCTACCGTTGCCTGACTCATCAATCAGCACTGCATGAGTGACCCCGACCATTCTGAACCTTTGCTAGGGTGGCGTTGAGCAACATCGATGCATGACTAGAATTCAGCTAGCATCTACGACTCTGCCCCTCTCGAAACGCAGCTTTGGGTCATCCGTCCAGTGTTTTACTTGGATCAGCACCATGGGGTTCTGAGGGGAAGCGGATATCCAAAGCTGTGGGGCCTGTCTCGAGGTCCTTGTCCATCTAGGAACTACGTCCGAGGGGCGGCAGCATGAGCCTTTCCAATTCTTCCTTAGAGAGCTTCCTGCGAGCATCCACCTGCGAGAGCAGACGATCCGAGACATGCTCCTCAAAGTACGCTAGGAAGACACGCTTCCCGGCGTCCTTTACGGCACGAACGAGATCCTCAAAGTCGTTGTCACCTGCCACCAGGACGGAGACGTCGTAGTGCCCCATGTGGGCCTTTCCAAGCATGTCGATCGAGAGCAGCACGTCCACTCCCTTTTGTCTAAAACCGTCCTGAGTTCGGACAAGGCGGCCAAGACGTACTTCGCACCCATCCATCATCGCAATCCGATCAAAGTATCGTTTCTGCTCCGCATGCTTCGCACTGTCCTCGAGAGCATCGGTAATTGCGTCATAGTAGTATGTACGGATGATTTCGCCGTGGAGGGAACCAAAGTCCGTGAGCGGACGGAGAACTCCGCCCGAGAATAGTCGGATGTCGATGTCGTCTCGGCCAAAGTACTCGTTGAGGCGAGGACGGAGATACCCTCCATCGATGAAGACCATCGCAGGTCGATAAACCGGGGAAGGAGCCCAATACGAAGTCATCTCGCCGCTATCGGTTCTGCACTAGATAGCTACGCCGCATTCCGGCATGCAGCGCCACTCTCGGAAGACCCCGGTGGCAACCATCTTCCATCCTTCATTGGAAGATGACGCGGCTTAACCCCGAACGACCGATAGACGAGCGGTGGCGATCGGGATGGTCCGCGACGAGGCCCGCGGAGGGACTCCGAAGGCGTCTGCCTTGTTCTCTTCCTCCCCGTCGCCATCTCCGATACGATTCGGCGGCGCCGATATGCTGGTATCCCTGCGTCAGCTGAAGGCGATGGTTCAGGGCCTCGAGCCGTCGAACCTGCTACGCATCATGGTGCTTGGAGAGCCTGATGAAATCCCTCGCCACGAGTACGCGATCAAGGTCCTTAGCTGGTATCGGCTCATCCTGACCCCGGTGGATTCAGGACAACCTGATGCCCGTTGACGGCGGTCACGACCGTCCAGCCGTCTTCGAGGTATCGCGGCAAGTCCTCTGCCTCGACGAGCTTCTGTTTTAGTGCGGGACCAGGGGGAGGGACCTTCTTCGTGACGAGTTCCTGGAACTTGGTCATGTCGAGCGTGTCAAAATCTACCGAGGAGAGCTCTTCCTCGGTGTAACCCAACCCCATCAGCATGACCTTCGCGATCTTGGCTTGGGTCGCGGTCTCGTTCTTGCTCGGGCCCGTCTCGAGATAGGGTTGGCAACGGCGGTAGGCCTCTCTGAGTTCCTCGATCAAGGAGGGGTGGAGTTTCTTCCCGAGATTGTACCGCCCGGCGACACCGAGGTCGTGTCCCATGATGGCTTCGACCGCATCCCGGGTAATCTTTCCATGATTCGAAGCGACCCAGAGCTGCGTGGAAGCGTAGGAGCGAAAGATGTACGTCCGTGCCTTCAGAACGGACCAAAGACCAGAGCGCAGAGTCTCCATCATCTTAGGAGTGGTGATGAACGGGCTTTCCGCCTGCGCATGGAGACGAGTCCGGGCACCCATTGGCTCGACGGTGACGAGGGGGGAGGAAGGGGTCAGCTTCTCGGAGCGGCCCTCCCGCTCCGCGAGGTAGGCCAGGATCGCATCCGCAAGTTCCTGCGTCCCGAAGGTGTGGTACTCGTGTCCGTTCTTCGAGAGACGGGCAGGGACGACGATGTGGAAGGGAATCTTCGCGAACTCGAGAGGGGGTGAGAGCCGCAGGTCCTTGAGGTCGCCCAGAGTCAGACCGTCCGTGCCATCGATGTTTGCAAGGACGCCGGGCCGTACAGCCGCATGGGCCATCATCAGCGCGACGACTCGTGCCCGCGGAGAGTACAGCGCAAGGATTCGACGGAGCTCCTCAGGGGTAGGAACACGCTCCTCGCGAATCGTCTCTCCCTGGATCACCTTCAGCTTGGGGTAACCGTTGAACGTAACCCGGTGGTAGTCGAGCCAAGACCGCGGAGCAGAGAACATCTTGGCGACGTACGCCCCTGTTCGGCCCTGGGCCATCATCTGCTTCGCGTACGCCACGAAACGCGCGTGGAGGGGCTCCGGGTGCTCTTTGGCGAGCGCTAGGAGCTCCTTCGGGGTCAGCTTCAATTGGTGAAGAAGCAGCCCCAGCCTGCGCAGGTTAACGCGTGCAGTGAGCTTCGACCGCAGAACGGCTTCCTCGTACCAAGGCCCGATCAGGCCATCCTGCAGCAGTTCCGCGTGGGGGGCAGGGACAGTTCTCGCGGGCACTGGAAGTCCGTAAGATTTGGTACAATATAGAGTATTCGAACTACTAGTCGGATGAATCCCGACAACCGCACTTTGCATCTCGCGTGAGTCTGGGCCCGCCTTGTCTCCGGGAAGCCGCCCCGCTGTGGCGCGACCGCACCGGTTCGGCCCGGCTGCTGAGAGTCGAGGTCCCTGGCGCCCGTCTCGGGCCGCCTCCACCCGTCCGTCCGAGCCCGCTCGGTAGCCAGCGTTCCCGGCCGCGGTGGCACCGAACGAGGAAAAGGGGAACTACCCCACGGAGGACCCAGAGCGATCCTCCGCCCCCACGCGGCCGCGGGCGTCCCGTCTCTGTCCCGGGCTACCCGTGGTACTGCTTCACTAGCCTCAGTTCAAGCTCGGAATGCTCACCGGCCACTTGGTCCAGGGACTCGTTCATGTCCGCGAGGACGCGGGGACCATGGTAGAGGTCGTAGAAAGTGGGGCCTCCCTCGAACAGGCCAAAGGTCTCCAACGACCGTGTTTTCAACTGCCCGACCGTCTCGCTCAGCGGGACCTGGGTTTCGAACGGCGACCGGGATCGATCATAACGGACAATCACTCGAGCCGCCTTCTGGGGAGCCATTTGCAGAGCACCTCAGCGAACAGCAGTTTCGCGCGGGCCTTACGCGGCACGCCGAAACGTTTCGGTCCGTCCGTCAGGTTGGCCCCCGCTCGGTTCCAAGCCTCCTCACCGGCGGGCTGCGACTCCGCAGGGCGGGCCCTAACGCCGGGCTCCAGCGGATCTCGCCACAGCCCCAGGACCGGCGCTCCGAGCTTGATGGAGGCTAGTCCGAGACCGTGCCGGGAGCCTCCGCTCTCAGCTCGTCGCTGATGGGCCACTGTTCTAGGAGCTTCTTCTCTACGATGGCCAGCGACTCCGACAGGCTGGAGGCCGCCATCCCGAGGTTCTTGGCCAGGCCGGTCAGTGTGACCTTCCGCGGAACTTCGAAGTAGCCGGCGGCCATGGCCCGGCGCAGCACATCGGTCTGCCGTGAAGTCAGGGGTCCGGCCGCTCGGGTCGGGTCCGTGTGACGCACGGACTCGAGTACCGCCGCCGGCACCTTCTCCTGCAGGCGGCTCAGCAGCCGTCGGATCCTTGGTTCCGGTGCGACCACCACCCAGTACGCTACCCCCGCCCGAATCCGGAACGGAAAACGGTGCATGAGGCGCAACTGCCGAAAGATCGGAACGAGTTCGGCGGTATGATGGGTGACCCGAAGGTGGATTCCCGAGGGCCCGCCCTCGAGCTCCTCGACTTCCGTAACCTGGGGCAAGGAGCGTAGCTCTGCGGCCCAGGAGTCCGAAGGGGGAACTTGGAGTCGGATCTCGGTGAGGCTCCGCCGGGGACCGATGTCGAACCGGCTGAGCGCCTCGATGCACACCTCGGGATGAAGCTGCGAAAACCGCGAGATCCAGGCGGAGTCGGGAAGAGGAACGCGCAATCGACAGATAGCGACCGGGCCGCCCGGCCCCTGGGACGCGGGCCGGATTGGTTCCCGGGTGCCCCCTCGTCGCAAAGAGACCGAGGGTCGGTGCGACGCCACGACGGCCGAGTCGCGTTAGAACGCTTAGCCGTTTCGAGCGTCTCCGAGATAATGACGGATGCCGGCTCCCGGGACGGCCCGGACGCTCGTTCGCATTGGGGCGCGTTCCCTGGTAGGAAGGCGGCTATTGGCGTGACCACACCCTCTAACGTGGGGAACCAAGTGGGAGCCCTCGTTTCATGACCCCGACCCGGGACCCCATGTCCGTGCATCGAGCCGCGCGGCCGAGAACCCCCGAGGCGGGAACCGACCCAGTCCACCGAACGGCATCCCGCTAACGTCCGCCTTCGGCCCGGCTACGGGAAGGTTCCGGGAGCGGAAGCGGAGCCTCCCTCCTCCTCAGGAGGAGAGCGCGGCGGGGGGGAAGGGGGGAGTACCAGCGCCTGCGCGATGCCGTAGAAACTGGCCGCGACGATGAAGGCGACCGCCATCGAGAATGAGTCCGCGTTGCTGGCGAAGCCTGAGAGTACGAACCCCACCCCGGCGGCCGTGGCCCAGAGGATCGAAAGGAGACCCAGGACCACCATCCACCGTAGGCTGCCGCGGGCACCTGTTCGGAACGCGACAAGTACGATGACGACCCCCAGGACCACCAGAAGAACAGCGAGCACGTAGTGGCCGGTGAGCACGGGGTCCCCGGTGTAGGCCAATGCGGTTCCGAGGCGGGCGGTCGACGGGAAGGAGCCGAACAGGTTCACCCAGATCCCGAGCACGAACTCGATAGAGAGCAGGATCACGATCGCGCGGAGCAGCGTCACGAGCCCGCGGGTCCTGGTCGACATCACGGCACCGACACCGCGCGCCATGCCGACCGTCCCGCTCCGAACTCGAGGAGTCTGCTCCGGCCCGTCTTCCCACGAAGGTGGACCACCAACGGCTCGGTCACGGGCGTCCCCCTCCCTCCCGTGTCGGTCCCATTCCTCTAGGGCTGTGACGTACGAATCGGTAGCACTTCACGAACTCGCGGGCCATCCGCTCGGCCGAGGCGTGCTCCACCACCCACTCATGACCCCGGCACGAGAACGACCGCGCGAGCGCCGTATCCTCCAAGAGCTGTAAGACCGCGCCGACTACGCGGTCCGGGTCTCGCGGGTCCGCGACCAGTCCGACCGAGGAGCGTTGCGCGATCTCCGCGGGACCGCCGAACGCGCTGACGACCGACGGGACTCCGCAGGCCATCGCCTCGAGCAGCGCGACCGACGAGGTATCCGAGAGCGAGGGGATCACAAAGACCTGGCTCTGCGCCAGGAGAGCCGGCTTCTCCGCCTCAGGAACGGGCCCGACGAATCGCACCCGATCCCACGGCTCCGAGCCCGGACGCCGACGCGGCTCGAGGACCGGTCGGAGCGGACCGTCCCCCGCCACGACGGCGAGCCACGGTCGCTCCCGGTCGAGACGTTCCACTGCGCGTAGGAAGCGATCGATTCCCTTATCCCGGGTGAGACGGCCAAGGAAGAGGAGGATGGGTGCACGTCCGGCGCCCAACCGCCCCCGCCAGTCGGGGTCACTAATCCCCGGGCGAAACCTCTCCGTGTCGACCCCGTTCGGTACCAGGAGCGGCGCATCCCCTTGCTTCGCCGTGGCGCGGCCGACCAGATCGGCGCGCGACACTTCGGACGGGGCAGTCGCGACGTCGCAGTGCCGGCACAGGTCGATGCTGAACCGGGACCACGCCCGGAAGAACGCCCGCGCCGGACCCGTCCGTCCGACGCCTCGCAGCAGGCCGGTCAGGTTCGTATGGTAGGTGCCCACGCTCGGGACACGCCACCGGCGCGCTGCGAACCATCCCGCGAGACCTACGAAACCGGGCGTGTGGATGTGCACGACATCGAAACGGCACGTCAAGAGCGGAAGGTACCACGGTGTGAGGGCGATCCGGTACTGCGGATAGGACGGCGCAACGATCGAACGGAATCGACGGATCCGCGTGCCGTCCGGACGGACCTCGGACCGAGGCAGGCCGGGAGACCGGACCGTGAAGACCGTGACACGGTGGCCCTGATGGGTCAGGGCCGCGGCCAGCGTCGACGTGACTTGTGCCACGCCATCGTGGGTCGGTTCGAAACTATCGGTAAAGAACGCCACGTTCAGAGCCATGCGCGCATCGACCGCGGGACTTCGACGGGGACCTGCCTCGCTGGCGATGGTAGGCGGAACCCCGGGCGGGATACTCATGGACAGCGCCGAAACGTTTCGGGAGCCGGTTGAAGTACGAACGTCCCCCACTCCGTCCGGCCCTCAGCGGCCGCCGAGGCACGATGTCCCTTTCTCGCGCACGACGCCCACCGGTACCGTCCCCATCGCGAAGCCGTACCCGACCTGCGTGGGAGGCTCGATGAAGAGGGACCCTATCGCGAAGCTGATGGAGGACCACCAGGTCTTCCTGCGAACCGCTCGGTCGTTTCGCAGTGACCTCGGGGACCTACTCACCACGGCGGACGTTTCCGACGAGGTACCGCGGCGGGCCGCCGATTTCGCCCGCTTCCTATCGCGCGACGTGGACCGTCTCCATGGCCAGCAAGAGGAGCGCGGTCTCTTCCCGGTGCTCGGTCGGCATATCCCGATGGAGGGGGGGCCGATTTCGGTCATGATCGGTGAGCACGAGTCCCTCCGGGCCCTTCAGCGGGACCTCGAGTGGAGCGGGCGCAAGCTGGAAGATGACCCTCTGGCGGACGATGCTCTCACGACGATCGACTCCGTTTCCCAAGCGGTCCAGGACCTTCTGGCGATGCACGTGTTCAAGGAGGATTCCGTGCTCTTTCCGATGGCGTACCGCCTGCTCTCTCCCCCCGAGATCGAGGAGATCGCCCGCGTGTTTGACGAGGTGGAGTCGGCTGTCGGTCCGCCCGGGACATGACCCTGCCTTTCGAGGTCTCGTCCCGGCCGTACCCCCGGAGCGTTCGGCCCGATTCGGAGAGACCCCGGGAACACGCCCCTCAGGATGTCAAGCCGTCTTTAGCAAGAGAGGATAGGTCGGCCCGTCGGAGCTGACCGGGGCTCTCGCATGCCCAGCCAGCTCCGTCGGGCACCCCAGTTCTTCCGCAAGGGCGTTCCGAACGCGGAAGGCTGGAGCGAGCTCATCGCTCGCGATCGTGACTGGGAAGATGCATACCGGCGGCGGTGGCAGCACGACAAGATCGTTCGCTCTACGCACGGGGTGAATTGCACCGGCTCCTGCAGCTGGAAGATCTACGTCAAGGATGGCCTCGTGACGTGGGAGACCCAGCAGACCGACTACCCCACCAACGGGCCGGATCGACCCGAGTACGAGCCCCGCGGCTGTCAAAGGGGAGCGAGCTCCTCCTGGTACCTCTACAGCCCGCACCGGATCCGGTACCCGTACGTGCGCGGGGCGCTCTGGCGCCTCTGGCAGGCGGCGCTCCACGCCGAACCCGACGACCCGGTGAAGGCGTGGGACCTCATCGCGCAGGACCCCAAGAAGACCCTCGAGTACAAGCACGCTCGGGGGAAGGGCGGCTTCGTCCGGGTCCCCGCGCCGGAGGTCTATCGCATGATCTCCGCGGCGCTCGTCCACACCATTCAGCGCTACGGACCGGATCGCATCCTAGGGTTCTCGCCGATTCCGGCGATGTCGATGGCGAGCTACGCTTCGGGAAGCCGGTTCCTCTCCCTCCTCGGCGGAGTCATGCTCAGCTTCTATGATTGGTACTGCGACCTGCCGCCGGCCTCTCCTCAGGTCTGGGGAGAGCAGACGGACGTACCGGAGAGCGCGGACTGGTTCAACAGCTCGTTCCTTCTGATGTGGGGGTCCAACGTCCCCATGACGAGGACCCCGGACGCCCACTTCATGACCGAGGCCCGCTACCGGGGGGTCCGGACGGTCGTGGTGAGCCCGGACTTCACGGACAACGTGAAGTTCGCGGATGAGTGGCTCTCGATCCGTCCGGGGACCGACGGAGCGCTCGCCCTGGGCATGACCCACGTCATTCTCAAGGAGTTCTACATCGATCACGAGGTTCCGTTCTTCGCCGACTACGCACGGACCTACACCGATCTGCCCTTCCTGGTAATCCTCCGGCCGGAAGGACAGGAGTTCGTCGGAGACCGCTTCCTGAGGGCGTCCGACCTCGGCCTTTCGGCAACGCACGCGGAATGGAAGACGGTGGTCTGGGACGAAGCGACGGACTCACCCCGCGTACCCGATGGGAGCATCGGTCACCGGTGGGACGACGGCGGACGGTGGAACCTCGATCTGGGCCAGGGGAGCGAAGCGATTCGACCGGCCCTTTCGTTCTTCGCTCGGACGGACCGAACCCTTCCGGTGCGATGTCTCGACTTCCGGGGGTTGGGTCCCGAGTCGCATACGAGGGGAGTCCCCGCCCGCGCTCTCCGGGTCGGGGGGCAGGAGATCTGGGTCACGACCGTCCTCGACCTCTTGCTCGCCCAGATCGGGGTCGGCCGCGGGCTCTCGGGGGAGTATCCGGCCGACTACGACGATCCGCGGTTCTGCACACCCGCGTGGCAGGAGTCGATCACGGGCGTCGATCGGGCCGCGTGCGTACGGGTGGCGCGCGAGTTCGCCGAGAACGCGCTTCAGTCGAAGGGGCGCTCCATGATCATCATGGGGGCCGGCATCAACCACTGGTTCCACAATGATACCACCTACCGGGCGATCCTGAACCTCGTCCTCTTAACCGGTTGCCAAGGCCGGAACGGGGGCGGATGGGCCCACTATGTGGGGCAGGAAAAGATCCGGCCGCTCGAGGGCTTCACGCAGCTCGCCTTTGCGCTCGACTGGGTCCGCCCGTCCCGCCAACAGAACGCCACATCGTTCTTCTACTTCGCGACCGACCAGTGGCGCTACGAACAGCTCCGCGCCGGGGACCTCACGGTCCCCTGGGACCGCCGGTTCAAGGAGAAACAGTTCGCGGACTTCAACGTACTCGCCGCCCGGCTGGGTTGGCTCCCATCCTACCCCCAGTTCACCCGCAGTCCCATCGACATCGTCCGGGAGTCGGAAGCCGCCGGCGCGAAGGGTCCCGAGGACGTGGCAAAGCACCTCGTGGAGCGCCTTCGTCGGCGGGAGATCGGCTTCTCGGTGGAAGACCCCGACGATCCGGCGAACTTCCCGAGGGTCCTGTTCGTCTGGAGGGGTAACCTCCTCTCGGCGAGCGGCAAAGGCCACGAGTACTTCCTGAAACACCTGCTCGGCACCCATCACGGGGTCCTCGCGGAGGAGACGGCCGTCCATCCTCAGGACGTCGCATGGCACCCGGTGCCTCCCGAGGGGAAGCTCGACCTTCTCGTGACCCTCGATTTCCGGATGGCCGGCACCCCGCTGTATTCAGATGTCGTTCTGCCGGCCGCGGTCTGGTACGAGAAGCACGACATCGCCAGCACCGATCTGCACCCGTTCCTCCACACGTTCAACCCCGCCGTGGCCCCCTCCTACGGATCGAAGAGCGACTGGGACACCTTCCGGGACCTGGCGGAGTCGTTCTCCGAACTCGCTCGGACCCACTTCCCCGGGCCCGTCCGCGACCTGATCGCGGCCCCGCTCCTGCACGACACGCCGGAGGAGATCGCCCAGCCGCTCGGGAAGGTGCGGGATTGGAGCCGGGGGGAGGGGGAGCCGGTCCCCGGCAGGACGTTCCCCAACCTCCTCGTGGTGGAGCGCGACTACGCGAGGATCGGAGCCCAGTACTCCGCACTGGGCCCTCTGGTTCGGGAGAAAGGGACCTCGGTCAAGGGGATGTCCTGGCCGAACGAGGAGGAGTACGAGTACCTCCGGCGCGTCCTGGGCACGGTCGAGTCGGGTCCGGTGGCCGGCTGTCCCGTCCTGCGGGAGGCGAAGCAGGCGTGCGAGGCGATCCTCACGCTCTCGGGCGCCACCAACGGCAAGGTGGCGGTACGATCCTGGCGGGCGCTGGAGCGGAAGACCGGACACTACCTCGCCGAGGTGGCGATGGGCCGGGATGACGAGCGGTTCCGGTTCGACGACCTCACCGCGCAACCGCGCCGGGTCATCAGCGCCCCGGTCTGGAGCGGTCTCGAGACGGGGGGGCGGCAGTACTCGGCGTTCTGCACGAACGTGGAGCACCGGATCCCGTGGCGGACCTTGACCGGGCGGCAGCAGTTCTACGTCGATCACGAACTGATGCTCGCGCACGGCGAAGGCCTGCCGGTCTATCGGCCCGCGCTCGAGATCCCGTCCTTTCCATCGACGGAGACGACGCCGACCGCCGAAGGACCCCCCTCCGTCCAGCTGCGCTGGATCACGCCCCACAGCAAGTGGTCGATCCACTCCACGTTCAGCGATAACCTGCGGATGCTGACGCTGTCGAGAGGCGGCCCGACCGTGTGGCTCAGCACGGACGACGCGGCGCGTGCGGAGATCGCGGACAACGACTGGATCGAAGTCTACAACCGGAACGGTGTCCTCACGGCGCGGGCCACCGTCAGCCACCGCGTCCCGTCGGGGATGGCCCTCATGTACCACGCGCAGGACCGAACGATCAACGTTCCGGCGTCCCCGTTGTCGAAGGAACGGGGGGGCGTCCACAACAGCGTGACGCGCATCCAGATGAAGGCCACCCAGATGATCGGTGGCTACGCGCAGCTCAGCTACGGGTTCAACTACTACGGTCCGACCGGTAGCCAACGCGACACCTACGTCACCGTGCGCCGACTCTCCGAGGTGACCTGGCTTGAGGATTAGGGCGCAGGTCGGCATGGTGATGAACCTCGACAAGTGCATCGGCTGCCACACCTGTTCCGTCACGTGCAAGAACACCTGGACGAACCGGCCCGGCGTCGAGTACGCCTGGTTCAACAACGTCGAGACCAAACCGGGGATCGGCTATCCCCAGCGATGGGAGGACCAGAAGCTCTGGAAAGGAGGCTGGGAGCTGCGGCACGGCAAGCTCCGTCTCAAAGGAGGGAGCAAGCTCTGGCGGTTGCTCCGGATCTTCCACAATCCGGACCTCCCCACGCTCGAGAGCTACTACGAGCCGTTCACGTACGATTACGAGGCACTCTCCGGGCGCCCTACCGGTCAGCACCAGCCGGTCGCGCGACCGAAGAGCGCCGTCACCGGGGACCCCATGGAGATCCGCTGGGGGCCGAACTGGGAGGACGACCTGGCGGGCGCCCCCGTGACCGGCCGGAAGGACCCGGACCTCGAAGGCCTCGAACGCGAGGTCCTGCTCGAGTACGAGCGAGCGTTCCTCCTGTACCTCCCGAGGATCTGCGAGCACTGCCTCAACCCGTCCTGCGTCGCGTCCTGCCCGTCCGGGGCGATGTACAAGCGAGAGGAGGACGGAATCGTCCTGGTCGACCAGGAACAGTGCCGCGCCTGGCGGTTCTGCGTCTCGGGGTGTCCGTACAAGAAGGTCTACTTCAACTGGAAGACCTACAAGGCCGAGAAGTGCACCTTCTGCTATCCTCGGTTCGAGTCCGGTCTCACCACCGTCTGCTCCGAGACCTGCGTCGGCCGCATCCGATACGTGGGGATCGTGCTCTACGACGCGGACCGGGTGAGGTCCGCCGCCGGCCTCGCCGACCCGAAGGGGCTCTACGAGTCCCAGCTTTCGCTCTTCCTGGACCCCCATGACCCCCGGGTCGCGGAGCAGGCCCGACGGGATGGCATCCCCGACGACTGGATCGAGTCCGCTCGCCGATCCCCGATCTACAAGCTGGCGGTCGACTGGCGGCTCGCGCTCCCGCTGCATCCGGAGTATCGCACGCTGCCGATGGTGTGGTATGTTCCCCCGCTCTCGCCGCTCGTCAGTCGAGTGACCGGCGGAGAGGCGAGCGCAACGGCCCGCGAGCTCTTTCCCGCTCTCGAGCAGATGCGGATTCCCGTGCATTACCTCGCGAACCTGCTTTCCGCGGGCGACCCGACCCCGGTGCGTGCGGCCCTGCGCAAGCTCGTCGCCCTACGGACGTACATGCGGGCCGTCAATCTGGGCCTGGAACCCGACCTGGCCGTTCTGTCCCGCGCCGGCGTGACTCCTTCGGAGGCGGGTGCCATGTACCGTCTCCTGGCGCTGGGTCGCTACGACGAACGGTTCGTCATCCCGACCTCCCACCGCGAGGTCCGCGAGAACGCGTACGCCGAGCAGGGCGTCAAGGGGTTCCCGTTCGCGGAAGACCAGGCCGGAGCGCGGGCATCGTTCCATCGGCTGCCCGGAACACCGAGCGCGTTCGAAGAATACGCCTGTCCGGTAGCAAGCGGTCCGTCCTGCGCCGCCTGCGCCTCGGCCCCATCTCCGCCGCGTCGGGCCCCGGCGTGGATCCAGATCGCCCCCGCTCCGTTGGGGGATGCGCTCGGCCGAGAAGGGGAGTGATCGCGCATGGCGGGCGTGAACCGGCCGGTTCTGCTCGCGGCCGCGGAACTGCTGACGTACCCGGACGTTCGTCTGCGGGAACGCCTTCCCGAGATCGAGCAAGAACTGCGCAAGCTGTCGGGGCGAGAGGGCCGTGATCTCGCCGGTCTCGTCCGACATCTCAGTGAGTCGGAGCTCCTCACGCTGCAGGAGGAGTACGTGTCGACCTTCGACCTCGCGGGCGGGGTGGTGCTCTTCCTCACCTATCCCAGGTACCAGGACGATCGCGCCCGAGGCGAGGCGCTCGTCGCACTGAGGCAGAGGTACCGTACGGCCGGCTGGGACCCGGACCCCCGGGTGCTGCCGGACTATCTTCCGATGGTCCTCGAGTTCCTCGGCCTCGCGGAACCCGACGAGTCCCGTCCCGTGGCCCAAGAGTATCTTGCGCCCCTCCGAGGGATCGCCGAGAGGCTCCGGGCGAGGTCCTCGCCGTACTATCCCGTCGTCGAGGCCTGCGCGCGTGCCGTGACCTCCCTCTCCCGCGAGCCGTTCCGAGGGGAGCCCGCCGCATGACCGTCGTCGCTCAGCTCCTCTGGGTCGTCTTCCCCTACATCGCCCTGACGGTCTTTGTCGTGGGCCTGGTGTGGCGCTACTCCTCCGACCCCTACGGATGGACCTCGAAGTCCTCGGAACTGCTCGAGAAGAAGTGGCTCTCCTGGGGGAACCAGCTGTTCCACTGGGGCCTCATCGCGGTGTTCGCCGGGCACGTGATGGGCCTCCTGGTGCCGCCCGAAGTGGACGCCTCCGCGGGTCTGACCACTGCGAACTATCACGCGGTCGCCTTCTACGGAGGCTCGGCCGCGGGCGTGGTCGCCATGGCGGGTCTCCTGATCCTGACCGTTCGGCGGCTGGGGATCAAGCGGGTCCGGGTCACCAGCAGCCCCTCGGACTTCCTGACGCTCGGACTCCTACTGAGCGTGATGAGCCTCGGACTGTACGACACGATGGTGTACACGGCGACCATCGGAGCCTACGACTACCGCGACACGATCGGGCTTTGGTTCCGGGGCCTGGTCACCCTCTCTCCCGATCCCTCGGTGATGGCCGGTGTCCCCCAGTTCTTTCAGGTTCACGTACTGTTCGGCCTGGCCTTCTTCCTGATGTTACCGTTCACCCGGCTGGTCCACTTGTTCAGCCTCCCGTTCCACTATGCCTACCGTCGGTTCATCCTGTTCCGGACCCAGCGGCCACTGCGAGGGGGGGTTCGTGGGCTGCGATGATTCCGGGCACGCCGAGTCGTCGTGGACCGATCTCCGCGCCGAAAACGCGACCACGGTGAACGGGTCCTCGGGTCGTCACTCCCGCCGGCTCGACTCCCCCCACGAGGGGCGGCCAAGGAGGACCGGGAGGGTCATCTCCCGGGTCGATGCCCGGAGTCGCCGATGGGCGGAGCCGGCTTCGCGCGCCCCGTGAACGTACCCCACCGAAACGTTTCGGGGCGCGGTTGAAGCAGGCGCTCGGCGATCCTCCCATGGCGACGGAGGGTGGGGATGAAGGATCGTACCGAGCCGGCGGGGAACGCCGCGGACTCCCGGCCAGCATTGCTTCGAAAGTACCGCCTCCGCGGCAGTCCGGCCGCTGGCTTGGCCGGCGCGACAATCGGTTTCTTCATTGGCTTCGCCGCGGTCGCCCTCATGGGCGCCGCCGGTCCGAAGTTCCAGACCGCCATGGGACTCTCCGCGGGTCTCCTGGGATTGCTGGTCGCAGCGCCGCAGCTCTCCGGCTCTCTCCTGCGGATCCCGTTCGCCGCGTGGGTCGACAAGGTCGGCGGAAAGAAACCGCTGCTCACGCTCCTCGCGATCTCCATCGTCGGCATGGTGGGCCTGACCGTCATCCTCTTCGCCCGGTGGCCGGACCTCAGTGGCCTGTTCCCCTGGGTCCTGCTCTTCGCGGTGCTCACCGGTGCGGGGGTGGCGACCTTTTCCGTGGGCATCGCGCAGACGTCCTACTGGTTCCCGCAATCGAAACAGGGCGTCGCTCTGGGCACCTACGCCGGCCTCGGCAACACCGCTCCCGGTTGGTGGGTGCTCACCGTGCCCGCGATCGTGCTCGCGGTCGGCCTTCCGATGGCCTACGGCATCTGGTTGATCTTCCTCTTGGTGGGAACGGCCGTCTATGCCTGGATCGCGATCGATGCCTACTACTTCCAGACCAGAAGCCGCGATCTTGCTCCGGACCGGCGCGTCGAGGTGTCCCGGGCCCTCGGTCAGGAGCTGTTTCCGAAAGGGGAGACCATCCAGTCACTGAAGGACTCCGCCAAGAGGTCCCGGACCTGGGGCCTGGTCGCCCTCTACTTCACGTCGTTCGGAGGGTTCCTCGCGCTCACGACGTGGTTGCCGACGTACTGGGTCAAGTTCCACGGCTTCGATCTCACGACGGCCGCCATCTACACCGCGATCGGATTCACCCTCTTCGCCTCGTTCGTGCGGGTCCTGGGCGGTCGCCTCAGCGACCGCTTCGGAGGCGAGAACATGGCGTTGATGAGCTTCGGTTTCGTTCTCGTCGGGGCTCTCGCCATGGTCACGAGCGGATCGGTGCTCGTCGACGCCATCGGTGAGGCGCTCCTTGGCCTGGGGATGGGGCTCGCGAACGCCGCGGTCTTCAAGCTGGTACCGAAGTACGTGCCCGGTGCCGTCGGAGGCGCGTCGGGATGGGTCGGAGGACTCGGTGCGTTCGGAGGGTTTGCGGTCCCCCCGATCCTGGGGTGGTTCGTCGACACGTGGGGCCCCTCCGGCTACTCGTTGGGATTCGTCGCGTACGTGGTCCTCGCGGTCATGGCGCTCGGGGTCACCTGGATCCTGAAGGTCAAACCGCCGGCCCTGGCGGCTCGCGATCCGAAGGCGTGGCAGCAACCCAGCTGAAGAAGCGCGAGACGGCGCGACCCGGCTGGGTCGGTCGGCGGCGGCCCGTTCCGTCGGTCTCACTATCACCGGGCCGCCTAGGGGGTCGTGCGACGCCGCGCCTGCCCTAGAGGGAACCGCATGCTCGTACCGCTGACGGTGGCCCGGGAGGAGATCGACGCATTCCGGATCCGTCGTGCGCATGTCGTGCGGGTTCCGGTGCGAGACTCCATCGGAAAGATGGCGGGAAGGCAAGTGCTCGCCAACCGGGCCCTACCCGAACACGACCTCTCGGCGATGGACGGATACGCCATCCACCTCGGAAGGCGCTCGCCGTCCGGACCGTTTCCCGTCCGACGGACCCCGATCGAGGAGCATCGCTCCGACCGATCGGTGCTCGCGGTCGGAGATGCGACGTATGTCATGACCGGCGCGGCCCTCCCTCGCGGTTCGAACGCCGTGGTCCGGATCGAGTCGGCTCGAGAGCACGCGGGCCTCCTGTACCTTCGCCGACCCGCTCGTCGAGGTCAGGATATCCTGCGCTCGGGCGAGTCCGTGGGTCGCGGAGACCGGATCGTCGAAGCCGGTCGGCTCATTCGACCGGTCGACACCGGTGCACTCCTCGCCCTCCGCGCGCAGAAGGTCCCGGTCTTCGCCTTGCGTGCGACGATCCTTCCGATCGGAGGAGAGCTAGTGCAACTCCTCGCGCGCTTCCGAAAGGGGACTCCGGAGTACCTCGGACCAACCATCGAAGGCCTCCTCGGGTTCTGCGACACGGAGCTGCATCCCCCGCTCGCCGACGATCGGAGACAAGTGGCCCGCGAGCTGCTCTGCTCCGCTCGACGTAGCGACCTCGTGATCACGATCGGAGGCTCGTCGGTCGGGGCGGAGGATGTCACGAAGAGAGCCCTCTCCGACGCGGGGGGTCGGATGTTGTTCGAGGGCGTGACGACCAACGTGCTGAAGCGTGGGGCCGTGGGATTGGTCGAAGGCACACCGCTCATCGTACTGCCCGGTCAGGTCGTATCGGCCGTGACCGTCTTTCACGAGCACGTCCTGCATGTGCTCTCCCGGATGGTCGGGCGGGAGCTCCGCGCCTTCGAGGACGCCCGACTGGGTGAGGAAGTCTCGGTGCGCCATCGCATGGACACCACCTACCTCTTTCGTCTCCGGGAAGGGAAGGCGCTCCCGCTGCCTTGGGGAGTCGCCCGGATCACGGCACTCCTCCGGGCTGACGCGTTCGGGACGCTCGCGCGCGGACGGGAGTATCACGCCGGAGACCGAATCCGGCTGCAACGGCTCTGGCAGCTCCACTGAACCCCTCTCCTCTCTCCCGAAACGGTTCGGGAGTGGCTCTTTCTTCCCGATCCGCTAGTTCCTGACGAGAGGGTGGACCACCGGTCCGGGAGCTATCATGAACGAAGTCAGCAGGACGATCCGCCGCCATCACGCCTTGCTCCGCCGAACCTTGCGCGCTCACCTGAAGGCGGTGGCCGAACGGCCCTCGCCCCGCCGCGAGAGGGCGTTCGTCGACTTCCTCCACGACGAGCTCCTCCCCCATGCCGAGGCCGAAGAGAGGGGGTTCTACCCGGCAATGGACACTGTGCTCCGACAACATGGTCGTCCCACCGGTTCGATGATCCTCGACCACGAGCGGATTCTCCGCTACGTTCGTCGCCTCGACCGAGCGGCTCCAAAGACGACCCGGACCCGAGGGCCGCCTCGGCGGGGATCCCGGGCCGACTTCGGTCGACTGTCCCTCGAGCTGGGCGCGCTGCTCGAGCTCCACTTCGACAAGGAAGAACAAGGCTACCTCCCGCTCTTTGACGCGCACCTCAGCGAACGCGAGCAGGAGGAGGTTCTCCATCGGATGCACGAGAACCCGGGCGAAGAGCCCTCGGCCGAAACGGACCGATAGGACTCCGGGGAACGACCGGGCCGACGCGGGGACCTGTCCGGAGCACACGGGATCGTGCGGTGGACCCGAACGGCGGTGTCCCTCCGATCCAGAGCCGGTCCTCTCCTCCAGCTCGAACCGCGGACCGAACAGTATCGGAGGTCAGGGGTCCGTGCCGTTCCGCGACGCATCCCGTTGGTTCTTCACGGCGTCGCTCGGCCACCTCGCGGTGGCCGGTGCGATCATCACCCTCGGGCCGGAGCCGAGCGCGCTGGCGGGCCGGTGGGACCTCCTGGTCTGGCTACTGCTGATCGGGTTCATCGGCTGCGCGACCCTCGGGTTCTCCCTGCACCTGTTCCCCCCGGTGGCACGACGTCCGATGACGTACGGGGTGTCGGATCGCCTCGCGTTCGTGGCGGCCGAAGGAGGGGTGGTTCTGGGTTCGTTCGCTCTCGTCGACCCATCGTGGTCGCCGGCGGGGGTGGGAGGTTTCTCGATCGCAGCCGCCCTGTACCTCCTCGCTGTGGGCCTCGTGCTGTCCCTCTTCGCGAGGGCCCTGGCCCGGCCGCGGCTCCGGACTATGGGGCCGGAGCGACGTCCCGCCGACGCGATCACGGTCCCTCTCTTTCTCGTCTCGTGGAGCGCCGCCCTCGGAGCTGCAGCGCTCTTTGTCCTCTCGGGACTCACGCCCGGGCCCGGGTTCGGTTGGTGGCTCGCCGCCGTCCACCTGTTCGTCTTGGGTCATGTCGCTCTCCTCATCGGGGCGGTGCTCCTTCGACTGCTCCCCCGCTCCCTGGAAGCCGATCCGCCGAGATGGGCCGCAGTTACCCTCGCCGCACTCGGTGCGACCGGGGCGGTCTGCCTCCCCGTCGGGATGCTAGTCCTCTCGCCGTACGCGGCGAGCGACCTCGCCCTCTTCGCCGTACCAGAGGCGGTATTCGCGGCGTGGTTCTTCGGCCTCATCGTGGGTCTCGGGGTGCGCGCACGCAACCTTCGACCGCAGTTCGGACTGTACGTCGCCGGGCTGCTGCTCCTGCTCGTCGCGGGGGGCGTGGGCCTCGGGATGGCCCTCCGGACAAGTTACGGCCCCGTGGCGTCCCACGCCCTCGTGGGCGTCCTGGGTTTCGCCGGACTGACCATCCTGGTGAGCTGGTTCGGGATGATCGCTCCCTTCCAGAGGATCTCGCACGCGTGGACGCGCCGCATGCTCTGGGCCCTGTCGGTCGGCTGGCTGCTCTCCGTCCTCGTGCTGGCCGGCTTCGGCCCCGCATTGGATCCCGCGGCGAACGGGACCACGCGGCTGGGAGGCGCTCTCTTGCTAGGGGTTGCCCTTGCGTGGGGGGTCGGCACGATCCCGGTACTCTTTCCGAACCTGAATCCCCTACCGGGACTGACGGCCGAACAGGTCCGCGTCATTCGGAGGCGCTGGGAGCACCGATGAGACCAGCGCGTCCTCGCATCGCCGAGATGATGGGCGACGACCATCGCGATTTGGATGCGCAATGGGAGCGCGTCGGCGCCGTTTCCGCTACGGACCCCGCGGCCCGCCAGAAGCGATTCGCCGCGTTCGAGGCGGGCCTCCTCCATCATATCGCCGTGGAGGAGGAGTGGCTCTTTCCCGCCCTCGAGACCGCGGACCCGGTGCGGCAGACACTGGCCGCGCGCCTTCGTGAGGAGCACCGCGAAATCCGGGAGACACTTACGCGGATTCGGTCCGAAATCTCCTCCGGTCTCACGTCGTGGGAGGAGCTCGAGACCGAACTCGTCACCGTGCTCTGGGAGCACAATGCGCGGGAAGAGGGCGCAGCGTATCCGTGGCTCGATGAACATCTCAGCGTGGAGCGGATCCTCCGCGTGCAGCAGGCGATGGCAAGAAGGGCCTGAATCAGCGATGGGAGGTTCGGTGGTCGGCCGATTCTGGGGGTCTCCCGGTCCTCTGCGCCGTTCGAAGTGGGCCCTCTCGGGTCCGATCTCCGACCGCCGCCCATCTTCCCAGGTACGCGCCCTTCGCCACGGCGAAGGCCGTTCCGGGCCGTTCACGTCACTCGCGCGACGAGAACCGCCCGCACGGGTCCGACGGTCGGTCTCGCGGCCGCCGCGACCCCGGAGCGACCGCGGCCGTCGGGGCCGGCGCGGGGTCAGGAGACGGTTCGTTCCCCGCACTTCCCTCAGGTCCCGGCTGCCTGACTCGAACAGGCGACCTGAGGATATCCACGGGGGCCGCCGGAGTTCCGTCCGGCAGTCTCACCTACAGTCCCCCGCTCTACCACTGAGCTAAGCCGGGACGCCGGTCGAAGCGGCGTACGGACTATAAAACTGTCCCGCCTTCGGTCGGTGCGATCTCGATGCGAGTAGTCGAAGTGCGCCGACACAGCCTGCGCGAACCGTATGGGGATCACTTGAGCCCCGAGGGGATCGAGCTCGCGCACCGCACGGCCGCCGCACTGAGCGGGATGGAACGGGTGGTGACCTCCGAGAAGGTGCGGGCGATCGAGACCGCGGAGGCGCTGGGGCTGCACGTCGACCGGACGATCCGAGAGCTCGGGCAGATCCCGGACGAGGTGCAGGCCCGCGTGGACGAGGCGAATCCCCGATCGTTCGCCGAGTACGTGACGCTCGTCGCCCGGAACGCCTGGGTCCGTACCTTCGCGGCGTCCCAGGTCGGCCTGTGGAGCGCGGAGCTCGCCCGGGTGGCCGAGGGCGGCCGGCTCCTGGTGGTCTCCCACGGGGGCATCATCGAGCTCGGGGCCGCGATGGCGGTTCCCGAGGAGGCTCGGAAATGGGGGATCCCGCTCTCCGTGCTTGAGGGGGTCCGGCTCTTCTGGGACGAGGAGCGGTGGACCCGCGGCGAGATCCTCCGGTTGGGGCAGCGATCGGACCGCTAGCGGATCGCGGCTCGGATGCGGTGGCCGACCTCTTCGGCGGTCCCGCTCGCGTCCACGGGTCGGAGGAGCCTGCGTTGCCGGTAGAAGTCGAGCAGCGGCGCGGTCTGGTCGGAGTAGACCTTGAGGCGGTTCTGGACGGCCTCCGGCCGGTCGTCGGGTCGCTGGACGAGCTCCGCGCCGTCCTGATCGCACCGCCCCGCGGTCTTCGGAGGTCGGAACGTCAGATGGTAGACCGACCGGCACTTCGGGCAGGTGCGTCGCTCGGAGAGCCGTCGGACGAGCTCCTCGGAGGGGACTTCGAAGGAGACGACCGCATCGACCGGGGTGCGTCGCGCGAGGGTTTCTCCCTGGGCCACGTTCCGGGGATAGCCGTCCAGGAGGAATCCGGACCGCGCATCCGGCTGGGTGAGGCGCTCCTCGAGGATCTTGAGGACGAGCTCGTCCGGGACGAGCGTACCCGCCCGCATGTAGCCGTCCGCCTCCTTCCCCAGGGGAGATCCGGCCGCGACGGCGGCGCGGAGGAGGTCCCCGGTCGAAAGGTGGGGGATCCCTAGCTCGCGGGCCAACCCCGCCGCCTGCGTCCCTTTCCCTGCGCCGGGGGGTCCGAGAAATACGATACGACGCGGCATACGCCGGCGAGCCGGGAGTGACTATTTGGGGTACGCGGAGACGGGACGGTTTTCGTCAGTCCTCGACGCGGCTTCCTCGGAATTTCGCTCCCTCCAGAGCCGCCCGAAGGTTCCGAAGGTCCCGCCCGTCCACGACCCAGAGCGGGATCCGCGCGCGGGCCAGCGTGAGGGTGCCGAGCCGATCGAACAGGAAGTTCTGGCCGGCGGCGGTCGTCGTTCCCGACTCGACCATAGTGCGGAACCGCTCCCAGCCGAGGTGGTCGATCCGACGGGCCCCGGGATGCTGGTGCGGGTCCGCGTCATAGATGCCGTCCACGTCGGTCGCATTGACCAGCCGTTCGGCCCGGAGGCGGGCGGCCAGCAGCGCAGCGACCGCGTCGGTCGAATGACCGGGCTCGGTCCCTCCGAGCACCACCGGGGAAGCATGCCGGAGCTCGTGGACCGCCTCCGCCACGGTCGTCGGGGGCCGTGCGGGACACGGCGGACCGATCCGGGCGGCCAGGAGGCGCGCGTGGAGTCGGGTGACGTCGATCCCGATCTCGTCCAGTTCGACCTCCGTGAGACCCAGACGGCGTCCGAGCCGGATGTAGGTCCGGGCGGTCCGCCCCCCACCCGTCGTCACGAGGAGAGGGCGAGAACGGCCGACCGTACCGAGAAGCTCCGCGAGCTCGGCGAGGTAGGTCTCGTCGTCCTCGTCGCGAAAGAGCACCGAACCCCCCATCGAGATCACGACCGGTGCCGGACGGACCGAGCGTCGTTCGGGCATGCGCTCCTGCGAGAGTCCGCCGACCATATGGGCTTCGCGCCGTCCTCCGCCGAGCTCAAGAGGGTCGGGACCTGCCGGAGGGCGTGGCGGATGACCTCGAGGCGGCCAAGGCCGCCGCGGCGGAGTACGCGGTGAAAGAGCACGTGCGCCCCGGGCAGCGGATCGCCCTCGGCACGGGGTCCACCGCCTCCCACGCCGTGCGGTGCCTGGCCGAGCGGTTCCCCGAATCCCGGTTCGATTGCGTCGCGAGCTCGCGTGCCACCGAGGAGCTCGCCCGATCGCTCGGTATCCCGATCCGTCCGCTCCAGGGCAACGATCGGTTCGACCTCATGCTCGACGGTGCGGACGAGGTCTCTCCGGCCCTCGACCTCATCAAGGGAGCCGGGGGTGCCCTCTTCCGCGAGAAGTTGCTCGCCCGCCTCTCGCACGAACTGGTGATCCTGGTCGATCCCACGAAGCTCGTTCGGGCCCTCGGGGAGCGTCATCCTATCCCGATCGAGGTCGTGCCGTTCGCCCGTCCCGTGGTCGTGCACGCGGTGGAACAGCTCGAATATCGGGCCAAGCTCCGTCGGGCACCGGACGGGGCGGGGTTCCGGACCGACAACGGCAACGAGGTCCTCGACCTCACGCCCGCCCGCCCCCTCGCCGAGCCCGCCGTCGAGGAGCGGATGTTGCGCGACCTGCCGGGGGTCGTCGAGACCGGTCTCTTTGTCGGCCTGGCCGGCGAGGTCGTCGTCGGTCACCCGGACGGACACGTGGAGGCGCGGACCCGGTCCTCGGGATCGCGCACCCCGGAGAAGCGTTAGGCGTCGCTCTTATCCCCCGGACCGGGTGGGGAGGGGCGAACCCACGGGAAGGCACGGGCATGAAGGGAAGCTACATCGGCACACGCATCGAGGATCACGTCGGCTACATCGAGATCGGCAAGCCCAAGGCGAACACCTACGACCTCGACATGATGCGCGAGCTGGACGCGGCGGTCGAGGAGTTCCGCTTCGACGACTCCACCCGGGTGATCGTCCTCACGAGCGGCCTCCCGGGCTTCTTCAGCGCCGGGGCCGACATCGAGATGCTGAAGAAGAGCCAGCCCGACTTCAAGGCGATGTTCTGCCTCCACTGCCAGGAGACCCTCGACAAGTTCGCGAAGACCCCGAAGATCGTCATCGCGGCGATCAACGGCCACTGCGTGGGCGGGGGGCTCGAGATCGCCCTCGCCTGCGACCTCCGTATGATGGCGAAGGACTCCGGCCGGATCGGACTTCCCGAGGTCACCCTCGGGGTCCTGCCCGGGACCGGCGGGACCCAGCGCCTTCCTCGTCTCATCGGGACGTCGCGGGCGCTCGACATGATGGTCACCGGACGGCTCCTGACGCCGGACGAAGCGCTCGCGATCGGTCTCGTGAACCATGTCTTCTCGAAGGAGACGTTCTCCGAAGAGGTCCAGAAGTACGCAAGCGCGCTCGCCCACGGACCGGCGCGGGCGGTGAGCCTGATCAAGCGCTCCGTGGTCGAAGGGATCGAGATGCCGCTCACCGCGGGCCTCGCGCTCGAGCGGGAGCTCCAGAACCGTCTGTTCGTGACCGAGGATGCCAAGGAAGGGTTGGCCGCCTTCGTCGAAAAGCGAAAGCCCACATTTAAGGGGCAGTGAGCTCCTAGGAGCGTTTCCTATCGGACCATGGCGCCCGGGAACGAAGCTCCGAAGAATCCCCCTATCGGAAAGAGCCTCCAGGAAGGGAGGACGATCGAGCCCGTCCGCGAGATCCTCTGGGGCACCGCCGCCGGGGCCCGGAAGTACGAGACCGCCGAGGAGCTCCCGGGCGACATGCGCAAGCTCGTGGTCAAGCTCATGGTCGTGCAGGCCGACACCGAGTTCGCCTCGATCCAGCAGCACCGACCGTGGCTCGACCGCGCGCCGACGCTCGAGGACCGATGGATCGAGTCGCGCATCGTCGCCGACGAGGCGCGGCATGGGCTCCAGGCGTGTCGGATCCTTCGGGACTTCGGCGAGGAGGGTCAGCGGTACATCGATGAGCTGCTCGAAAAGCGGGAGGGTGAGCACAAGCTCGACGCGTTCAACATGACGTTCGACCAGTGGAGCGACGTCGGCGCGTTCACGTGTTTCGTGGACCGGGTCGGGGTCTACCAGCTCCGCGCGTTCCAGGAGTGCTCGTACGGCCCGCTCGCCCGCGCGATGCCGCTCATGCTGAGCGAAGAGCAGCTGCACCTCAACTTCGGGCTGAGCGTCCTACGTCGCATGGTCCAGGAAGGATCGAAGTACTATGGCTCGAAGGAAGAGGCCCAGGCCGCGATCCGGAAGTGGTACCCGCGCGCGCTCGACATGTTCGGGCACTCGAACTCCGCTACGAGCCGCCGGGCGATCGAGTACGGCCTGAAGCGCTGGACGAACGAAGAAGCGCGCGCGCGGTACATCGCCGAGGTCCAGACCCTCATGAACCAGCTGGGCCTCGAGCTGCCTCCCGAGGGCTTCGACCGGCACGTGATGTAACGAACGGCCCCCCCGGGAGCCCCTCAACCCGCCCTCGGGCCCGGTCCGCGAACGAGGCGGCCCCCGGCTCCCGGCCGGAGCGCGACCGTACGGAGGACCCCCGGCAGCGACGCCAATCGCCCGCGCACCCGGGCGAGGTCCCGGAGGAGCGTGAAGACGTGGACATGGGCGCCCGCGTCATGCGTGTAGCCCGCGATCGGCCGTCCCGCCTCCCGGTTGAGCGAGCGTACCTCTCCGAGGACCGCCCGGGAGGTCGTCGTCAGATAATCGAGGGATGGTCGTGTGGTCTCGCAGACCTCGCGGAAGCTGTCGCACTCCTCCATGACGAGGGGGAAGAACCGGACCGGGTCGCGCTCGGAGAGCGCCCGCCGGATGCGTCGGAGCCGGGAAGGCAGCTCGGCGAGCCGACGTGCGTAGCCGGGACTGGTCCGTACGGTCAACTGCATCGCCTCGTTCGACCGGATCGCCTTGGTCGGGGCCCGGTCCACGAGGACCACCAGATCGACGAGCGCCGGCCAGTGGTCGGGCGGCAGGACGGGTCGTGCGTAGCAGTCGAACCCGTCCGGGCGGCTCCCGGCCCGCCACTCGACGAAACCTCCGAAGACGGAACGCGACGCGCTGCCCGAGCCGAGCCGGGCCAGCCGGGAGAGCGCGCGGGAGGAGAGCGTGAGCCCCGAGGCGGCGGCGGCCGCGCCGGCGAGGGCCGCGAAGCCGCTCGCGCTGGACGCGAGACCGCTCGCCATCGGAAAGTTGTTGTGCGAGCGGACCTCGGCCCGCCACGTGAGCCCGGCGAGCGCCCGGACCTGATCCAGGAAGTGCACCACGTCATCGCGCGGCCCGGGGTCCGCCGGCGCCCCGTTGAGCGTCAGCCGGTCCTCGGTGAGGTCCGGGCGGAACCGGACCTCGGTCCGCGACCGGAACCGCTCGAGCGTCACGGAGAACGACGAGTTGGTCGGGAGAACGAGATCGGGGTCGCGGATTCCCCAGTACTTCACGAGGGCGATGTTGGGCGCGGCCTCGAAGGTCGCTGCGAGCTCCTTCGGGGGTGCCATGCCGACGAGAGCGGAACGACACGACGCACTACTTATCAGCGATGACCGCTGCCGGCGGGCGTGCCGCGGAAGGAGCTCCTCCCCGAGCCCCGGCCCAACCGGCCCCTCCCCCATCTGATGCTGTCGGGGCGACACCGGGGCTTTCACACCGAGATCGGGTTCAACATCGACTTCGCGAACAGTCGACACGGCGTCTGCACGGTCACGGGTAGGATCGAGGCGCTGCATCTCAACGTCAACGATGTCGTCCATGGGGGGGTGTACTCCACGATCCTCGACACCGCGATGGGCGGGGCGGTCGTCTCCGTGCTGGCGCGCGGAGAGACGACCGCCACCACCTCCCTCTACGTCGAGTACCTGCGCGCGGCCCGAGAGGGAGATACCCTGACGGCACGCGGCGAGGTCCTCCGTCGGGGCCGCCACATCGCCTTCGCCGAAGGCAATCTCTACGACGGGCAGCAACGGCGCCTGAGCCAGGCGCGCGGCACCTGGTACATCTGGTCCGGTGAGGCCCCTTCGGTGAACGCCCGCTCCGCGCCGCGACGCCGACGGTCGCGGGCTACGCGGGGAGCCGGGCCGCGAACTTCTCCCTGAGCTCGAGCAGTTCGAGACCCTTGGCGAGGCCGCGGCTTCCTTCCGGGTACGGGTGCTCGGCGAAGTAGGCGCGGGTCGCGTCACCGCGGCCGAGCCCGGCGAGGGGCAGGACCGTTTCGAACACGAGGGGCAGGTAGCCGGACCCTCGGAGCGTCGGGGCGAGGGACGGCAGGTTCCGTTCGAGCCAGGGTCCTACCAGCGGACGGCCGACCGGATTCGCGGCCGCATGGGAGAGCACCGTCCAAACGTGGCCCGAGCGGATCGTGCCGTCCCGGACAAGCTCGAGGGTCTGTTCGACGAGCGATGCATCCCCGGCCCAGGCGAGGGCGCGTTCGAAGCGGAGCCGCTCCGTCTCGGTCGGGGAGCTCTCCATCCCCCTCCGGGCCTCCCGGTAGCCGATCTCCCCCTCGGTACGGACCCGGCCGATCGCGACCGCGCTCCGTAGGTCCGGGTCGAGGTGGTTCCAACCGAGAAAGAGCTCCGAAAGGGCGCGCGCGAAACCGGGATCGATGCGCACGCGCGCGAACGAGATAGACTCCCGCAGCACGCCGTCGTCGGGCCGCTCGTCCGGACGTCGGCGGACGCCGACCCGAGCGAACTGTTCGGCCAGGAACCGGCGCGCGAGTCCCTGGACCGCCGAGGAACCGGGGAACGCCAGCGCCCAAGTGCCGAGCTTGTGGGTGAGCTCTTCGACGACCAGCCGGTCCGGGGTGGCACCGAGGAGCGATACGACCCGGGCGTAGTCGTCCCAGGAGACCTCTCCCATCTCAAGGAAGGCGGCGAGATCGTTGAGGACGACCCAGCGCTCGAGGGGAGGGCGTCCGGGCAGGACCCCGACCAGACGATCGAACAGGGTCCGGTCGTACCGGACCCGGTAGAACCCCAGCGCTTCCGGGTTGAGGACGACGGTGGCGGAGGAGAGGACCGGCACCGTGAGCTCCCGGGTGTCGAACAGGAGCTTCGATCGCGTCCCGTCCACCTCGAGCTGGAGCGGGATCGGCCAGGGAGGCGCCTCGGTGCGGCCGTGGAGCAGGAACTGCTGCTGGACGAGCTCGAGGCCCCGCTCCCCGAGCGTCGCCGAGACGACCGGGAACCCGGCCCGGTCGGTCCACGGGCCGACGATCTTTCCGACCGGTTCGCCCGAGGCCCGTTCGAGCGCCGCCCAGAGATCCTCGGTCCGGGCGTTCCCGTAGCGGTACCGGTTCAGGTACTCGGTGACCCCGCTGCGGAACCGCTCGGGACCGAGGTACCCCTCGAGCATCCGGAGGACGCTCGCCCCCTTGCCGTAGCTGATCTCGTCGAAGATCTGCCCGATCTCCTCGGGGCGGGTGACCTGGCCCCGGACCGGGTGCGTCGATCGCAGCGAATCGCTGGCGAAGGCGCCGATCATCCCCCACCGACGGAGCACGAACTCCTCGATCGCCTCGAACTCGGGGCGGAGCCGTTCGGTGATTCGGGTCTCGAGCAGGGTCGCGAAGCTCTCGTTGAGCCAGATGTCGTTCCACCAGCGCATCGTCACGAGGTTGCCGAACCACTGGTGGGCGATCTCGTGCGCGATCGTCTCGAAGACGTCCCGTCGGGCGAACGAGGCGGACGCCTCGTCGACCAGGAGGCGCGTGGCGTCGAACGTGATCGCCCCCCAGTTCTCCATCGCGCCGAAGGCGAGCTCGGTGACCGCGATGAGATCGAGCTTGGTGAGGGGATACGGGATCCGGTAGTACTCCTCGTACTCCTCGAGGATCGCCGCGGCGCTCTCGGCCGCGAACCGGCCGGCGGCCCCCTGGCCGGGGGGAGTGAGGACCCGGACCGGGCGCTTCGTCCCCGTGAGCTCGAACCGGTCGAACGTCCCGGCACCGAGGTAGAACAGGTACGTCGCCATGGGAGGGGTCGGAGGAAACCTCCACTCCCGCGCCCCGTCCGCCGCGCGGACCTCCTGGGGGGCCATGTTCGACACGACCTCGACCGACGTGGGAGCCCGCACGCTGAGACGGATCCGCGCCTTCCGGTCCGGTCGGTCGAGGCACGGGAAGATCCGTCGGGCTCCGACCGGCTCGCACTGGGTCGTGAGCACGTAGCCAGATCCCGAGGGGCATCGGTAGAGTCCGGCGAGCGCGCGGTCCACGGTCCGACCCTCAAAACCGATCCGGACGGTCGCCGGTCCGCTCGAGCCAAGGTCGACCTCGAGCCGTGCCTCCTCCGGGAACGCACGGAAGCCGAGGACCTGCCCGTCGCGTGTGACCGATCGGACCTCGAAACCGTCCGCATCGAACTCGAGGACGCGCGCTCCCTCGGCGACGTCGCACTCCACGGTGCCGGCCCACCGCCCGCCCTCGGTATCGAGGTCGATCTCGACCCGATACTCCGAGATCATAGGAGGTTCTCGAACGGACAATCACATCACCGCTCACCGGGGGACGGATCTCCCGGAACGGGCCGTCGGAGCCCCTCGCCGAGATGAACCTTGCCCGGTTCACCCGCGTCTACGAACCGCCGCGGGTCGACGACGCAAGGTTAAATAGGGGGCATCCGTCGCCGCCCCTGGCTGACGGCCAAAGCGGTGGGGAAACACCCGGTCCCATTCCGAACCCGGCAGTTAAGCCCACTGGCGTTCCACGCGGTACTGAAGTGCGCGAGCCTACGGGAAACGCGGAAAGCTGTCAGCCTTCGGAGCTCTCTCCCACCGCGGTCCGTGTTCACGCGACACGTTATCTGACGTAGGTCTGTCCGCCGATGGATGTACCTCGGGGCCCACATCGGGATCGCCGAAGGACTGGGGAACGCGGTCCGAACCGGGCGCGAGATCGGTTGTGAGTCGATCCAGATCTTCGCAAAGAGCCCCCAGATGTGGGCCGGGCCGCCGATCGCTCCCGAGGCTGCCCGGGAGTTCCGGGCCGCGGTCCGGGCCGAACGGATGCGGGCGACCGCCATCCATCACGGCTATCTCGCGAACCTCGCAAGCCCGAAGCCTCCGATGCTCGAGCGTTCGCGTCACGCGTTCGCCGATGAGATAGAGCGCGCCGAGCTCCTCGGGGTAGACGGACTCATCTTCCATCCGGGTGCGCACCTCGGGAGCGGGGTCGACGCCGGCCTCGCGACCATCGCCGAAAGTCTCCGAACGGCGATCGCCGCGGCCCCCGGCGGCCGGACCCGCCTGCTGCTCGAGAATGCGGCGGGCCAGGGAAGCTCGCTCTGTTCGACCTTCGAGGAGCTCGCCGAGGTGCTTGCCCGGGTTGACGCGGGGGACCGGGTCGGGGTGACGATCGACACCTGCCACCTCTTCGCCTCCGGGGTCGACTTTCGGACCGACGCGCAGTACGGCGAGGTCCTCGACCGCATCGACCGGACGATCGGCCGGGGGGCGGTGCGCGCCTTCCACTTCAACGATGCGAAGGCGGGGCTCGGTTCCCGCCTCGACCGTCACGAGAACATCGGCAAGGGCGAGATCGGACTCGAAGGATTCCGTCACTTCGTGAACGACCCCCGGTGGGCCTCGGTCCCGGCGTATCTCGAGACGCCGCTCGACGACCGCGGGTACGACCGCTACGCGGAGGACCTCCGGAGCCTGCGCGGCCTGCTCACGCTCCCTGCGCCCCCGGCGAAGGCGCCCCGGTCCGGCGCCCGGAGGACCCGGCGTGCCTCAACCGTCAAATAGAGAACCCCCAGTGCGCGCGCCGCACATGGAGGAGGACGTCCCGTCCGATCTCGTGAGCTCGCTCGAGGAGAGGGCGCTCCAGATCCGACGGGAGGTCATCCGGATGACCTACGCCGCCGGGAGCGGTCATCCCGGGGGCAGCCTCTCCGTCACGGACCTGGTCGCGGCGCTCCTCTTCCACGAGATGCGGCTCGACCCGGAGCACCCGGACTGGCCCGAGCGGGATCGGCTCGTGCTTTCGAAGGGGCATGCCGCACCGGCGCTGTACGCCGCGCTGGCGCTCCGGGGCCTGGTCCCCGAATCCGCGCTCCTCACCCTGCGACGGCTCGGAAGCCCGCTCCAGGGTCACGTCGACCGCAACAAGCTCCCGTGGATCGAGGCGTCGACCGGATGTCTCGGCCAAGGGATCGGCATGGCGGTCGGCATGGCGCTCGACGCCCGGCTTGCCCATCGCCCGAGCCGTGTCTACGCCGTACTCGGCGACGGGGAGTGTCAGGCCGGCCTCACCTGGGAGGCGCTGATGGCCGGCGGTCACTATCGCCTGGCGAACCTCACGGTGATCCTCGACCGCAACGGGATCGAGACCGACGGGTCCACCGAGTCGATCATGGGGATCGAGCCGATCGCCGACAAGTTCCGGGCGTTCCGCTACCACACGCTCGAGATCGACGGCCACGATCTCCGGTCCATCCTCGGAGCCCTCTCCGAGGCCCGCCGAGTGACCGACCGGCCGACCGCGATCGTCGCGCGCACGGTGAAGGGAAAGGGCGTCTCGTTCATGGAGGGCCAGGCCTCCTGGCACGGAAAGGCACCCTCGAAGGCGGAGACGGAGCAGGCGCTCCGTGAGCTCGGCGACGCTCGGGGGGTCCCCCCGCGATGAGCGGCCCCACGAAGCCCGAGAGCCTTCGGGACGCCTACGGTCAGACGCTGGTCGAGCTCGGGGAGCGCGACCCGAACCTGGTCGTCCTCGACGCCGACCTCGCGGGATCGACCCGGACCGCCCTCTTCGGGAAGAAGTTCCCGGAACGGTTCTTCGACGTCGGGGTGATGGAGCCGACGATGATGACGATCGCATCGGGCCTCGCGCTGGGCGGTCGGACGGTCTTCGCGAGCACCTTCGCCGTCTTCGCCGCCGGGCAGGCGTACAACGCCGTGCGCCAGTCGGTCTGCTACAATCGGGCCAACGTGAAGATCGTCGCGACGCACGGGGGCCTCCTGGTCGGCGCCGACGGGGCGACCCATCAGATCGTGGAGGACGTCGGGCTCATGCGGGGACTGCCCGGCATGACGGTGATCGTCCCGGCGGACGCTCCGTCGACCCGTGCGGCCGTCCGAGCGATCGCCGACCGTCCCGGACCGGCCTATGTCCGGCTCACGCGGGAGAACCTCCCGACCGTGACCGACGGCGGGTTCCGGATCGGGGTCGCGTCCGAGCTCCGCGGTGGCTCCGACCTGACGATCGTCGCCGTGGGTGCCCTGGTCGCCCGCGCCCTCGAGGTCGCGGACGAGCTCGCGGCCGTCGGGGTCTCGGTACGGGTCCTCGACCTCGCTTCGGTCAAGCCGTTCGACGAACCGGCCCTCGTCCGCGCCGCGCGCGAGACCGGTGCCCTCCTCGTGGTCGAGGAACACTCGGTGCTGACCGGCGTCGGGGCGCTCGTCGCCTCCACGGTCGCCGAGACGTACCCCGTACCGGTCCGCCGGATCGGGGTTCCGGACGTCTTCGGCGAATCCGGTGACCCGTGGACGCTCCTCGACCGGTACGGAATGTCGAAGGAGCGGATCCGCGACGAGGCCTGGGAGCTCCTCCGCGCACGGGGGAAAGTTCAGTAGGCCGACGCCTGTAGGGAGTACGACGATGCAGCTGTTCCTCGACACTGCGAGCGTGACCGAGATACGGAAGATGTGGGACGTCGGGATCCTCGACGGGGTCACGACGAACCCGAGCCTGGTCGCGAAGGAGGGTCGGAAGTTCGAGGAGGTCCTCCGGGAGATCTGCGCGATGGGGGTCCCCTCGGTCTCGGCCGAGGTCGTCGCGACCGATACGGAAGGGATGCTGCGCGAGGGCCGCCATCTCCGGGAGATCCACCCGTCGATCTACGTCAAGGTACCGATGACGCCTGCGGGCCTCACCGCCACTAAGGTCCTCGCGCGGGAGAAGACCCGCGTGAACATGACCCTCGTCTTCAGCGCGACCCAGGCCCTGCTCGCCGCGAAGGTGGGTGCCGCGTACGTGAGCCCGTTCATCGGCCGGCTCGACGACCAGAGCGAGGTCGGCATGGACCTCATTCGTGACATCGTCCAGATCTATCGGAACTACCGGTTCCCCACCCAGGTCCTGGTCGCGAGCGTCCGCCACCCGGTCCACATCCTCGAGGCGGCCAAGGTCGGCGCCGACATCGCGACGATGCCCTACCCGGTCATGGAGAAGCTCGCGCGGCATCCGCTCACCGACATCGGTCTCGAACGGTTCCTGAAGGACTGGGAGAAGGTACCGAAAGGATGACGAGTATCGGCCGACCTCGGGAGGACTGAGCTCGGGCGCCCGTCGACGAGTCGCGTCATGACCGATGCTCCCCTCCATGAGAAGTACCTCCGCCTGACCCGGGAGGCGCTCGCCCGGGTGAGCCCCTCGGCGCCCGAGCGCTCGTACCTTCGCGGCGCCTCGGACGACTTCCTTTCGATGGCCCGGGCCTATCTCGCCGATGCGGAGCACTTCGCCCGCGCCGGGGATATCGAGCGGGCGCTCGCGGCCGCCAGCTATGCCCACGGATGGCTCGACGCCGGGGTCCGGCTCGGGCTCTTGGACGGAGGGAACGATGACCAGCGGTTCACGCTCTTCCGCTGAGGGGGCCGCTCCCCGGCCGACCGGGGTGCCGGAGGGGGTGCTCGCCTCGATCGAGGCGCACCTGCGCCAGCGCGAGCTCCGGCGCGAGGATCTCTACCAGCGCGCCCGCCGGCTCCGCCGGCTCGCCCAGGGGACGATGGGCCGGCTGCATACCGAGGGCTCGGCCCCGGCCGAGCTCGCCGAGATCCGTCGGGCGATGGCCGACACCGCCGACTGGCTCCGTCGGGAGGGCCGGGGGGACGAGCCGCTCGCCCTGGACGCGCTGCAGGAGGCCGTCGAGGCCGTCCTGCTCGGAGCGATCATCTCTCGGATGCCGCTCCCGGGCCCTCCCGACCTCGGGGTCGACCCCGAACCGTATCTCCTCGGTCTCGGCGATGTGGTCGGCGAGGTGCGCCGGCTCGCCCTCGACCGTCTGGGTCAGGACGACCTCGCCGGGGCCGAGGCGGCGCTCGCCCTGATGGAGGAGCTGACGCGCTCGCTCCTCCGGTTCGACACCACCCGGGCGATCGTCCCTCTCAAGCCGAAGCAGGACACCGCGCGGATGCTGCTCGAACGGACCCGGGGCGAGGTCGTGATGGCCCGGTTCCTCTCCCGGCCGCGATCGTCCGGTACGTCCGAAGCGGCCGGACCGCCCGGAGGGGGGCCGCCATGACCGTTCCCGGGCGTCGGACCGTCGGGGTCATCGGGGGCTCGGGCGTGACCGGGATCTTCGAAGGCGGAGCGACCCAGACTCACCGCGTCGCGACGCCCTGGGGAGCCCCCTCGGGACCCATCGAGGAGGGCGAGGTCGCTGGTGCGCGGGTCCTCTTTCTCCCCCGACACGGCCCCGGCCACACGATCCCTCCGCACCGAGTGAACTACCGGGCGAACATCGATGCGCTGCGCACGCTCGGTGCGGAAGCGATCGTGACGGTGAGCTCCGTCGGTTCGCTCAAGGACGAGCTCCCGCCGGGGACGTTCGTCCTCCCGAGCCAGTTCGTCGACCTCACGAAGCAGCGGCCCACGACCTTCTACGACGGCGGACGCGTCTTCCACGTATCGCTCGCCGATCCGTTCTGCCCGGAGCTTTCGAGCCGTGCCACCGAGGTCGGCCGGGCGCTCGAGACCCCGTTCCGAACCGGGGCCACCTACGTCTGCGTCGAGGGGCCGAGGTTCTCCACCCGGGCCGAATCGAAGTTCTTCCGTACGTTCGCGGACGTGATCGGGATGACCCTGGTGCCCGAGGTGACGCTGGCCCGCGAGCGCGCGCTCTGCTACCTCTGCCTCGCGATGGTCACGGACTACGACGTCTGGGCGGAGCGCCCGGTCGTGGCCCGGGAGATCGTGGAGACGATGCACCAGAACGTCGAACGGATGGGACGGATCCTCTCGCGGCTGCTCCCGCGGGCCGCCGAGCCCACCGCGTGCGCCTGTGCCCGTGCACTCGACGAGGCCGGCGTCTAGTATCTCCGGCGGACCCGGCTAGGTCCGGCTACCGCGGCGGACCGTGATCGGGATCCGTCGCGCGGCGAACTCCCGCTCGGCGATCTCGACCGGGTCGACCAGGTGCGGGGGTACGTCGATCAGGATGGGGGCCCCGAGCGAGACCTGGAGGGCCCGTGCGCCCAGGATGCGGGCGCGCTCGAATCGCGTGTACTCTCCGAGGCCAAGGGGTCGAGCTACCGGACGGTCGCTCACAACGGATCGTTCCCCTAGGGCCGCGATGTTGGCTGCGGCCGTCAAGGGCTCGGCCACTCGGGGCACCGTATTTGAGATTTGCCCCGGAACTACCGCCGGGCCGTGCGGGTCGTCCGCAATCCTAAGGTGCCGCCCGCGCTAGCCGCGCCGTCCATGGCGGGGGTCCGGCGGCGCTATCTCCTCGACCTCCTTCGCCAGATCCTCCCGTTCCTGGTGCTGTTCGGGGCGGTGTACGTCGCGGTCTCCGTGCTGTTCTACCTCCTCGAGCCCGGAACGACCTTCTTCACCTCGTTCTACTGGGCGATCACGACCCTCTCGACGGTCGGCTACGGGGACGTCGTACCGACCACCACGCCCACCCGGCTGGTGGCGATGGGCGCTATGTTCATCCAGATCTTCCTCTTGGGTTACTTGATCAGCGTGATCACGACGGCCGTGACGAGCGAGCAGGAGAAGCGGGCGTCGGGGATCCTCGGCACCGACATGAAGCGTCACGTGGTGGTGCTCGGTTACGGAGGCGTGGGGCGGGCCGCCGTCCGGGAGCTCCTCGCCCAGGAGCAGACGGTCGCGGTCATCGCGGAGCGCGCCGAGGACGTGCCGATCATCCGCGCGCTCGCTCCCGAGTCCGACCTCTACGTCACCTACGGGCCCCCCGGCGAGCGGGACATCCTGGTACGCGCGAACGTCCCGAATGCCCAGAGCGTGATCGTCTGCACCGACGACGACGCCGCGAACATGATCGCCGCGCTCAATGTGCGGGCCCTCGCTCCCACGGTGCGCGTGATCGCCTCGATCTCCCGGGCCGAGCTGCGGGACACGCTGCGGGCGGCCGGGGTGACGTTCGTCACGAGCCCGGCCGACATGGGCGGGCGCCTCTGCGCGTCGGCGGCGTTCGAGCCCGACGTGGCCGATGCCCTGGACGATCTGACGCAGGGGGAGATCCGTGCGGACGTCCAGGAGTACCGCATCACCGAGACGACGCCGATCTCCCACCAGACGTTCGGCGAAGCCGAGAAGGTCGTCCGGGACGCGAGCGGGTGCCTCCTGATCGGGTACGCCCATCCGGACGGTGCCGGCGAGTTCGCCGCCGAGGTGAATCCCGAGACCTCCGTGCGCCTGGCTCCGGGTCACGCGCTGCTCCTCATCGGGACGCTCGCGAACGTGCGGCGCTTCCGCAAGTGGTACGGGATCGACCAGGGCCGGTAGCCCGGCGCGCCCGTCCGGCGCTTTATAGAACTCGCCCCTGCCAAACGCGATGGCGCTCGTGCCCCCCACGTACGATGCGTTCCTCGAGATTTTCATCTTCCTCGCGGTCGCCGAGATCCTTCACTCCTTCACCCGGAAGCTCGGGTTCCCGAACATCGTCTCGGACCTCTTGGTCGGCATCCTACTGAGCAGCTTCGCCGTCGGGGGCCTGCTCAACACCCTCCTCGGCGTCCCGATCTTCATCGTCAACGACTACGTGCTCCTCTTCGCCGACTTCTCGGTGATCCTGCTGCTCTTCGCGGCCGGCCTGGGAGGGGGATTCGGCGGGCTCCGCAGCGCCGGGGTGACCGCCGTCGCGGCGGCGATCGCGGGCGATCTCCTCCCGTTCGTGGCCGTGCTGGCGGTCTTCTCCCGGATCTACTCATTGGATGTGGCGCTCCTCCTCGCGGTCGCGGCCTCGGGGACGAGCTCGGCGGTGGTGGCGTCCCTCCTGCAGAGCGAGGGGGTGTCGGGCATGCCGGCCGGTCACTTCCTGATGAACGTCTCGGCGCTGGACGACGTCGTGGCGCTCCTGTTCCTCTCCGTCGTCCTCACGATCGTCGGGGGAGAGACCGGCGTGCTCGCGGTCACGGGTGGCCTCGTCCAGCTGATCGTCGCATGGGTGGTCCTCCTGCTCGCGTCGGTCCTCGTGATCCCCCGGATCCTCCATATCCGGCACTTCCGCGAGACGCGCAGCCTTCCGTTCCTCTTCCTGTTCGTGCTGGTCGCCCTGGTCGTCGCGATCGACTTCTCGGCGATCATCGGAGCCTACATCGCAGGGATCGCCGTGGCCGAGAGCCTGGTCGCCGAGCGCACGCGCGAGATCACGGAGGTCCTCCTGGTCCTCTTCGGCTCGCTCTTCTTCGTCGTGGTGGGGGCCCAGTTCGACTTCCGGCTCTTTCTCGACCCGGTGGTGGTCGGACTCGCGCTCGGTCTCGCCGCCCTGGCCGCGGTCGGCAAGTTCGTGGGCATCTACGCGTTCTCCCGTCGTCGGTTAGGTTCCTCGACCGCGGCCACGGTGGCGATCGGCACCGTCCCCCTGGGGGAGATCGGGCTCATCGTCGGCTCGATCGGATTCTCGAGCGGGATCTTCTCTCAGTCCCAGCTCGGCGAGATCCTCTTGATGTCGATCGTCACGACGCTCATCGGGTCGCTCCTGTTCCGCCGCCGCGCCCCCGAACTGCGTCCTGTGCGCTCCCCGGACCCCCCCGATCCGGCGGGGGACCCGCGCCCCGGTGCCGCGACCGAAGCGAAGTGAAGGGGCGCGCCGGCACCTCCCGGCCAACGGTAGACCTATCGGGAGGGGATGCCTAGGGTCTCCACGGACAGGACCGATGCCGGCCGAGACGTGCCCGACCTGCCACAAGGCGCTGGCGCACTACGAGGACCGGGAGGTCCGCGTCCGATGGTGCGGCTACCCCGAGGCGCACTACTGGGACTGGCAGCTGAAGGTGCCGAAGCTCACGATGCGGCCCTAGCGGGTCGGTGCCCGGGGTCGTGTCGGGCGCGGAGCTCGATGTGGAACCGGAGCACCTCGTGGGCTCCCGCGGGGTCGATGTCGGGCCGGTCCGGGAACGCCCCGGCCAGGACGGCCGTGACGAACCGACGGGCCGCCCGGCGGGTCTCCTTCAGCGTTCGTCCCTCGACGGTTCCGAGCCCGTCGATCCATGCGAGATACCCGGCCGGCGTGCGGAAGACCCGGACCTGGAACGATGACGTGCGGGAGGATCGGGGCACGGGAGGAATGTCGGTTGCGGAGGGGTCACGAAACGGTCCCGCCCCGAAGGTCAGAGGAGGGGACGGCGGGGGGGCTTGCGCGCAAGGAACAGCGCATGCTCGGCGCCCGGTTCGGAGACCTTCCGACGATGGAGGGTCTCGAACCCTCTCTCGTCGAGCCACTTTTGGTACGTCGCTCCGTCGGCGTGGCTCCAGTACATCTTCGCGTTCGAGCCGAGCCAGTTCTCCTCGACGCCCGTGAACCGGGTCTCACCCGCAATGAGGAGGAGCATGCCGCCCGGACGCAGCCAGCGATGGATCCGCGCGAGAAGGGGCGGGTGCTCCTCGACCGGAACGTGGATGAGCGAGTAGAGGCAGAGGACCCCACCGAACGTCGCCGGACGGAAGCGGACCGTGGTCATGTCGGCGCGCAAGAAGCGCGCGCCCGGCACGAGCCGCCGCGCCCGGTCGACCTGGACGTCCGAGATATCGACGCCGGTGACCCGGAACCGCTCGGACAAGAGGCGGGCATCGGGGACCCCGCACCCGCACCCGAGGTCCAGGACCTCCGCGCCGCGGGGAACGGTATGCAAGAACGGCCGAAGCCACTCCTCGTGATCCCGGAAGGTGTGACCGAAGATGTCGTTCTCCGCTTCCGGCGGCCGGTAGATCGTCGAGGCGAGGTTCCACCCCTGCCGCACGATCGACTTGGGGGAGGAGGACGACTCGGCACCGAGGGCGTGGGTGAGCACGTGAGCACCTTCCAATGATCCCGATCGTACGACTAGCGCGGCCGTACCTGAAGAACCTGTGGTCAGGCCGGGGAAGTCTCTTGTGCCGGCCGCCGTCGTTCGGTCGCCGGGCGCTCGCGGGCCGCCGGGCCGGTTCTCACGCGTAGCCGAACTGTCGGCGAGCGAAATCGCTCATCCGCTCGGGGCTCCACGGGGGTTCCCAGACGATGTCGACCTTCACGGTGGCGAGGCCGGAGGCTTCCCGCGCCGTTCGGGTCACTTCCTCGGCGAACGCCTCCACCGCCGGACAACCGGGGCTCGTGAGCGTCATGCGGATCGTGAGCTCCCCGGCGCCGCTCCAGTCGAACCCGTAGATGAGCCCGAGGTCGATGACGTTCATCGGGATCTCGGGGTCGTAGACGTTCTTGAGCGCCCCGCGGATCTTCTCCTCAACGGCCGTGCGTTCCTTGCTGGGAGCGCTCGGGAGGCCCGCAGCGGGCACGGCCGTGGGTGCGGGGCCGGTCGGCGGCGACTCGATCGGCGAGGGGAGGAACGGGCCGACGACTTCGAATCCCGGGGGGTCGTGATCGGTCCGGTATCGCACCTCCGCGTCCCGGAGGAAGTGGAGGCTCGCCTCGTCGAGCAAGAGCGGGACGCCGTCCACGGTGAGCGGAACGTCCCGGTGGGAGGGATGGTCGATCATCATCTGGGCATGCGGTCGGAGTCCGCGTTCCACCCAGATCCGGACCCCCGAGCCCGGCGGACGGCCCGCAAGCGCGGCGGCCAGCGCCTCCCGCGCCGCCGGGGCGAGGCGGAGACGCACCGTCTCGGTCCGGGAGTCGGAAGCGGCCCGGGCCGCAGCTTTCGCGGGGGGTTCGGGCATGGACGTACGGAGGAGAGGAGGGCGGCCGGCGGTTTACCGCTATCGGGTCGGAGCGGCGGGGAGCCGGCCTATCCGCCGGTCACGTCCTCCACGAACTCACGGAGCGTCCCGAGGAACTCCCGTGGCTGCTCGAGGACCTCCATGTGGCTCGAGTGGGGGAGCACCCGAAGGTGCGCGGGCTCGATCCGTTGGGCCATCTCCAGGGAGGCCTCGAGGAAGAAGTCGTACTTCCCGACGACGACCGCGCTCGGGACCTCGATCCGCGAGTAGTACTTGCGACCGTCCCAGGCGGCGATCGTTCCGTCGACGGCGAAGGCATCTCCGGTCCGGGTCATCATCGCACGGTAGACCGCCGGACTCGACCTCGTCGCGGTCCAGTCCCGGGGCATCGTGCCGAGGAACCGCGTCGAGAACGGTTGGCAGATCGCTGTGGCGAGATCCTGGTACTCGCGCGAGTCGAACGACTTCGCGCGCGTCAGCTCTCTCAGCCGTGCGCGCTGCCGGGGCGAGGCCGCCTGGATCATCATGCGATTCGCGGCCCGGGTCTCCTCGGCGCTCCCCGCGGTCGCGCAGAGGAGGATCGAGGTGAGGCGGGACTGATAGCGATGCGCGTACTCGAGCGCGACGAACCCTCCGGCCGAATAGCCGAGCAGATGCAGCTCTCGGATCTTGAGGGCGCGCCGGATCGCTTCGAGATCCTCCGCCATCCTCGCGATCGTGTACTCCCGGGGGTTCTTCGGCACCCAGCTGTGACCTACCCCTCGCGGGTTGAACAGGACGACGCGCAGGTTTGCGCTCGCGAGCTTGAGGATCCCGCGGAGATAGTGATAGGTGAGTCCCGGACCCCCCGAATGAACGAGCAAGGTCGCCGGACCCCTGCCCTGCGCCACGTACTCGAAGGACCGATTCCCTGGGACCGTCACGGTCCGCACGCGTGCCATGAGAATACGCTAGCACTTCACGGCAAAAAGCCTCACGACGCCGCTCCGGATTGGGACTCCGCACGTTGGCGCCCACCCGGAGGTGTCGATGTGGCCGATGGAATCCTCCTGCGGTGGCGGCTCGACCGGCTATCACTCCGTGCCCAGGGGACGTCGTCCATGAGCGACGGGCCGTCCGTACGCCACCGCCTACTCGCAGGGCCCAGAACCTATTCCTGTTGGAGCCGAACGCATCTCGCTCGGAGAACACGACGAGCCAGCGGAACGCCGTCCGAGGGAGGATGCGGGCACCGGGATTTGAACCCGGGTTATAGGCTTGGCAAGCCTATGTGATAACCAGACTACACTATGCCCGCAGGTACCGGCGGCCATCGCTAGCTGTTTTGACGATCTTCGGTGTCCGTGTCTCGCTCGCCGATCTAGGCGTCGGCGAGCGAGCGCTGGCATCAGCTCCTGGCCGACCCCGAGATTCGACGTTGGCATAAAGACCACCGCTTGCCGAGCACAGCGGGCGCTCGGCACTCGAGCCCGGGCCCGACGGGGACCTGCCCTACACGGTATACGACACGTGGGTTAGAATGTGTGCCGTCGTGCACGTCGTGTTCGACGACGGAGGGAAATAGCCTACAAAGACGGGTGTGAAGAGGTACGTGCCCCCGGCCGATGGGAACGAACCGGTCCCGTTCCCGCCCAGGGCAAAGTACACGATTTGCCCGGTCGCTGTGGCAACCTCGTAGTTCACCTGGACATCGGACGGCGCGACCGTCCACGCGAGCTGTACGGAAGCCCAGAGAGGAAGGGTCAGCGAATGTGAGTTCTGGGTGAAGACCGGCGACGAACTGCACACCGGGACCTCCTGAGAGAACGTGATCGGAGAGGCGGGTACTATTCCGGGCACGAGTCCCGTTAGAGCGAGGAGGCCCAGCAGCGCGATCGCGATGCCGACGAGGCCCACGATCACTTCGCCGCGCCGCTGGTGAGGCCACCGAGGTCGTAGCACTATGCCTCCGTGAGAGACCGTCCTCTCCGTGCGGCAGGGATCGTGCCTACGGCCCTGCGCGTGCCGGCAGGCTGCGTACGGACGGGTCCCGCGAACCACCGATCGCCACGCTCACGAGCAACAGGAGGAAGACGACGAACGACAGCGCTATCCCGAGGCTCACGCTCGTAACGCAACCGAAGCCGCACGAGCTGACGAACAAGCCGAAGTTGCTCGACAGGGGGATCCCCAATGCCGCGATGACGACCGCCGTCCAGAACGTCCACCGTTCGACCGAGATCACTTGCATAGTCCTCCGCTACGCAGAACCAGCGAATCCGAACTCCCGTCCGCCTACGAGGTTCTCTCGGTGCGAGGGGCCGATTCCCTAGCGCGGGGCGCCCTCCGCGGTCGGGCCGACCCCCTCGACCCCCTCCGCCTGCACCGGCCGCCCACGCGCTCTCGAGCCCCGGACCGGGGAGAATGCACCCCCCCGCGCTCAGGGGCGTGAGGTCCTGGCGGGGGGAAGAACGTGTCACCCCGTCGGCCGGGGGTCCCCAACCTCCCGAACGAACGAGCGAAGGAGGTCCCGTAGCGGGTCCGGTGCCTCCAGCGCCGCGTGATGCCCGACTCCGGGCAACCCGACGAACCTACCATTGGGAAGGACGGATGCGAGCCGCTCGGCCGAACCGATCGGTCGTGGGTCGGCTGTGCCATGGATCACGAGAACGGGAGAGCGAATCGAGCGCAACCGAGGCTCCGCGACTTCCCCCACCAATTCGGCGCTCGCTTCGTCGGCGAGTCCGAAGGAGGCCGTGTTCATGATCGCGCCGTCGCGAAGTATCACGGAGACCTGGGTCCGACCGAACGCGGTGTCGCCAAAGTCGAGCGGCCAAGCCAGCTCGGCGTACTCGCGGAGAGTCGGCCCCTGAGTGTCGGGCGGGCTCTCCGTGAGCCTTCCCCACAGCTCCTGGAGCCGTAGACGCCCGGCGTCCGTCAGCCGCTCGTTCCTCCGCTTCCGGAAACCTTCGACCCAGTTCGGGTCCGATCCGGTGCCCGAGAGGTAGAGTATCCCCCGCACTCGCGACGGATGACGCAGAGCGTACGCCAAACACAGGCTCGCTCCCCAGGAGTGGCCTGCGAGAATCGGCGAGGCGAGCTGGAAGTGTTGGCGGACCGCCTCGACATCCGACACCGCTCGGTCGAGCGTGTACGGAGGGCCGCACCGGGACCACCCGCAGCCTCGCTGATCGAATCGAACGACCTCGGCGACGTCGGTGAAGAGGTCCGCGATCGGTTTCGTGTAGTCCCAGAGGCCCGGACCGCCGTGGCAGAGTATGACCGGAGCGCCATGGCCCGACCGCCATGCCGCAAGATACCCGCCGTCGACAGCGACCCGCTCTCCTTCCCGGTCCATGGAGTGCCCGCGTACGTGATCCGTCGTGCAAGACCTAGCCGCGTCTCGTCTTCGTGCCCAGGAAGTGGATCTCGGATGAGGGACCTCCGCCTAGGACCGCACCGCACCAACCGCAGTAGATGATCGAATACTTCGCGCCGAACGAGATCCCCTGATACAGGACGTCGGTCGACGGCGTCAGTTCGTGCTTGCACGCGGGACAGAAGGGTTGCGGCTCGTTGCTCGGGCTCAAGGGCGGACCGCTGGTCGCCATCAGGTTTCCCCCGCCCGAAGAGGTGCCGGACGCTCATGAAGGGAGCACGCGGCCGACGAACCGACCGCGACCCGTGCAAGAGAACGAACCGCAGGAACGAACCCGAAGGCCGTGAGCTCGGTACCCGAGCGCCACGGACCTACGGACGCGCGCCCGGCGCAACCTTCTCGAACCCCTGAGGGTCCCTACCGGGGAGGCCGGCCCTATCGACCATGCCGCTTCCACACCCTTGGACTCCCCCTTCCTCAGGGGGAGGGAGCCGGACCATCGCGGATGCGCTGAGCGAGGTGGAGCGTCGGCTGACCCGGATCGACCACGCGCTCTTCCTCCGTGAGTGGGCCTTCCATACCGGACGATCTCGCAGGGGGTCCCTCGCGATCCGACTCGAACGTGCCCGCCTCCTCTCTCACCCGGGGCTCGTGGGGTGGTGCCGTGAGGCCCGGGGGAACTCGCTGACGCCACTTCTGCGGCGCCGACTCGAACTTCTGGAGAAAGAGGCCGTCGACACCCAGCTGGAGCATCATGCGCCGATCGCGCGGCTCAACGACGAGATCGAACGGAAGATCCATGCGTTCCGGCCTCGGTGGAAAGGGCATCGCGTGCATCAGGCCGAGATCTGGGACCTCGTGTCGAAGGAGGCCCATCCCGGCCGGAGGGAACGAGGGTTCTACGCCAACGAGCCCCTGTTCCGGAGTCTCGAACCCGAAGTCCGCTCACTGATCGCCCTCCGGAACGAGAGAGCGCGGGATCTGGGGTTCTCCAGCTATCCGGAGGCACGGCTCAGTCTGGAAGGACTGAGTGTGGCCGATCTGAAGAGGCTCATGGAACCCCTCCCATCCTTCGCGCGACGCATCTCCCGCACGGAACGCGAACGGAGCGGGCTCGACTCCTGGGGTCCATGGGACCGGATGTACGCCCAGTGGCAAGAGGCGAACCGTCTCGAGGCTGCGTTCCGGGCACGAGACTGCCTCGTCGGGGTCCGCCGCGGGTTACATGGATGGGGATTCGGGGCCGAGGACCTGGATTTTCGGTTCAAACGGTGGGATACGCCGCTCGCCGGGCTCGCGGTGATCGGGGACGCGCCCCGGGACGTAGGGGTGATCGCGTATCCGCGGGATGGGTACGTCTACTATTCGGTTCTGATCCACGAGATGGGACACGGGATCCACGCCCGGTCCGTCCGCGGATCCTCCCACCTGCTACGGAACCCTGGGCCACCGGGGTACACGGAATGCGTCGGGAGCCTGTTCGAGGAGATCGTATCCGACCCCGCGTGGTTGCGGACCCGACCGGGAGCCGCCCCGGAGCAGGTCGAGCGAGTGCGGAGAGGCTCGATCGAGGAGACGGCATTTCACATGGCCGAACTTGTCGGAGAGGTCCGTTCCGAGCTCCGGCTCTACTCGAACCCCGAGGCCGACCCTACGGCCGAACGGAGAGCGTTCCTGAAGGGAACCCTTGGCTATGATGATCACGACCCCGTCTCGTGGGTCGATCCGTACCACCTCGGCCCGGGGTTCTACCGGCAGAGCTACCTGCTCTCCGCGATATTCGACACGCAGATTATCTCCGCGGGCCTCGACGAAGTGGGAGGCGAGCCCTGGCCCAACCCGGGGTTCGGGCAATGGTTGAAGACCACGTGGCTTCGCCCCGGGAACCGCGACGCGTGGGTGCCCAAGGTCGAACGGATCACGGGGACGGCATTGAATCCGGGTCCCTACGTCGAGCGGATTCAGCGCGAGACCTAGATCGACGTTCGCTCGAGCGGCCGAGGCCTTCCCTCGAGATTCGCGCAGCGAGCCGGGAGGTCAGGGTCGGTCCGACGCTAGGAGCGGTCCCGGCGAGTCCAGTCTGGGCGCTGATCTATGACGCGCTGACAGTCCGCGCAGGTAGCACCAGAATCCGACGGCCGAAGTTCGCTGGCCGTGAACAAGGAGCCGCCGCAGAGACAGCAGTGGATGGTGAATTCCGCGACCAATGGCCATCGGTGGCGCAGGGGGTCCTTGAACGTTTGCCTTCACTGGAACACGAGACGATACGAAGAACCCCGCCCGACCCGTCCACGTGGCCGGCGTGCTCCGGACCGGGACGGGCTACTGGAACATGCCCAATTCTCAAGCGATCGGTTACCGGATCGAAAGGCTATCGGAGGCGCCCGGCCCGCGTACTTCCGTCAACCGCACGGGACGGTTAGGTGCACGCCGTCGGAAACGGGAGGTAAAGAACTGTTTACGAGGGTCTCAAGTAGGGTCCGCTTCACGAATCCGAGATGGGCTCCGGGGTCGAAGGTTTCGGTTCACACCGCCGGGATCTGGAGTGGCGGAATCTCCGTCGCTCCGGAGCAGTGGCCGCCCTCGTCACCGCTATTTTGATCCCGGTCCAGGTCGCCGTCTTCATTCTCTATCCGCCACCTTCCACGGTCGAGGACTGGTTCTCTCTGTTCCACGGCAACCCACTGTTGGGGCTCGTCGACATGGACCTCCTGTTGATCATCGACGTGATCCTACTGGTCCCCATTCTCCTCGCGCTGTTCGTGACGTTCAAGCGGTCCCACCCTTCGGGAGCAACGCTCTGGACGGGACTCGGATTCGTGGGAGTGATCGCGTATTTCGCCTCCAATCCTGCCGTGCAGATGCTCGCCCTCGCGGACAAGTACGCGAGCGCGACGAACCCTGCCGACCGGGCCTCGTACCTCGCCGCGGGTCAAGCGCTCCTCTCGAACTACACCGGCACTGCGTTCGACGTCTACTACGTGCTCGCAAGTGTCGCGCTGATCGCGCTATCGGCCATGATGCTCCGGACCACGTCCTTCGGGCGAGTGACCGCGTATACCGGCATCCTTGGGAACTTCGCTGCCTTGGGGCTGTTCCTGCCCACCGTGGGAGTAGCACTCTCCGTGGGCTCGGTGTTCATCCTCGAGGTTTGGTATGTGTTCCTTGCCCGAGATCTGATGCGCTGGGGCGAGGACCCTGCGACGGCCGCTGCCGCCCCGTCGGTGGCCGCGCCACCAGGGGCCGGGTAGGGTCACCCCGGGCTGCACCGCGACCGCCGAAGAAGGGATTCTCCGGTCGATGGGCGCATGCGAAGCACGCGCGTGACGAAGCACCGAACGGACGCAACCCCCGGATACTCGGAGGAGAGGTTCGACTGTCGCTAAGAGATCCGCTCGACGCGGACGCCGCTGGCATCCTGGCGGTGCGCCTACCGACGGACCTTTGCTCCCTCAGGTCGTCGGATGCGCAACCCCGGTGCATGGACTCGGGTGGAGAGCTCCCTGATTGTCGGGTCGCGGTCAGGGACCCTGACCGCGAGGTGGTTGAGGGTCGCGCCGAGTTCGTACGGTACCGCAAGTTCGTGGGCAGGGCCCGGGCTATGTCTGCGGGGGAAGCACTGGTGGCGATTCCTGCCAGGGGGGATCGTTCGCTCCTCCCCGTCGTCGGCCCCGCAGCGCGAACACCACTCCCACGGCCGCGACGATCACGACCACGATCCCGATGACGATCCAGTCCGTGGTGGTCAACCCGCCGGACGAAGTACTGCTGCCACCCCCGCTCGAGGTCGACGTGAAGCCTAGGGAGATCGACATCGCCGAACCCGCGACCGTGACCGACCCCGAGGTCACGTTCGAGCTGTAGCCCGACACCTTCCCGACCGTGTAGCTGTCGGTGCCGTTCGGTTCGCTGAA
>JBJKRJ010000052.1:0-104943 GCA_046704665.1 Thermoplasmata archaeon | reverse complement strand
CGCTCCCCACTATTGTTCCGGGCGCCCCCGTGCTACCGGACGGGGCGCGGCTCGTGACGTCCGTCATGGAAGGGCGATTTATAGTTTGGTACAGGTTCGAACTCCGGCTCGCAGGACGGCGTGTGAGGACCGGTACGTGAGACGGGGGAGCCTCGACCGAACTGGAAGCAACGGCCGGCCTCCGAGTGATTCTCCGGGAGGGCGCCGCGCTCGGCGCGTCGACCCCCGAGCGGCTCGGATCCTCCCGAGTGCGCCTCCGCGTCTTGATGACCTCTCCGTTCGCCGCGGAGGCCCGACCCCACGCCCTACGAACTCGGAAGCCCCCGGCGCGCCTTGACGTCGTGGTGCGGGCACGCCCGTCCCGTACCCGCCCGACACGCCCGGAGTGAGCCGTCCCGTGGGTCCGGCTCCTCCCCCGGCATACGGCCGTCTCGAAGCTACCCTCCGACGACGAACCCGCCCCTCGAACGGGCGTGCGTACGCCGCCGGCCGCCCTCGGGCATCCTCCTCGGGATCACTCGGAGAACTCCGGGTGACCGACCCCGGGGAGCATCGTCCCGAACGCCTCGACCGAGAACGCCTGCTTGAGCGCCGAACCGATTGGCCAGAGCGGGATCCAGAGGAGGTCGCGCCACCAGCCGAGGCGGGCGATGTAGTAAGCGATCGCGCTGCCACGAAGCGCCAGCATTATCATCAGGACGAACGCGACCGTGAAGAGGGTCGGCACTCCGACCAGGAGCGTGATGAGCAGCGCGTAGACGTAGACGAAGTAGCGCATCCCGCTCTTCATGAACATGAGGCCCCAGACCATGATCGCGATCCCTCCGAACTCGAACGCCCCGGATCCGAGCGCTCCGAAGTGTCGGCGGTGCGCATAGACGCCCCCCCGGTTCCACCGTATCCGCTGCTTGCGGAGCGCGCGGTAGTTCTCCGGTACGTCCTCGAACGCGACCGCCTTCGGCTCGTATCGGCTGCGGAAACCGAGGCGGTAGAGCCGGAGCGTGATCTCGTTGTCCTCTCCGTTCCAATACACCCACCCACCGGCGGCGAGGATATCCTTGCGACGGAAGGCGCAGAACGCCCCGTCCACGACCTGCGTGGCCCGCGTTCCCATGAGCCCGCGCCGGAGAAACAGGTGGTTCCAGCAGATCTCGAGGAGCCGCAGTTTGCGGACCCATCCGTCGCGCTGGAGAGGGAGGATCAGTCCCTGGATCGCACCGACCTCGGGATCCGCGAAGTGAGGGACGATGGCGGAGAAGCCGTACTCCGCGCTGAGCCGCGTGTCGGCGTCGACTCGGATCAGGATCTCGCCCCGAGCGACTCGGAGCGCACCGTTCAGGGCGTTCGATTTGCCGCCGTGCGGCAGATCCACGACGAGCATGGACGCGTAGCGCAGACGCCCCAACTCGGCACGAGCGATTTCGCTCGTCCGGTCGGTCGATCCGTCGTTTCCGATGACGATCTCGGTCGCACCCGGATAGAGGCGTGCGGCGAGGTCCGCTGCGCGGATGGTCCCCGCCAGGCCCCGTTCCTCATTGTAGGCCGGAATGACGATCGAGACCGAGGGGTGGTACTCGTCGACGGACGGGACCGGGCGCGACCGCAGCTCGTAATGGTAGCTGAGCGATCCGAGGAGATCAAAGAGGACGACGGTCAGAAGGGGCTCAAGCAGCAACACCGCGAACGGGACCGTGACCCCCCGGGAGGAAAGGGCGCCCCAGAGAAGGTACAGGAGGCCCCCGGCCAGGAGGGCGCTCAGCACGCCGAACCCCAGGAAGACCGCGACCGAACCGCGACGCCGCGGGAAGCGAGGGTCGACGACGACGGGCCGCGGAAGGACAAACGAATCGAACAACAGCAGGAGCGAGAAGAATCCGCCGGCGAGTCCGCGCAGTACGAGGAACCCCGATGCGGTGAAGGCGTTCGATGCCGAGAACGCGACCGTGTCGATCACGGCCTCCGTCGCAAGGTAGAACGTGAGGATCTCGTAGGCGATGAACCGTTGGCGTCGGGAGTACCGGCCGCTCCAGAAGAGGCCGGAGGCGAGCCCCCAGGAGATCAGCAGGCTGAGGTACATCAACAGAATGTAGTCGTTCAGCGCGTAGGCGCCGACCGGGAACCTGAACGGAGCGGGGGAGGGCCCGGGATAGTACATGGCGGCCGCGACGGTCTGGACGAGAAGGTCGTACAGCGAGAGCCAGTAGCTCCGGAACAGAATGAGCAGGGTCGTGACCGCCAAGAACGTCAGAAGGATCCGAGCCCCGAACTTCGTTACCGGCGGCGGCATTGACGCCGGGTGAGGAGGAGGAAGGTCGTTCGGGACCGTCGACTTACCGAACGCGGACCATACCGTCATGAACTTCTCGTCCGATGGCGGGGCCGAGGAGTCTTCCTCCGGTCGCGGCGTGACCGGTCGCTCGGGGGGGGTGGCCGCCGATCGGGCCCCGGCTCCGGCACCGCTGCCAGTCGGCGAGGCTGCCTCACCGGCCGTGGGCGACCAGGGGGCGCCGTCCGAAGAAGCGGCCGAGGTCTCCGGCGGGGGTGCGGTGGGTCCCCGCGCGATCTTCGGCGAGGTGTTCCGAGGATCTACGGTCCTCACGCCGAAAGATCCGATCGCCCGAGACTCGCCCGTCCCGTCCTCTCCAGGACGGAGCATCGACTCGTACACGACCTCAGGACCGGAGAGATTCGCGCTGCGAATCGGACGCAACTTCGCCCCGTCCGTTTCGCGAAACGGGAGTTGACGTGCCCCCACGGTGACAAAGAAGGCGAAGACCAGCACGACAGCCACGGCTCCGATGGGAAGGAGCAGACCAAGGTCCACCGGCAGACGGACCAGAAGACGGGCCGCACCGGAGAGACCGGCCTGGAGGGGTGCGGGAAGATCGGCCCAGGCCATCACGCCGAGCCCTACCGCCCGAGTGGCCAGAGACCGGGCACCATACCGGAGGACGAGGTACCCGAACACCGCCAGGGCCACGAAGAGCAGGCTGACTCCCACATTCCGTCGACTCATGAAGTTGGGTTTCCCGCCCTTTTCTACGGCCGATCCCCCCCGACCCGGGACCCACGGACACACCGTAGGACCGCCCGAGACGAACGGTATCGCGCTCGCGCGCTTCCGCGCTACCGCATTTAAAACCTCGTCCCGCGAACTGCGGCCCAAGTGGGACGCGCATCGGCCGGGCCACGTCGGCCGCGCGTTTCCTCGACCGACCCTCGACGCGGCGGGACCGCTATCGGTGGGAACGAACTCGCCGGGGCCGCGGTAGCGTCCGGGGAGGCTCCGGGAGACGCTAGGCGGCCACCGGGGCAACTCCGGCCGTGCGCGCCTCCGGGTCGCCCACCGAGACCTTGGCCGTCGGGGGCGCGATCGTCGTCGTGCCGGCCTCCGTCGCCCCTCCCGTCGACGGGGGACGGCCCGCACCCGGTTGGCGGCCCCCGGGTCGGCGGACCAGTACGAGACGGTGACGGTCGGTATCGTAGCGGAACAGGTCCGCGTACCGACCCCAGTTGACGATGTTCTGGACCGCCTCGTCGGCGGGAGCGGTGGTCAGGGAGACGATCTGGTTCAGGCTCTCGTCCGAGAGACAGTGGTCCGGGGCGCCCTCGAGAGCGCGGACGAGGGTGCGGAAGAGGGTGGTCCGGCGGAGCTGGTCGCGGACGATCGACTTGCGTTCCCGGATCGTCGCCTGGACAATCCGGCGGCCGACGTCGGTGAAGGTGGCACGACCGTCGGTGACGCGCACGAGCTGGAGGACCTCGGCGAACTCGAGGGAGGGAAGGATCTCATCGATCTCGAGGTCCAGATCGTCCGCGAGCAGGGCAACGTCCTCCGAGCCCTTGTGGGCGTTCAGCAGGGCCAGAAGCCCCATCATCTCGGTGGGACTCGCCTTTGGGTAAGTAGTCGGCACGGTCGTCGCAGGGGTTCACCCTAGGTGGCGGGCGGCTCTTAAGCGTTTATCCAGCTCGGGAAATGCCCTCGGCGGATGCCGAGGGAGCGAGCGAGGGACCGGCTTCGGTGATGAGGGAGTAGACCCGGTCGGTCAGGTCGTAGAACGCCGTCGACTTTCGATCGCGGGGTCGGGGAAGGTCGATGTCGACGTCGGCCAGGACATGTCCGGGGCGTCGGGAGAGCACGATGATCCGGTCGGAGAGCTCGATCGCCTCCTCGATGTTGTGGGAGACGAGCAGCACGGCCTCCGGGGGGAGCTGAGGATCGCGCCAGAGCTGAAGCACCTCTTCGCGCAGGTTGGCCGCGGTCAGCGGGTCCAGGGCGCTGAACGGCTCGTCCATCAGGAGGACCGCCGGCTCGACCGCGAGCGCCCGGGCGAGTCCCACCCGCTGTCGCATCCCTCCGGAGAGCTCGCGGGGGTACGCCTCCTGGAACCCGTCGAGGCCGATGACCGAGATGTACCGCTCCACCTGGGGGCCGATCCGCTCCGGGGTCCAGCCGAGCGCCTCCAGGCCGAACGCAACGTTCTCCGAGACGGTCAGCCACGGATAGAGCGCGAAGTTCTGGAAGACCATCGCCATCTGGCGGCAGACCCCCTCGATCGGCTCGTCGCGAAAGTAGATGCGGCCCGAGGTCGGCCGATCGAGTCCCTGGATCAGGCGGAGGAGGGTCGACTTCCCGCAGCCGGACGGACCCACGATCGCGAGGAAGTCGGAATCCCTGACCTCGAAACTGACGTCCTGGGTGATCGAGATCGTCCCGTGCCGGGCCGCGAAGCTCTTGTCGACGTGATCGACCCGGATCAGCGACATCCCGCCTCCTCTCCGTGTCCCCCTCAGACCCCGATCTCAGTCGTACCGGTACTTCGCGATGGCCCGGCGGTACAGCGGTTTCCATATGAGCTCGTTGATGGCCACCACGGTGACGACGAGCGTGAGAAGCGCGGTCGCGAGGAGCGCTGTTCCCGAGCTCCCGAGCTGGCTCCCGAGGTCGATCAGCTGCCCGATCCCGAGCACGCTGAAGGTCCGGCCGTTGCCGAGCGAGAGGTACTCGGCGACGATGAGGGTATTCCAGCCCCCCCCGAACGCCGTGATCGAGCCGGTAACGAGCGCCGGGAATATCCCAGGTAGGAGCACGCGTCGGTAGAACTTCCGGCCGGTGATCCCGTAGGCCCGAGCGGCCTCGACCAGGTCCGGGGGGATCGACCGCACTCCCGAGAGGAGGTTGAAGAAGAGGTACCACTCCATTCCGGTGAAGAGCATGAGGATCGCCGCGCCGTTCGGCGAGAGGTAGGGGACCAGGCCGAAGATGATGACCGGGAACAGTGCGGTCGCAGGGAACGACGCGACGATCTCGATGACCGGGAGCCCGGCCCGACCCGCTCGCGGACTGCGGGCGAGCACGACGGCGAGCGGAAGGGCGACGGCGAGGCAGATCGCGTAGGCGACGACGACACGCCCGATCGAGGCACCCATCGCGAACGGCACGAGCGAGAGGTCCGGGCGCTCGGGACCTCCGATAGGGGACGTGTAGACATTGAAGATCGCGACGACGATGGCAATGAGCAGGAGCCAGATCAGGACGAGGATCGTCCCGAGCGAGAGGTAGTGACCCACCGTCCGACGTCGGGCGCTCGGTGCCTTCGCCGGTCGGACGGTGATCGCCGCGAGCTGGACGAGCGGAGTGCTGAGCCGGGAGAATCCGGTGCGCACCCCACGGGTCACGTAGAGGGTCGCCCGCCGGAACCGTCCGGTCGCATCCCGTCCGCTCACGATCAGGCTGGCCTCGCCCGAGGGGGCCTGGTCGTAGCGGAACCGCTCCGCCCACCGGCCGAGCGGCCGCCAGACGAGAAGGTCGAGCAGCGCGATGACCAGGACGAGGATGATGACCCCTGCGAGGAACGAGACCAGGTTCCCATCCTTCGCCGCGATGTAGAGGAAGCTCCCGATCCCCTGCAGCGCGGAGTGCGTGTTGTTCGTGAAGATCTCGGCCTCGACCAGGAAGAACCATCCCGCCGTCCAGGAGAGCACCGAGTTGTAGACGAGGCGGTTGACGGTCGCGGGGAACAGTACGCGTCGGAAGAGGAGCCACCCGCGCGACCCGAACGTCTCCGCCGCCTCGCGGAGCTCGGAGGGAAGCGTCTTCAGCGACTCGTAGACGCCGAAGACCATGTTCCAGGCCATCGAGGTGAAGATCAGGAAGATCGAGGCGAAGTTGGGGCCGACGAAGCTGCCCGGCGTCGCGGCGGCGAGGATCGCGACGGCGAACGGGAAGAATCCCAGGATCGGGACCGACTGCAGGATGTCGAGCACCGGGATCATGACGCGTTCGCCCCCGCGGCGGGTCGCGGCGTAGTACCCGTACGAAAGGGCGAACGCGAGGGAAAGGGCGTAGGCGAGAACCATGCGCACGAGCGAGTACGAGATGTCGCCGAGCGCCCGGGGAAGGGAGTCGACGATGCCTCCGAGAGCGCCCCCGGCGGAGACCGCGACGACGGCGGCGGCCGCCGCCGGCAGTCCTACGTAGATCGCGGCGGAGTAGCGGAACCGCGGGAGCGCTCGGACCGTGCTGCGGGCGGTAACGGGCCGCGGGGAAGGAGGTCGCTCGGGGAGCACGCTCGTCGCCGTCGAGTTTGGATCATGACCTGGGCGGACCGTACCTCGCCTCCGCCATGCATCGTCCCGGGCATGGACCCGTGGCCGACTCTCCTGGAATATTTGTGGCTTGGCTCGTTCCGGCGGTCGGCCGGTCCGTCCGGCCTCTCTGTGCGGCAACGTTTATCAACGACCCGAAGCTGCAACGGGCGTAGCCCCGTGGTGTAGTGGCCAATCATGCGAGACTCTGGATCTCGCGACGCAGGTTCGAACGCCGCGGGGAGATCCGTCCCCGCCGGCCGGAGCTCCTGCCGGGGCTACTTACCATCCAGGCGGTCTCTCACGGTGCGGGGGTGCTCCAGCTCGGCCAAACGGTCCCCCAGGGACCGGGCCAACGAGGCAGGGCTTAGGACCCTGTTGCCTAGGGCATTCGCCGGTTCAAAGGGCCGGTCGGCGATCGCGGCCGACCGCCGGGAACTCCGGCCCCCCGCACTTCCCCGAGACGGATGACGGAGGGTGTGGCAGGTGTCCTTCGGGCGACTCCTTACGCCTGACGAGCTACTGGCGCTCACCCCGGAGGAAGTCGACCGAGTGCTGGAGCAGCTCGAACGGACGGTGCCGGTGCACCCTGCCCTTCTCCCTCTCTCGGGGGGAGACGAGGCCCTGGTCTTCGGGGACACGCACGGAGACTGGCGGTCGACCGTCGAGCTCTTCCACCGGTGGAGCGGCTCGCCGCCCGGGACCTTCCTGATCGGCCTCGGCGATTATGTCGACCGTCCCCCGGACGACTGTCCCAACGGGTCGGTCGCGAACGCCCTCTTTCTTCTCTCGCTCGCCGCCCGGTACCCGGACCGGGTCGTCCTCGTTCAGGGGAACCACGAGACATGCCGGCGCATACCGGTGCTGCCGCACACCCTTCCCGAAGAGGTCGACGATCTATGGGGGCCCGAAGAGGATCGGTACCAGAGATTGGGGGCACTCCTCGAGCGGGGTCCCCTCGGCACGGTCGCTCCGAGCGGGGCCTACCTTGCGCACGCGGGCTTCCCTCGGGGCCCGCTACCGGCTCCGTGGACCGAGGCGTTCGATCGCCCCGACGACGACCGTCTGGCCGAGATCGTGTGGGCCGAGTGCGACGCCTCGCGTATCCGTCGGGGAGGAGCCGCCGCGTGGCACGCGGAAGACCTCGATCGATTCTGTCGGTCGACCGGTCTCCGTGTGATGCTGCGGGGCCACGACCCGGATGTCGTCGGACGTCCCATCTACGGGGATCGGTGCCTGACGCTGCACACGACTCGCATCTACGAACGATTCGGGGGAGTGATCGCCGCCTCCCTTCCGCTCCGAGAGCGCGTGACCTCCGTCCGCCCGCTCCAGGTCCATCACCTCGCTTCCGAGGGTCGGACGTATCCGGTTCCCTAGCCCCCCGGCCCCACGGATGCAGGCTGACGAGCACGGGGTTCCGAGGGTCCGGTCCGGCGAACCGGCGCCCGGTCCTAAGAAGGGCCCGGGCCGAACAACGTCCGCTCCGCGGCACGCAGATCGTCGGGGGTACGGGCGTGCCGGTACCGCTCGAGGCGGTCTCGGTTCACCTCAAGGAACGCCGCGCCGCCGGCGAATCCCCGGAGGAGCTCCTCGGCTTCCGAGCGGTGGCCGAAGAGGTACAGCGCGGCGGCGAGCGCCTCCACCGTGTTGAGCTCGCCGATGCGACCGAAGTGCTGGGGATTCGTCGCCACCAGCAGTGGGAGTCTTCGGAAACGGCCCGTCCCGGATCCTCGCCCGCCGGGCACGGGCAGCTGACCACTCGCCGAGAGACGGTTCCACGAGCAATCGACCGCGGTGATCCCGTCGCGCTCGGCCGTCGGAAGGTCCTCTCCCGACAGCGGGTCGGGAGCGAACGGATCGAGCACGACCGGGCCCCGTCCCAGGTCCCTCGACCGCGCGCGGACGGCGAGCCCCTGCCGGAGGAGCCGACGACCGGTGCACGCCCTCGGGTGGTCGTCTCCGAGGACGCAGACGAACCGCGCGATCCGGCGCCTAGTCCGGTGGCTGGGCGTACTCCCGGAAGATCGCATGCAGTTCGTGCGTCAGACGGAGGGCGTCCGCCCTGGGACGTTGCCAGAGGTTGCGGCCGAAGATGATCCCGGTCGCACCGGCATCCAGGGAGGAGCGGACCTTCCTCAGGAGCTCGGGGTCCCCGATCTTCGAGCCGCCCGAAACGAGCACGAGTGCACGCCCCGCGCTCTCCACCACCTTTCGGAACGACTCGTCCGGGGAGAGGTGCAGCGAGTTGTAGGGCGGAGGGCTCTCCGCGTCCTTCTCGGAGGCCAGGGGGTAGTTGACCTTCACCACATCCGCGCCGAGCTCGAGCGCGACCCGGGCCGCATAGTCGACCGCGTAGAGACCCTCGCGGCCCCCCTTCTTCGCGATCGCTTCCCCCCGGGGATAGGCCCAGACCACGACGGGCATCCCGAACCGCTCCGCCTCCCGACGGACCTCCAGGAACTGTCGGAAGTCCCGGTCCTGTGCGGGAGAGCCGACGTAGACCGTATATCCCACCGCGTCGGCGCCGAGCCGGACCGCGTCCTCGACGGTCCCCGTCAGCGGGCTGAACGCCTGCGCATCCGACGGGATCGCCGTCTTCCCGTTCAGCTTGAGGATGAGCGGGACGTCGCCCGCGAACTCCGGGTAGTACTTCTCCGCGAGTCCGATGTGGAGCGCGATCGCGCTGAACTTCCCCTCGCGGGCGAGCTCGTACTGGTACTGCGGGTCGAGAGAGGCAGGGTTCGGGAAGAAGTCGATCGGTCCATGCTCCAACCCCTGATCGATCGGGAGGACCAGGAGCGTACCTCCCCCGGGACCATGCTCGTACATGAGTCGCTTCAGTCGGGTCCGTTTGCCGGGCGAAAGGTGGAGCCGACCCAGCGAGGGGCGCGCGAAGCGTCGGGAGATCGTCGGGGTCGCCGGAAGACTGGGGCTGGCGGGGAGAGGACGCACGAGGTTCTCGTCCATCGATGGGCCTCGCGCAGAGCAGCGGCTCACGCGATTTAACGGTTGGTCCCGGCGTCACGGTCTCGTACGGCCGGCCGAGTCTTTATCCCGCGCGGCTGCGTGGAGAGTACCCGCCCGGGACCGGTCTCGGAGCTCGATGCGCACCCAGGTCGTTATCGTCGCAACCGTGCTGCTGAACGCCGCGCTGTTCGCCGCGAACTTTGTGGTCGCGGAGATCTCGGGCAGCCGTGCGGTGCTCGCCCAGGCGATCTACAGCATCACCGACCTCGTGGGCTCGGCGCTCCTTCTCTGGGGTCTCTACCTCTCCCGTCGGCCGGCCGATTATCAGTTCCCCTTCGGACGTGGCCGGGAGCGGTTCTTCTGGGCCTTCGTCTCGATCCTGGTGACGTTCACGATCGCGGGAATCGTCGCCCTGGTGACCGGTTTCGAGCAGACCGTGGCCCCCGAGCCGATTTCGCATATCCAGGAGGCGATTTTCGTCGTCGGCGCCTCCCTCCTGGTCAGCCTGGCGGGGATCGGGATCACGTTGCGCGAGCTCCGGTTCTCGCGCGAGACGCTCCGGACCCTCCTCGAATCGGCGAACCAGGGGCTGAAGTCGGTCTTCTTTCAGGACCTCGTGACCGTCGTGGCGTCCATCGTCGCCCTGGGAGGTCTCGCGGTGGTCTATCGCACGCATCTCGATGCGATCGACGGAGTGACCGCCGCGCTCGAAGGGTTCCTTCTCCTCGCGACCGGATTCCTTCTGACGGCGGAGAGCCGCGAGTACCTCGTCGGCCGCGCCCTCGGGCCCGCGGTCGCTCGGACCGTGCTTCGCCTGGTCGAGCAGGATTCCCGGGTGGCACGCGTCCGGAGCCTGCAGTCGATGCTGCTCGGTCCGGAAGATGCCCTGCTCGTCCTCCGCATCAACTTCCGGGACGGGCTCACGACCGATCAGATCGAACGGGCGGTCGATGAGGTGGGCCTGAACATCAAGAGTCAGTACCCGATGCTCCGCCACGTCATCATCGAGCCGGAATCCTGATTCCCTCCACCGGGGGCCGGGTCCGGAGATCGTGGTACCGGGCCACGGTCAGCGCGACCAGACCGGCCGAGATCGTCCCGAAGTACAGGTAGAGACCGAGGTCCCCGAGGTCGCTGTAGAGGACCGTGGAGCCGGCCAGCCCGATGACCATCCCGAGCGAGATCGTGAGCGAGTAGATCGCCATCGTGGTCGCACGACCCACCTCGGAGGTCAGATCCGCGAGGGCGGCGAGCGCCGCCGGGCCGTAGGCAAGAGCGGCGAGGACGCCGGCCCCGATGCCGATGAGGAACGGGAGCCGAGCTCCGTACGCGACCACGAGCGAGGCGAACGCCATCACCGCGACAAATCCCGTGGCGCCGACCGTCATCATCCGCATCCGTCCTTGGCGGTCCGCGAGATGTCCGAAGTACGGTTGGGTGATAACGAGAATCGATCCTCCGCCCGCGATCGCGAGGGCGAGGTACTCCCGGGGGATCCCGAGGCTGCCGGCCGAGGGCCCCAGGTAGACGAGCGCGGTCCCGATGAGGACGTAGATCACGAGCCACGGCAGCGTCACGAGGAGCACGGTGCGCCGGAACACGTGGCGAACGACCTCGGGGAACAGGTACCCTCGTGCTCCCCTCGGCGTCGAGATGCCCCGCATGAGGGCGAACGCGAAGAAGAACCCCGCGACCAGGGTGGCTGCGGCGACCAGGAAGATGTAGCCGAGCGACGCGTTGGCCACGACATCGAGCAGCCCGAAACCGAACGCGAAGCCTCCGATCCAACCGAGGAGGTTCATGGCGTCGAACCGCCCCATCTCGAACCCCCGTTCGTCCTCTCCCGAGCGCCGGGCCACGATCGCGAGGCTCGCGGCGAGGATCGCGCCGCTCGCGACTCCGAAGACGAAGTTGAGCGCGCCGAGGAAGTACGGCGACCGGGTCGTGGCCACGGCGACGAAGAGGATCGCGGCGAGCAGGATGCCGGCAAAGAGCACGCGGAACGTGCCGAACCGGTCCGCCGCGGCCCCGGAAAACAGAACGGTCGAGAACTCGCCGAGGGGAGCCATCGCGCTCACCACTCCCACCGCTCCCACGTCCGAGGAAGCGATGCCCGAGGAGTGTCCGGTGATGTAGCTTGCGAAGACGGCGACCGTGATGCCGAACGCGAATCGGACGAAGAAGGTGGCCGAGAAGACCGCGAGCAGAGGCCGGGTGTGTTCGGCCGACGTCGCGACGGAGGCCGAGGCGGACACGGCGGTCCGATCAGCCGGGGGGCTTCGCCCGCTCGATGAGCTCGATCCAGACCTCGTTCGGATCGAGGATGAACGCGATCCGGCCCGATCCTCCCGAGAGGCGGTACGGCTCCCGGGCGACCCGGACGTTCTTCGCGCGTAGCTTGAGGAGGTACCGATCGAGGTCCTCGACCTCGAACGCGAGGTGGTCGAGCTGCTCTCCGGCCTCGAAGTCGTCCTTCCCGTCCCAGTGGGTGAGCTCGACGCGGGCTCCCGAGATCGGGTCGCGGACGAACGCGATCTCGGCATGGTTCTCGGCGATCGTACGGCGTCGCTCGAACTCGAGTCCGAGGACCTCGGTATAGAAGGCGAGGCTCTCGTCCATATGCCGGACGGTGATCGACGTGTGAAGGAACCTCATCTGTACTCGGAGACCCCGAGCGACTCCGGACTCTACTAAGGTTTCGCCGGGGCTACGGATGGCCGAAGACGACCCGGAGGGGGCGCGTTCCCGTCGTCCAGCTCTCCTCGACCCGGACGAAGCCGACCCGCTCGAACTGGAAGATCTCCCGGGGACGGGCCCGCCCGAGAGCGACCTCTCCGACGCCCACCGTGTGAGACCCGTCGACGCCCAGCACATCCACCGGCATCGCGTCACGGGCCCCGACCCATTGGATGCGCGGGATCCGGCGGTTCTCCCGACTGGTGAAGGTCGCCGGAAGGGAGGGCGACGCGTCGGGGATCTCTGCGGGCAGCCGGAGGTTCACGAGGTCCTTCAGGCGGATCTCCTCGCCCGGGTGGCGCGCAAGGTCTCTCCCCGAGAGATAGAACGTCGGCCCGGCTACGACCGTCCGCTCGCCGAGCTCCGCGCGTTCCGGATGGTTCGGGAGGACCTTCTCGCCGAGGTCGAACGGGTACCCTTCCACATCGACCCGGACGGGATCCGGCACGAACGACCGCCGAGGCGTCGTCGCATCGATCCGTTTCCGGTTCTCCGCATAGAGCGTCTCGGCCGGTACCTCGATGTCCGCGAGCGAAAGACCGAAGGAAAGGGTGAACTCGCGCAGCGCGTCCATCGCGATCCCCCGTCGATCCAGCGAACGGAGCGACCAGGTACGGGGGTCGGCCCACCCGTCGTAGACCCCGCTCTTCACCTCGGAATAGGATTTGCTCTTCGAGACCTTCGCCTCCCGGACGCGTAGGATCCCCCAGTGGAGGAACGGGGGCCCCTTCACGCCGAGCAGGTCCCAGACGAAACGCTGCATCCGATCCTCCACCACGAGGTCCTTTCCGCGAAGGACGTGGGTGACGCCGAGCTCGACGTCGTCCACGGCCCAGGAGAACTCGAGGAGGGGCCAGACACGATACTTGTGCCCCACCCTCGGGTGATCGAGGCCGCTGATGCGGAACAGGACCCGGTCGCGGAACGCCGGGTCGGGGTCGCGGAGGTCGGTCCGCAGTCGTAGTACGGCCTCTCCCTCGCCGTAGCGTCCGCCGAGCATTCCCTCCCACTCCTCGAGGGTCTGATCGATCGTCTGGGCTCGTTCGGGGCAGGCGGTTCCCTCGGCCCGGTTCCTTCGCAGGAGGTCGACGGGGCAGTGACAGACGTACGCCCCACCCTTCTCGATCACGCGACGCGCCCAGGGATAGTGGAACGGAATGCGGTCCGACTTGTAGTGGACCGCGTCCGGCCGGACCCCGGCCAGCTTGAGGTCGTCGAGGATCAGGCCGAAGAACTCGGGCTCCACGCGCTTCGTCTCGGTCCCGATCGTGTCGTCGAAGACGAGGAGGAGCCTGCCATGGTACCGCTCCCGGTAGTACTGGTTGACGAAGAGCATTCGGCCGTTCCCGATGTGGAGCGCCCCGCTCGGGAACGGGGCCATCCGGAGGACGACCGCCCCCGAGATCGCCCCCGGCAGATCGGGCAGGTCAACCTTCTCACCGGCCGATCCCTCCTTCGACCGGACCGGCTCCGGCCCTCCCAGCGCGGCGAGTCGATCCTCGAGCTCGGGGACCGGAACGCTTCCGATCTCCGCGACGACCTGCGAGACGAGCCCGCGCAGTTCCTCGGCGTGCGAGCGAAGGGACGGATCGGTCGCCAAGAGGCGGGAGAGGATCGGGCCGGGCGACGCATTTCCCTCGTGAGCGATCGCATTTTCGAGCGCGATACGTCGGGTCCGCCGCTCGACCTCGGGTGAGAGCCCCACGGTCCGGCGACCCGCGCCGTGATTAAAGCGGTTCGCGCGGACGAGGCCGGGTCCCCTCGCGAGGGATCGGCGGGGGATGGACCAGGGTCTCGTCGACGGCTTCCGCGAGCGTGATCTCGCCCCGAAGGACGCGGTGGGCCGACGCCCGGGAGATCGTCACTCGACCCCCGCTTCCCTCGCGGCTCAGGCGTTGGAGGTTCGAGATCTCCCCCGCAGTGAACGTGACGGCCAGCGGTTCGCGGACGGCTGCGCCCGAAGTGCGTGCGATCATCCGCGCCGCGATCGCGTCGCGGGGGCGCCGTGTGCCTCGGGGGGTGGTACCTCGTTCGCTCACGAGCTCGACGCTTCGGTGGTGTTCGAGGAGGGCGTTGACGATGCGATTACGGGCCGGCGGATCCCCCGCCCCGACCCGGAAGCGGACCGGCCGCGATGGGAAGCGGTGACGAAGATGGTTCGAGAACGGTCCCGCGGCCTCGGGGGATTCGAGGATGCCCTCTCCGACCACGGCCGATCCGGCGAGGACCGCGTACCCCGGTCGGGGTCCCGGATCGATGCCGACCACGATCTCGTCGGAAGAGCCGCCGGCGTCCAGGGCGTGACGCACGGCCGCGCCCAGCACCCTCCGATCGACACCCTCCCCGACGGCGAGCACGTTCGGGTGGGAGATCCGTGCCGCTTCGGCGGGGGACGTGAGGACCACCGCGACCCGGTCCGGTATCCGGTCCCCGGGCAGTAGGCTCACGGTCGGCCATTGTCGCTCCCGCAGGAAACCCGCCAGCTCGTGATAGAGCGCGGGGTCTCGGGTGACGAGTGCGACCGAGCGATGTCTCACCGGTGCAGTGGACGGTGATATACGCCATTAACCTTACCCATCCTGTGCCGGTCTGTCTTCATTGCGGGGAGCTCAATCCCGACGGTGCGCTGTTCTGTACGAAGTGCGGGTTCACTCTGCCTCAGGTAGAGAACTCGCCGACGGTCGCCGCTCCGCCGACGGTGCCCCCCTCTCCGGCGAGGACGGTGTCGAACGGGGCATCGACCGGCGCGACCGCGCCCCCCTCTCGGGATCCGTATCCGGCACCGGTCATCCCCCCGACCTACATGGCCCCGGTTCCGCCGGGGGCGGTCGGCCCGATGCCGCCCCCGCCGGGGGGTAAGTACTGCATCCACTGCCGCACGATTATCTCCCGGGCCGCGGTCTACTGTCCGGTATGCCAGCGGCCCCAGGCGTGAGACGACGCGGTCGGCGGGGCCGGCGCACCGGCCGGATGGTGCATGTCGCGGCGGAGAGGATCTCCGACCTGTTCGCCCTCGCCGAAAGGGAGGCGGCGAACGGGCAGGGTGCCCTGGCCGACCGGTACGTCGCGCTCGCCCGGCGGGTCGGCATGCGCTACAACGTACGGCTGCTGGCCGAGTATCGAGAGCTGTACTGCCGCGGATGTTCCCGGTTCTGGGTCGAAGGACGCACCGTGCGTACCCGACTCCGCAGCGGTCATCGGGTCCGCACCTGCCTCGTCTGTGGACGGGAACGCCGAACCTCGCTGCGACCCGCGCGAGCGCCGGGAGGCCGGATCCCTTGGGGGACCCCAACAGCCCTCCCCTCGGAGGAGGGAGCCCTCGTGGCTCCGCCCTCGGAGGGAGACGTGGACGAGTTGTCGGAGGAGGACACAGAAGAGACTTAACCGAAGGTCGGCCCTGCGACCGAGCGCGCCGGGGTGGCCGAGCGGCCAAAGGCGGCAGACTCAAGATCTGCTCTCGCAGGAGTTCCCAGGTTCGAATCCTGGCCCCGGCAGCGTTCCCTAGCCCGGTCGCCGAAGCTCAAAACCGCGGAACGGAACCCACATCGACGCGGGACAGGTGTGGGTTCCTGCCGCTGTCCCTACTCATCGGCCCGCGGAACCCTTTCGCGTCAGCTCTGCAGAGCATGCCGTTCCATCATGGAAATGCGCCGCACCGAGTGGGAAGTATCGTACCCACTAAGCTAAAGAAGTAGCTTTATAAAGTAATAGCTGTATTAGAGAACCATGGACGCGTTCCATGCCCTGGCCGAACCGCGCAGGCGCAAGGTCGTGGAGATTCTGGTCCACAGAGGCAGGCTCAGCGCGTCCCAGATATCTGACGAGTTTGACGTGACTCCCCAAGCGATCTCCCAACACCTCAGGGTGCTGAGGGAGGCGAACGTCCTCCGGATGGAGAAGAGTGCCCAGCGAAGGCTGTACTCGTTCAATCCGAAGTCAATGCACCAAATCGAGGCGTGGACGGCCGATATGGCCCGACTATGGAACAGCCGGCTCGATCGGTTGGACAAGGTTCTGAAAGGAGAGGGAGCATGAACCAGAAGTGGAAGAACGAAGCTACCGACGGAGAGCGAGACGCCGTAGAGATAATCCGGGACTACGACTTCCCGCGGAGGGCGATCTTCGATATGTTCACGGACTCGAAGAAAGCGGCGAAGTTTTGGGGCCCCGAAGGGGCCGTGAAACTAGTGTTCGAGTTCAACGCAACGCCCGGGGGTGCGATACGAATTCACGATCGCCACAGTGACGGGGACGTCGCCAAGACATCTGGGACCGTGGTGGAAGTAGTCGCTCCGGAACTTCTCGTCTTCCGGAGCGCCACGACTTTCCGGGAGGGCGCCGCTCCCTTTGAGGCGCTCCAAACGGTGAAGCTCGACGAGCTTAGCCCGGAGAGGACGCGAGTGACGGTCCGTGTGAAGGTTCTCGAAATGGGCGCTTTCCCGGGCGACGCCGAGGACCTCGAAGCGGGGTTCATGGGAGGGTGGGGAGAGACCCTCGATATGTTGCAGAGAGATCTGCGCTAGGAACTTCGTCTCGGCTCCGTCGAGGTGGTCATCGACACCGTGGAAGAGCTGCTTCCGATCCTGGCGAGGTGAACTTCCGCGAGCCGCCCCGTGCAAGGGGTCGGGGCTGTCGGGTGACCCCCGATCGCATTCGGTTCGGCGCTCGGTCGGTTCAACGGGCTCATCCACCCCCAGGAACCGAACCTAGGGGTCACTCCGAACTGTTCGATTCACGGTGGGGCTTGGATCGGGACGGCCGGGGCCCGATCCGGGCCCGGCATGCGGACCCCCGATGGGTCCCCCTCGCCCGGGAGAGGATCGACGCGGCTGCCCAATTTGACCCTCGTGTCCTCGCTCCTTCTCCGATGGGCGGGACGGGCGGCCAGCCCCGACGATCGCGTGCCGATTTGGAACGGTTCAAGCACCCGCAACGGAACGTCGCGGAACCGCGGATCCGGCCCGGCTTCGTATCTCTCCGGCGAGCCACTCGCCGACCGGGAAGAACTCTCGCACGATCCCCACCCGGATGCGCTCGGTCCCATACAGCTCCTGGAGCTTCGCGTAGACCTCGTCGACCTCCGTGAAGTTCCCACACGCCACCCCAAGGAGGGAGTGGTTCTCGGGGGAGGTGTCGATCATCCCGATCCGGCGGACCACGCGCGCGACCTCGGCGTCGGCCGCCTGCTTCCTTCGTCGGTCGGTCGGCGAGACAAGGAAGTCACAGACCAGCCCGGCCATCCGGGAGACCCTCGGCGTTCCCTCCAACATGATGGCCCGGCCCTCGGCCATGGAGTTCAACCTCCTCTGGACGGTACGGACGGTGAAGCCGAGCGACGCCGCCACGTGCCGGAGTGGCATCCGCGCGTCGTCCTTCATCACCTCGAGAATCCTCCAGTCCATGGACCGGAGCCGAACGGACGGTTCGAGGACGCCGCTCCTCCAGACCGCCCGCGGAGGAGCACCGCAGATCGAACCGATTCGTCCGCAGGTCCGGTCCAGGCCCTCGTCGTCCTCGTACCAGAAGACGACGAGCATCCCTTCGTCTCGGAAGTCGACGATCAGGACGACGCCCGGCACGAGTCGCAGCTGCGAGATCGCCGTCGCCTTTGCGATCCCCCGGGCGACGGTCAGGTCCGCGCCCGCCGGTCGGTATCCGATCAGGCGGGGATTGAACCGGATCCGCCAGGCGGGCAGGTACCCCTGCTCCCGGGCGCGCTTCACACGGAGCCGAACGGTCTCTTGGCTCACTCCCAGGTGCTTTGCCAGTTCGGCGTACGGTTTCCGGACGTTCCACTGAGCGAGCGACGGGCTCCCCAGGTCCGCGAGGATCTGGATGTCGAGGTCGTCCAACAGTTCCATCGCGGTCGAGACCGATCAACAATAGTTGGGCCATCAAGTTGTCGCGTTTCCAAACGGCGTTTTGCTCTGGTTTATGTGGCCCGACCCCGTGGGGTGACCCGCGAGCTATGACGGACACACCGACGCACAGTCTGGAAGGAAGGATCACGCAAGTCGCTCTCGTCGTGACCAACCAGGCCCGGGCCCTCGACTTCTTCACGGAAAAGGTCGGATTTGAGAAGAAGACCGATGTCACACCCCCCGGAGGCTACCGTTGGGTCACGGTCGGACCCAAGGGCCAGGACCTCGAACTCGCGCTCTGGGAGAAAGGGTCGGCCGCGGATCCCTCCCAGAACGAGTGGTCGGCGCAGTGGGCCCCCGGGAGGGCCCCTCCCATCGTCCTACGGGTCGCGGACTGCCGGAAGGTCTACGAGGAGCTGAGCGCCAAGGGCGTCGCCTTCCCCCAGGTCCCGAAGGAGTACCCTTGGGGCACCGCGGCCACCTTCCGCGACCCCGATGGCAATCTCTTCTCGATCAGTCAGCCCCCTCGCGATTGGAAATAGAGCGGATGAAACCCCGCGCGACAGGCCGTAACGCCTCCTCGGAGGGTCTCGCCTCGGCGAGGATCGGTCAGCGCATCGGCGAGCTCGGGGGTTGGCGGGCCGCCGTCCTGGCCCGGGTCCGTGCCCTCATACTCGAAGCGGATCCCGGAATGGTCGAGGAACTGAAGTGGAAGAAACCCAGCAACCCGGGGGGCATCCCGGTGTGGTCCCATGATGGGATTGTCTGCACCGGCGAGTCGTACCAGAACCATGAGAAGCTGACCTTCCCTCGAGGGTCCTCACTGAAGGACCCCGAGCATCTGTTCAACGCCGGCTTGGGTGGAAAGACCTGGCGCGCCATCGACATCCACGAGGGGGATCCGCTCAACGAGCCCGCCTTCCGGGCCTTGATCCGGGAGGCGGTCGCGGCGAACGTGAGCCGCACCCGGGCCAAGCCGCCGGCGCGGTGACTGCCGGCAGGGAGAGCCCGACCGGCCGCGGCGCGGCGAACGTCAACGGGGGCGGGAGGGCGGAGGGGGGCACCGCCGACACGACCCCCTCCGAACCACTATAAACGTCGGACTACATCGTGCGGCATGAGTGCGGAATTGCCAACGAAGTACCTCGACGTGCCCGGGGGTCGAATCGCCTACGACGTCGCGGGGTCGGAGAAGACGGGCGCTCTCGTCCTTCTCCACGAGGCGATCGCCGACCGCAGAATGTGGGATCATGAGTTCTCCGAACTTGCGCATCAGTACCGCGTGGTCCGGTACGATCAACGGGGCTTTGGAGACTCTCCCCCCGCCGAAGCCGAGTTCTCGTCGATCGAGGATCTGAAGTCGCTCCTCGACCATCTCGACCTCCATCGACCCCTCCTCGTGGGTGCGAGCATGGGGGGAAAGATCGCCCTCGACTTCGTCGTGGCGCACCGCGGTGTCGTGCGAGGTCTCCTTCTGGTCTCACCGGGCTTTTCCGGCATGGATTACCCGATGTTCCCGGAGGGCGTGTTCGAGACGGACGAGAAGCTCTCGAAGGCGGCCTATCAGGCCTTCACCGCGGGGAAGGTCGAGGACGCGATCGAGCATCTTCGGGAGCTCTGGGGCGCCGCCTTGACCGGGAAGGATCTCGACCTCTTCCGGACCATGGTGCGCAAGAACGCCACCGAGGTGTTCCTCGAGCGTTCCGGCCAGCACGAACGCCCTGTGGAGCCCAAGGCGGCGAGCCGGCTCTCTACCCTGGACGTCCCGGTCCATATACTGGTGGGGGACCGAGACAATCCGGCCCAGCCGCACGTCGCTCGTTACCTGACGGATCATGTTCCCGGCGCACGACTAACGATGGTCCCGGGCGCGGACCACCTGTTGAACCTGACCGCCCCGGACGCCTTCGTGAAGGCGGTCAACGAAGCGATGCGGCCCTAGGGGCGAGGGCGGCGTACGCCGAAGACCGGTGCGTCGTACGAGGCCGGGCGAGCTCCGGGGAATCCCTTGCGCTCCCGGTACTTGGCCGCGGGTACCTTGCCGATTCCCTAGGATCGGTGGGACCCCTCTCGCTGGAACGCGACCCAGCCGCCGGGCATGGGACCGACAGCGGACCGACCGGCCTCGAGCCACCGGAGGTTGACCCGTGGCCCTCTCTCGGCCCGGGGTCATCGTGTGGAGGGCCCGCATCATGGTCCGCGATGACGCTCGCCCGACCGACCGGGGCGACCGGGACCCGACGACCGCGGGTGGCGAAGGGGATTTGTCCTGGGACCGGATGGTATCGCTTTCGAGGACACGGCGGGCCGCCGGCCGGGCAGATGGGCCGTATCGAAATCTGGGCGCGACCGGGGAGCCGCGTCGACCGGATCGTATGGGATCCTTGGAGGGGTCTCTGGGCAATCCATTGTCGTGAGCCGGCCTGGGACGGCAGGGCGAACGCGGCGATACTGCGCCTCATCGCGGACCGATTGCTGGTCCCTCCCCCGTCGGTACGGTACCAATCCAGCGGGCGGTCGCGTGCGAAGTTGGTGGAAGTCCAAGGACTCTCCGACGACGAGATCCGGAGCCGCCTCTCCCATCCGAGGGACGGCACCCGCCGAGGACTCTAACTGGCGTCTCGCCGCGCCGGGAACGGGCTCGTTCTCACCGCGGGAAGCCAACCCCCGGGTCGCGGGGGTCCCCGCCCCGGCCCGTTGAGGAAGGAGAACTACAAGTACGAGGAGGCTCCAAACTACCCCGAGGATCGGCGGGCCTTCTGGCCATCGCGTCAAGGATGTGCAATGCGCGCAAGCCATCGCTGGCAGTCTCCGGGCCCCCCGTGGGCGGGACTTTCGATCGCAGTCCTAGTCGCGGTCATCGTGCTCGCACCGAACGTCGGTGCCTCCACCGCGCCCGGTTCGTCCCCCCGGGAACCAACCGACGCTTCGTTGCACCCCGCCTACCTCCGACCACTGGATGTGGTCGTGTCGGCCGCTCCTTCGACGCTCAATCTCGGGGAGAAGACGAACCTGTCGGTGAGGGTGACCGGCTATGAGTTCGGTGTGACCTGGACCCGATACAACTGGACCGTTCTACCGGTGGGATGCGACGGGGCCAACAGCTCGGCCCTCGTCTGCACTCCCAGCGAGACCGGGACCTTCAACGTGACCGTGTTCGTCAACGACAGCCTGGGACAGTCCGGTGTCGGGGCGAGATTGGTGACCGTGACGAGCTCGGGCGGATCTTCGTTGTTCTCGGCCGCGACCCTCATTGTCCTCTCGGCCGTGATCGGAATCGTGGCAGCGGCGGTGACGGCCATCGTGATCGTCTCGTTCTGGCGGCGTCGTCGACGCGGGGCGCCGATGACTCCGATGCCCGAGCGCCCGTACGTTCCCCCGGACCAAGGGCCGCCCTAGGCCGGGAATCCGGCGATCGGTCCAGGGCCTCCGTACCTCCTATGGGCGGCCCGCCCATCCCCACGAACCGGAAGGTTCGAGCGTGCGGACCGAGAGGGGCGCGCCGGCCACCGGTCCCCCGAGCTCGTTCCCTCGGGGCTTTCCGGCAGGGCGCGTCTCCCGCCGATCAGTTCTCTTCTTCCGTCCCTGCCGAGGGACGCCCGAGCCCGTAGACCGATCGGATCCGAGCCCGGAGCGTCTCCCCGGGCACCGCTCCGATCACCCGATCGACGAGCCGTCCCCGTTCGAAGAGCAGGAGGGTCGGGATCCCTTCGACACGGAACTGTCCGGCGAGGCCGGGTTCGTTGTCGGCGTTGAGCTTTCCGAACCCCACCTGGCCGGCGAACTCGTTGGCGAGCCCGTCGAGGATCGGGGCCATCGTCCGACAGGGGCCGCACCAGGGAGCCCACACATCGACGATCGCGTGGGGATGCTCCGCGAGGAACGTGCCGAACGAGCGCGACGAGAGATCGGTCGGCGTCGTTCGCGTCGGTCGCGCCGCGGGGGCTCCCGCGGACTGTCGTGCGATCAGTTCTTGGATCCGTTTCGCACGGATCGCGGCAAGTTCCGGGTCCGGTTCGTTCTCCTGTGTCATGGTATCCTCCGAGTAGGTGAAGAGCGGCGGGGCGCCGCACGACGCAGCGTGAGGCCATAATGCCACGGGCCGAACGGCCACCGGTCGACCTCGGCGAGCCCGTGGGTTCTCAGGAGGGCCGAGGCCCTCCCTGGGGTCATCCGGATCTCCATCGGCGGTCCGCCCGGAGTGTCCTCCTTCTTCCAGTCGACGTTGACGGCACGACCCGCCGGGCGGAGCAGCCGTACCGCCTCCGACAGCGTGGAGGGCGGGATGTCGTGGAGGACATTGGCCAGCAGAAGGACGTCCGCGACGCCCGAGTCGAGCGGGATCGACTCCGGTGTGCTCCGGACGGGAACCAGTTGCGGGAGCTTCTCGTGCGACCGCCGCTCGTGCAGAAGATCGATGAGCTCGCCCGAAACGTCGACGGCGTAGACCCGCCCGGACGGTCCGACGCGACGTGCGGCCGGGAGCGCGAAGTAGCCCGTGCCGGCCCCGACCTCGACGACCGTCTCCCCCGGCTTCAGCTCCGCTCGGTCCCACACCCGGTCCGGGTCCTGGGTGGCGCGTCGTTCCGGGGATTCGAGCCGGGCGACGGCCTCGGCACGTCCCCATCCTCGACGGGCCAGATGGTGCGGATGCACGGACTCGGTGGGGGAACGCGTAGCGCGACCCGCCGTCCCCGGGCCCTCCTTCGTCGGTGACGCGCTCGTCGCGGGGGAGCGGAGCTCCACCCAGCTCTTCGTGCCGGCGAAGCCGGACGCTTCCCACCAGTCGGGGATCGCGCGGTCGGAGCGGTACTCGCTCGCCCGCAGCGGGTCCATCACGATTACCGAGCTCTCCCGAGGGACGAGTCCGATCCAGTGAGGGTCGGTGTCGTGCACGGTGCGGGACGCGACCTGGGTCAGCAGTACTCCCGCGCGCTGGCCCCGCGGCGGCGTCTTCCCGCCGATCAGACGGACTCCGGCGCGGCGGCAGTCGTCGGCGAGGAATCTCTCGACCTCCCGGTACTGCCGGAGTGAAAGGAATCGATGCTCGCTCCGGATGTGGTGCCAGAGCCACGGGCGTGGACCGACGGTGCGTACCTCGGCGAGGAATCCCCGGCGGGCCGCGGCCAGGGCGAGTCCGAACGGATGCGTTCCCGGGCAGCCGACGGCAGTGCTCTCCCTCCAGATCTCGAGCTCCTCGCGTAGACGGTCCTGTGTCGGTGACCAACCGAGGGCCGTCAGGACCGACGCAAGGGCCGAAGGGCCGCAGGAGAACGGGAACGACTGCGGCCAGTGGCCGGCCGGCCTCCGGTGGGCTGCGGTCGTGCGTCGCCTCCGGGGTGGGTCAAACCTTCCGGTAGAAGGCGTTTGATGGTCGGCGCGAGCCCGACCATGCCTCGGGACGGGGCCCGGTGAGCCGGGTCGCTCGAGGGATCCCCGGGGCGGCAAGGCGAGGAGTTCCTTCTCGTCGCGACCGATCACGCCATCCTCCGGAACCGCCGGTGGATCAGGGGAAAGAACCGACCCGTTTCTGCGCGATAGGTGGAGTACTCGCGACCGAGGCGCTCGGAGCCGAGAAACAGACTCTCCTCGACCCGCGCACGGACGAGAGCGAGGGTGACGATCGCGACGACCGGGACCAGCAGGGGGAGGCTGAGGAAGAGGAGAGTAACACCGATCGAGAGCGCCATGTTGGCGCTGTACATCGGGTGGCGAACCCATCGGTACGGTCCCGAGCGGACGATCGTGTGGTCCGGAGCGAGTCGGATATCGACGGTCGTGAACCGTCCCAAGGACCGGAACGCCCACCCGACGAGGAGCCCGGCGGCGAGGACCAAGCCGATTCCGATCGCCTGGGCGACCTCGTCCCCCGGGAACTGGACCGTGAGTCCGCTCGTCCGAGGGAACGACGGTCCGATCAGCGCAAGGAGGGGGAAGAGCAGGACGGCCGCGATCGAACCGAGCCAGAGGGCTTCGAGCGACCGGGGAAAGCCGGCGGCCGTGCCGGGCTCCCCACCCTGTTTCGCGGTCCGCGGAGGGGCGAGCCGCGGACGGCCCCCCGCAACGCACGCGACCAGCCAGAGGTAAAGGAACAACGTGATGAGCCGAAGGGAGCCGGTCGAGAGCATCGGGTTCCGTCCTTCGAAGCAGCGTTGGTCCGGAACCCGAGCCGGAACAGGTTCTAACGTCCTCCGGGGTCGTTCCGCGCACGGCGGTCCTAGGCGGTGTAGAACGGAGACACCTCACGGATGGTCCGCGTCGTCGGCAGTGCGAGGCTCTTGTAGACGCTCTCCAGTCCTTCCACGCTCGGGGCCTCCCAGATGCAGTGCGCCTCGGTCCTGCCGGGTATCGCCACGATCGAGATCGGCCGGAACCCCTTCGGCACCTGGCCGTTCTTCACCATTTCGACGGCGTTCTGGACCTTCTCGACCACCGTCCTCGTCTGCTCGTTCGTCCATTTGTGCTCGATTTCGTAAAGCGGCATGGCTCCTCTACCCGTCGAATCGTCCCGAAGTATGAGAACGGTCGTTGCGTAGGAAACGACCTTATCCTTCCCCGGGAAGATGCGGAGCCCCGGTCCATGCAGGTGATCCGCCTCGTGGTGGCGCACAACTGCCCGTTCTCCGGCCCGGTGGCGGGGACCGGTCGTACTCGGGTGACCCACCTCTGTCACCGGGGTGACGAGGCGATCCTTGAGGTCCATGCGGAGGCACCGAGCGAGCTCGGGGCGCTGGTGAAGGAGTACACCGCCGTCGGCGGGGAGGTGCTCTACCGGGACCGCGAGGGGAGCGCGGCACTGGTGAGGTTCGAGCGGTGCGCCTGCTGCCGGTCGGCCCGGGTGATCCCGACCATCGAGGCCCAGGGATACCTCTACCTGCCCCCCTCGACCTATTCCACGGACGGTGAGACCTATCAGTTCCTGGTGCCGGAGGAGCGCCTCGATGCCCATCTCCTCGAGAGGTTGCCACCCTCGGTCCGTGTCGTCCGGACCGGGACGGAGCCCCTCACCTCCCTTGAGTTCGAAGGGGGGTTCCTCGTGCCGGTGGGCGTCCTGCTGCGCGACCTCACCGATCGTCAGCGTCGGGCGATCGTCACGGCGATCCTTCGCGGGTACTACCGGATCCCACGCCGTGTCAAGACCGAAGAGCTCGCGCGAAGCTTCGGCATCTCCCGACCGGCGTTCGAGGCCCTCCTGCGGAAGGCCGAGAACAAGCTCGTGGCGGCGCTGTTCCCCTACCTCACGCTGCCCGGAGCTTCCCGAGAGGGCACCCCGCTGGCCGAAGCACGAACCGGACAACGTTGAACGGTCGGCCGGGGCGAGTTTCCCGCGGGAGGCGGAATCTCTGGACGGGTCGATCCGCGCGGAGGGCGCCCGATCCCCGACCCGACTCTCCGTCCCCGAGCGAAGCCGGAGGTCGACCGCCCCCGCGCTTCTGGGGGTCAGCCTCGGTGCGTCCCGACAGTGGAATCCGTCCGCGTGAAATCCGGCGCCTCCGCGAGGGCGACCCCGGTCGTGCGGCCGTCACGTCGCGGGGCGTCGTGTCCGGCGTGCCGGGAGCTTGCGGACCACCGCCCTCTCGGTGCCGCCCCGGGCCCCCGCCCTTCGATGGCCCCGCGCGCGCGCGGGCTTCCGGTCGACAACGTACCACAACCGGACCGGAAAGTCCTGCCCGCCCTCCGCCCGCTCGGTGCGGACGACCGGTTCGAAGCCGTCCGCCCCGAGCCGATCGACGTACTCCTTCGAGAAGTAGTGCATCGTGATGCCCTGAGGGGCGGGATCGAACGTGTCGGGTCCGACCCGACGCCCCCGGCCGTACCAGGGGTCGGTCGTAGACCGCACGGAATAGAGGTGCAACCCTCCTGGCCGAAGGACACGGCGCACCGCGGCGAAGAGGCTCCGGTGTTCGGCCCGCGTGAAGTCCATGTTGAAGAGCATGTTGGAGTAGATGGCGTCCACGCTCTCCGGGAGTTGCCGCGCCAGAAACCTCTGACAGTCCGATTCCACGAACTCGCACGGACCCTCGGGGCGACGCCGGCCCGGTGGAGACACGCCGGCGAAGTCGACCCCTCGGATGCGGAAGCCCTGGGCACCGAAGAAGCGAGTATCTCGCCCGTAGCCACAGCCGAGCTCGACGATCTCCCGGATCCGTCGGTCCGCACGCAAACGAGGGAGGCACCACCGAGCGAAATCGCTCTCCCCTTCCCCGAAGAACGACGGATCGTCCGCATACTTGCCGCGCCAGAACGCCCGTTGCCGTCTCCTTCGTACGGCACCGGTGAGATCCGCTCGGCGGGAGGTCATGGGGGGACCCAGGGGAAGGGCGACGACGTCGTGGCTAACATCCCTTGGCCCGGTGTCCTCGAAATCGGCCCAGCCGCGATCGTGCGCCCCGGAAACTCGGAAGCGGCCCTCGGAACCCACGGCCGGGCCGACGGCGATCGAGGTCAGTATCGAGAACGAGAGAGGTCGGGGCCCCGGCACGGGTCGGGCACCCCACGGAGCCCCGGACCGCCGACGCCTCGCGGCCCCCTTCCGGTCTCCCTCCGGCGTAGCGGGGGCCGAAGGGCGGGGCGTCGGGGAGGCCTCAGTCCTTGATCACGGTCGAGAACGTGTACTTGGCCGCCTCGGCGTGGGACATGAGGTGCTCGGTGATCTCGGTGGTTCGAAGCGTCTGGAAACCGCAGACCAAGCACCGGTACAGCATGAGCTCGTTCGGGCGACTACCTACCGTTCCCGTAAGTGACGATCCGGCCATGCGCTGCAGTAGGTTCGCGACCTCGAAATACTTTCCCTCGAATGCGGGGTCCGGGGTCGAGAAGGGCGCCCCCCTCCGCACCCGGACGCTATCGGCCGTCGGGACGCGGCTCGCGATCGGTGGGCAAGCCGCTATACTGCGGGCGGGTTGGGGGAACCGAGGATCGGGAGGCAGGGTTCCATGGTGACCGTTTCGCTGCGCTATCATTTCCGACAGCCCCTGCGCGCATCGGCCCGAGCGGCCTTTGGCTGGTGCACCGACTTTCGACCGACCGACGCCGAGCTCTTCGCAGACCAACGGACTCGGACGGTGCGACGCATCGCGCCGGGGGCCCTCCTCCTGACGGATGTGACGCGTCCCAAGGGGCGCCGGGTGCGGATCCGTCGGCTCGTCCGTCTCTTCCCCGAGAAATTGGCGTGGACGAACACGCACCTCGACGGACCGTTCCGGAACTCCCAGTTCTGGTATCGGGTCGTGCCGGACGGACCGGACCGTAGCCATCTCGAGTTCTACGGCCTCAAGTTGGAGACCCGGTCGCACGTCCCCTCGGCCGCGGAGCTGGCCCGCCTCTCCGAGGCGAACTGTCGGTCGGACTCGTCCACCTGGCGGCAGAAGCTCGCCCCGGCGCTGGCCCGGGACCTCGCTCCGCGTTCCCACCGCTGAGCCGTCCTTTCCGGAATTTGCCCGGCGCCGGTCAAGGTGACCGGGAGGCCGGGAAGACGACACGAGGGCGGCCTCTTGGGCGCGGACCGGCCACGGGGCCGGACGAGCGTCGGTGGGGGTCCGCCCTCGTCTCCCACCCGGCGAGGCGAGACGCCGGGAGGGCCGGAGACCGACCGGGGCGCCGATCCGCCTTTCGGCCGAATCCTAAGCCGTTTGTATCCCATCGAACTAACTCGGGTCACGATGGCCACCGCCGGGGACCTGGGCGCCTTTCTGTTCGAGCTCGCGTCGCCCGAGCGGCTCGCGATCCTCCGCACGGTGGGACGGGGGTCCCTGCGGCATGCGGAGCTCGCCGGACGCCTCGCGATGACCGGCTCGGAGACGACCCGTCACCTGAGCCGCCTCATCACGGCCGGGCTGGTGGCGAAGAGCCCGGACGGCCGATACGGGGCGACCCCGATGGCCCGGGTGCTGCTCTCGGGACTTCCCCTGTTCGAATTCCTCACCTCGAATCGGGAGTTCGTCGTGGCCCACGACCTCTCGCTCCTCGATCCGCGGTTCGTGGAACGGCTCGGTGAGTTGCGCGACGGGTCGATCACGAACGGTACCTACCAGGTCGTCGCCGCCCAGGACCACGCGCTCCGAGCGGTCCGGCGACGAATCTGGGTCGCGACCGAGCAGCTGTTCGAGCAGGCGCTGCCCATCTTCCGGGAGAAGGTCGCCCGTGGCGCGGACGTCCGGATCATCCGACCGTTGGGGGCCGCCAAAGAAGAGGGCCGCTCGGGCCCGCGCCGGCAGCGGAACTATCCGGTGCGTGTTCTCCCGGAGATCGGACTCTTTCTCGCGGTCCTCGATGATCAGGCCGGGGTCTGTTTCCCGGGCCCCGATGGCCGGGTCGACATGTCGATGATGCTGCTGGTGAAGGACCCGATCGGCTACCGGTGGGCCGAGGACCTCTTCGCGGACCTGTGGGGCCGCGCCCAAACGTGGCGCGCCCCCTTCCCACGTCGAGAGGAGTCGCTCGCGTCCGAGTAGCCGGGGCCCGGGGCCCCGCGGACGGCGCGCGCTCGGCGGCGGGGCGGCGCGCGCAGGGAGGGAGGGCGGACGGGGTCGACCGCCGTCCCGCCGGACCGGCTCGCTCTACTGGGCGATCCGACGCAGGATCTCCTCCGATGTCTCGTAGACGACCTGCTGCCGGCAGAACCTCGGCAGGTACTTCGCGGCCTTCCCGGAGTTGGTCGCGGTCGTCGTGTGGCCCATCGACTCGATGGGTGCCACGACCATGCAGGTGTCGGCTACGACCCTCCCCCCCGCGGACTCGATCGACCGGACGTATCCGAGCCTCCGGGCCATCTCCTTGACCGCGCGGGAGGTGCATACCCAGACCGTGATCCCCGGACGGATCCTCCGGCCCTCAAGATGGCCGGCGATATCGCGTATCTCGCCCAGCGAGGCGTGGGGACATCCGAAGGTCACAAGGTCTACCTCGTGGGCCGTCCCGGTGGTCAGGCGGCGCTGGATCGCGCGGAGCGTCTCCCGGGTGATCTCGATGCGGGTGTCGATCCCGTCGAGTCGGAGGAGACCGGCGGTCGCCTCGGGAGTCACGTTCTCGATGTGATAGAGGTCGACCGCACCGGACGCGGCCCCGGCCGCGCTCAATGCCTTCAGCTCCTCGAGCGTCGGTCGCGATCGGATCCCGGTCAGGTAGGGGATCCTTCCGCGCGCGAGCTCGCCGAGGGCGTACCCGAGCAGGCCGAAGTCGACGATGCCGGCGGGATCGCACGTCACGTCGATCCGAACCCGTGGGTTCCGGTTCTCCGGCAGGTGCAGCCCGTAGCGGGGACCCAAGCCGGCGATCGCGTAGAGCAGTGTGCTCAGGCCCGACTCGCGGTTGGTCCGAACGCCGAGCACGGAGTTCGCGAAGCTCACGACCGAGGACTCGGAGAGGAAGGCATCCGTGAACGGAGGCGGCATGTTCCCGACGAGATACGGAGTGCACGTGACCGTCGGGGTCGCGCCCATGGCAACGTAGGCCTCGATGATCTGCTGCTGCTTCCGCGCGAACTCCTCCGGGATCCCCTGCGATCTCCAGTCCTCGAGGTCCATGCCCGCCGGGTTGATCGTGACGTTGGGCGAGCGAAACCGGTACCTGCTCGCGAACTGCTTCCGTAGCTCGAGGCCGGTCTCGGTGATCGTCTTGTAGGAGACTCCGGCGATCTGGACGTGGTCGGCCGGAACGAACTCCTCCGTACCGAGCAGCTCCCCCGCCCGCGCGAGGTACTCGGCGATCTCGGGGTCGATCCCCAAGGCCTCGACCCGGGACCGGTCCACGGGGCGGGGGCGCTGCCCGCGGATTTCGACCGGGACCTTGCCCAGGATCGCGCCCCACATCGTGATCGGGTCCGGCCGCTCGAGCACGATGCGGGACGGGGCGAACCCGCGGACGGCCAGGTTCACGATCCGGTCGGATCCGACGGTCGACCCGGAGGCGAACGGAAGCTCGAGCACCTGTCCGGCGAGGCTCCGTCCGTAGAGCGGGTGGCCGGGATTGACGACCACCCCGTTCGGATCCACGTCGTCGAGCCACGAGATCGGCTCCGAGGTCCGAAGCGTCTCCATGGACGTCGGCTCAGGGCGGAGGGGCAAGCTCGGCCTTCGTCATCTTCGGTTCTCGTTCCGGGGCTACGGACAACGGACGGGTCGCGTCGAGGGCCAGCTTGCATCCGATCCCTTCGGGTGAGGCCATCGGGTCGAGGCTCGAGCCCTTCACCCCGCGCAGCACGACCTCTCGCCCGGCCTCCCAGAACATCGTCACGGCGTAGTTCACCTCGTTCGGGTCCGTCACGTCCACGTCGGCGTCGACGATCGTGATCTTCTTCAGGCTCCGATGTCCCTGGATCGCGGCATCGATCGCCCGTCGCGCGTCCGTCTCGTGCCGTTTCCGGATCGCGACCACGGCATCGAGCCATCCGCTCCCACCGACCGTCAGGAACACATTGGCCACGTCGATCCCCGCCGCCCTCAGCGAGGCGTAGATGGTCGGGGTCCGCGGCGCCCCCATCAGGAGCCGATGTTCGGTGCCGCCGGGCAGGAGCGCGTGGTAGACCGCGCCCTTCCGCACGGCGATCCGGTCCACGACGAACACCGGCTGAACCCGTACCACGTCGTAGGTGTTGGTCAGGTCGACGAACGGACCCTCGGGGGCCGTCTCGTCATGCAGGATCCTCCCCTCGAACACGACCTCGCTATCGGTAGGGTAACGGGTCCCGTTGGTCCGCGCCGGGCTGACCTCGATCCCGCCCTCGAGCGCGGCGGCGATCCCGAGTTCGTAGGCCCCGGTCCCGAGACTGGTCGCGCCGGCGACCAGCACGCCCGAGCGATTACCGACGGCGACCGCCACCTCGAGGTCCTCGCCGTGGTCCTTCGCGTCCCGGTACATGGTGTCGAGGTCCCGGTGCTCGACGAGCCGGCCGACGAACCGGTCCTTTCCGATCCGGGAGAGCCGGTGGAACGAGAGATTGCGTCGGTCCCCGTGTCGGGCGAACACCACCCCCGAGGTGACGTAGGGGCCCTGGTCCTTCGGATAGTGGGTCAGGATCGGCACGAGGTCAAGGTCGGGCTCGAGAAAGTCGAACTCGCCCCGGCCCTCCCGTACCGGTCCCGGGTGTCTCCACGCCGCGGAAAGCCTCTCGATCCAGTCGGTCGACCGTATCCCGAGGCTCTCGGCGAGGAGGTCCATGCGGCTGAGCAGGTTGCCGGCGACCGGCATCGATCCCCGACCCACATCCTCGAAGAGGACCGGCCGTCCGTCGTGCTGCTTCAGGAGCCGCGCGACCTCGTACCGGGCGTCGAGGTGCCCCGGAACCCGGGTCAGCCGATGCTCCGCGTCGAGCCGTTCGAGTATCTCTCGGAACCTCATGGTCGCGTGCGAGGAGGGCGTGCTCGCCGGTCTCGAGGGTCCCGATGCGCACCGCGCGCCGGGCGCAAGGGCTCGGGTCCCTCGGGGAACGGCATGGCGCCGCCGTTCGACGCCCCCTACGGTGGATAATCCTTTGGTGGACCCGTCTTCCCTCGGGGGCGGCGCCGAGCGTCTCCCGCCGCGTGGGACCCGTCTCGGACCTGCACCGAACATCAAATAGCGTCGGATCTTTCGCCAGCGTGGCCGGCCGGACGGAGCGAGCGATCTGCGTGGACATCGACAACACGATCGCCGACACCGATTCGGTCCTCCGACGCCTCATCCGGCAAGTCTCCCACGACCGGGTGCGGCTGGCCCACGAGGACGTGGTCTGCTACGAGTACTGGAAGTGCCGCGACGCGCGGGGCCACCGTCTCACCCCGCGGGAGTGGCGAAAGGTCGTGGACCGGTTCCACCGGGACCGACTCGAAGAGATCCCCCCGTTCCCGGGTGTCGCCGAGCACTTGGCGCGATTGGGCCAGCGCTTCGAGATCCATCTCGCGACCACCCGGGACCCGGTCGGCGAGGCCGCGACCCGGATCTGGTTGCGGCGGCACGGGATCCCTCACGACCGCCTCCACTTCGCGCGGCACGGGGAAAAGCACCGGATCCCCTACTCGTTCGACTTCGCGATAGAGGACGATCGCGAACAGGCCTACGCGTTCCTCGCGTCGGGGGTGACGGCGATCGTGCTCGGGAAGCCCTGGAACCTCGTGGGCCCGTCCTCCCCGGTCGAGCGGCTCCCGGACTGGTCCTCGATCGCGGCCCGTCTCGCCGACGCGGAGGGCGCCGGTACCGTGCGGGCGCCTCCGTCGACCCGGGTACCGGACGCCGTCCGCGACTAACCGCGGCGCAGCAGGTCCTCGACCTCGGGTCGCGCGAGCTCCTCCCGGACGTAGGCCATCCGTTCGTGCAAGGGGGTCTCCGTGCCGAAGCGGCGCCCGAGCTCCTCGACCCGGTCGAGTCGATCGACGGCGACCCCGTCGATCACGTTCGTCACGATCTTCTCCGCGTAGGCCCTCCATCGCTTGGTAAGGAGGCGGGTGTACCAGACGACCTCGGGGGTCGCGTAGCGGATCCCGTCGACCTCGGAGGAACCTTCCTCGAGGAGGAAGCGGAAGAACTCCTCGCCCGGCTTCGCACCGGAGAACGCGGAGGCGTTGATGAGGTCGAGCGGTACGCCGCCCTCGGCGCGGATGCGGAAGCGGGCCAGCTGTTTGTCCTCCCAGTCGAACACGAGCTCGGGGTCGGAGCGCAGTCCGTTCACGGTCGCAGAGTAGTCGGCCGTGGCGACCATCACGTCGACGTCATGCGTCGTGGTCGCGGCCTTCTGCGCGATCGCCTGGCCCCCGATGACGACGTACCGGATCGCGTGGCGCCGGAGGATAGCGTCGGTCGCCTTCACCTCGGGTTCGGTCACTGCGCCTCCTCAAGCGCCGGATTGTTCCGCTCGATCCACCGCAGTTCCTCTCGGGGAAGCGGCTCGCCGACCCGCGGGATTGCCGGGGCGAAGTCCTGGAGCCGGACCTTGGTCGCCGCCCGCTCCAGACCCTCGTTCCGGACGCGACGATAGAGCTCGTGGCGGTCCAGCCCGCCCGGGTTGCGCCGGGCCACGACGCGCGCGGCCAGCGGGTCGAACCGAAGCAGAAAGGTCACGAGCTCCACGAGGCCGGGCGCGCTCAGGGCGTCCTCGTCGCGAACCGGAAGGACACGGAACTCGGACGTGACCTTGGAGGAGAGCTCCCGCGGGAGTAGGAGCCACGGCGAGAAGTGGACCGGATAGCCGGATTTCGTGACCCACTCGGAGGTCAAGAGGAACGCCGGGACCCCGTGGCGCCGAAGCCGACGCACGTCCCCGGTCGACCGTACCCGGGGACGGCACTCCTTCCTCGGTCGCCCCCGGTGCCTCGGGGAGACGACCAGCATCTCCGGCGGGAGCGGGTGCTCCCCCGGCTCGCGTACGAGGCTCCCGATCAGCCGCATCCGGTGGGAGATATGGATAACAAATATTTATATTAAATGTCAACCAATCTTCTCTCCGCTCCCCCTTTCCACCCTCTCCCGGCGCCGCCCCTCGGCCGGAGCGCCGTGCCGGCGAGGGGTGCCTTCTAGCGGAACAGGTTGATCTTCGCGAGGTCGACGATCTCGTCCCCCCGCCCGCTGAGGACCGCCTTGATCAGCCAGAGGCCGAAGCCTTTGACGACCGCGCGCTCGATCGAAGGAGGCATGACGATCTCTTGGCGGGCGACGACGGCATCCAGGAGCGCGGGCCCCGGGTGGGCGAGCAGCCGGGCGATCTTGGGCCGGACGTCCTCGGGGGTCTCGGCCCGCAGGCCCAGCAACCCGGCGGCGCTCGCGACCGCGGCAAAGTCGGGGTTGGTGAGATCCACCCCGGCCTCGAGGAACCCCGCAGACTTCTGTTCGAGCTCGACGAAGCCGAGCGAGCTGTTGTCGAAGACGATGACCTTCACCGGGAGCGCGAGCTGGCGGAGGGTCAGCAGCTCTCCCAAGAGCATCGAAAGGCCCCCGTCGCCCGAGAGGCTCACGACCGGGCGATCGGGGGCGGCGCATTGGGCCCCGATCGCCTGGGGGAGCGCGTTCGCCATCGAGCCGTGCCAGAACGAGCCGAGGAGCCGCCGCCTCCCGGCGAGGCGAAGGTAGCGCGCGGCCCAGACCGTGGGCAGTCCCACATCACAGGAGAAGATCGTGTCGTCCGCCGCGAGCTCGTCCAGCACCTTGACCACGTACTGGGGATGGATCGGGACCTTCCCCGGTTCCCCCACCGCGAGCTCGTCGAGGGCCCGACGGGACCGTTCGTAGTCTGCCAACGACGCGGTGAGGTGCGTCGGGTCGGTCTTCTTGGAGAGCCGCGGGAGGAGCGCCTCCAGGGTGGTCCCCACGTCGCCGACGAGGCCGAGGTCGACCCGTGTGCGTCGACCGATCTGTTCGGCATCGGAGTCGATCTGGACCTTGGTCGTGTCGGCCGGATAGAACTGTCGGTACGGAAAGTCGGTCCCGAGCAGGAGCAGGAGGTCGGCGCTCCGCATCGCGTGGTAGCCGGACGAGAAACCGATCAGGCCCGTCATGCCGACATCGAACGGGTTGTCGTGCTCGAGCGCCTCCTTGCCCCGCAAGGTGTGGACGATCGGAGACTGGAGCTTGTCGGCCACACGAAACAGCTCGTCCCGGGCCGAAGCGCACCCGCTGCCGGCGAGGATCGTCACGCGCTGCGCGCGGTTCACGAGCTCCGCGAGCTGCGCGAGCTCGGTGTCGGTGGGTCGGAAGCGCGGCGACGCATGGGGGGCGATGGGGCCCGGGCCCTGGTCGGTCGCGGGAAGCATCGCGATGTCCCCGGGAAGGACGACCACCGAGACCCCCCGCCGGGCGTAGGCCGTCTCGATCGCGGTCTCGACCAGCCGGGAGAGCTGTTCCGGGTGAGAGACGAGCTCGCGAAAGTGGCTGCACTCTCGGAACGAGAGCTCGGGATGGGTCTCCTGAAAGTAGTTCGTACCGATCTCGGGGGTGGGGATGTGCGCGGCGATCGCGAGGACCGGTGCGCGACTGCGATGCGCGTCGTAGAGACCGTTGATGAGATGGAGGTTGCCCGGCCCACAGCTCCCGGCGCAGACCGCGAGGTTCCCCGTGAGCTGGGCCTCCGCCCCGGCCGCGAAGGCGGCCGCCTCTTCGTGCCGCGTATGGACCCACCGGATCATCGGGCGGGGCCGGATCGAGTCGGTGATCGCGTTCAGCGAGTCGCCGGCGACGCCGTAGACATTGCGTACGCCGGCCGCGATCAGAGTGTCCACCAGCACATCTGCGACCCGCTCCATGACCCCCCTCTCCCGCGGGTCTCGCCCGACCCGTCGCCGGGGCAACCCGGCCGGCGTTTACATGCCTTGGTGCGAGCTTCCGACCAAGATCGGCGAGGGAGCGTCGACCGCGTCGCCGGAGAGAACGGTGGCCGGCGAAGAAAGCGTAAAGGATGCCGGACCTATCGACATCGACGTGGAGTACAGCTTCCGGGACGTCAGCGAGGTGTCGCTCGACCGCGAGACCCGGCGCCTGGCCGTCGTCACGGAGGGCCGACCGGTCGTGGTCGAGGGGGTGGACCGCCTCTATGTGCGGTCGGTTCCCTGGGCCGAGGCGGACGGCACTGTCCACTTGAATCGGGGCCGGGTCACGGTGAGCGGCAACGTGGCCGCCGCCACGGACTGAGGCCGTCCGTTAGCCGCTCGTCGGAGAGGTGACCCACGACCCGACGCGGGGCGGAAGGCGGAGAGGACGAGGCCATTATGTATGGTCGGGTCTCCGGAACGTGAGGGACGGCACGCCGGGAGGATCGAGGTCGACGGTGACGCCGAGATCGAAGTTCCGAGTCGGGCTCATCCAGATGTCCGCGACGCCGGACCCGGACGAGAACCTGACGCGCGCGGTCGAGCGGGTCCGTCAGGCCCGGGAGCGAGGCGCCGATCTCGTCGCGCTCCCCGAGCTCTTCCGCACTCAGTACTTTTGCCAGCGGGAGGACCATCAGATGTTCGATCTCGCCGAACCGGTACCGGGCCCCACGGTCGACCGGCTCTCCGAGCTCGCGCGCGAGCTCTCGGTGGCGATCCTCGCCCCGGTGTTCGAGCGGCGCGCCCCCGGGATCTATCACAACACGGTCGCCGTGATCGAATCGGACGGTCGGTTGATCGGCACCTACCGGAAGATGCACATCCCTGATGATCCGCTCTACTTCGAGAAGTTCTACTTCACCCCCGGCGATCTCGGATTCCGCTCGTTCTCGCTGCGCGTGGGTAGGGTTGGCGTGATGATCTGCTGGGACCAGTGGTATCCCGAGGCCGCACGGATCACTGCTCTCGGCGGGGCCGATCTGCTCGTCTACCCGACGGCGATCGGTTGGCACCCGGGAGAGAAGCAGGAGTTCGGCGAGGGTCAGCAGGATGCTTGGAGGACGATCCAGCGTGCCCACGCCATCGCGAACGGCGTGTACGTCGCCGTGCCGAACCGGGTGGGTCTCGAGCACGGGGACGTCCTCGGCGACCGCGCGGAAGGTCCGGGGATCGAGTTCTGGGGCGGTTCGTTCGTCGCGGATCCGTTCGGTACGGTCCTCGCGGAGGCTCCGACGGACCGGGAGGATGTGCTCGTCGTCGCGGTCGACCCGACCGAGGTCGAACGGACACGACGTCACTGGCCGTTCCTCCGTGACCGTCGACTCGATGCGTACGGACCGATCACCCGAAGGTATCTCGAGGCAGCGGGACCCGAGGGATGACGACGGCCCCGGGACGCGGGGGCCCGCGCTCGCTGGGCTACCGGATGCCGGCCGAATGGGATCGGCATGCGGCGACGTGGATCGCCTGGCCCCACGAGGTGGGGGACTGGCCCGGAAAGTTCTCGGCGATCCCGTGGACCTACGCCGAGATCGTCCGGGCCCTGGTCGACAGCGAGCGCGTCGAAGTGCTCGTCCCGGATGCGGCGACGGCGCGTCGTGCGCGGCAGGTCCTTCTCCGAAGCTCGGTCGACCTCTCGCAGGTACGATTCCATCGCTGTCCCACGGACCGCAGCTGGACCCGGGACTCCGGGCCCTCGTTCGTCCGTCGAACCGAGCACGGGTCGGACCCGCGAGCCGCGATCGGGCTCATCCAGTGGAAGTTCAATGCCTGGGCCCGGTACGACAACTGGCGGCGCGACCGTCGGGTGCCTCGGGCGATCGCGCGTCGTCTCGGTCTGCCCCTGTGGCGCGCCGAGCTCGCGGGCCGCTGGATCGTCCTGGAGGGCGGCGCGTTTGATGTGAGCGGGGACGGACTCCTCCTGGCAACCGAGGAGTGTCTCCTCGGTGACAATCCCGCTCGGAACCCCGGGCTCGGTCGGACCGATTACGAGGAGGTCTTCCGGGAGCACCTGGGCGTCGACGAAGTGGTCTGGCTGGGACGAGGGATCGTGGGGGACGATACCCACGGGCATGTGGACGACATCGCCCGGTTCGTGGGGCCCCGTCGTGTACTGGTCGTCGCGCCCGAGGACGCATCGGACCCGGACTTCGCCCCGCTCCGCGAGAACCGGGAGATCCTGGAGGGGACCCGGCCCCGGTCGGGAGGACCGCTCGAGGTGCTCACCCTCCCCGCTCCGCGGCCAGTGATCTTCGCCGGCCGACGACTGCCCGCGAGCTACGCGAACTTCTACATCGCGAACCGGTCCGTGCTCGTACCGACGTTCGACGATCCTCACGACTCGGAAGCGATCGACGTGATTCGCCGGGCCCTGCCGGGACGAATCGTGGTCGGGATCCACTGCCGCGACCTCGTCTGGGGACTGGGGACGATCCACTGCCTGACCCAGCAGCAGCCGATGGCGTCGCCCGGCGGCTAGCGCCTGCAGGGCCCGGTTCCCGCGCGGCGGGAGCGATCGATCCCGGAAGCCAGAAGTATCCTCGTCCCATTCGACCCCCGGCATGGGGAGCTCCGCCGGGAGCCGTTCGATCGGCCCACTCCTCGCCTCGGACGACGCGGAGTTCGCCGGTGCGCTCCGACGCGGAACGCGAGGGGATCTCGACCTCGCGGACGCCCTCGTACTCCTTCGGGGTGGGATGCGTCGCGATCGGTCGGACCCATTGTTCGCCGCGGCCTCCCGGGTGCGGGACCGGGCGCTCGGAAGGGAGCTCACCCTCGTCGCCCACGTTCACATGGTCACTCCCTGCGAGGTCGATCCGTCGTGCCGGTACTGCTCCCTCTCGAGCTCGATCGGTTCGATCCGCAACGAGCGGGAAGAGCTCACCGAGAGCGGCCTCCTCCGGGCGGTCCGGTTCGCGGAGGGTCGCGGGGTCCGGTCCGTCGTGCTCGTGGGCGGGACGCGCCTCCGCGGGTCGGACGACGTCGTTCGCGCGAGGGTCCGGGCGCTTCGTCGGGTCACGGACATCGACCTCGCCCTCGACGTGGGTCCGTCCCTATCGGCAGAGACCCTCGAGTGGCTGAGGGACCAGAACGTTCGGACGATCTACTGCTCGGTGGAAACGACCAATCCCCGGGAGTTCCATCGCGCGAAGCCCGGGGACGACCTCGCGGCCCGGATCGCCCACGATGCACTGGTCGATCGTCTCGGTCTCGCGCTCGGGAACGTCGTGATGAACGGCCTCGGATCGAGGGCGGACCTCCTGCGATCGATACTCTTCCTCACGCGGTTCCCGCACCTCGCCTACCTGTACCTCTCCACGTTCCAACCGGTGCGGGGCACGCCTTGGGCGCACCACCGACCGGGAGCTCTCGGGACCTCGCTCCGGGCCCTGGCGATCGCACGCCTCGTGTTCCCGAACGTGCACTTGGGGCTGGCCGAGGTCGAGGTCGAAGACCCGGGGAGCGTCGCGCGCGTGAACGCTCAGCTCGCCGCTGGCGGAGGGAACACCCTCGCGGCGGTCCTCGTGTACGCTCGTCGGAGGGTCGATAACACCGAACGGATCCGTCGCGAGGCGTCCGCTGCGGGCTTCACGGTCCGCTGACGCGTCGATCGGGAAGGACGTCGCCCCCGCCCTGCGGGTTCGCGGGGGTCGGGTCCGAACCCCCGGTCGTTCCGCGGCGGACCCGAACGACCTAGGGGGGGGACCGAGCGGTCCCCCCGGGCCTCTGCGTTCCCAACGAGAAGCGCGCGGACTGGCGCTACAGGGCCGAAGTACCGTCGTGACCGCCCACCGTCGGGGCGGCCGACACCGTCCCCCCGATCTGTCGCCGCCGGTCCACCCGCTCCTCCTCCCCGGGTCCTGGCACGACGCCCCCCGCGCCTTCATGGGCCGACGAGCCGTCCCCGGTTCTGGTGACGCGCGAGCTACCCCGGGCGGTCGTATCCTGGAGCTCCGGTAAGGACTCGGCGTACGCGCTCTGGGAGGTGCGACGCACCGGCGCACTCCAGGTGGTCGGGCTTCTGACGACGATCACGCGAGCGTTCGGCCGGGTCTCGATGCATGGGGTGCGAGAGGCCCTCGTGGAGCAGCAGGCCGAGGCCACCGGTCTACCCTTGCGGCAGGTGGAGATCCCCTTCCCCTGCCCGAACGAGGTCTACGAGAGGGCGATGGGCGATGCGATCCGGGAGCTCGCAAACGACGGGGTCCGTGTGATCGTGTTCGGCGACCTCTTTCTCGAGGAGATCCGCGCCTACCGCGAGTCCCGGCTCGCCCCGACCCCGATCCGTCCGGTCTTTCCGCTCTGGGGAAGGGAGACGGGGCAGCTCGCCCGCGAGATGATCCGAGACGGGTTGCGGGCCACGATCGTCTGCGTCGATCCCCGAAAACTGCCGAAGGAGTTCTCCGGTCGGCGGTTCGATGAGACGCTCCTCGAAGAACTTCCGGCGTCGGTCGATCCGTGCGGGGAGAACGGCGAGTTCCACACGTTCGCCTGGGGAGGTCCGATGTTCTCCCAGCCGATCCCGTGTGACGCCGGGGCCACGGTCGAACGGGATGGGTTCGTCTACACCGACCTGATCCCCGGTCCGGCCCCCGGCGGAACACCCTGACGTATCGTCCGTCGGATCCGGTCGACCGACAGAGCCCGGCGACCAACCTGATCCGTCGTCGCCCGGCCGGTCTCGGCCGAAGCGCCGGTTCAGGTCGACGGCGGAGGGATCTCTCTCGGGCGGGCCAGCCGGTTGAGTTCGGCGTAGGTGATCGCTCCTTCGATGAGCGAGTCGAAGGAACCACTCCGAAGGACGTCCTCCGCGGTGCGTCGAAGGAACCCCATCATCGCATAGGACGCCGCGGGACCGAAACTGATCCGTTTCACACCGAGCCGATCGAGCTCGGCGAGAGGGGGAAGCCCCCGGCGGACCATCACGTTCACCGGGTACTCGACGGCCCGGACGTACGTCTCGATCGGTCCGGCCTCCGTGAGACCCATGGGGTAGATGCAATCGGCTCCGGCGTCACGGTAGGCGATGCCGCGCTGGATCGCCTCCCGGAGGCGGTCCTCTGGGCTTCCCGGACCGACCTGCAGGGCGTCGGTCCGGCCGTTGATGACGATGGGAATCCCCATCGACTCGCCGAGGCGACGCACCGCCTCGATCTTCCGCACCTGGGAGGCCACCGGGTAGAGCCGGTTCGCCGCGAGGTCCCGGTCCTCGAGGTTGATACCGACCGCTCCGGTCGACACGATCTGGCGGACCGTGGCCACGACGCCCCGGGGCCCCCGGCCGTACCCCGAGACCACGTCTGCGGAGAGGGGCACCGAGAGCGCTCGCGCGATCACGGCCGTGGCGCGGACGAGATCGCGTCGCGGCATCGCCTGTCCGTCCGGGAACCCGTGGGAGACCATGAGGGCCGCGCTGGAGGTGGCGACCGCCGGGAATCCGAGATCCTCGAACGTCCGCGCGCTCGGGACATCCCACGCATTCGGCAGGACCAGGGGATGGGGCTGGTGGTGCAACCGACGGAACGCCTCGGCCTGTTCGGAAGGAGTGGTCATCCTCGCACCTACTCCGTGCGAAGGATATCAGTTCTAGAGTCGGACGACCCGCAGGACCGCCGACCCGCGGCCCGTCGGTCGAGGCGAGCGCTTCTCGGAATCCCTTCGGGCCAGCGGTCCCCCGGAGCCGGACCTCGGTGTTGGCGGGAGCCGTCGTCCGGCGTCTCGCTCGGCCAGGGGCGCCCCGACCGAAGGGACCTGGGAGAGATCCTAGCGACCGTCTGAGCGATGCCGCGGTCCTCCGGCGGAGGCCGGGCTCGGACGGACCCTTCGTCCGGCTCGCCGCCGGGGATGCCCCCGGACGGACCCGGCCCGGGGCTGCGGGCTATCCCGCGCCCCGGTGAGGACGAACCGACGTCCCAGGACCTGCCGACCCTCCTCGACCACAATGAGAGTGAGGTTGTCGACACGGACCGACCCCTCGAGAAGATCCCGGGGGACGAGTTGCTTCACCCGAGCGACATCCTCGGCGGTCAGCGGGCGCCGACGGGGTTCGTCACCCTGGGCGAGCGTGATGTGCGGGACCCACGTGTTAGGACGGTAGTAGTCGATCGGCGCTCGGACGCAGGACCTCGCCTGTTCCCAGACCTTGCGGTGGAACGCACGAAGGCGGGAGCTGGGTACGACACGAAGGTACACCACCGGCCAAGGATCCGCGAAGGTCGCGATACCTCGAACGTGGGCGGTGAACGGTGCCGTCCCCCCGGCGAGCTCCGATAGGCGCGTAGCGAGGGCGTCCCGGTCGAGCCGACCGCCCACGACGTAGGAAAAGTGCGGGTAGGGCGTGATCATCACCCCCCGCAGCCCGAGCGTCCCATCGATGGTTCGCCACGTCGCGGCGACGGAGCGGGTCCACGCCGGGTCGAGCACCGTGACGATCGCCTCGACCCCCCGAAGTAGTCTCTCCCGCCGCACCACTTCACCGATTCGCAGCCCGTTAGAGCGCAGAACCTTTTCTAGGCATGGGCTTCCGGGGAGAGCGATGGGGCGCGAGGGCTGGGACGAACTCGCCGCATGGAGGGACATGCGGATGGGAGAACAGGGCGATCTCTGGCACCGTGCGATCATCGACCCGACGCTGCTCCGTGTCGTCGGTCCAGTGCGGGGCCGCCGCGTCCTCGACCTCGGGTGCGGCAACGGCTACCTCACCCGCCGCTGGGCCCGGCAGGGGGCCCGGGTGGCACTCGGAGTAGACCGTTCGGGCCCGACGCTGGCGTTCGCTCGGAGCCGTGAGAGCGCGGGCCGTACCGGGGCCCGGTTTCTGGAAGGCGACGCGGCGCATCTCACGGACCTCCCCAATGCCTCGTTCGACCTGGTCGTCGCCCACATGTCCTTGCACGATATCCCCGACGGGGAAGCGGCGGTCCACGAGGCCGCCCGGCTCCTCAGGACGGGCGGGCGCTTCGTCTTCTCGCTCGTGCATCCGTGCTTCGACCTTGACGACCGGTCCGCCTGGGTCGAGGAACGTCTTCGCGAGCCCGACGGCACCGTGCACGATGTCGTGTGGCGGAAGGTGCGAGGGTACCGCGACGAACGGAAGGTCCGGGTCCCGTGGAGGATCTCGGAGGAGGAGACCGGCTACACGACCTCCTACCACCACACCCTCTCGACCCTTTCCCGCTGGCTCCGAGGGGCCGGGCTCGCGATCACCCGCCTCGAGGAGCCCGAACCGCTCCCCGAGGCGGTGGAGAAGAGCCCGGAGGGTCGGTTCATTCGGGAGATCCCGCTCCACCTCGTGGTCGAGGCCCGGCCGATGGCCGCGTTGGGAGCCCGGTCGAACCCCCTCCGCACTACGCGATCGGCGTCGCGAAGGTCGGAAGGTATTTCTTCGACAGCCGGCCGACGATCGCAATCGGGTGGCCGCACTCGTGGCAGCGGTTCTCGGCGTCGAGGTTCCAGGACGCGATCGTGAAGCCATAGCGCTCGACCGCGACCGCGCCGCACCTCGGGCAGTAGGTGTGCTCGAGCGGATGGCCCCAGACGTTCCCGAGGTAGACGTACTCGAGGCCCTCGCTCTTCGCGACCGAGTGGAGCCGTTCGAGCGTCGCGACCGGGGTGCTCGGAAGGTCCGTCATCTTGTAGTCGGGGTGGAAACGCAAGAGGTGAAAGGGGGTGGCCGGTCCGAGCTCGTCGGCGACAAAGCGCGCGAGCTTCCGGGTCGCGGCATCGGATTCCCCGACCTGGGGAACGATGAGGTCGGTGACCTCCACGTGCACCCCCCGCTGCTTCAGTCCGACCGCGGTCTCGAAGATCGGTTCCGGTCCTTTGGCCGCGACGTACTTCCGAAGAAAGCCGGCCTCCCCGCTCCCCTTGAGGTCGACGCTCACCGCGTCCAGGTGGGGCCCGAGGAGTTCCACGGCCTGGGGGGTCATGTAGCCGTTCGTGACGAAGTTCGCGAAGAGACCTGCGGCATGCGCTTCGCGGATCACGTCGAGGGCGTACTCCGCGAAGATCGTCGGCTCGTTGTAGGTGAAGGTGACCCCTTGGCAGCCGTACCGCTTCGCCCACTGGACCGCGGTCCGGGGCGCGAGCTCTCGGCCCGTGATCTCGCGTTCCTGGGAGATCTCGGCATTTTGGCAGTACTGGCATCTCCAGTTGCAGCCGACCGTGCCGATCGAGAGGACCCGGGTCCCGGGATGGAAATGCGAGAGCGGCTTCTTCTCGACCGGGTCCACCTGGACCGCCGAAGCGATCCCGTAGCTCAGGAGGACGAGCCGCCCTCCCACGTTCTTCCGGACGAAGCAGAACCCGTGGGATCCCTCCGGGATCGCGCAGTACCTCGCACACGCCGTGCACCGCACCTTGGCCCCCTCGAGGGGTTCGTAGAGCGTGGCCGCACGGCCGGATAGCGCCGTCATCGCCGCACCCTATGGGGAGGGCCCACGCTCCGATAAGCCCTGTCTCGGGTTCCGTTCGCCCCGCACGAACTTTCATCTGTTGGGACGCGTCCGGACGGCGGTCATGGAGAATCCCCCGGCCTCCCGGGACGTGCGCGGGGCGGCGGACCGTGTCGAGGCGCGGATCACGGAACGGATCACGCCCTCCCCCGAGTTCCTTGCCCGGGTCGAACGGGTGCGGACCGGCCTCGTGGAGCGGGTCGGAGAGGCCGCCCGGGCCCGGGGGAGCCCGCTCGTCCGGGCGCTGGTGGCCGGGAGCGCGGCCCGGGGCACCTTCCTCTCCGACCGACTCGATATCGATCTCTTCCTGCTCTTCCCACCGGAGCTCACCCGCGACCGTCTCAAGGAAGAGGGGCTCGCGCTCGGCCGCGCGGTCCTCTCGGAGACGGAGATGCGCTACGCCGAACACCCGTACCTCCGGGGACGGTTCGAGGGGTTCATGGTCGACGCGGTGCCGGGATTCGCCGTCCCGGACCCGTCCCGTCCGCTCTCCCCGGTCGATCGGACCCCGTTCCATCAGCTCTACCTCTCCGAGCGAGAGACGCCAGAGATCGTTCGGCAGATCCGACTCACGAAACAGTTCCTTCGGGGGCTCGGGATCTACGGTTCGGAGGCGAAGACCGAGGGGCTCTCCGGGTACCTGGTCGAGCTCCTCGTTCTTCGGTTCGGGTCGCTGCGCGCGCTCCTTTCCGCGGCGCGCCACTGGAGCCTGCCGGTCCGCCTGACCGAGCCCGGACGGGAGCCGCCCCGCCTTCCGGAGGACGTGGCCCTGATCCTCGCCGACCCGGTCGACCCGCACCGGAACGTCGCGAGCGCACTGTCCCGTCGGAACCTCGCGGAGTTCGTGCTCGCGGCCGCGGCCTATCTCGAACGACCGACCGATTCCTGGTTCGAGCCGTCGGGCCGCCCCACCCTCCCCCGGGCGGAGGCGGAGTCTCTCCTCCGGGAGCGAGACAGCCACGTGACGGTCGTCGCGCTGCCCCGACCGGACCTCGTCGACGACACGCTCTTCCCTCAGGTGCGCAAGGCGGAGCGCGCCGTCGCGAGGGAGCTCGATCGCGCCGGGTTCGAGGTACTGGGATCGGCGTCCGGCACCGACCCCGGGACGGTCTACCTTCTCTTCGAGGTCGCCCATGCCCGTCGGCCGGCAGTGCGGCTCCAGGACGGGCCGCCGGCGGGGATCGACCGCGCGGGCCATTTCCTCGAGAAGTGGACGGCGCTCGACGCCCCGGTCCTTCAGGGCCCGTACGTCCGGGAGGACGGTCGCCTCGGGGTCGAGGCGCGGGTGACGGACCGGGGGGTCGAGGCGGTCCTGCGCGCGTCGTTCCCCCGGCTCTCCCTCGGAAAGGACCTCACTCCCCCGGACCCGTCGACCGTCTGGATCGGACCGCTGCCCGAGGGCCCGGACTCCGAGGCCGTACGATCGGCGCTCGCCGAGCTCCTGCGAAAGCGGCTCCCGTGGCTCGGCCGGGAGCCGACGTCCTGAGGACGGCTCCGACAACGAACGAAAGGCGCGAAGGTCCCCCGGTCGACGGACTGAGGGGACGGGACCGCCAATAGCATGCGTGCCGAGATCGTACCTTGGCTGCGGAATGGCGAAGGGGTTCTGGGAGACCTATCTCATCGTCGCTGCGGTTCTCCTCATCATGGGAATACCCGTGATCTTTTCCACCGTGGCCTACGGGCTAGAAGCCTGGAGCAGCTGGGCGCTCGGTCCGGTCTACGCAACCGCCGGCGTCGCGACGACGGCCGTGGGGATCTACGCTCTCCTAAGGGCATAGAAGCTCTACGACAGGTCGAAACGCAACGGCGGAATCCCGCCGGTACGGACGCAGAATGCCAAGTGAGCGTGAGAGCGTAGCGGTTGCGAACGCTCCGAGCCGCCCCCTCCCGCTCGCCGGAGGTATCCGTCCTCCGTTTCCTCCGTGAGACCCTTCGGGAAGGCGAACGATCCCCCGGCGTCGCCCCACTCGCCGGACCGTTCGGGTGGCCACGGGAAGCGGTCGCCGGATGGGCCCTACGCCGGAGGGGAGATGTTGAGGAGCACGAACCAGATCGCGAGCCAGCCAAAGAACTCGAGCGCGATCAGGGCGGCCCAGTCGCCCTTCGTGTAGAGGTGCCACTTCGCACGCAGCCGCTGGATCAGGAACGGGCTCGCCACGATGCCGAGGAACCCGAGGACCCACGGTACCGCGGCATACACGTTCGCCACGAGCAGCGCCCACCCGAGGATGCCCAGGAGGACGGCGATGACTCCCGCCAGAGCGACCGGGGCGATCATCTCGAACTCCTTGGTGACGAAGGCGAACTCGTCGAAGACCGGGAACTCGAAGGAGGCGTCCTCCTCCTCCTCGAGCTTCTTGCTCTTGCGGACCTTCTTCGCCATGGGCTAGCCTCCCCGAAGCGTTTCGCCCCGGTGGAAGAGCTCTTCGGCCCGATAGGAGCTTCGCACCAGGGGCCCCGCCTCGACACCGGCGAAACCGTACTCCAGCGCGAGCGCCTTGAGGCGAGCGAACTCGTCGGGAGGGACGTACCGGCCGACGGGAAGGTGCTCCGGACTGGGACGGAGGTACTGCCCCAGGGTCACGAGGTCGACGCCCGCTCCCCGCAGGTCCTCGAAGACGACCCTCAGGTCGGCGTCGGTCTCGCCCAGTCCGAGCATCACCGAGCTCTTCGTGACCAGGCGGTGGGGTCCGCGATGCCGCGCGTTCGCGAGTACCTCGAGCGAGCGGTCGTAGCCGGCGCGCCGGTCCCGTATCCGAGGAGTGAGCGCGCGCGTGGTCTCGAGGTTGTGCGCGAGGACGTCGGGCGGCGAACGGAAGAGCGAATCCAGGGCGTCGCGGCGGCCGCCGAGGTCGCCGATCAGCAGCTCCACCCGGGTCGCGGGGGAGGCCTCCCGGATCCGGCGAACGGTCTCGCGGAGGATATCGGCCCCCCCATCGGGGAGATCGTCCCGGCAGACCTGGGTCAGGACGACGTAGCGAAGGCCCCAGCGACGCACGGCGTCCGCGACCCGGGTCGGTTCCGTCCCGTCGACCTCTCCGCGGGGCCAGTGGGTCGTGACGGCGCAGAACCCGCACCGCCGGGTACATTCGGTCCCGAGGAGCATCATCGTGGCCGCCCCGGCCGACCAACACTCCGGAAGGTTCGGGCATCGCGCCTCCCGACACACCGTATCGAGCCGGAGCTCCTCGAGCAGACCCCGGACCTCGGGGTAGGAGGCCCCGCGCGGGGGCCGGACCCGGATCCACTCGGGGAGCCGACGGAGTTCCGACGCCGGGACGGTGGAGCTCGCCACGGTGCGGGGACCGGGGGAGGCCGCTTAGCGTTTGCTTCCGCGGCCGCGCCCGAGCCGCTCCTCGAGGAGCGTCGAGAGATAGCTCGCCGGGAGCTCGTCCATCGCGACCTGGCTCGACTCGCCCGAGCCCGCCGTCTCGAGGGTCACGAGCCCGTCCCGCTCGAGCTCCTTGAGCGTCCGCCAGAACGTCGTTCGGCTCATCGGTGGCGCGCGGAGCTCCTCGAGGAGCGTCGCGTGGCTTGACCTCAGTTTCTGGCTCGCCACCGCGCCACCCCGTCGACGGAGCGTGCGCGAGATCGCCAGCAGCACGCCGAGCTCGTTCGTCGAGAGCGCCTCGAGCTGGGTCTCGGTGACGGTCGGAAGGATCGCACCCTTCGCGCGGCGCACGTGTTCGGAGGAGATCGCGTCCGCGCCCTCGTCCTCGGCCGCGTGGGCGGCGCCCGAGAGCAGCTCGAGCGCGAAGCGGGCATCCCCGTTCGGGGCCGCGATCCGTGCGATCTGATCGAGCGTCTCGGGATCGTAGCTCCCCGGACGGAGCGCGAGATCGGCCCGGGAGGCAAGGATGACCGCGAGCGCGGCCCGGTCGTAGGGGGCGAGGGGAAGGCGATGGGTGACCCCGAAGCCCGAGCGGCTCGCCGGGTCGAGGAAGGGGAAGAGATCCTCGACGGCGATGAGGACCAGGGAGATCGAGCCGAGATGGACCTCGTGCGAGCGGGTCAGAAGGTAGACCAGCTTCGTCTCCTGGCGCACGAGCGCCGACGCCTCATCGAGCAGGACGAGCAGGTGCTGAGGGTTCCGGCGCAGTCCCTGCTCGAAGACGTCGAGCATCTCGGAGAGGCTGTATCCCCGGTCCGGTAGCGAGACCTGCACGCTCCGCAGGAGGTCGAGCATCACGGTACGGTCGCTCGCGCGCCGCCAGCAGTTCACGTACGCGGTCCGTACCGGAAGACCGCCGAAGCGTCCGAGCCGCTCGAGGTCCGCTCCGAGCCGCCGCGCGAGCGCCGTCTTGCCGCTCCCGACCCCTCCGGTCAGAAGGAGATGGTACGGGAGTCCCTTCCCGAGCGCCTCCCGATACCGGCGCAGGGTCAGTTCGAGCTCCTTTTCCCGGCGCACGAGGCGCGGGGGAAGGAACGACGGATCGAGCGTCTCCTCCCGAGCGAGGATGCGGACAGGGCCGGTCACGGGTGCCTCCGTGGCACCGCCGAGGTACATATCATTCTCTCGTTCTCCGCGAAGAGATGCCCCGTCGGGGGCGGTCGAGGCCGATCCCCTTGAGCGCGCGGGCGACGAGCTCGGAGACCGGGGCCCGGGCGTCCAGCACCGTCCAACCGCCCACGCGAGCGAGACGGCGGTAGGCCCGGGCTACCCGGTGCAGCACGCGGACCTCTTCGAGCGGGCCGCGGGCAGACCGACGTCGTCCCAGGCGCTTCAGCGCCTCGCGGGGAGCAAGGTCGAGCAAGAGGACGCGATCGGGGACGCGTGTCGCGGACCGCTCGAGCTCCACGAGCCGGGCCCGCTCCCGGGGCCGGAGGGCGCTACCCTGATAGGCCAGGGTCGAGAAGTAGGACCGATCGGTCACGACCACGTCGAACCCCTCGAGCGCGCGGTCGAGCGCCGGGCGTGCGAGATGACGGTCGACCGTGAAGTACACGGCCCCGGTCCACGCGTCGGAAAGGCTCACGCTCTGAGCGATCGCACCGAGCCGGGCGTCGGAGGGTTCGCGGCGGAGACGGACCGAGTAGCCCCGACGGCGAAGGGCCGTCGCCAGCGCCCGCGCCAGGGTCGTCTTACCGGCCCCGTCGATCCCCTCGAGCGCCACGAGCCGCCCTCGTCCCTTCCTTGGTCGTTTCATCGGCCCATGCCCCCCTTCACCTCCGGCCGGAACCCGTAGACCTTCTCGACGGACTCCACGAACGGGACCCAGAGAGTCTCGGCATCCGAGGAGTCGGAGAGCGCCCGCGCCCTTCGCGGGACGGTGGCGAGATCGAGGACGGCGCCGGGACGATGAGGGTCATCGAGGAAGTCAGTCTCGAGGAACCACGGACCCGGGTCGCGCGCGACCGCCCGGACGAGTTCCCGCCGGGCAAGGTACGAGGGGGTCACGGACGCGCGATCGGCCGGCGCGATACGCTCGCGCGCATAATGCTTGACCACGCGCTCCGGAGGGAGTCCCGACTCACGCGCCCGTTCGGCGAGCTCTCGGAACCCTGCGGGGGCGAGATCGGCCGAATGGACGACCACGGGACATCCGGCCTCACGGGCGGTCGAGAGCGCCCGCCGGAAGGCGACCTCGATCGCGTCGGAGACCTCCGCCGGAACGGGAAAGTGGGGCCTTCCGACCTCGCCGAGGGCTACGGCCCGGCGCTCTCGGACCCACTGCCCGGCCAGATCGAGGGCACGAAGGTGGAGATCGAGCGCTTCCGGGAGTCCGACCTCCGGGGCGAGCTGGACGAGGTCAACGGGGTACGGAGCGACGACCGTGTACGTGACGACGCCGACTTCCTCCCGGATCCGGCGAGCGAGCCCTTCGGTCGTCTCGAATTGGACCCGGTAGTCGTCGAAGGTCCGCGGGGGCGAGGGCAGATAGTTCTGGGTGGCGAGGAAGAGATGCGTCCCACCGGCGTCACGGAACCGACGGGCCGCCCCGATCCCCTCGCCCGAAGGGGAAAGATGGCAGTGGTGGTCCACGACCGGAAGGCCGGGGGGAAGCGCCACGCCCGCGGCCCGTACCGAGTTTAGCGAAGGAGACCCGCGCCCTGGAGCTCCTTCGTGATCTTCTTGACCGCGACCTCGACGTCCGAGGGCTTGCGCGCTCCCGTGCAGACGAGCTTCCCGCTCCCGAACAGGAGAACGACGACCCGAGGCTCGTCGATCCGGCAGACGAGGCCCGGGAACTGTTCCGGCTCGTACTCCACGCGGTCGAGCCCGAGCGTGACGGCGATGGCGTTGAGGTTGATCTCACTCTCGAGGTCAGAGCTCGCCACGATGTTCTGCACCTCGATCCTCGGGTGCATGTTGATCTTCTGACCCCCCTTCTTGATCTGAGAGGCCACGGTCCGGATCGACTCCTCGACCTCGTGCATGCTCTTCGCGCCGGTGCAGACGACCTTGCCCGACCGGAAGAGCAGGATCGCGGTCTTCGGTTGCTTCAACCGGTAGATGAGACCGGGGAACTGTTCGGGCTCGTACTCGGCGCCGTCGAGCCCCAGTGCGATCGATTGAAGGTCAAGTTCGTCCCCGAGCGAGGTCGAGGCCACGACGTTCTCGATGCGGATCTTGACCAAGGATATCCCTCGGCGCGCCGAGTATTTAAGCGGTATTTAAATGATGGGTCGCGACCATTTCGGCGGATCCCCTCGGAGCCCCGCGTCCGCACGGCAAGCCGGCGCCGGCTCTTCCGACCCTTTGGACTCTCGGTCGATTCCGCGCTCCCGGGGCCCGAGAGGGTGTCCCCCGTGGGAGCGTCGTCGGAGGAACCCGGGACACAGCGCTCCTCACCCGATGAACCGAGCGCCTCCCTCCTCCGGAGCGGTCCGAGGACGGTCCGGCTGCCCGACCCCCGGCCCCGACCGCTCGTCCTCGGCGGGCAGGCCAAAGAACTCGCGCAGGACCCGTCGGGTGAACCCCCAGAGGACCTCGCCGTAGACAACGGTCGCTCGGACCTCGATCGCTCCGATCATGGTCGTCCGGGTCACCCTACGGCTCTCGGCGAGAGCGGAGCGGGGAAGCCAGAAGACCGTCGCGACCTCCGCAGGGCTTCGGGCGCCGGGACGCTGGGCGACCGGGCCCAGCGCACCCACAAAGACCCCGACCGTGACGCCGAAGGCGCGCGCCGGCTGCGTGCCGACATAGCGAAGCGGTCCTGCGAGATCGGCCCCGGTCAGTCCGACTTCCTCCTCGAGCTCACGCAGCGCGGTCGCAGCGAGCGACCCGTCCCCCTCGGCGACCCGGCCGCCGGGGAAGGCTACCTGGCCCGAGCCCGGGTCCTCGGCGTTCGCGGCGCGCACGATCAGAAGGGTCTCGATCTCGTGAATTCCCTGACGTAGAACGATTGAGACGGCGGCCCCGGCGGTCTGGATCGGGGGGGTCAGGACCGGGAACCGCTCGACAAGTCCCTCCAGGCTCGACGGCGCCGCGCCCACCATCGGGGCCGGTCCGTTCGGCTCGGTCATGCCTGCCAGTCGTAGGTGACCTTGCGTCGGACCGTCGAGTCGTCCTGGGGGTGCTCCGATCCCGCCCCCATGAGCCGTTCGAGCGCGGCGACCCGTGCGCGAAGTCTCTCGATCTCCCGCTCGAGGCCGGCGATGCGCTCGGCGAGGTCGGACGGGGAACCTTGGGCCATCGAAGGCAGGATGAGAACGGGGCCAGATAAACCCGCGGGGGAGTCGGCGAGGTCTAGGTGGAGCGGGTGCCGGAAGGTCCGCCTTCTTCGACCTTGCGAAGGAAGTCCGAGACCGTCTCGACGGTCTCCTCGGGTCGCTCGATCGGGATGATGTGGCCGGTGGCGGCGAGGATCCGGATCTGCGAGCCTGCGATGGACTGCCGGAGGATCCGGCCGTGCGAGGCGTCCACTACGGCATCGTCCATGGCCTGGACGATGAGCGTCGGGATCCGCAACGACCCGACGCGGCCCCGCTCGTCGAACGACATCATCGACCGGGCCCATCGGGCCGCCGGCGTGAAGTCCTGATGTCGGACCTCCGCGCGAAGCACGTCCGCGACCTCGAGGTGGGCCTCGATCCAATCCGGATAGTACAGATCCTTAAGCATCCGCAGCGCGAATCGGTCGGGGCCCTCCTGGGTGTAGGTCTCCGTCCACCGTTCGGCGATCGACCGAGTATGGGCATCGATATACGCGGCGCCACTGACCATCACGAGGCTCCGCGTGCGCCCGGGCCGGTCGAGCGCCCAGCGCAGCGCGAGCAGGGCACCTCCGCTGAATCCGACCATATGCGCACTCGAGACGCCCTTCTGGTCGAGGGAACGTGCGATATCCTGCTCGAGCTCGAGGAACGTGTAGCGGGAGTCCGGTGGCGATGGCGACTTCCCGTGCCCTCGAAGGTCGAGGGCAAGGACCCGGTGTTCCCGGGCGAGCCCCGGCAGGACCGAGTTCCACACCGTACGGTTGCCGCCGATCCCATGCAGGAGCACGATCGTCGGCCCGTCCCCCTCGTCGCGGCACGCCAGATCTACGGGGGGAGCGGTCGGTTCCTCCATGGCCCCCGCGGACCGGAAGGAGACCATAACCTCGACGTCCCGACGCCCCGCACTCTAATGAGGGCGTGCGGGGCTGAGCGTGGCGATGGCGCGGGGCGCGATGCTGATGAGCGGAGGGATCGACTCGCCCGTCGCACTGCACTATCTCCTCCGGGCCGGGCACGACATGGTCGCGGTCCACATGGACAACCGACCGTTCACGGACGACTCCCCGCTCGAGAAGATCGTTGACCATCTGGCGCTCCTGAGGGAGCGCTACCACCAGCCGATCCCGCTCTACGTGGTCCCGCACGGACCGACGCAGATCACCCTGATGCGGACGACCGACCGGCACGTCGGCTGCGTTCTCTGCCGCCGCTTCATGTGGCGCTCGGCCGAGCGCGTTGCGGAACAGGAGAACGCCACCTTCCTCGCCACCGGAGAGGCGCTCGGCCAGGTCGCTTCGCAGACCCTGTCGAACATGCGCAGTGCGACCGCGGCCGTCCGACTGCCGATCGTCCGGCCCCTGATCGGATTCGACAAGCTGGAGATCGAGCGCGTGGCGAAGGAGATCGGGACCTACGAGGTTTCGACGCGCCCGGGCGTCTGCTGCCAGGCCGTGCCCGACAAGCCGGCGACCCGATCGAACCTCGTTCAGATCCTGCGCGAAGAGGAACGCATCGACGTCAGTGCGATCCTCGAGGACCGGCTGCGAAACGCCCGGCTCCTCTAGTGCGGGATCGTCCTCGGGGCGATCCCGACGGTTCCCACCGGGCCGGACCCGGACCGAAGATCCCTCCCGACCCCCATCGCGCCTCAACCGTGGGTGTTAAAATACACGGACCTCGGTCCCACCGGCATGCAGTCGTACGGGGAGACCTACCCGAGGACGGCCTACGTGCTCTCATTGATCGGAGGGATACTGATCCTTTTCTTCAGCCTCATCTACGCAGCGATCCTCGCGGTGTTCGCGGGGCTGTTCGCCGCCGTGGGCTTTGGTCTCGGCGCCGCCGCCTTGATCGGACTCGCCATCCTTGCGCTGTTCTTCGGTGTCATCATCCTGTTCTTCGCACTTCGGATGAAGAGCAATCCCCAGCAGGCCCGCACCTATGGGATCCTGATTCTCGTGCTCTCGCTCATCAGCTTCATCGGAGGAGGAGGGTTCTACATCGGTGCGATCCTCGCCCTGATCGGAGGTATCCTTGCGATCATCTGGACCCCCCCCACACCGGCCCAGGGATACGGACAGCCGATGATGGGCCAGCCGATGGCCCAACCCGCGCAGCCTCCGGCGTGGGGTGCTCCCGCGCCGGCATCCGCCCCACCTGCCGGGGCGGCCGGTGGGAAGTTCTGTTCCTCGTGCGGATCCCAGAACGCGGCCGGAGCGCAGTTCTGCGCCAAGTGTGGCGCGCCGATGTCCGCCTAGGGTGGAGATCGAAGAAGAGCCGGGCCAGTTTCGGTCGTCGGATCCCTCCGACCCCGAGAGACGCCGCCGTCACGGTCCCGGGCCCAAGGATATGCCGATAGGTTCCCTCGGACAACCTCCCAGCACGATCGCACGGGGGCTGGACCTGGGGGAATTCCGACGAGGCGACGAGGGATAGGCAAGTCCATCGCATGTACCGTGCGCTGAAGGTCTGTTCGAACCGTGGGGGCTACGAAGCCGTTCCCGACTCCCCCATGTCGATCGACCTCGGTGACGCTCGTCACCGACTCGAACGTGCGGGGATCGCGGTGGTCGACGCGCGCGTGATGCTGATCGCCGCGCTCGAGACGGAGGTCACGATCGGACGAAGCGGCCGTCTCCTCTTCAAGACCCAGGACGCCGGGGTCGCGTCCCGAGCGTTTCGCCGGCTCGGCCTACTCTTGGACCTGCCCGCGGCGGAGGAGGCACTCGCCAAGGAACGGCGAAACGCGACGAACTCCTCCCGGTGAGAGTCTAGGTTATGGGGGCATCCGCGTTCTACCGCACGGAGGCTCCATGCGAGAGACCTGGGTCGTCGGAGCGGGGTCGAACCGCTTCGGCAAGATGAAGGAGAGCGGGCGGGAGGCCGCCACGCGGGTCGCGATGGAAGCGATCCGGCAGTCCGGGCTCCAACCCAAGGACATCGGCTACACGTTCGTGTCGAACGCCTTCGGGATCTCCGAACACCAGGGACACATCGGGCCGCTCATCAACAACGGGCTCGGCATCCCGGGCGTGCCTTCCGCCACGATCGAGTCCGCCTGCTCGTCTTCGAGCGCGGCGTTGCACGAGGCGTTCGTCCACGTCACCGGTGGGTTCCTCGACGCGGCGCTCGTGGTCGGTGTGGAGAAGCTCTCGCACCTCGACACCCTGGCCGCGACCAGCTACTTCGCGATCGGTGCCGATTACCCCTTCGAGGCGAAGAACGGGGCTACGTTCCCAGGTCTGTATGCCACGCTCGCGAGCGCCTACCGTCACACCTACGGGACCAAGGACGAGATGTTCGGTGCGATCGCGGTGAAGAACCACGCCAACGCGGTGCACAATCCCCATGCCCATTTCCAGAAACCGATCTCGATGGACACCTACCTTGGCTCGCCGATGGTCGCCTCGCCTCTCCGCCTCTACGACTGCTGCCCGTTCTCCGACGGAGCGGCGGCCGTGGTGGTCGCCGCGAAAGAGTTCGTCCGTCAGCCCGCGACCGAGCCGCTGGTGATCCGGGCCTCGGCGCGTGCCGGGGCCGTGACCGACATGCAGGACCGTCCCGACCTGTTGGGGCTCCCGTCCGCACGCCTTGCCTCCGAGAAGGCGTTCCGGCAGGCGAAGATGACACCGAAGGACATTGACTTCCTCGAGGTCCACGACTGCTTCACGATCGCGGAAGCGCTCGCGCTCGAGGACATGGGGTTCTTCCCGAAGGGGACCGCAGCGAAGGAGAGCCTCGAGGGCGTGACCGCCCACGATGCGAAGCTTCCCGTGAACGCTTCCGGCGGTCTGAAGGCGAAGGGTCATCCGGTGAGCGCGACCGGGGCCGCCCAGGTCGTGGAGATCTTCGAGCAGATGAACGGGCTCGCGAAGGGTCGCGAGGTACCGAAGGCCGAAACAGCCCTCACGCACAACGTCGGCGCGACCGGCGGATCGTGTTCCGTGCACATCTTCTCGCGACGCTAGGAAGGGAGGGGGAAACCACGTCCGCAGATCTACCGGCAGCTCCGCACTCGATCGAGGAATGGGTCCACGGCTACGAGGAGGAGTCGAAGCTCCGGGGCTTCCACTGCGCCAGCTGTGGGCTCACGACCGCGACCTGGGGGCTCGCCTGCTCACGCTGTGGGGCCGAAGGGCTGACCGAGACCGAGCTCGCGACGCGCGGGAAGGTGGTCGCCTTCACGGTCCAGCACGTGCCGGCCGACGAGTTCCTGAACGATGCTCCGTACGCCTACGTCGTCGTCGAACTGGACGGCGGCGGACGCATCACCGGGTGGATGCCGACCGTGAAGGAGGAGAAGGACCTCACGATCGGCGAGAGGGTCCGGTTCGCCCCGAGCTACAAGCCCGGGGTCCAGTTCGCGAAGGACCCCGAGGCCGCTCCCAAGGGGTAACGGGCCGATGGGAGCCGTTGCTCCGGCCGCTGCCCCGCCGATTTGGACCAAGAAGTACTCCTCCAAGGTCCCACCGCACGTCGCGATCCCGAACCAGCTTCTGACCGAGTACGTCGAAGAGCGGGTCCGGCGCTGGCCGGATCGGACCGCTCTCGTCTACTACGGGGCGAAGTGGACGTACGCCCGGTTCTGGCAGGAGAGCGAGCACCTCGCGGCCGCGCTCGCGCGCGACGGGGTCGGACCCGGCGACCGGGTCGCGCTTTACCTTCCGAACGACCCCGCGTACCCCATCTCGTTCTTCGCGGCCCTGCGCCTCGGTGCGAGCGTGGTGCAGATCAGCCCGCTCTACCTCGGTCAGGACCTGGCGCGGATCCTGAAGGACTCCGGGCCGAAGGCCCTCGTCACGATGGAGTTCCTCTACCCGAACGTCGCCAAGGTGCGGGCGGAGGTCCCCGTCCCGGCGGTCTACGTCGCGCGTATGCGCGAGCTCTACCCGTGGTACCTGCGCCCGTTCGTGAACGGGGTGATGCGCCGTCAGAAGCTGCCGACCGAGTTCCCGACCGATGCGTGGGTCCGGTCGTGGCACACGGCGACGCGCACCCCGGGAGCCTGTCGGCTGTGGAAGGGGGATCCCGCGACGACGGTCGCGGTGCTGCAGTACACGGGGGGCACCACCGGGCGTCCGAAGGCGGCGATGCTCAGTCACCGGAACCTCGTTGCGAACGTCGTTCAGTGCGAGGTCTGGAACACGACCCGCCGACCCGGGGAGGAGGTCGTGGTCGCCGCGATCCCGTTCTTCCACATCTATGGCCTCACGATCGCGCTCCTTCTCGGGCTTGCGGACGGCGCGACCATCGTGATGCAGACCCGACCCGAGATCCGAGAGCTCCTGAAGCTGATCGACCGGTACCGTCCGACCCAGTTCCCCGGGGTGCCGGCGCTCTACCAGGCGTTCAACCAGCAGACGGACCTCGCGAAGTTCAATATCCGGTCGATCCGCTACTGTGTCAGCGGTTCCGCGGCCCTTCCCGTGGAGGTCGCGAAGAAGTTCGAGTCGCTGACGGGAGCCGCGCTGGTCGAAGGGTACGGGCTCTCGGAGGCGTCGCCGGTGACCCATGTGAACCCGGTGGATGGGGAGCGTCGTAGGGGTTCGATCGGGATTCCGATCCCCGACACCCTCGAGCGGATCGTGGACCCCGAGACCCGGGGAAGGGTCTTCGGTACCGATGAGGTCGGCGAGCTCGAGGTGATGGGCCCCCAGGTGATGCTCGGCTACTACCACCAGCCCGAGGAGACCGCCCTTGTGCTCGAGAACGGCTGGCTCAAGACCGGGGACCTCGCGAGGATCGACGCGGACGGCTATTGCTATATCGTCGACCGGAAGAAAGACATGATCAACGTCTCGGGAATGAAGGTCTACCCGCGGGAGGTCGAGGAGGTCCTCTTCCAGCACCCGGCGGTCGCCGATGCGGCCGCGATCGGGGTCCCCGACTCCGAGCACGGAGAGGTGGTGAAGGCGTTCGTGGTGCGACGGCCCGACGCGAAGGTCACGCAGGATGAGTTGATCGCGTTCGTCCGCGAGCGGATCGCTCACTTCAAGGCCCCCCGTTCGATCGAGTTCCGCGAGGCGCTCCCCCGGAGCGGGGTCCAGAAGGTGCTCCGTCGCGTCCTGCGGGAGGGCGTATCACCGGCGGGGCGGGAAGCGGCGCCGGGCGCCGAGCCCGCGACGCCCGCCCACGCCTAGACCGGCGGTTCGCGTACCGGCACCGCGCTAGCGGGGCGCGCCCGCGAACTGTCGGATCGCCGTGTTGTCCTCGGTGAAGACGCGGTCCAGGAAGTCCCGGACGGCCGAGTCGATCTGGTCCTCGGGTATCTGCGTCGAGACGAACTCGCCGTAGACATCGACCCGGGTCTTCGGTCCCCGGGAGGTGTAGAGGTAGACGCTCTTCGATCCGGCCAGCGGGCCCTCGAGGGCCTCGACCACCATCGCGAGCGGTGGGAGCATCGTGATGCGGTTGCGGACCCGGTGCCACGACCCGTGAAGGATCTGTTCCATCGAGAGCTCGATCGTCGAGCCGTGCACCGGGATCACCTGTCGGTTTCGGGACCCCGCGTGGGCGGGAGCATGGATGTCGGGGGTGCCGAGGAACTTCCACACGACCTCGAGGGGGGCGTCGAACTCGCTCCCGACGTCTTCGACACGGACCATGGCGCGGCCACGATGCCGCGCTATTTAGCACCGTGAGGCCCGGATCGGGGCGCCTTCACGGCTTTGGCCGGGGGCCGAGGGTAGGTGTCCTCGCGCTCAGAGCCCCCGCGCCAAGAGATCGCGCGCCACGACGAGCCGCTGGATCTCGTTGGTCCCTTCGAAGATCTCGCTGATCCGTGCATCGCGGTAGGCACGCTCGATGGGAGTGCCCCGGATGTAGCCGATCCCGCCGTGGATCTGGAGCGCCTCGTCGATCACCTCGCTCGCCCACTCCGAGCCCATGCACTTCGCGATCGACGCCTCGCGGGTCTTCTCGGTGCGCTCGAGCCGGCTCCACTTCTTCGGGTCGGGGCCCATCCGGTCCTGATGGGCCGCCGCGTGGTAGACGAGGTAGCGCAGCGCTTGGATCTTCATCGCCATGTCGGCGAGCTTGAACTGGATCACCTCGTACTCGCTGATCGGGAGGCCGAACTGGGTCCGGTTCTTTGCGAACTCGAGCGCCTCGGACGTCGCGGCCTGCATGCCTCCGAGGGAGGCCGCTGCGAGGGAGACGCGACCGACGTCGAGGGCGGTCATCGCGACGTGGAATCCTTTGCCGACCTCCCCGAGGACGCGGTCGGGTCCGACCTTGACGTGGTCCAGGATCAGCTCGGCGGTGGAGGTCCCATGAAGTCCCATCTTCTTCTCGGACCGGCCTACCGTGAATCCCGGCAGGTCCGCGTCGATGAGGAACGCGGTGACCCCTCCGCTCGGGCCGAGCTTCGGATCGGTCGCGGCCATGAGGACGATCGTGTCCGCTTCGCGTCCGTTCGTGACGTAGATCTTGTTGCCCGTGATCGACCAGCCGTCCCCGTCCTTCTCGGCGAGCGTGTGGACCGCGCCGGAGTCGCTGCCCGACCCCGGCTCGGTCAGGCTGAACGCCATGAGCTTCTCTCCCTTCGCGGCCGGGACCAGCCACCGTTGCTTCTGCTCCGCCGTGCCGTAGGAGACGAGCGGGGTCGTACCGAGCGAGGTGTGGGCGCCGACGATCGCCCCGTGGGACGCATCGACCTTCCCCATCTCCTCGAGGAGAATGCAGTAGCCGATCTTGCCGAGACCGAGACCCCCGTACTCCTCCGGTACGGGGACGCCGAAGTACCCCTCCTCCTTCATCCGCTGGACGGTGGCCCGGGGAAACTCCTCCTTCTCGTCCATGTCGGCGACGATCGGCTGGACCTCCTTCGCGAGGAACGTGCGCACCGCGTCGCGGAACGCCTCCTGGTCCGGGGTGAAGGAGAACTCGAACGGCATCGCTACGCCCCCTTGAACTTCGGAGGTCGGTGCTCGACGAACGCGGCGATCCCTTCCCCCAGGTCCTCGCTCGTCAAGACCTCGGTCTCGAAGAGCTTCGTCTCCCCCTCGATCCCCTCCGACAGGGGGAGCGTGATCCCCGCGACCATCGCCTTCTTCGACGCCTGGACGGCCTTCGGGGCCTTCTGGGCGATCGTGTGGGCGATGTCCCGGGCCGCACGGAGCTCCTGACCGGCCGGGACCGTCTTGTTGACGAGGCCGATCTTGAGCGCCTCGGCCGCTGAGATCATCGCACCGGAGAAGATGAGCTCCTTCGCCTTGGCGAGCCCCACGATGCGCGGCAATCGCTGCGTCCCGCCGTAGGCCGGCATCAGGCCGAAGTTGACCTCGGGGGCGCCGAGCTTCGCGGACTCGCCGGCGATCCGTAGGTCGCAGGAGAGCGCGACCTCGAGCCCCCCCCCGAGCGCGAGACCGTTGATGGCGGCGATCACCGGGGCGTTCAGGTTCGCGAGCCGGGCGAGCGTCGCGTGCCCGTTCCGGACGATCTGGGGGGCGGTCGCGAGATCGAGCGTCGCCATCTCCTTGAGATCGGCCCCCGCGCTGAAGTACTGCCCCTCGCCGGTAAGGATCACGGCCCGGACCTTCGGGTCCGCGGCGAGCTCGGTGACACGGCGGTCGAGGTCGCCCATGAGGACCGTGCTGAGCGCGTTCACGGGCGGATTCTTCAGGACCAGGATTTCGACTCCATCCTCCTCGCTCTTTCGTCCGACCTTCTCCGGTTCGGGCATGGCCATCCCCCGCGAGGAGGACGCGAGATGAGGTAATCCCCTTTCCTGTGGGACGAAGCTTTCCTCGCGGGTGGGTCCTTCGGCCCGGGGGAGGGCGTAAGTAACCGGCCGAAGTGCCGCGCCGATGCCCCCGAAGGAGCTCGTTTCGCTCTCCCTGTACTCGCTGCTCGCGAGCAACCGGAACGGTCTCTTCGTGGTCTTCCTACCGCTCTACCTCGTGGACGTCAAGGGGGCCAGCCTCGCGGCCGCGCTCGCGATCCTCACCCTCGCCTACGTCCCCTCGAGCCTCATCGGTCCCTGGGTCGGGCGCCTCTCCGACCGCGCGCGACGTCGGCGGCCGTTTCTTCTGGCCGGCGAGGCGCTCGCCCTCCCCCTCTTCATCGCGATCGTCTTCGCCCCGGGGTTTCTCGTGGCGGGAGCCCTCTTCATCGCTGCCGAGCTCGCCCTCGCCATCGGAACTCCCGCGTACAGCGCGTACGTCGCCGATGTCACGCGGGAGAACCAGCGCGGCGAGGGCTACGGTCTGCTGAACGCCACGTCGAACGCCGGGGGGATCGTCGGGTTCGTTCTCGCCGGGGTCGTGACCTACTCGTTCGGCCTGGTGGCCCTGTTCCCGTTCGTCGTCGCGGTGATGGTCGGAACGCTCGGGGTCGTGATCTTCCTCATCCCCGACGTGCGTCTCGAGTACTCTCCCCGGCGGCCCCATCGGCTGCGAGAGCTGCGACCGGTGGTGACCTTCTCGTTCACCGTGTCGATCCGAGCGATCGGGAGCGGTGCCGTGGCCGCCTTCTACGGCTACTACGCCGCGACCCTCGGCGCGAACACCCTCGAGGTCAGCGCCGTCGCGATCGCGGGCCTCCTGACCGCGGCCCTGGTCTCCGTCCCTCTCGGTCGATGGATCGACCGGATCGGCGAGCTCCGCGGGATCTGGTACGGGACGTCCCTCGCCCTCGCCTCGTACGGGATCTTCATCTTCGCCTCGCAATGGTGGGAAGTGGTGCCGGCCCAGTCGACCCGCACCGGCAGCATGAGCCTCCTGAGCCCCAGCATGCTCTCGTGGGTCGCCCGGATGGCGCCCGCGGACCAACGGGCCGAGTACCTCGGGGTCTTCTCGCTGGTCAACTCCACGCTGTGGAGCCTCGGCCCGATCGTCGGGGCCGCGGCGATCCTCGTGGGAGGGTATCTCGGTCTGTTCCTGATGGCGATCGGAACGACGGTCGTAACGCTGGTCCTGCTCGAACTCCTGTACGGAGGCCTCGGCGTTCGCAGTCGCCCCCGACGCACTTCCGCCCTCAACGCGACCACGGATACACCGCTCGCCTAAGCACCGTCTTATAGCGACCACGCGTCGACCCGTCGTGCCGGCACCCACGACGTTCGCCGACGCGCGCTCCTCGTTCGACGAGGCCGAGTTCGTCGTCGTCGGCGTTCCGTTCGACCGGACCACGTCGTTCCGCCCCGGGGCCCGATTCGGGCCCGACTCGATCCGGACGCACTCTTGGAGCCTCGAGTCCTACGACCTCGAGACCGGCGTCGACCTCGCCGACGCCCGAGTTCATGATCTCGGGAACACCGAAGAGTTCGGTAGCTCGGAGGAGATGGCGACCGGGGTCCGGGAGGAGGCACGGCGCATCTTCGCCGCCGGGAAGATCCCGCTGGTGCTGGGCGGGGACCACGCCTGCTCTCCTCCCGTCGTCGAAGCCTACCCGCCGGGGGCGCCGAGCCTCGGGGTCCTCTACCTCGACGCCCACCTCGACTTCCGGGACAGCTATCTCGGGGATCGTCGCAGCCACGGCAGCTCCGCGCGTCGCATCGCCGGCCACGTCGGAGCGCGCAACATCGTCGTGCTGGGGGTCCGTTCGGTCTCCCGCGAGGAGGCCGACGCGAACCGGTCGATCGAGATGTCGTTCGTCACCGCCCACGAGGTCGCGAGGGAGGGGATCGTGGCCTCGGTCCAGCGGGCGATGAACATGCTGAAGACCGATCGCCTCTACCTCTCGATCGACATCGACGTGATCGATCCGGCGTTCGCCGGCGGTACCGGGACCCCGGAGCCGTTCGGCCTCACCCCCCGGGACGTGAAGTACGTCATCGGCCAGGCCGCGCCGCGGCTCGCAGGAATGGATATCGTGGAGGTCAGCCCACCCTACGACAACGGCAACACGAGCATCCTGGCGGCCCGGCTCCTCCGCGAAGCGATCGTCCGGGCCATCGCCGCACGAAGGTCACACTGAGGAGGGGGGTCGCATGAGCGATGCGGGTCCGGCCGGTCCGATGGTCTCCCGGGGGGCCGAGGCGGCGATCCGGAAGGTCGATTGGTGGGGGTTCGCGGCGCTGCTGAAGGAGCGGGACTCCAAGCGGTACCGGCCAAAGGCGCTTGACGACCGTCTTCGCCGGGAGCGGACCCGCACCGAGGCCCGGCTCCTGGTCGAGGCGCGCCGGCTCGGCGTGCGAACGCCGATCCTATTCGACATCGATCTTGCGCGGCACCGGCTGATCTTCGAGGAGCTGCCAGGGCCGACCCTCCGAGAGGTCCTCGAGGACCCCAACGTCCCTCACGAGGCCCTGGCCGGCGCGGCCCGTGCGTTCGGAGCGGCGCTCGGCCGCCTCCATGCCGGAGGGATCGCCCACGGCGACCTCACGAGCTCGAATGTTCTCTTCCCCGAGGGTCCGACGGGACCCCCCGCGTTCCTCGACCTTTCGATGGGAACCCGGAGCCCCGGGATCGAGGAACTGGGGATCGACCTCCATCTGGTGGAAGAGGACCTGCGGGCGATCCATCCCCGGGCCGAGGGCCTCGTCCGGGCGTTCCACGAGGGGTACTCCGAAGCGAACCCGGCGGGCCAGAAGGACGTCCGGGCCCGGGCGAAGACGATCAAGGCCCGCCGACGGTACGCCTGAGCGGCCGCTCGGGGTCTACTCGCTCGGTCGGACCCGTTCGAGCCCGGCGACGAGTGCGGCCGGAAGCTCCTCCACGACGTCCGTGGCGATGAGCCCGAAGCTGCGATGGGCGGCCGCCCGCTGCCCGGCCTCCCCCGTCCAGTAGGTCCCGAGCCGGGCCGCCGCCATCGTTCCCAGCCCCTGGGCGAGGAGGCTCCCGACGACCCCCGCGAGGACGTCGCCCACCCCCCCGACCGTCATCGCGGCATGGTGGTGGGAGTTCTCGAACAGCGTCGTGCCGTCCGAGCCGAGGTCGGGTTCGCCCTTGACCAGAAGGAACAGGCTGCGCTCGTCGGCGATGCGGCGTACCGCATTCAAGCGCTCTTCGATCGCGCCGGTGATGGGACCGCGGAAGGCGCGGGCGAACTCGCCGGTGTTGGGGGTCGCGATGACCTTCGCGGCCGGCCGCCCCTCGAACTCCGCCGGCTCCGGGAGCGCCACCAGGGCGTCCGCGTCGACGACCAGCGGGACCGACCCGAGGAGCTCCCGCTGGACCGCCCGGAGGGCCTCGGTGGTCTCGGGATGGGTCCCGGCCCCCATCCCCATCACGACCGCCTTCGGCGACGTCGTGCGGACGAGCTCGAGGATCTCGGGAACATCGGTCGGCCGGAACCGATCCGGTCCGAACGCGCGGACGATGAGGTTGGGGCTGAAGGACTGGATCCTCTCGGCCGCTCCCTCCGGCGCGAGGACCGTCGCGCGTTCGGCCCCGGACCGGAGCGCAGCGAGAGCCGCGAGGGCGGGTGCACCGGTGTACGGTCCCCCCCCGATCACGAGGAGCCTTCCCGTGCGCCCCCGGTCGGACCGCCCGTCGGGCAGGGGAAAGAATCGGAACTCTCCGGGGCCGGTCCTACTCCAGGCCTCGAACGGTATGCCGATGTCGCGTACGGTCAGCTCGCCGGGAGCCCCCCGGGCGAGGTCGGACTTCGGCGTGGTCAGGGTGACGGTCCAGGCCGGATGCAGTCCGTTCGGATCGAGCACGCCGGTCGGGAGATCGATCGAGAGCACGGGGGCCCGGCTGGACGCGATGGCCCGCACGGCCTCCTGGATCGGACCCCGAAGGGTCGCGGACTGTCCGGTGCCGAGCAGCGCATCGAGGACGAGGGGGAACGACGCGAGCTCGTCGGCCCGGGGCACCCGCACGTGGAGCGGGCAGCGGTGCTGCACCCTTTCGAAGCACCGACGGGCCGAATGCGACCGGATCTCGGAGGGAGGCCGCACGAACCAGATCTCGGGTGCGTACCCCCACTGGAGCAGGTAGAACGCGGCGCACGTGCCGTCGCCGCCGTTGTTGCCCGTGCTCGCGACGATGGCGACCCGGGCAGGCGGTGCCGGGAGGTGACGGGCCGCCTCCTCGGCGACCGCCCGGCCGGCGTTCTCCATCAGGGCGTCCAGCGTGACCCCGAGCGCGACCGAGTTCTGCTCGACGACCCCCATCTCCCTCGAGGTGAGGGGACGACGGGATTCGGCCCACATCACCCGGGTCAGGGCGCGGTCGCGCCCTCGGCCGAGACATCCATCGAGAAGAGATTGACCGACGCCGGCAGGAGGTTACGGCGGGCGAGGTACTGGGACTGGGTCCGACTGTAACGGAACAGGATGTCGGCCTTCCCTTCCTGGAAGCCCCAGGGGCGGACGACCAGGAGATCGCCCTCGCGGATCCACATCTTCTTCTTCATCTTCCCGGTGATCCGTCCCATCCTCGAGACGTTGTCCTCGCACATCACGCGGATCCGCGCCGCACCGAGGAGCTGACTCGCGACCCCGAAGACCTCCCCCCGCTCCCTCCGGGGGAGCGGAAGACGACCGACCTCCTCGCCACCCTCGACGACCGCGACGACCTCGGACGGGGCGACGGGGTCGCTCTTCTCCTCGGAGGGAGGTGGGGACGGGGATTCCGGCACGGCCGGCCGAGTCCGGCTCAGTATTTCAAGAGGGGGTGCGCCGCGGAAAGACGCGCAGCGGATTCTCTTCCAGGATGCGGTGCTGGACGTCGGCGGGAAGAGGCAGCGATCGGAACGTCCTCAGGTTCTCCCCGATGTCCCGCACCCCGGGTCCCGGCCAGTCGGACCCGAAGAGGACCTTCTCGCTGATCCGGGGAAGCTGAGGGAAGTAGTCCAGGAGCCGCGACGGGGGGACGCCCGAGACCTCGAGCCAGACGTTCGGGAACCGACGCGTGAGGAACGTCGCCGCCTCCATCCAGAGCGGTCGGCCTCCGTGGGCGAGCACGATCGTGAGCTCGGGAAAGTCGATGGCCACGTCCTCGATGAAGAGGGGATCGCTGAAGCGGTTGCGCGCCCGGGGGAATACCGAGGTCCCGGTGTGGAAGATCACCGGGAGGTGGTTCCGCTGGCAGGCCTCGTACAGCGTCAGGAGCTCGGGTCGCTCGCCGTCGACGTAGGCGTTCGGCCGGAAGAGCTGATGGGGCGGGTGTAGCTTGAGCGCACGAATCCCGAGGTCGAGGACCAGGTGCTCGATCTCGGCCGCGGGATCCGGGTGGTCCGGTCGGATCCCCCCCACGGCGATGAGCCGGTCCGGATCGGCCCGGACGTACCGGCTCACGAAGTCGTTCACGGCCTCGGTGTATCCGATCACGTACGGCGCGACGTAGTTCACGAGCAGGGCCCGTTCCACTCCGCAGCTGTCGAGGTACTCGAGGAACGCCTTCGGGTCATCGATGCAGTGCGATTGGCTCGGCTCACGCGCGCTGAGAAGGCGGACCGCGTCGGCCCGCATCTCCCAGATCGGGTTGATGTGGACGTGGCAGTCGGTGACCCCCATCGGGCCGACGCGACCCTTCGTTCGATTTGACGTTCGCGCCCCCGCTCGCGGTTCGGAACGAGGGTTTATCTCCCGGGCTCCCCAGGCATCGGACGATGGTGACGACGGTACCCCGGACGATGCCGAAGTACCTCAAAGCGACGTACCTCGCCGACCAGGAGTACCTACTGGAGGAGACGCGGGCGACCGGGCTCTACTACTTTCCCGGCGTGACGGCCTGGCTCCTCTTCTTCGGGGTGTGGGCCGTGTTGACGGCCATGGCCGCCTACGATTGGCCCGGCCAGGTCACGGCGTACAGCCACGCCGTGTCGACCTTTGCCGGGTGGGTCCACGTGAGCGCCCACACCTTCGAGTCCTACCTGCTCTACGGGCTCCTCCTTCTGGTGCTGATCGGGCTGATTCGGCTGTTGATCCATTACCTCCGGTGGATCTCGACGGTCTATGCGGTGACCTCCCGGCGCGTGATCGTCCAGAAAGGGATCCTCGGCCGGGATTTCGACGAGATTCCCGTCCTCCAGGTCCGCGGCGTGGACGTGCGACAGACGGCCGGAGAGCGCCTGCTCGGGTACGGGACCGTGCGCGTGAGCTCCGAAGGGGGCGCCCAGCTGGGCCAGGAGGATTGGAAGGGGATCCCGAAACCGTTCCGGTTCCAGAAGCTCATCGAGGGCGCGTCGACGAACCTTCAGCCCGCCGGCCCCGTCCCGTGGGGCCCGGCGGCCCCGCGGTAGCTCCCCGAGCCGTCCCCGCCCGACGGGCCGTCCCATCGCCCTCTTCAAGCGTCCCTTCGGCCGTCGTCCGCTACCGTATTGGGGGATGACTCGGATGCGCCCCGGCCAGAAGGGAAGGAACGTGACCGAAGCGCTCTACCTGCACGACGCCTATCTCCGACGATTCGAAGCGACCGTCACCGCCGTCACTCCCGGGGGAATTCTCCTCGACCGGACGGCGTTCTACCCGCAGGGTGGGGGGCAGCCGGCAGACTCGGGCCAGCTCACTCCGGCGGGGGGCACGGCGGTCCGTGTGGCCGAGGCGCGCAAGACCCCGGAGGGGATCCTCCACGTGATCGGGGACCCCTCGGGGTGGACCGTGGGTCAGCCGGTCGTGGGAGAGATCGACTGGGATCGCCGGCTCTCCCACATGCGTCATCACACCGCGCTCCACCTCCTGAGCGGGGTCGTCTTCCGCCGGGTCGGAAGCGGGATCACCGGCAGCCAGATCTACGACGATCGAGCGAGGATGGACCTTTCCGTCCCCGACTTCGACCGGTCGGTGGCGGATTCGTTCATCTCCGGGGTCAACGATGTGGTGCGGGAGGCGCGTCCCGTCACGGTCCGGTTCCTCCCGAGGGAGGAGGCGATGAAGGACCCGACCCTCGTGCGCGTCGCGCAGGAGCTCTTGCCCGACGTCGCGGTGCTTCGGCTGATCGACATCGAGGGCTTCGATGTCCAGGCCGACGGAGGGACCCACGTCGGCAACACCCGGGAGGTCGGGACGGTCCGTCTGGAGAAGATCGAGAACAAGGGCGCCCGGAACAAGCGGCTGTACGTTTCGGCAGGAGGCGAGGGTCCCTCGACCGACGACGGAACCGGGTCCGTGCGCCGTCCCGGCTAGCTGTTCGACGTGTAGGTTTCGGAGAAGCGATCGCGACCGTCCTGGCCAGGATCGCCGGGGCGTGTCTGCCCCTGCGACGGAAGGCGGGGGAGACCAGGACCTATGACCTGCGGAGAAGCCCGGAGCCGGGTCCGAACGCGGGAGATCTCGGTCCCCGCGCGGGGCCCACACCCCTGCGGGACCTACAGGCCTCGGGCTCGCCGGATCTCCGCCGTCAGTGCCGGGACGATCTCAAACAGGTCGCCGACGATCCCGTAATCCGCGACCCGAAAGATCGGCGCGGATGCGTCCGAATTGATCGCGACGATCACCCGGGAGCTGATCATGCCGATCAGGTGCTGGATGGCCCCCGAGATGCCCACGGCGATGTAGAGCTGGGGCGAGACGGCCTTCCCGGTCTGGCCTACCTGGAGCGAGTTCGGACGCCAGCCAGCGTCGGTGACCGCACGGGACGCCCCGACGGCGGCTCCGAGCGAGGCGGCGAGCTCCTCGACCAGGTGGAAGTGCTCGGCCGCGCGCACGCCCCGACCGCCCGAGACGACGATCGATGCCTCGGTGAGGCTGGGCCCCGCGCCCTCCGGGATCGGCTCGAGTCCCGTCCGGCGGGGCGCAACGAGCGGCGCGGCGAGGTCGGTCGCCGGAACGGGCTCTGCATGGACTTCGACCGGCGACTCTTGGGCCGCAGGGAACGCATGGGGACGCAGGCACAGGACCGCCCGGGGTCCTTCCAGTCGTCGGGTCTCGGTGGCACGGCCCCCGAAGACCGGCCGACGTACCTCGAACGAGCTCTCCGCGCGCTTCACCTCGGTGACCCCCGAGGCCGCCGCCGCGTTCCACCGAACACTGAGCCGTCCGACCAGGTCCCGGCCGAAGCTCGTCCCGCCGACGAGCGCGAGCTCCGCGCGGCTCTCCTCGGCGGCGTGGGCGGCGGTGACCGCGGTCGCTGCGACCGGCGCGGATTCAAGGCGCGTGTCCTCCACGAACCGCACCTCCGACACCCCGTACCGCGCGAACTCGCGGGAATCCGCGCCCGCCGAGGCACCCGCCAGGAACCCCACGACCTCCGCCGGTCCCCCGGCAAGGCCGATCGCGGCGCCGATCGCCTCGAGCGTGGCGCCCGAGAGGTGGTGATCGTGGACCTCCCCCACGACGAGGACCCGGGTCATGGGAAGACCTTCGCCTCCTCGCGCAGGATCTTCACGAGCTTCTCCGCGGCCTCCCCGGGGGTCTTGTACTCGACCAGTTTCGCGCCGGCCCGGGGCGGAGGAAGCTCGAACGTCAGGGGCCGGGTGCGGGCGACCTCGGCCGAAGGTGGCACATGGTCGACCTTGTCGAAGGGCGCTCTCCGGGACTTGAGCACTGCCGGGAGCTTCGGCACCCGTGGATCGTTCCATGCCTGCTGAAGTCCGACGACGAGAGGGGTCGGCGCCTCCCAGCTCTCCTGACCGACCTCGGTGATCCGGTGGAACGTGAAGAGCGAGCGGGCGGCATCCCACTTCAGATCGACCACGAACCCGACGTCCGCGATCCCGAGGAGCTCTCCGAGGGCCGCGGCGAAGAGCCCGGCCTCGTCGTCCTGGGCCTGCTTTCCGCACAGTACGAGGTCGTGCGGGATCCCCTGGATCACGCCGGCGACCGCCCGCGCCGCATCGATCGGGTCCAGAGAAGGGTCCGGCCCGGAGTCGATCCAGGTCGCGGTGTCACATCCGAGCGCGATCGAGTAGCGGAGGACCTCGACCGACTGGGGCGACGGCCCGAAGATGACCAGACGTACCTTCGTTCCCGGGACGGAGTCCTTGAACAAGAGCGCCTGCTCGACCGCCGACTCGTCGTACCCGGTGAGGATGAACTTGACGCCCTCCGGGTCGAGCGACCTCTTGTCGGGGGCGACCCTGAGACGCGTCTCGGCCTCGGGCAGCGGCTTCGCACAGACGACGATCTCCATGCGCGAACCCCGGGTCACTCGTACGCGCGCAGGAGCTCGCGGGCAATGACGGACCGCTGGATCTCGTTCGCACCTTCGTAGATCTGCGTGAGCTTGGCGTCGCGCAAGAGCTTCTCGACGGGATAGTCCTTCATGTACCCGTACCCGCCGAACGTCTGGAGCGCCTCGTCGGCGACCTGGAGCGCGGCGTCGGAGGCGAAGCACTTGGCGATGGACGACTCGAGCGTGCCCCGCTCACCGCGGTCGATCGTCCACGCGGCCTGCCAGGTAAGGAGCCGCGCCGCATGGATCGCCTGCGCCATGTTCGCGAGCTTGATCTGGATCGCCTGGTGCTGCGCGATCGGCTTGCCGAACGACTCCCGCTTGAGCGAGTAGCGGGCGGCGTGGTCGAGCGCGGCCTGGGCGATGCCGGTCGCGAGCGCTCCGATCGGAGTGCGCGTCATGTCCAGGGTCCGCATCGCGAGGGAGAATCCGCTTCCGTCCGCGCCGAGCCGGTCCGAGGCCGGAACGCGGACCCCCTCGAACCGCACCGTACCGGTCGACGACGCCCGGTGGCCCATCTTTTCCTCGTCCTTCCCAGGTACGACGCCCTCGGCAGAGCGCGGAACGACGAACGCCGTGACCCCCTTGTGGCGGAGGCTCGGGTCGAGGGTCGCGAAGACCGTGTAGAGCTTCGCGTGCGGGGCGTTGGTGATGAAGCACTTCTCCCCGTCCAGGACGTACTGGTCCCCGTCCTTTCGCGCGCGGGTATGGAGCGAACCGGCGTCGCTCCCCCCCGAGGGCTCGGTGAGGCAGAACGAGGCGAGGCCGTACTCCGCGCAGAAGGGCGTCAGGATCCGCTCCTTCTGCTCGGGCGTGCCATCGAGCAGGATCGGCTCGAGGGCGAGGCAGTTCGCGATGATCGAGGTCGTCATGCCCCCGCACGCATAGGCGAGCTCCTCGACGATCAGGCACTGGTCGAGCACCCCGAGCCCGCTCCCGCCGTAGTCGCTCGGGACATTGAGGTTCATCAGGCCGAGATCGTAGGCCTTCCGGTAGATCTCTTCGGGGAACCGCGCGGTCCGGTCGACCTCCGCCGCATATGGCGCCATCTCGGTACGTGCGAACTTGCGGGCGAGGTCGCGGACGCTCTCCTGCTCCGGTGTGAGGGAGAAATCGGGCATAACTCGAAGGCGGCCGTCCCACCGGCACCCGATATATTACGGGAAGGGTGGACCGTTGCGTGTCGACGTCGACGCGACGGCGCGAGCCCCGTCAGCTTCGGGTGGGAGGGTACGCTCGGCTCGACCGGGACCGTCCCCGACGCATCGGTGTCCCCGAAGTGATCCTGGGCGAAGGAAAGTCCCCCGACCATCTCGTCGGGATCCTGGCGGCGCTGGCACGGAGGGGGGAGGGCGCCCTGGTCTCGCACCCGACCCTCGCGCAGCTCCGCGCCCTGCGCGCCGCCCGCGGGCTTCCCCTCCGAGCGCTCGCCCGCGGCCGGATCCTCCGGCTCGAGGGTCCTCTCGGCGTGAGCTACCGCGCCGGCACGGTCGCGCTCGTGACCGCCGGCACGAGCGACGTGGTGCTCGCCGAGGAGGCGCGCGCGGTCCTCACCGAGCTCGGGCTCGCGACCGTCACGGCCTACGATGTCGGCGTCGCCGGGATCCATCGACTACTTCGTGCGGTCCGTCATCTCGAGGCGCGGCGACCGGAGCTCTACCTTGTCTTCGCCGGTCGCGAAGGCGCGCTCCCCACCGTCCTCGCCGGGCTCGTTCGAGCCCCCGTCGTGGGGGTACCGACCTCGGTGGGGTACGGTCGGGGGGGCCGAGGAGAAGCGGCCCTGAGCGCGATGCTCCAGTCCTGCGCGCCGATCGCGGTCGTGAACATCGACGCGGCCGTGCCCGCGGCGCTCTTCGCGGCGCAGCGATTTGCCGAACGCGCCCCCGCCGGCCGAGCGGTGAGATCCCCTCCGCGCCCCCGGAACTCCTCCCCGACGACCGGCCGAGCGACGTGAACCTCGGGAAGAGGCGACCGGCCGGCCGGGCCTCCCGTAGCAAGGGATCGGCCTCACGGCACGGCGACGGAGGGTGGGCATCCTGGAGGACCGTTCGGTCGCGGGAAGCGCCTCGACGCTTCCGGCTTCCCCGGTGGAAGGGGTCGGGGCCCGAAAGTGGGGCGAAACCGCACGCTCGAGCTCGTACCGCTCGTGGAGCGGAGCCGACGGAAGCCCTTTTGTGACCCGCCGGGACTGGGTTCGGACGTGCCGATGAGGCCCATCCTCTCGGAGCAGGAAGAGCGCCAGGAACGGCAGGACCAGGACCACCTGCGCGCGCTCGATTCCCGGCTCGATCGCCTGTACGCGCACCGGGGCGAGCTGATCCAGGAGATGCGTCGGCTCTCGGGAGAGCAGAAGGCCCTCTACGACCGGCGCCAGGCCCCTCAGGCCGAGGTCGAAGTACTGTACCGGGTGCACGGCGAGCTCGGGAAGCGTCTCGCCGAGCTGCGAGGCGAGCGGGAGGCGGCGCGGAAGGCGGTCGAAGAGGCGGTCATCCGTCTGCGGGAGCTCAAGCTCACCTTCTCCCCCGGCGAGCGGGTGAGCCCGGAGCGCCTCAAGAAAGAGATCGCGCAGCTCGAGCTCCGCCAGCAGACCCGGGCGCTCTCGCTCGACGACGAGAACGCCCTCATCGCGCTCCTCCGACAACGGACCAAGGAGCTCAAGGAGATCGAGGCGCGCAGCTCCGTCGTCGCCGAGCATGACCGTCAGCGCAAGGAGGCCGAGGCGCGCGTCGCGGAGGCGCGATCGAACCTCGAGCGCGTGGGTCGGGAGATGGCGACCGGCCGTGCCGACCGGGATACGAAGATGGCCGAGATCCGATCGAAGCTCGCGGCCGCCGGGGGCCTCATCGCGGAGCTCCGTGCGAAGGGGCGGGAGCGCGCCGAGGTCATGGCCAAGGTCGATGCGGCGAGCCGCGAGATCGTCGAAGCGGAGCGCGAGGGACGTCAGGTCCTGGGACAGATCCGCGCTCGCCGCGACGAGGCGCGGAAGACGCTGCGGGCCTATACCCGCCCGCGGCGGCCGGTCGAGGACATCCTCGAATCGGCGGCCGAGGCCCATCTCGAAGAGCTCCTGAAGCGCGGCAAGGTCACGCTCGGAGGGTAACGTTCCCCGGCCGACCCGTCCGAGGGCGTCCGCTCAGTAGAACTGGACCACCGTCACCTGGAAGACGAGGGTCGCTCCGACGACCTCGGAGTTGAAGTCCTCCGTGTAGGTCCCATTCGTCGGATCGACCGCCGAAACGATGTACTTCCCGCTCGGGGGCTGGGAGCTGCAGACCTGGGCCGTGGAGACCCCCGCGACGGTACCCGCCTCCGCCGGCGTCAGCTGGTTGGTCACGGTGATGGACGCGGAGTTGATGGCGGTCACGATCACCGGCCACCCCGTGCCCGGTACCGACCACCCGAGCGGCGGGAGGTTCTGGACCACCACCCCCGTGGCGTTGGCAGAAAGGACAAGGTCGTTCCAACCGTACGTCGGGTCGGGGAACTGGGTCCCCACCGTGGCGTTCTCCGATGGATAGTCTGCGGTGAACTGGGCCGTGGTGAGGTGGAGGACCGTCGGCACCGTCACGACGAGGGGTCGCGAGACAAAGCATGAGGGAACCGGCGCCCCATACCCGAGGCTCGGCGCGATCGTGATCCGGGCGGTGTGGTTCGCGGAAAGGCCCACGAGCCCCTGCCAGAAGCCCGTGATGACCGAGCTGAAGGTGAGCCCGTCCAGCGAATAGCCCGACGAGGGGGCGTTCGGCCCCACATGGACGGGGAGCGGCGAGAACGACGAGGGCGTGCCGTAGTGCGCGTACTCGAGCGATTTCGGGTACGACGCGTTGTTGGAGGCCACCGAGTAGAGCGACGTATCGAAGACATGTCCGAGCTGGGGTCCGCTTCCGAACGTGCCGATGTAGTTCACGGTCACGTTGTCCCCCTCGACCACCGTCCGCTGGGCGGCGGTGGTCTTGGGGTGGTTGAACTCGTAGAGGAAGGCCGCTCCGACCCCCGCCGCCACGACGACGACCACGATGAGCACGACGGGGAGAAGGATCGGGGTGCGTGAGTTCGCCATGGTCGTCTGGGGTCCTACAGAGAACGAGTGGGGGTCAGCTCGTCGCTGGTCTCGTCACCGGTTCGGAGAGACAGGTGTTCCTCATTCCCCCGCGCCCCGAGCCGGTGGCCGATATAAATCCTCTCGGCGGCCCGGCCGGTCCGCCCCGCGCTAGGCACGGCGCAGCTTGCCCACGATCGGCTCCTCGATGACCCCTTCCTCCTCCAGCCGGTTGAGCACGGACTCGGCATGGTCGGCCGTCATCCCCCGCGCCGCGACCCGCACGAGAAGCTCCTTGAGGTCGGCGTACCCGTCCGCCGAGACCTCCGCGATCTCGTCGAGCTGGTCGAGGAAGGCGGACTCCTCTGCGCGTTCGGCCGCGGTCGGAGGCGGCGGAGCGGGCCGCGGGGGCGGGGCGCGGCTCACGGTCACGCCGGAGGAGGGTGCGATCGAGGAAGCGACCGGACCGGAGTCGCCGGCGACCCGGCGCACGGCCGAGCGAAGCTCCGCCCGGAAGTCGGCGCGGTCGATGTTCGGGTAGCGGCGCAGCGCCTCCCGTGCGGCCCGGACCCACGGCCGCGGGGCACCCTCCGTCACCAGGACCTCGTCGGGGGCGGAGGGTCCCTTTTCGATGCGTTCGACCAGGTCCAGTCGGTCGAGGGTCTGGCGAACGACATCGGCGAGGACCGAGCGCTCGTCCGTCTCGGCGACGAACCGCACCGCCTCGGCGCGCACGGAGACGTAGCCCACGCCGTCGCGTCCCCGGTAGAGGTGGACCTTTCCGACCACGATCGCGGGCCGGGGCGACGTCGAGGAGCGGAGCTGGGCCATCGCCCGCGGCTGGAACGAGCCGGCGGTGATCGTGACCGCTCCGGTCGGATCGGTGAGCCGCGCCCGCCAGAACGGCTGGCTCTCGTCCCTTCCGATCGCCTCGGCCGGCGAGAGGGTGCCGGCGATGAGCACGCGGTTCATGCGGGCCCCGAACGGTGAGACGAGGTAGGTGGCGGCCCGTTCTCCTTCCCCCTTCTCGTCCTCGATCGAGCTCTCGAGCTCGCGCGCCGTCACCCGCCACGCGGTCTCCCGGAGCGTCAGGGCCGGCCCTCCCCCAGTCGGGCCGCCAGCTCCTCCGCGGTCGCATCGAGGTCGACCTCCACCGTCTCGATCGAATCGGGAGCGATCGTCACGCCGAACTCGTCCTTCGTTCCCCGGCCCCGGACCCGAAGGCGCCGGCCGAGGAGCCGCTCGAGGATCTCCTCCTCGATCAGGCTCGGATCCGGCCGCTCGCGCAGGCGGCGTCGGGCTTCCTCCAAGGAGACGCCCCACAGCTTCTCGGTGTCGGCCCGTCCCGCATTGACGGTAAGCGCCCCGGTGCCGTCGTCCAGGACCACCCGCGCTCTCAGGTCGAGCTGACCGTCGACCTGGCCGTGGACCCGGCAGATCCCGTTCTTGACCGAGCGCTGGCAGGTGGGGCATCGGTAGACGAGGCCGCTCGGAGGGAGGAGCCCGACCACGAACCCTTCGACCGTGATCGCCTCCCCGCCCCCCTCGTCCTCGACGCGCGCGATCGTGCGCGGAGGGGCGCGGAGGAGCTCGTTCGGATCCGGAAGCTCCGTCCCTTCGATCCGCACCACGGTCGCCCGTTCGTCCAGGACGAGTTGCGGCCGGCCCCGGAAGCTGCGGAGGTAGCCACCGGCGATACGCACCGCCTCGCCCGGCGAGAGGCCGAAGTCGCTCCACGAGGACAGGGCGATCGACCCGGTACGGTCGGCGAGGATCCCATCGTAGACGATGCGTCGTTCCTCGCCGACCGTGACCGGTCGGGGGGTGACCCGGACGACCCGCACCTCTACGCGGAATCCCTCGGAGCGGTCGCCGAGCTCCCGGACGGTGCGGAACGGCATCTCGTCCGGGTCGACCCGGGGCAGCTCGGCGGGGCTCGCCGGTCCGACCCGGGTCCTCCAGGTGAACGTCAGCTCCGGGCGGCCGCGGAACTCCCGCACCTCCGCCCCGACCGCCCGCACGACGCTCCCCCGCTCGATCCCCTCCCGCGGCGGGTCCCACCACGTGAACCGGACGCTCGCCGTGCCGTCGGAAAGCAGGCCCGAGACCAATGGTCGACGGCTCCCATCCGACCGCCGGGTGACCTCGCGCCGCTCGAAATGGACGATCCGCGCGACCAGCTCGACCGGCGAGAGGGCCGGGGACAGGTCTCTCAGCCGGACCTCGGGGACCTCCGGTGAAGGTGTCGCGATCGACATCGAGCGGAACCGAGGGCGCGGAACCGCGTCCCGCCATAAAAGCGCCGCGACGGTGCCGGAGGATGAACGACGCGCGGACCGTTCCCGGCCCGGGTCGCCCGCCGGTGCGTCGGTCCCCCGGCCCAGCAATCCTTTTCCGCGGCGCACCATCTGCGGCCGACCTTGGCGCTCAAATTCCACCAGAGGCTCGACCGGATCCTGTCGGCGAGGAACTCCCTCGTCTGCGTCGGGCTCGACCCCGATCCTCCGCTGATGCCGAAGGCGCTCCGTCGCCTTCCCGTCGGTCCCCAGCTCGACCGGTTCCTCGGCGGGGTCATCCAGGCGACGTTCCCCCACGCGGCCGCCTACAAGATGCAGCTCGGTGCCTACCTTCAGTATGGCCCGAAAGGGATCGAGATCCTCGCCCGCCTCCCGAAGAAGATCGGGCCGACCCGTCTTCGGATCCTCGATCTCAAGTCGAACGACATCCCGAACGTGATGCGGATGTACCGCGATGGCGCGTTCCGCGCGTTCGGTTTCGACGCCGTGACGGTCACTCCCTGGCTCGGATGGGAAACGCTCGAACCGTTCCTGGACGATCCGGCGCACGGAGCGTTCGTGGTCGCCCACTCGTCGAACCCGGGGGCCCCGGACTTCCAGGAGATCCCGACCCCCCGGGGGCCGCTGTGGCTCGCGGTGGTCGGTGAGGTGCGCCGCTTGGCCCACGCCCACGGCAACGTCGGGATCGTCGTCGGCGCAACGTTCAGTGACGCGTTCCGCCACGCGCGCGCGTCGCTCGGGAACGGCGTGCCGATCCTCGTCCCCGGGGTGGGGGCGCAGGGCGGCTCGCTCGCCACCGCCGTCCGAGAGGGGGTCGACGCGCATGGCCGCGCCCTGCTCATCAACGCCTCACGGAGCATTCTCTACGCGTCGGCCGAGTCCGACTGGAAGCGCGCGGCCGGAGCCGAGGCCGAGCGTCTCAAGGTCCAGATCAACCAGCTCCGGTCAGGCCTGCGTACAGGCTGAGGAGCTGGCGCGCGACCGTCGGGAGCGCGTAGCGCTCCTCCGCCCGCCGACGGCCCGCCGCCCCCATCTGGCGGCCCAGGGCAGGGTCGTCGAGGATCGTGCGGACCTTCGCGGCAAGGTCCGAGGCGATCAGCGGCTCCGCGAGAAGGCCCTCTTTTCCCGGGTCGATGACCTCGCGGACCCCCGGCATGTCCGCGATCACGACCGGGAGGCCGGCCGCCATCGCTTCGGCGACAACCAGACCGAACCCTTCGAGCCGGTTCTGGGAAGGGAAGACGAACACATCCGCGAGGGCGAGGTAGCGGGGAAGCTCCTCATCGGTGACCTGCGGGCAGAATCGTACCCGCTTCGTGACGCCGATCCGACGGGCATGTCCGACCAGGCTGGGTAGGCGCGGACCCGCCCCGATGACGACGAGGACGACGTCCTCGGGAAGGAGCGGGAGCGCGTCCAGGATGACATCGACCCCCTTGTGCGGAACGAGACGGCCGGTGAAGGCGAGCACGCGCTTGCCTTCGAGCCCGAGGTCGGCGCGGAGGCCGACCGGGTCGACGCCCGGACGAAACCGCTCCAGATCGACCGCCGAGGGGATGATCGTGAGCGCGCGGCCCCGGAGCATGGTGGACGTGATCCCGTAGCTCTTCGTGTGGACCACGATCCGATCGATCCGCGCGAGGGTATCCGGGAGGAAGAGTCGCTGATAGATCCCCGAGAGAAGACGACCCGTGGCACCGGTGAGGTAGAGGTCGCAGTGGTAGGTCAGGACCCGGGGGACCCGGCGCCGCTCGAGGCTCCGCGCGACGAAGTACGATGTGACCGGGGGTGGATAGTGGATATGGAACACATCGGCATCGATCGATCGGACGACGCGTCCGGAACCGACGTCCAGGGGCGTGTTGAAGACGACGCCCAGCGAGCGGCTGCGATGGATACGGTAGCCTTCGAAGGACTCTTCGACGGGCAGGTGACGGTCGTACCGGGACGTGACGACGGTGACCTCGTGGCCCTGGCGCGCGAACTCGCGAACGAGGCCCCGCACGTGCGACTCGACGCCCCCGGCATGAGGGTGGAAGAACGGTGAGATCTGGACGATACGCACGAACCGGACCGAAGGTGGGTTCGGTAATTCAGCCCATCGCACGCAGGGCCCTGCCGGCCCGGGGCCGCCTCACGCCTCGCTCGAGCCCCGCCGACGCGCGGTGGTCGGTGGCGCCGACTCTCGCACCTGCATCACCTGCTCGGGCGGGAGCGTCGTGACATCGAGTCCCTTCATCGCCTCCCCCAGGCCCGAGGAGACGCGGGCGAGGACCTCGGGCTGATCGAAGTGCAGCGACGCCTCGACGATCGCGCGCGCGACCTTCATCGGATGCTCCGCCTTGAAGATCCCACTCCCGACGAAGACGCCATCGACGCCGAGGAGCCGGCAGAGGGCCGCATCGGCCGGGGTCGCGATCCCCCCCGCCGCGAAGTTCACGACGGGCAGTCGGCCGAGCTCTCGCGTCTCGAGGACCACGGCCTCCGACACGCGCTCCTTCTTGGCCCAGGAGGAAATCTCCTTCTTCGGGAGCTTTCGGATCTGAGCGATCTCCGAGGTGACCTGACGGATGTGGCGCACGGCCTCGACGACATTGCCGGTCCCGGCCTCGCCCTTGGTCCGGATCATCGCCGCCCCTTCGTCAATGCGCCGGAGGGCCTCACCGAGGTTGCGGCAACCGCAGACGAACGGGATCTTGAACTGCTTCTTGTCGACGTGGAGGAACGGGTCCGCGGGGGTCAAGACCTCGGACTCGTCGATCATGTCGACCGCGAGCGACTCGAGAATCCGGGCCTCGGCCGTGTGACCGATCCGGCACTTCGCCATCACCGGGATCGAGACCCGTTCCCGGATCTCCCGGACCTTGAGGGGGTCGGCCATGCGCGCGACGCCGCCCGTCGCCCGGATGTCCGCCGGCACGCGCTCGAGCGCCATGACGGCGACCGCACCCGCCTCCTCGGCTACGGCAGCCTGGTCCGCGGTCGTGACGTCCATGATCACCCCGCCCTGCTGCATCCGCGCGAAGCCCCGTTTCACGAGCTCCGTCCCGAACCGGAGCTTCTCCATCATGTCGGCCATGTACCCTCGGACCCTCTGACAGAGGGCTCCGGCGTATAAGGGGTCGGGTCGTCACGCGCGCGCCGCCGGCGTGCCCGCGGACGAAGGGGAAGGAGAGCCCGCAAAGTTAAGGCCCGCCTCCGGTTGGCACGGGTGCAGGGGGAGCTGGGCACCGGCTGAGAGGACGGGAAAGGTTCCCGTCGACCCCACGAACCTGCTCGGGATAATGCCCGCGAAGGGAACGCCATGCAGCACGTAAGAGACTCCGTCACCGGCGCCGGTCGAGCATGACCGAGACCGTGGGGCGGCCGGGGTCCGAGCGACGCATCCGCCGTCCCGGCGCGTTCGGCCGGGCGCTCAAGGTGACGGCGATCGTCTTCGTCCTCGTGGTGGCCGGTGTCGGCGTGGGCGAGTACCTTTCCTCCGAGATCGGCGAACCGACGCTCGTCGTCTACACCTACTCGAGCCTCTTCGGAGGTCCGGGGACCCCCGCCTTCGATTACGTCGTCCACACCTTCGCGAGCGCCCACCATGTTCGGGTGGACGTCGAGTACCCGACGGGCACGCTGTTCAGCACGCTCAAGAACCAGGAGAACGCGCCGGCCGCCGATCTCGTGGTGGGCCTGGACGAGATCACCGCGCCCCAGGCGGAGGCGAACGGGCTCCTCCTTCCGTACTCTCCACCGGCCCTCGCCGACATCTCGCCCGGTCTCGTCCACGAGCTATCTCCCCAGCACGGGGTCACTCCGTACGAGTGGGGGTACCTCGCGATCGACTACAACACGACCTTCGCGACGGCGACGGGCGGAGCGGTCGCGCATCTCACCCTGCCCGAGCTCGCCCAGAACTCGAGCTGGGCGAAGGAGCTCCTGATCGAGGATCCGATCGTGGACATCACCGGACAGGAGTTCCTCGTCAACACGGTCGAGTACTACGAGCACGTCCTGCACCAGAACTGGACCGGCTTCTGGACGAGCCTGCTCCCGAACCTCCAGCAGTACCGGCCCTCGCCCTCGTGGGGCGATGCGTTCGGTCAGTTCACGACGCCCCCGAACAGCCCCGCGATGGTCGTCAGCTACTCGACCGACCCCGCGTACGCCGCGTACTACGGTCAGAGCGGCCAGTTCAACTCGACCGTGACCTGGTGGAACGGCACCGCCTACGGCTGGAAGACGATCTACGGGGTGGGGATCGTGAGCGGCACCCGGCATCTCGCCCTCGCCCAGGAGTTCGTGGACTGGCTCCTGAGCGGAAGCGTGCAGTCGGAGATCCCGCTCAACGAATGGGAGTACCCGGCGAACGAGACGATCCCGCTTCCTCCCGCCTACGCGGCCGCGGTGGACCCGTCCTCGGTCGTGGCGCTGAACGCCGCGACGACGCCGTCCGCCGTGGCGAGCGCCCTGCCCGGCTGGGTGTCGACCTACCAGGAGCTCGCGAACCGCCTCCTTCCTCCATGAGCTTCGATCGCGATACCGGTCCGCTCACCGCGGCGGTGGCGTTCGTCGTGCTGTTCGGTCTCGTGCCGGTCGCGGTCCTTTTCGGGACCTCGCTCGCGGCCGGGGGTGGATGGACCGGCCTTGAGACGGCGCTCCGCTCGCCGCTGAACTCCGGGTCCGTCGTGAACTCGCTCGTCCAGGGCGGCCTTTCGGCGGGGTTCGCGATGGCGGTGGGGTACCCGGTGGGGCTCTTCTTCGGGCGGTTCGATTGGCCCGGCCGGTCCGCCCTCCGGTCGTTCCTCCTCGTGCCGTTCCTGCTCCCCAGCCTGGTCGTGGTCTTCGGTGTCCTCGATCTGTTCGGTCCGTCCGGACTGTTCTCGTCGGGAGTGCCGGCGCTCTCGTACTTCGGGAGCGGGTTGCCCGGCATCGTCGTCGCGAACCTCGTCTTCAACGTGCCCATCGTGATCCTGTTCACGGCGACCGCGACCGAGAGCGCGCCCCGGGAGCTCGAGGAAACGGTGGCGACCCTCGGTGGGTCCCCCTGGCGCGCCTACCGCGACGCCTGGGGTCCGCCGACCTGGGTCGGGGCGGTGGTCGGAGGCCTTCTCACGTTCCTGTTCTCGGCCCTCTCCTTCGCGCCCCCCCTCCTCCTCTGCGGCCCCCGCTGCTACACGGTGGAGGCCCGGATCTGGCAGCTCGACCAGATCAGCGGGGACCCCACCACGGCCGGCCTGCTCGCGCTCGCCGTGTTCCTCCTCTTCCTCGTGCCGACGGTGCTCTATCTTGCGCTCCTCCGCCGTCTCCGTGCGGTTTCGGGACGACGCACGCAGGTCATCCGGCTCACGTCGCACCACCCGCTCGGCATCGCCCTCGCGGGCCTGAGCGGGATCTTCCTCGCCGCGGAGTTCTCCGTGCTCGCCGCGGTCCTCTACCGAACGGTCGTTCCCGTCGGTTCCGCCGGCCCCGGCGCGGCCTGGACGCAACTGTTCTCGTCGCGCACGACCGCCGCGCTGGGCATCTCCGCCCTCGGGATGATCGGCAACACCCTCCTTTTCGCCGCGGGGGCGACCGTGCTCGCGCTGCTTCTCGGGATCGTGCTCGGCTACGCAGTGACGGGCCGCCCGCGACGTGCCTCGTCCTTGGGACTCCTGCTCTTTCTCCCGCTCCTGATCTCGCCGGTCGTCCTCGCGTTCTCGCTCGCGACGTTCTGGCGGCCTCTCCTCGGGGGGGAACCGAACATCTGGCTCCTGGTGGTCTTGAGCCAGGCGATCCTGGCGCTGCCCTTCGCACTTCAGAGCATCGAGATCCCGCTCGCCGGGCTCTCCCGGTCGGGCCGCGAGGCCGCCCGGGCCCTCGGGGCCTCCGCGTGGGGCGCCTTTGTCGACGCCGACCTGCCGCGGGTTCGACAGGGACTCTCGACGGCCGGTCTCTTCGCGTTCGCTCTCGGCCTCGGGGAGTTCACGGCGACGAACTTCCTCGTGACCCCACGGTACTGGACGCTCCCGGTCGCGCTGTACAACCTGGCCAATGCGCGGGCGTTCGCCGTGGGGGACGCGGCCGTCGGCCTGCTCCTCCTGCTCAGCCTGGCCGTCTTCGGGGCCCTCGTGCTCGGAGGTCGACGTGTCGAGCTCTAGACCTCTTCTCGAGGTCGTCGGGCTCTCCTCGGCGTGGGAGGAGGTCCCGGTCCTGCGGTCGGTGTCGTTCTCGCTCTCGCCCGGAGAGTTCCTGGTCCTCCTCGGTCCGAACGGGAGCGGGAAGACGACCCTCCTGCGGTGCCTTGCCGGCCTCGAGCGCACCACCGCCGGTACGGTACGGCTCGACGGAACCGACGTGACCCGACGGCCGGCGCACCTTCGTGGCATCGGCCTCATGTTCCAGGAGCCGGCGCTGTTCCCGCATCGCACCGTCTACGAGAACATCGCTTACGCTCCGCTGCTCCAGCGCCGCCCCCGACCCGAGGTCGAGCGAGAGGTCGACGAGCTCGTCGCTCTCCTTCGGCTCGATGGGTTCGAGGACCGCGCTCCCGATCAGCTCTCCGGCGGTGAGCGACAGCGCGTCGCCCTCGCCCGGACCCTGGCCGCGCGGCCGCGGCTCGTGCTGCTCGACGAACCGTTCGCGTCGATCGATGTCGAGATCAAGGCCGAGCTCCACGCCGAGTTCCGTCGGGTGCTCCGGGCCCGGGGAACGGCCGCCGTCCATGTGACCCATGATCGGGAGGAAGGTCTCTTCTTGGGGGACCGCGTCGGACTTCTGTTCGAGGGGGAGCTCGAGGCGGTCGGCCCGCCGGGTGAGGTCTTCGCCGGGCCCGCCTCGGTCCGTGCTGCCCGGTTCCTGGGCTATAACGTGTTCTCGACGTCCGGGGGACCGGTCGCCGTGCACCCCGCGGACGTCCGTTGGGGGGCGCCGAGCGAGCCCGGCGTTCCGGCGACCGTCGTCTCGGCGGGGACGACCGGGCGCGATCTCCTGGTGATCGTGACCGTCGAGGGGGGAGGGCGTGGAGAATTCCGGGCCCGTGCGGGGGAAGCGCGCTTCCTGCCGGGGGATCGAGGGGTGCTCCGTTGGGAGCGGGCCATCGCGCTGCCCCGCGAGAGACGCGCTCCCTAGGGTCGGCCGGCGGAGCCCTTGGGGGCCGGTGCGTGCCCTCCGGCCGCGTTCCGGCCCATCCCCCCGGACGCCATTCGGATCCGGACGAAGGCCGGCCGAGCGGTCGGGGTCCGGGCCTTCCCCGGGACCGCTCTCGAGATCGAATGCACCGGCCGCCCACAACGGCCAAGTGCTCCGTTCGGCTGGCTCGCCCATGTCCGTCCCCGACCCACTCCACGTCACGGAGACCGTGCCGCTCGGCCGTGAGACCGCCACGATCTACCGTGTCGATCGGGTCGCCGGGGTCGACGCGGCCCGGCTCGCTCGACGGCCCCGCACGATCCGAGTGATTCTCGAGAACATTGTGCGCCACTTCGACCCGGCGAAGACCGACCTCGCCCACGTGGTCGCGCTCGCGAACGGAGCGCCCGTGGCGGCCTCGGCCGAGTTCGCCTACTATCCCGAGCGGATCCTCTTGCAGGACTTCACGGGGGTGCCCGTCGTGGTGGACCTCTCGACGCTGCGCAGCGCGGCGGCCGCGCGCGGGCTCCCACCGGGCCAGGTCAATCCGGTCGTGCCGGTCGATCTCGTCATCGACCACTCGGTCCAGGTCGACAGCTTCGGCTCCGCCCGCTCGCTCCTCGTGAACCTGGACCGCGAGTACGAGCGGAACCACGAACGGTACCGCTTCCTTCGATGGGCGAAGGGCGCCTACCACGGGGTCCGCATCGTGCCACCGGGGAACGGGATCTGCCACCAGGTGAACCTCGAGCACCTCGCCTCCGTCGTCACGACGCGGGGCGCGGACGGCACGGCCGTCGCCTTCCCGGACACGCTCATCGGGACCGACTCGCACACGACGATGGTCAACGGGGTCTCGGCCCTCGGCTGGGGCGTCGGCGGGATCGAGGCGGAGGCGGTCATGCTCGGGGAGCCGTACTTCCTCTCCCGTCCTACGGTCGTGGGGGTCGAGCTCACCGGAGCGCTTCCCGAGGGCGCGACCGCGACCGACCTCGTGCTGACGGTCACGCGCACGCTCCGGGAGAAGGGGGTGGTCGACAAGCACGTCGAGTTCTTCGGGTCGGGGGTCTCGCTTCTTTCCGTACCGGACCGGGCCACGGTCTCCAACATGTGCCCGGAGTACGGTGCGACCTCCGCGCTCTTCCCGATCGACGAGGCGACGATCGCCTTCCTCCGGGGGACGGGCCGTCCGGACGATCTCGTCGGGCGCGTCGAGGCCTACGCCCGGGCCGTGGGGCTCTGGGGCTCTCCGCCGCCGGGGTCGGTCGAGTATGACGAGACCCTGACCATCGACCTCGGTCGCGTCGTCCCGAGCGTCTCGGGGCCGCGGAACCCCGAAGAGAGCGTGCCGCTCGCCGGGGTTCCCGGGTCGTTCGGGAAGGCGCTCGAGACCTACCGCGCCGCGCATCCCCGGCGATCGCGGGGTGCTCCCGCCTCCGACTCCGTTCTCCGCGACGGTTCGCTCGTCATCGCGGCGATCACGAGCTGCACGAACACCTCGAACCCGTCGGTCATGGTCGGCGCCGGCCTCATCGCGAAGCGCGCGGTGGAGCTCGGGCTCACGGTCCCACCGTACGTCAAGACCTCCCTCGCGCCGGGATCGAAGGTCGTCACCTCCTATCTCGAGCGGACCGGGCTCCTCCCGTACCTCGGGCGTCTCGGGTTCGAGGTCGTCGGCTACGGCTGCACGACCTGCATCGGGAACTCCGGACCGCTGCCCCCCGAGGTCGACCGCCAGGTCCGCGAGAACGACCTCTTCGTCGCCGCGGTGCTGAGCGGCAACCGGAACTTCGAGGCGAGGGTCCACAACCTCGTCCGGGCGAACTATCTCGCTTCGCCGATGCTGGTCGTCGCCTACGCGCTCGCCGGACACATGGACATCGACCTCTCGCGGGAACCGCTCGGCCACCGACCGAGCGGTGAGCCGGTGATGCTGAAGGACCTCTGGCCCTCCGCGGAGGAGGTCCGCCGCATGGTCGACGCCAACCTCGACGCGGGGATGTTCCGGGAGAAGTATCGCTCCGTGGAGGTGGGGGACGCTCACTGGGAAGGGCTCGAAACGCCCTCGGGAGACCGGTATCCGTGGTCGGCGGAGTCGACCTATCTCGCCGAGGCGCCCTATCTCGTGCTGCCCCCGCCGTGGCTTCCGAAGGACGGGGCCCTCGTCCGCGGCGCCCGCGCGCTCGCCGTCCTGCCCGACAAGGTCTCTACGGACCACATCTCGCCGGCCGGTGAGATCCCCGAAAACTCCCCGGCGGGCGAGTTCCTGACGGCGCACGGGGTGCCGCGCGCCGAGTTCAACACCTACGGCGCGCGTCGGGGCCACCACGAGGTGATGATCCGTGGGACCTTCGCGAACGTCCGCCTCAAGAACGAGCTCGTCGCCCCCAAGGAAGGAGGCTACACCACCCACGTCCCTTCCGGGAAGGAGATGACGATCTTCGAGGCTTCCGAGCGGTACCGGTCCGACGGCACCCCGCTCATCGTTCTTGCCGGGAAGAACTACGGCCAAGGGAGCTCGCGGGACTGGGCCGCGAAGGGCCCACGGCTCCTCGGGGTGGGTGCGGTCATCGCCGAAGGGTACGAGCGCATTCATCGGGCGAACCTCGTCCAGATGGGCATCCTGCCTCTCGCGTTCCCGCCCGGGGAGGGCTGGAAGTCGCTCGGGCTCAGCGGCCAGGAGACCTACGACCTGACCCTCGAGGGGGGCACGGAGCTCGTCCCCGGCGGCCCGGTCCGTGTGACCGCGACCCGGCCGGACGGCCGGAAGGTCGAGTTCACCACGACCTGCCGGCTCAAATCGAGCACCGAGGCCGAGTACTACCGGGCCGGCGGGGTCCTCCCGTACGTGATGGAGCGCCGCTTCCGCGCCTAGCGATCCGGGGCCGGTCGACCTAGCCCTCCGTCCGCCCAGGGACGAGCGGAGGCGGACGGGTCCACCGGGCGAGGGCCCGGACCCGGCGGTACGTGACCGTGCGATCGCCGATCTCCCGACGGGCTCGAGCGATGGCGCGCTCGAGAATCTCCGGCGGGACGTGAAGGGTCCAGCGACTCCCTCTCGCCGCGAGCACGGAGAGAGGGCGCGCGAGCGGTTCCGTGACCGTCTCGTCGCTCACGACCTCGAGCGCATCGGGCGGGATCTCCGCAAGAAGCGCCCGGTCCCTCTGCCGGGGGCCGCCCGCGTGAGCGGGAACCTCGATCCCTTCCTCTCGGAGGAGGTCGTAGACACGCCGTCGTGCATCTGCCTCCGGTCGCTCGAAGGGGTCGGGCGCCTCGTCCGTCTTGGGTCCGACCAGTGCGAGGGCGCCGAGGCGCCCGACACGGCACGCCTCGCGGATCGCGATCCTGGGCCGCTCGAGGACGTGCAACACGTGCGCGAACAGTGCGGCATCGAAGGACGCGTCGCAGAACGGAAGCGCGCTCGCCGTGCCGCGTACGAGTCGCTCGAGGCGCTTCTCCCGGGCCCTGAGCAGCATGTTCCGGGAGAGGTCGAGCCCGGTGAGCTCGAATCCCCGGGCCGAGAGGGGCGACCCGATGCGGCCGGTACCCACCCCCACCTCCAAGAGCGAACGGACACCCGAGCGTCGGAGCGACTCCGCGATCCGATCGAGGACCCTCCTCTCGAGGGGCTCGCGCGTCGCGTCATAGACCCGCGAGATCTCGTCGAACGACCGAGAGACCGGAAGGTTCGACATCCGCGAGAGAAGTCGCCATCCCTACTTATGTCGGGACCGTCGACCGAGTCTCCGGGGAGGTATCGAGAGGGACTCCGCGACCGGGCGGTGCGACCCCACCACCCCAAGTACTGCTATGAGTTCAGAACCTCTCGGAGGGTGGAGTTCCACGAGTCGTCGCAGCTCTCGCCGCGCCACCCCCCGCGTCGCCGCTGCCCCCCGGGCCCCTGCGCCCCGGAGAACCCCGAGAAGTCCGTCCGTTCCGATACGGGCCATCACCAGCGACGTGTGGTTCACGCTCCTCTACCTTCGCCCCCCCGACCAACGTGCGCTCGAACGGGCCCGCCGCTCCGTATGGGCCGCGCCGCTGGTGGCCGCCGGCATCAGTCGGGAACGTGCGCTCCGCGGGGTCGCTCGACTCGAGGAGTGGGCGGGGATCCAGGAGTCGCGCGGTTGGACGCCCAGCATCGATCAGCAGGCCGACTGGCTTGTCCGTGCTCTCAAGGTCCGGGTTTCCGGCCCCGACGTCGGGGAGGCCTTGGATGCTCGGCTCCTGGCCGCTCCGGTCCATGTTGCCCCGGGTGCGATACGGTCCCTGGCGCGCCTGCGCGACGAGGGTCTTCGGCTCGGTATCGTCTCGAACGTGCTGCACGAGACTCCGGAGGGGCTCCGGTTGCTCCTCGAGCGTCGCGGACTGCTCGGTCTCTTTGCGCGGACGGTCCTTTCCTCCGAGCACCCGTGGGCGAAGCCTCGACCCGAGCCGTTCCGGTTGGCCCTGTCCGGTCTGGGGGCCCGGCCCGAGGCCGGGGCGCATGTCGGTGACCTGCTCTACGACGTGGTCGGGGCGCGAAGGGCGGGACTCCTTCCCGTGCTGTATACCGGCCTGCATCGGCTCGAACCGCAGCCCCTCCGGCGGCTCGCGAGGAAGGTCGACCTCCGAGTGCCCAGGTTCTCCCGCTGGGAGCGGCTTCCGCGGCTCCTCGCGGAGGGGGGGACGGCTACCGCGAGGGAAGCGGCCCGGTAGTCCCCTTCGTCCCGTCAGGACCCGATCGCGCCGTTCTGGCCCATGGAATCGGCCGGAGAGAGCCCGGACGCCGCGCGGGAGCTCCCGCTCGGCGTTCGGTTGCATTATATCGGTCCTTGGGACGTATTCTCTCCAAGGACCTACGCCATGAACTTCCCTCGCGGGCTCGCCTGGCCCCAATCGTTCTATGCGATGCTCGTCCTCGTCGTCGGGATCGGCGCCGTGGCGTACGGGTCCGTGGCGATGGTCTACGGGCGGGACGCGTCGCTCTACCTACTCTTGGACGCGCTCCTCGGGGCCTCCCTCGTGCTGGTCGCTCTGGCGTGGGGGACGGAACCCGGTCCGGTTCCGGTCTCGGTTCCGGTCTCGGTTCCGGTCTCGGCTCCGGTCTCAGCTCCGGTTCCGCCCCCGGTTCCGGCGCAGGCAAAGGCATCCCCGCCGGTCAACCCTAAGGCCGTTCCCGCCCGGGGGCCCGGCGCGCCCGTTATGGGATCCCCGACGCCTCCGCCGGTATGGGCCGAGGACTGGTCTTCGGCCTCCTCCCACGACGCGGGTCCTTCCGGATCGAACGTCGAAGTGGTCTTCTCCGAGATCGATCGCCTCTCGGTCGAGCTGAGCCGCCGCCGCAAGACCCCGTAAGCGCCGTATCGTCGAGCGCCGGGCCCCCGGGAGCCCGCGTCACGGGAGCCTACCCCGCGAACGTGATCAGCTGGACGAGGCGGACGAGTCCGGTCACCGCCACGAGGTAGAGCGGAAGGATCGCGACTCCGAGCGTTCGGATGCCGAAGCAGATGCGCAGCGGGTGGACGTCGCGCGCCAGTGTCACCGCGAGGAGAGTGAGGACGAGGGCCATCGGGAACAGTGCGAGAAGGGCACTGTCCGGTGTCGCGCCGAAAGCGGCGCTCGCGATCAGCCCCAGGACGCTCGCAAGGAGAGCGACCCGAACGAACCGGTCCCGAAGGCGGGCGCGGACCTGAAGGAGGTAGGCGGCCACGAGGCTCGCACCGACCGCGACCGACACGAACAGCCCGGTGAGGATGAGGGAGGCCTGGAGCGGGCTGAGACCGTAGGGCAGTACGTAGGCCGAGAACTGGGCGGAGTCGAACACCACGAACATCGCTAGTGTCGTCAGGGCTCCCATCACGCCGAGCGCGACCTCGGGAGGGAAGGCCTCGACGAAGTCGGCGGCCGCGCCCGTCCCGGAGATCCGAGGCTCGCTCTTTGAGCGAACCCCATGGTAGACGAGGGACACGAGCAGTACGGTCAGAAGGAACGCCGGCAGGAGCACCGTCCCTACCTTCAGAAGGTTCCCCCAGACCGCGACCAGCACCATTCGACCCTCCTATCGAGCTCCTACCCCAGGGTGACCGTCAGCTGGACCCACTCCTGTTGCACGAGCGCGGGGGTTCCCGTGCTCCCCTGGTACTGTTCCACGGCGAGGTCGAGCGAGATCGTCGCCGTACCGGGGCCCGTGGACTGAACGTCGATCTGTGGGCCGTACGAGTTGCCCGGGGTGAGCGCCGGTACGTTAGTGGAAAGCGGCGCGGTCGTGCTGCTCGTGAGGGTTAAGGTGGTGCTCGTGCACGCGTGACCGGACGTTGCGACGCAGACCGAGACCTGCCCGGGAGCGCCGGTCCAGCTCGACGCGACGAGTCCGAGGGTGGCATAGTAGGTCCCGCCGGCGAGGAATATCAGCGGCGGACTGAAGGCCACCTGCCTTCCCCGACAGGTTGGGGGAAGTACGATCGCGATCGATCCCCGGGTCGCGGTCGTCCCGAGCAGGGTGCCGACGGCCCGCGGCGGAGGGCTATGATGGGGACAATGCGGAGTTCCGACCGTGGTGAGGGCCGACAGTGTCGAGAAGGGAGCATGACCGGCCGAGTCGGCCCCAGTCCGCATCTCAAGGACCACGTGCGAGGTCCCCAGCGGCGCCAGAAGGTCGAGCGTGAGGAATACCAGGACCGCGCCGATCGCGACGAACCGGGCGGCCCTACGCCGGTAGTGCGGGTGGACCCACTCTGCGATCGCGCCGGGCGACCGGACGACGTCCACGGATCCCTCCCTGAGCTCACGCCGAGGCCGACAGGACCAGCTGGGCCGCCGTGGTCGTCGACGAGCCGGTGTTCGTCACCGCCAGCGCGAACGAACAGTAGAGCACGGTCGCCCCGGCGGTCGTCCCCGCAAGCGGGATCAGGGTCCCGGCCCCCGCGCTCAGCAACGAGAGCGCCGAGGATGTGCCGGCGCAGGTCGGTGGAAAGATGGCCCAGGGATTGCCGTTCGCGTCGGTCCCGCTCGCGAGGGGCGTGCCGCTGACCGGGACTCCGGTCGGGACGGTCGTGCACGCGAAGAAGTAGGCCGCGCTCACACCGGTCGCGACCAGCGGGGCTACGACCGAGAAGGAGAGGTTCCAGGCAACGGTCGACGTCCCCGTGCTCTGGAGCTCCAGCACGTCGAGCAGGTAGGTCCCGTACGCCCCATCGGCCCCGGAGACGCTCGAACTCACCGACACCTGCTGGGCGTTCGGGTAGGAGTTGACAACGAACCCGAGAGAGGAGGCGGTCGCGAAGTCCCCTCCGTTCACGAACTCGAAGGGAGAGGTCGCTCCCGCCACATGGCCGCTGGTGGTGTAGTCGAGAACGAGCTCCGAGACTCCGACCCCCGCGAGGGCCGTCACGCAGATCCCCACCGCGACCCACGACACCCATCGAACGGTGCGTCGCGAAAATCGGCGGGGGACGGGGGGTCGGAGAACCGACCCCCCGCGAGGTCCGGGTCCGGACCTCAGGGTTCCTTTCCGGTGACCGGGCGAAGGCCGGGGACGACCTCCGACGCGAGGCTGCCTCACGACGCGCCGCCCGCGGCCCGGTTCCGTGCCCTAGGCCGTCACCGGTACGGCGATGGTAGCGACCGGCGTGGTCGTCACGGTCCCGGTCGTGACCACTCCGTAGCTCAGGTAGAGCAGGGTGGTGCTCGCGGCGGTCCCCGCGGGAACGGTACAGGAGATCGTACCGCTGACCGTGGCTCCGCTGAGCAGGTCGATGGTGACGGTGCTCCCGGTGACTCCGCACGCGGCGTTCGGGGTCCCCACAGTGGGCTCCGTGACCGCGCATCCCGTGGGTTCGCCCGTCACTGCGGTGGTGCCCGCGGTGGGGAGGCCCGTGGAAACGAACGCGTAGGCGCAGACGAGGCTCGCGGGGGCAACCGGGGCAGCGAGCACGCCGTAGGGAGAACCGATCGTGGTGGTGGAGGCGGTGGCGGTCGCCGTTTCGAACTCGATCATATCCAGGAGCGAGACCGTAACATCGGTGATCCCGTTCACCTGCGTGGAAACGGAAGGGCCGGTCGACGTGGTGCCGCCGTTGAACGTCGCGGTGATGAGGCCGAGGGAGCTGGCCGGTCCGTAATTGCCGCCTTGATTGAACTGGTACAGTGAGTTCGTGGCCGATCCGACGCTCGTGGGAGATGTGTAGACGAGCACGACGTCGGCTACGACGGACCCGGCGACGAGAATCACCCCGATCGCGATCAGGGCGGTAAGCCATCGCACGCCGCGCTTCATCGCACGTCGGCCGGACTTCGTTCGCGTCGGTGGACTCTCTTGGGACTCCTCTTCCGTTGGCACTTCGATCACCTCAGCCTTCCAGGTTCCTCAGCGGGGGTTTCGCACCCGGTCAGGCGTGAATACGCATAGTGATGTATTTATGCGTGTTCCCGCCGGCGGACGCCGGTGACGGCCGGTCCGCGGCGGTATCGACCGAGCCTCCACCGGTGTCGGCCGGAGGGAACTTGAGGGCGCCGAGGATGGTTCTCCTGTGGGCGATCTCGTCCGCCGGCAGTACGTCGTGTCCGGCCGGGTACAAGGGGTCTACTACCGGGTTCGAGTACGAGAGTCCGCTCGACGCCACGGTCTGGTCGGCCGCGTTCGGAACCGGGCCGATGGCACCGTGCTCATCGAGGTCCAGGGACCCATCCCCCTCATGGAGGCGTTCCTCAAGGCCGTCTCGGGTCCCCACGGCCTGAGCGACGCCCGGCGGATCGAACGGATCGCGGAGCTCCCTGTGCGGGCCGAACTGATCGGGTTCTACATCGATCGGGACGGAGGCGAAACCGCGTGAGGAGGCTCGTCGGAGGCGCGCCCCCTGGCCGGCGGCGGTCACGGCTTTATAGCCGAGAACGACCCCTTCACTAGAGCGTGCCTCCGAGAAAACGAACGGCACGAAAGGGCGCTGAGGACGCTCCGGGGTCGGACGTGACCCCCGAGAGTGGGGAGCCGGCTCCCTCCTCCCGCAACGAGAGCTACCCCTCCGGCGCGACCCCGTCCGACGACCCGGACCCTGAGGCTGCGGCTCCGACCGGGACGCCCTCGCTCGCTCCGCCGACCTCCCAGACGTTCGACGATCTGGCGCGGAAGGTGGCCCACGCCGGCCCGCGCCGAGGATCCGTGGTCCAACCGCCTCCGGCCTGGCAGCCCGACGAAGTGACCCTTGGGTTCGCCATGATCGGCGATACTTCGGGAGGACTGCAAGAGCTCCCGGAACCGGCGATCCTCGCGACGATACTCATTGCCGCCGAGAATGACCGGCGGGCGATCCTCCATCGTTTCGCGGGAAGGTTCGATGAGGAGATCGACGCGGTTGCCGCACTCTTCTGGCCGTTTCTCGTCGTGCACGAGCGACCCGACGGACCGGCCGCGATCTTCGACGGGACCGGGGTGTGGCGGCGCACGTTCCGCTACACCCTGCTTCCGGCCGTGGACGGTGTGCGACCTCTCCTCGACCGATCGCTCGACCCGGCCGAGTACCTGTCCCGGATGCGCGAGCTCACGCCGTACTTCTCCCGGGATCCCGGCGCGGAAGTGCTGACCGTGGAGGGGTTCCTGCCGCTCGACCCGCCCCTTCTGTTCGATGTCCTCTCGCAGAGCCGGTTCCGGGCAGACCCGCAGGCGGCGCACGCGGGATTCCTTCCGGCACGGCACCAGGTCGAGTGGTACGACCAGGTCGTCCGCGACATGCGGACGTGGCTCGACCGGTTCGAGACCGACCTCGAGACGCTCGGAAAGGTCCGGGCCCAGGTTGACGCGATCGTGACGGAGGGTCGGGCCGGGCTCGAAGCAGAATTCCAGAGGAAGCGCACCGAGACCCAGGCCCAGGTCCAATCCGCGGTCACCCGAGCGGAGGAAGAGGTCGCGCAGATCGCCCGGGCCCATCACGCCGAGGCCCAGCGGTACCTCGAGGTGATCCGCAAGTCCCAGAGCGTCGTGGTCCACCACGAAGCGGTGATCGCGACCGCCGATACGCTCGCCTTCCGCGCGACCCACCGAAGGGTCGACCCCTCCCCCCACGAGGCCCGAGGCAAGCAGTCCCGCATCGAGATCCGGAACGCGAACCGTCAGATCGCCGAGAGCCGACGGATGGTCGAGCGGATCCACGAGCAGCAGCGGTCCGACCAAGAGCGGGCGATCGGGAAGGTCGTCGAGGTCGAACGGTCGTACGCCCGCACGCTCTCGGACCTCGAGCTGTTCCGCGACGAGTATGTGGCCGCCGGGATCGACCTTCTCCAATCGATCGACGGCCAGATCGCGGCGCGGACGACCCAGAAGAACCTGCTCGAAGGATACTTCCTGCCCCTGCCCTCCCTCTCCACGATCCGGGTCGTCTGGTTCCCCCTCTGGATGGTCACGCTCCGGGGCTCCCGGGGGGTCCGCCAGATCGTCTTCCCGCCGATGCAGGTACGCAAGGAGCTCGGCATCGGGGGTGCCCTCAAACGGCTCTTCGGCGGGATCGTCCTGCCGCTCGAGCCTCGCACCGCACAGTTCGACAAGCTCCTCCGACCGACGATGGAAGAGGCGCTCGCGCGGGACCCGTGGCTCGCCTCGGCGACCCAGGAGCTCACCCGTGCGGCGGACGTACTGGTCGACCCGGACGTGCTCGAGCGGTTGCAGCAGGGACTCTCCGACCTGCGCCGAGAGGGCTGGATCACGAAGAAGCAGGAAGAGGAGTACCTGCAGGGGTACTCCGAACGAGCGCGTCGGCGGGCCGGCGGAGGTCCCGAGGGTCACGGTCCCGTTCCTCCCGGCGCCCGCTCGGATCCGTTCCCGCCCGAACCGAACCTGCGAGCGCCGCGCCGTCCCGGTTCCGGGGCGTGAGAGGGCGGCACGGCGCTGCCGGGAGCCGACCGTCTCGCCCACGATTCCGGCGACACGTCGCTACGGCCCCGGCCGGGCCTCCGACGCCGCCCCGGGAGGTTACGAAAGTGCGTTCCCGGTTGGCGAGGGCGAGAGGGTGACCACCCCGTGCCCTCTCCCGGGGCCCGCCGTTCGGCGGATCGGCGGCCCGGGAAATATACTCGGAGGAGGCTAGGGGGACCGTGACCGACTCCCTGCTCCGCGCGGATGCGGTCAGCAAGCGGTTCGGCCCGGTCGAAGCGCTCTCCCAGGTCTCCGTGGGGCTCGTGCCGGGTGCGATCGGTCTCGTGGGCCCCAACGGCTCGGGCAAGACGACCCTGTTGCGACTTCTCCTCGGACTGCTTTCCCCGGACTCCGGGTCGTTGACCGTGCTCGGCCACGACTCCCAGCGAGAGCCCTTGCGAGTACGCGAGCTCGTCGGGTACATGCCCGAGCATGACTGCCTGATGCCGGACCTGACCGGTGTCGGCTTCGTCGCACACATGGGTCGGGTCAGCGGCCTCCCGAAAGAGGCCGCGATGAGCCGGGCGCACGATGTGCTCGAGTTCGTCGGGCTCGAAGAGCAGCGCTACCGACGCATCCGGGAGTACTCCGTGGGCATGCGGCAACGGGTGAAATTGGCCCAGGCCCTCGTGCACGACCCTCCCCTCTGCTTCCTCGACGAGCCTACCGCGGGACTCGACCCGAAGGGACGGGAGGAAATGCTCGCTCTGCTGGCCGCCCTGACCCGGGTCGGCCATCGAAGCTTCGTGCTCTCGACCCATCTCCTGCCCGATGCGGACGGTCTGTGTGATCAGGTGTTGCTCCTCAATGGGGGCCGTCTGCTCGCGGCCGGACCCGTCCGGGAGCTCCTGTCCTCCTCCGCCCGAGATACGGTGGTCCGGATCAAAGGGGATCTCTCGCGGTTCGTCCCGGCGCTTGCCGAACGGGGACTTGCGCCACGGGTGGCCGACGGTGAGGTCCACCTGGATCTTCCCGAGGGTGGGAGCCGCGCGGTCTTCGAGGCGGCCTACGACGTAGGGGCCCAGGTCCGCTATCTGGGCCGGTCGGTCGCGACGATCGAGGAACTGTTCCTTTCCAGGATACAGGAGCCCGTCGGGGGCCGAACCGAATGAGCATCAGCGCACCCCGCTACGTCTCGCCGACGGTCTCCCGCACCGGCCGAGGCTCCCGGATCCTTGCCATCGCGACCCGAGAGCTGGTGCGCCGCTCCACGTGGGGCACCCTGATACCCGTCACGATCACCTATCTCGCGGTCGTCCTCATCGCGTCGCTCGGCGTCGCGGTCTCCTCCGCCCTGGGCACTCTCTCCCTGGCCGCCTTCGAAGGACCGTTCGAGTCCCCCATCTGGCCCCTCCTCCTCCTGATCGTGGCGACGGCCGCGGGCGCCGGGAGCCTGGCGGAGGACGTAGGCAACCGTTCCTTCACGCTCTATCGCTCGCGCCCGATCCATCTGGTCGACTATCTGACCGGAAAGACCATCGCCTGCGGAGGCTGGCTCCTCATCGCGGCGGTCGGACCGGGTCTCGTCACCGTGGCGATCACCGGGGCCCTCGGCTACCCGAGCGCGTCGCTCGCCGTCGAGGCGATCGGCGCGTATGCCGTCGTCGGAGGGCTCGCGGCAGTGTTCTTCACCGGCCTCTCCCTCGCGCTTTCCTCCCTCACCGACCGGGCGCTCTATGCCGGGGTCGCGATCTTCGGGGTCGTCCTGTCGATCTACATCGGCGCGTCGCTCGTGGGGGGGATCACGGGTAACCCGTACGTCCCGTACGCGAGCCCGATCGCGAACCTCCACAGCGTCGCCCACGCGGCCTTCGGTCTGAGCGGAAGTGTCGAGACGGAACCGACCGGCTCCGCGTTCGTGCTCGCCGCCGCGGGGATCGTGCTCTGGATCTTCGCCTACTGGCGCCTGCAACGGGTGGAGGCGATCGCCGAATGACCGACGTGATCGTCGCGGAAGGACTCACCAAGCGGTACGGTGAGGTGCTCGGTCTCAATGGGTTCTCCGCCTCCTTCGCACCCGGGATCACCGGCCTGGTCGGACCGAACGGGGCGGGAAAGTCGACCCTGTTTCGCCTCCTCGCGGGCCAGCTCAAGGCCGACTCCGGGAACTTGACGATGCTCGGGTACCCGGCGTGGGGCCAAGGGGAGTACCGACGGATGGTCGGGTACTGCCCGGAACAGCCCCAGCTCTTCGAGTGGATGACCGGAGAGGACTTCGTCACGACGCTCCTGCGCGTCGACGGCTTCTCCCGAACCGAGGCGCGCGAACGCGCGGCGCGTGCAATCGAGGCCGTGGACCTCGTCGCGTCGAAGGACCGACGGGTGAGCACGTACTCGAAAGGGATGCGTCAGAGGATCAAGCTCGCGCAATCGATCGCCCACGATCCGGCGCTGGTGCTGCTCGACGAGCCGCTCAACGGGGTCGACCCCGTCGGTCGGGCGACCCTGACCGCACTGCTCCGTCGGCTCCAGGCGGAGGGGCGGCACGTACTGCTGAGCTCGCACGTCCTCTACGAGGTGGAACGCCTCACCGACCAGATCGTGATGATCGGGAACGGCCGGGCGATCGCGCAGGGAGACCTCCACCGGATCCGAGAGTTGATCGACGCCCACCCCCACGTCATTGACCTCGAGGGCCCGGATCCCCGGGCACTCGCCCGGGCCCTCGGAACACTGGACCACGTGGTCGCGATCGAGTTCCCAGGGCCGGACCGGGTGCGGGTGCGATCGCGCGCGCCGGACGCATTCTATGGGGCGCTTCCCGAGCTCGTGGTTCGGGAGAAGGTGGAGATCCGCGCCGTCGCGAGCGCCGACGATAACCTCGATGCCGTCTTCCGGTACCTTTCGGAGGGAGGTCGACCGTTCACGGATGTCCGCTGAACTGACCCGCCTCTCCGCGGTCGCCGTGTTCTCGCTGCGGACCAGCCTTCGCGGGCTACGGACGATCGGGCTCGGAGCGTTCGCTGCGATCCCCAGCCTCCTCGTGCTCGCGCTCGTGTCGGCCTCGATCTCGGGGGACACGCTCGCGAACGCCGCCGAGGGTCTGGTCGGGGTCATCACGCTGCCGATCATCGTGATGGTCATCGTTCTCGTGGTCGCGGTCGGGCAGTTCCGCAACGAGATCGACAACGAGACGCTCGTCTACCTTTCGGACCGTTCCGCCACCCGACCGACCATCGTGATCGGGAAGTTCCTCGGGGCGTGGGGGGCGAGCCTGGTGCTGGTCGTGCCCGCGACGCTCGTCCCGCTCGGGATCTCCTCCGCGGCCGGTGGCACCCCGTACTCGGCCGCCGTCCCTCTCGTCATCACCGCCACCGCGGTCCTCGCGAGCGCCGTCTACGTGGGGTTCTTCCTGTTCCTCGGGCTCGTCAGCCGGTCGGCTCTCATCATCGGACTACTGTTCGGCTTCCTGTGGGAAGAGCTTCTGCTGCTGCTTTCCGGCGATGCTCCCCGCCTGACCCTCGTGTACTACCTCAATACCTTCCTTTCGGGAGAACTGACCAGCGGACCGCTGTCCGGATACCCGACCGCGGTCGGAGTCCCTGCGGCCATCGCCGTCCTCATCTCGGTGACGCTCTTCTTCCTGCTCTTCGCGACGCTCGCGTTCCGTTACCTCGAGACGGCCCCCGAGCGGGGGTCCGCCTAGGGGGTGGGACCGCCCGGCCTCCCCCCCCACCGTATCCTGGCCGCTCGGAGTTCGTCCGGTCCCACCGGAAAACCGTATCCGGCAGCTCTTAACGCGGGGTCGGCTGGCTTCGGGGTCCATGCCCGCAACGCGCCTCCCTAGATCGGTACGCGTGACTCCCCGGGTCCGAAGGTGGCTCACGGGGCCCGACGCGGACCCGAGCGTGCGGTGGCGGCTCTGGACCGAGGTAGAAGGTCGTCCCGCGGGAGATCCCAAGGTCCGCGCGGCCCGCCGCGCGATCGGGCGCTCCGGGTGGGCGGCTCGGATACTGGCCGGTCAGTTTCCCGACGGTCACTGGGTCACGCCCGGTGTCTCCGGTGAGGAGCTCTACCGGCCCAAGTACGTCGCGACGAACTGGCACGCCATCGTGCTGTCCGATCTGGGCATGACCCGCCGAGACCCGCGGGTCCGACGGACCGCCGAGCTGGTCCTACGCCGCTGGTCCGAATCTGGTGACGACGTTCTGGGGGGACCGGAGAGCGAGATCTGTGTCACCGGCAACGCGGCGCGGTACTTGATCCGCTTCGGCTACCTTGACCACCCGACCGTCCGGCGAGCTATCGCCTGGATCGTCCGCACGCAGAAGCCGGACGGAGGATGGCACTGCTTTCCTTCCCGCACCGGCTCGTTGGACTGCTGGGAGGGGCTCTATGCCCTCGCCGAAGTTCCGGAGGACCAACGAGACGCATCGATCCAAGTCGCGATCGATCGGGGCGCGGAGTTCTACCTACGCCGACACCTGATGCGGGAGGGAAGCGTCCGCTATCCCCCCTGGTTCCGGGTCCACTATCCCCATCACTACTACTATGACCTGCTCGTCGGCCTCCAGGTCCTCACCCGGCTCGGGCGCGGTTCGGACCCTCGGCTCGCGCCGGCCCTTCGCTGGCTCCTGCAAAAACGACGGCGGGAGGGAACTTGGGCGATCGACGCCGACCACCCGGACCTCGATCCGCACCGCGGGGGGTACGTGTTCCGCGGCGGACTGGTCTGGCCGCTGCGCCTCGAACCCCCGAACGAGCCGAGCCGTTGGGCGACGGTGGAGGCGCTTTCGGTGCTGACCCGCGTCGCGCGGGGCGGAGCCTCCGGATAGGCGGGCACGGACCGACCGGTCGGCTCGCTTCGAGACCCAACCGGTCGGCGGGAAGGCGCGCCGATCGGTCGACCCACGCGGTGCCGGCGCGTAGCGGGTCCTACCAACGGCTACTGGAGGACGGGTGGCTCCGAACGGGTTCGCAACGGGAAAAACACGGCTTTATGGTTCAGTACCATTGTTTGGCCGGCATGTCGGGGACGCCTTTTCAATTGCAGCGCGACGCGGCCCGCAGCATCGTGACCAAGTATCTCAGGGTCCGACCCGGAGAGAACGCGATCATCGAGTCCTGGGACCACACGCTGCCGATGGCCACCGCGATGGTCGACGAGATCCGCCGCGTGGGGGGCAGGACCCTCCACATCCACGAGGACGAAGAACCGTGGTGGCACGCGATCGACCGGAAGCAGAGCAAGCTTCTCGGCGCGTCGAGCGCCCCCGAGTGGGCGGCCCTGAAAGCGGCCGATGTGTATGTACACTTCTGGGGACCGGGGAACACCGACCGTCTCGAGGAGATCCCCGAGAGGACGTTCGAACAGGCGCTCGCCTGGTTCCCTTCCTGGTACGAGGTCGCCCGGAAGGTAAGGCTCCGCGGGGGACGGGTCGCCATCGGGTTCGCGACCGAAGGACGGGCGAAGCAGTGGGGCCTGGACCGCGCACAGTGGGAGGAAGGCATCCTGCGCGCGTGCCTTGTCGACCCGGTGGAGACGGCCAAACGCGGGGCCCGGCTCTACAAGGCGCTCGCACACGGAAGGAAGGTGCGGATCACCCACTCCAACGGCACCGACCTTGAGGTCGGCCTGGCCGGGCTCGATCCGCGGCTGCATGACGGGACTCCTCACCCCGGGGACAAGAGATTCGGCCCCGCCGACATGCTGTCGCAGATCCCCGGCGGGCGCGTCGAGGTCGCCCTCGACTCCAAGACGGCCGAGGGAAGCATCCACGCGAACCGTCGAACCAATATCTGGTGGAGGTGGGACGCCGGGGGAACCTTCGAGTTCTCTCACGGTAAGCTCGCCTCGTACTCCTTCGAGCAAGGAGAGGAGGAGTTTGCCGGTCAATACAAGACCGGCACGGCGGGCAAGGACCGCACCGGCTCGCTCACGTTCGGACTGAACCCGGCCGCGGAGAATGTCCCCAACCTGGAGAATATCGAGTGCGGCAGCGTGTCCCTCGTCATCGGGAGGAACGGGCATCTCAAAGGAACCAACGGATCGAACTTCATGAGCTGGATAACGCTCGCGGGCTCCGAGGTCGAGATCGACGGGACACCGGTCGTCCGCGACGGAAAGCTCCTGTAGACCCACGCCCGCTCGCCGGGTGCGAGACACGGGAGGAGGTCCAACCGCGACCCCGCACGTTCGTCCGTCGGACCTCGGACGCGTGCATCCGCCCCTCGCCGGGGGCAGGAACCGAAGGACCGTGCTTCCGAATCGGGGAGCGCGACCGCCGGCCCGAGGAGGCGTCCGCGCCGGGACTCGCGCCCGACCGAGGGCTCGGGTCCGTCGGCCGCTCGACTCGCGTGATCCCCGGCGGGACGGTACTTTATCGAGTGTGAACGGCTCGGACCGCCGATCAGAGGTAGCTCACGGAGGGTCCATGGCAGACGCCCTCAGGACCGAAGGCAGCGTGGCGGCTCGCACGAAGGGTCTCCCCGCGACCATTTCGAGCCTCACGCGGGACCTCAAGGCCCTGGGAGTCCCCGGAGGCGGGACCGTTCTGGTCCATTCCTCGCTCAGCGCGCTCGGCTGGGTGGTCGGTGGGGAGGAGGCCGTGATCCTCGCGCTCGAGTCGGCCCTGGGGGACCCAGGGACTCTGCTGATGCCGGCCCACTCGCTGCACGCGCCCGAACCGGCTCTGTGGACCAACCCCCCGGTACCGGAGTCATGGTGGACCCTGATCCGGGCCGAGTGGCCCCCCTACGATCGGGACCTCTCTCCTACCCGGGGGCTCGGAAGGGTCGCGGAGCTCTTTCGTCACCAGCGCGGGACGGAACGCTCCCTCCACCCCAGCTATTCCTTCAGCGCACGGGGTCCGAACGCGCGCCCGCTCCTCGACGGTCACTCGCTCGATGGCGGCCTCGGAGAGGGGTCTCCCCTCGCCCGCTTGTACGAGCTCGATGGATGGGTGCTGCTGCTCGGTGTCGACCATGGGGCCAACACCTCGCTGCATCTCGCCGAGTATCGTGCCCAGTGGCCGAGCAAGCAAAGCGGGCGGCCCCGGGCCGCTCGGTTCGTGCGGGACGGTTCCGTTGTCCAGGGCGAGATGCAGGACCTCGAGTTGAACAGCGACGACTTCGCGACGATCGGCCAAGCCCTCGAACGGGAAACCACCTCCGTGAAAACGGGAACGGTGGGCGACGGGACCGGTCGGCTCATGCGGCAGCGCCCGGCCGTGGACTTCGCGGTGGCGTGGATGGAACGGAACCGTCGCTAGAAGGACGCGTCGCGCCGGACTCGCGGCCCGGTTTCGCGGTCGCGCTCCCTCCGGGGGTTCACGAGCGGCGAAGTCGAGGACGGTCCGTCGACCCGCCCGGGCTGTGTGGTTCGACCGGGCGCGGTCCCGTTGCGGGTGGACCGTGGAGACGGTTCCGGACGCGGAGTGCTGGTACTTCCGGTCTCCGGCTCCCTCGGGCGTTCGCGTGCCGGCATTCCCAGGGTCCGACGGATGTACCCCTCATCGAAGACCTCTCCTAATTGCCGGGGGACTTGATCGGCGAAGAGCTCGTCCGCGTACCACTTCGAGCCGAACCGGACCATGGTCAACAGGATCGGGACCACATCGGCGCCCTTCTCCGTCAACTCCCATCGGACGTACCCGCGCCGGCTCTCCGCTCGCACGATCAGGCCGTGCCGCTCCAGCTCGGTGAGCCGCTTCGTCAACAGCCGTTTCGAGAGCCCCGGCATGGCCCTCAACATCTCGTTGAACCGTTGGGCGTGGTACAACGCTATGCTCGTGAGAACCAGGAAGGCCCACTCGCGTCCGAGAACCTTCAGGCTCGCCTGCACCGGGCACGATAGGAACTCGACCTTCATCCGCGCAGGGTGGTACGGGAAGCGCGTCGGCATGGTCACCGCCCCACTCTCATTCCCCTACTCATCTATATCGAGCCACCCCATCGACTCGGTGGAGGGAGACCGGCATGGCGACAGAGAAGACCCGAGCGGTGAGCCATCAGTACTTCATCCGTGCGTCCCCCGAGCGGACCTTCAACGCGATCGCGAACCCGGCGATGCTTGTTAAGTGGCTGGCCAACACGGCCGAGCTCTCCCCGGAGAAGGGTGGAGGGTATCGGCTCGGATGGACCGATGGACCCACGCACACCGGCGAGATCGTCGAGTTCGAGCGCGGCAAGTGCATCGCGTTCGGGTGGGCGTGGCCCGGCGTATCCCTCGCGGGAACGGTGTTCCGGCTCTCGGTGGAACCGAAGGGCGACGGGTCGCTCCTGAGGGTGGAACATGACGGGTTCCCCCGCCACGAGAGCTGGACGGACCTCTACGGTGGTGCGGAGTGGGGCTGGACGTACTTCGCGATGAATCTCAAGTCGGTCCTCGAGCACGGCCACGACCTTCGCTCGGAGTGGGATGGGTGAGCCCGAACATGTCGGAGCGAAGACGGGTCATCCTGAGCATGTACTTGACCCTGGATGGGTACAACGAGTTTCCCAGCTATCCCGGGTCAATGCCGCCCCCTTCCGAGCCGGACCGGGTGGCGGACGCCATGTGGGTCGAGCGGTGGGCCTCCTTCGACACTCTCCTCTACGACAAGGGAACGTACGAGGAGTGGGCCGACTTCTGGCCGCTTGCCATGCGAACGCCCGAGGAGCACCCCTGGTTTCGCCAGATGTCCGAATTCGCCGAAAAGGCTCAGACCCGAGTTTTACAATGAGAGCGGAATCTCCTCGAGAATGAGTGGGGCGTACTGAGTATGAATTCTAGCAGGCTGTCTGTGTAACGGTGCATCCGCCGTTAGTACCTTATAGTGGGGCGCACTACTGGAGTGCGTGTACCTCTACTCCCGCCAGAAGGGAGGGCATCGGTACTGGTACCTCCGCGAGAAGCGACGGGTCAATGGCACACCTACCGTCGTCCTGAACCGGTATCTCGGACCCGATTCGGAACTGATCGCCCGCCTTCTCGCTGCCGAGAAGGCCCGCATCCCCGAGGTGGAGGTCGAGTCGTTCCCCTTCGGCACCCTCGCGGCGTTCCTCGGCGTGGAGGAGGAGCTCGGCCTGACACGGATCATCGAAGAGTGGACCGGGTCCCGCGCCACGGCGCTCGCCTGCCTCGCGTTCATCTGCGCTCGAGCGGAGGAACCGCTCTCGAAGAATCGGATGCCGGAGTGGTTCCAGGGGTCGCTGCTCAAGCTATTGATCCCTGACATGCCATCCCTGACCTCGCGCAGCTACCTCTACCACATGGACAAGCTGACCGAGGAGAACGTTCGCGAGGTCACCTTCGGGCTCGCCCGACGGATGGTCGACCTCGGCTACCGACCCTCGCTCGTCTTCTTCGATCCGACGAACTTCTCGACAGAGCAACAGCCGAGCGAAGGGGACCCGGACCGGCAGCTGCCGAAGGTCGGCCACGCGAAGGACGGGAATGCCCAGGCGAAGCTGGTCGGTCTCGCGACTGCGGTGACCGCAGAGCATCTCCCCGTCTTCCACGAGGTGTTCCCGGGGAACGAGAATGACGCGAAGCTGTTCCAGGAAGTGGTCGAGGAGATGCTCGACACACTGCTGAAGCTCGGCGTGGCGAGCGAAGAGCTGGTGTTCGTGTTCGACAAGGGGGTGAGCTCGGAGGAGGGATGGCGGCTCCTCGCCCATCATCGGACCCACTTCGTCAGTTCGTTGAAACGGGTCCAGGTGGTCGACCTGCTCGCGCGGCCGATGAGCGCCTATGGACGACTGTATCTGACGGAGCAAGGCGAGTTGATCCGCGGGTTCCGCATCTCGCGGACCGTCCTCGGCATTCCCGGTACGGTAGTGGTCGCCTACAACGAATCGGCGCACCATCGGCAGGAGCGAGACTACGAGCGGGCGAAGGGGCGGTTCCTCGCCCAGTGCCATGAGATCGCCCAACGGCTCTCGCGCCCGCATCGCGGGCGACGGTCGACGGTCCAGAGCCTGACGGAACGGATCGAGGATGCGCTACCACCGAAGTGGCGCGGGGTGTTCAAGTATCACGTGGGAGCGACCCTGGACTCGAGGTTCCAGGTCCGGGCGTGGGTCGATCCGAAGAAGGAGAAGGAACTGCGTTCGGGCTTCGGCAAGACGGTGTTGTTCACCGACCGGACGGACTGGTCGGGCGAGAAGATCGTGCGGACATACTTCGCGCGGTCGGCGATGGAAGAGGATTTCCACGTCCTCAAGGACGTACTGCTGATGCCGGTGATGCCGATCTTCCATCGGAAGGACCGGCGGATTCGGGTCCACGCCTTCCTGTGCGTGATGGGGCTCCTGTTCTATCGGTGGGTCCAGCTGAGGGCGGAGAAGGAGCTTGGTGTTCGGATCCCGATCGACCGCCTCGCGCGGTCGCTGAGCGGGATCCGCGTGGCGGCCGTCACCGACCTGAAGGGCAAGGGAGGACGGTTCGTCCTCGAGAAAGTACGCGATGAGCGGAAGGAGCTCGTCACGGTGCTGAAACTCGCCCGTCGAGTCCCGAATTAGGGCAAGTACGCCCCACAGCGTTTCTGACGGCCGCTTCCCCTAGTTCGTAAAACTCAGGTCAGAAGGTCGTCATCTCGGACTCGCAGGTACCGGTCGGGTGGGCCAACTCCAGAAGGCTCCCCGGCGACGCCGCGGCGGCCGTCGCCCGGCTGAGAGAGGAACCGGGCAAGGATATGGTCGTGGTCGCACCGGACCTCGGAGGGCAGCTCATGAGGCTGGGCCTGATCGACGAGTATCTCTTTGCAGTCTGCCCCGTCGTCCTGGGGAAAGGCCGTCGATTCTTCGGCGAGCTGGAGGACCCGCTGACGCTTCGGCTCGTCGAAGTCCGACGGTTCGAGGCGGGCGAGATGTTCCTCCACTACGAGACGGCGCGATGAAGGTCCCGTGACTTCAGGGAGCGAGTCTCGTGCTCCGGGCAGCGCCTCCGCTTGCGACATGACTCGACCATCTGACGGTACGAATCCACCGAGCTTCTCTGCCGGTCCGGGAGGAGGCGCCCGTGCTGGGATTCGTTGGGCGTGTCTAACGAATCCCAAGGTACGCACTGTTGCTCTGTCGATCCCCGGCTGGTCCGACTCCCTGTCGGATCGATGTGCGGAAACTACAAATGGCTGGAAGCGGCGCTCGAGCAAGTGTGGTCCG
>JBJKRJ010000051.1:0-102379 GCA_046704665.1 Thermoplasmata archaeon | reverse complement strand
CGACCTGACTTCAACAGAAGTACGAATTCTCTGACGAGGATCGCATAGCCCCGGCCGGCCGGCTTCCCGTTACTTCGGGATCAGCTTCCCGAGATTGAGCTCCGCGAACAGTCGAGCCTGAGGTCGGGTCATCTCCTCGACAACGAGATCGCCTCGACCCGCTCCATTCTTGACCACCGCCACACGGATCCCGTCCAGCGTATCGAGGAGCTCCTTCATCGAATGCCCGAGCTCCCTCGCCTCCCACTGCAGATACCTCAGTAGCATCAGTCCCATCACGCACAGGAACACGTGGCCTCCGACCGCCGCGTCGTTCCAGACCCACACCGGCTTGACCGAGAGCACGAAGCGGTCCTTCAGCCACTTGAAGTCCTCCTCGATCTCCCAGCGCGCGAGATACCCCTTCACCAGCTCTCCGTCCGAGAGCACCTTTCGATCGAGGTCGGTGATGATCGCCGTCCGTCCGAAGGAGTTCCTCAGTCGGAGCTCAGCCTCCGGAGGGATCGTGCATCGGGGCCAGAACTTGCCATCCTTGCGCTCAACGCCATAGTCAAACACTCCGTGGTAGTCGCGAGGGATCAGCTCCACCAGCTTGCGGATCAAGGCCTTCTGGGAGCGGCCCGGCGCTCCCCGAGCGAGGGAGCCTCGCCACTGGTCGACCTGCGCGAGGACCTTTCGCTTGGTCCTCTCCCATCGGACTTCCTGATGGCGTGCCGTGGCCATTCGATGGACCACCAGGGTCCGCCACGTCCGCCCGAACCCGGCCCAGTGGGTGGGATAGCCGAGGACCGCCTTCTCCTCGGCGTCCTTCATCACTTCATGGAACTCGGAGAGGGGAGTCGCGAGGAGCGCGCGAGCGTCCTGTCGATTGAGGGCGGCGATGACGTGCATCGCTCCGAGCACCTCATCGAAGTTGTCGGTGGAGTTCACTCCGCGGTCGAACACCAGGGCCATCGCCTCGGTGTTGACTTCGAGGCGTTCGAGGCGCACCAGGAGCGCCTCGAAGACTCGAGCGAACACCTGGGGGTCGGCCTCGTTGCCCGCATACGTCTCGGAAAGGACGGGGATCGCCCCGAGGGTCACGAGACCGAGTCCGGTGAGGTTCTTGTCGGCCCGTCGTTCTTTCGAGTGGCCCTTCTGCGAGAACCGTCGTTCCTGGTGATAGGTGTAGAAGTTGGTCGTGTCGAACAGCAGCCACTGCGGAGGGATTCCCTTCGCCAGGAGGTTCCGAAAGACCTCCTCCTCGACCTGGCGAGTCACCGTGCGGGCGAGGATGGGCTGGCCCTCACTCGCTCGTCGGCCCGTGTCGAGCAGCCGGCGGAGGTATCGGCGCAGGGTCTCCCCGGAGGGCCGACTGCGATGCCCCCATAGAATCGGAAGGATGGAGGCGGGTAGCCACTCCGCCATCCGCTCTCGGCTCATCGGCCGCTCGACCCGTCCGAGGAGCTGAAGGAGGAGATACTGCGCCACCGACGGGCCGGCCTGGGCTCGACGGCGGAGATGCCGGTCGAGGGAGGCGAGAAGACCCGTCTCCTGGGCGGCGCGCAACAAAGCGGCGATCTTCCCGAAGGGAAAGGAGCGCAGGTGGACGCTCCCGGGAGTGCTCAATCGGCGATGGAGCGACGCCGCGGTTCCGACATAGAGCTGCCACTTCCGCCGGGGTCCCTTCGGCGTCCAGTGGTTCTCGACGATGTAGAGGTAACGGTAACCCCGGGAGTTCCGCCACTCGAAGTGCACGAGAGTACAGAGACTATAACCTATTTAGCGACGTCGGCTCCACTCGACAAAGCAGCGGCGAGAATAGGCCCAGTATCATCATTACGATTCAGGGGCTATGTGTTTCTCGAGGTAAAGATCACACTTCTGTTGAAGTCAGGTCCGAGGCAATTGTAGGCGCACCAGTCGTCCGAGACCACGGTCCCGGGAAAGTCCCGACCCAGCACCCGCTTCACGACATCCTGCCCGCGACTCGGGTCGAGCTCATAGTAGGCGGCGCGCTCGGTCGCGAACGACCAGGCCCACCAGTTGGCGCCCCCGACTCTCATCGAGGTTTCATCGGGCTGGACCAGGTGCGCTCGGCGCACCTCCCGCCGAATCCGGGCGTACTCCGGTCCCAACTGCTCGGCCGAGAACTCCAGCAGATCCTGGACCTCGCCGACACTGACCTCGAGCCCGACCATCGCGGCCACCACTTCCTGGATGCGCCTCACGGGGAGGCCCATCATCGAGAGAAGGACGATCGTGCTCGCGAGCCTCGGGCCGAACTGGCGGCCCGGGAGCGCTTGGTCGGTGCTCGCGTGAACGTAGTGGTGGCAGCGGGAGCACCAGTAGCGGCGCACGAGAATCCGCAGGACGAACAGGTAGGCGGGGACAAGTTCGGTGACGAAGCGCTCGTAGGAGTCCGAGGAGTCGCCGAGTCGCTTCCCACAGTCGGGACACCGATCGAGGGTCAGGTCGAGGGTCTCGTCCACGTGGTCGGGCCGAGGGCGGTAGTGAGGGGCGTGGCCGGGTTGGCCGCCCGGACGCCGGCCCTTCGCCCGAGGTTCCGACGGCGCCGGCATCGAGGGTCGGTCGACCTGTTTCGAGGGAGGCGTGGTGACATGCAGGGAGGCGAGATGGCGCTTGAGCCGTTCGAGTTCCCGTTCTCGCTCCCCGAGCTTCCGGTGGAGCTCTTGGTTCTCTCGACGGAGCTGCTCGTGTTCCGCCTCGAGCTTCTCGAGGCGTTCGAGCCGACGCAGGATCTCCCGCCGTTCCTTTTGGTCGAGCGTGATGGGACCTTCGTCCTCGGGAGCGAGACGGAGAGGAAGATCCCGAGCCGCCATTCGCCCCCGGGCAACTCCCCAAGGGGAGGCCGGAGAAAGTACTTTCGGTCGAGGGGAACCTGCTCGCGGTTCAGTTCACCCGCTCAACTCCGTGGACAGATACTCCCTGAGTAGTACTAGGCAACGCTCACGTAGACCATAGGCATCAAAGGCTCGAGATTCTGCCCAGAGACTTGGAGTGAGGTTGATACGGAATCCTCCCAAACTGAGCCCGACAGTGTGCCTTGGTATTCCGCACCCGGTGAGTTGCCGACTCCGTAACCTTCGATGGCGTAGTGGACCGAGGTCGAGTAACTGATCGAGCTCATCAGGGTTGCAAAGCCCGCAATGTATCCGGTGATCGCTGCGATCGCCGCGAGACACGCAGCCGCGCTGGCGTCGCCGCTCCCGGGAATGAACCCAAGTGCCGCAGAGGCCGCCGCGGCGATACCCAGGTTCATTGAGAGCGAGGTAAGGAAGTCAACTACGCCATGGAGCGTCGAATTGGCATTACTGTACCCAGTGGCATTGCTCATCACCTGGTAGAGATTGAACTGCCCACTCGGGTACGGCAGCGATATTGGGGGAGGGATAGTCCCCCAATCACTCTCCGAACTCATGAACTGAGGGAACCACGTCGGCATGGCTGCCTTGAGGAACGTGAAGCTCGAACCGGAGAGACCCAGAGGATTCAGTATCGTCTGGTATTCGTCAGTGTACGAGATGGGCTCACAGTACTCATTCAGGTAGTCGTACCGATAGTTCAGGACACCCATGTTCACGTCGGCCAGCCCGATCATTGTAACCGGGTGTCCACCGGAGAACGTGTTGGCCGCAGCGTCCTCGGTGACCTCCTGGAAGTTGGTCTGGGTCGCCGAGCCGGAGGCGTTGGTCGACATCTGGAGTCCGGAGAGGGTCGAACTCGAGGTGCTGTATCCCGTGGCGCTGTTGAAGCTCACTTCGAACGTTCCGGTATCATAGTGGAGCGAATAGGCGACCTCGGAGCCACTGGGCGAGCCGGCGACATCGACCATCACGAGCGGGAAGGTGATGTTGTCCAGCACGGTCGTATTCACGGGATACCAGTAATAACCCGGGGTGCACGGGTTGGGGATCGGATGAGCTGGGGAAAACGAAGCGGCCGTCGACGAAGTGGGCGGAAGGGGAACGGTGAACGTGGGCGTCGGTGCAAACGATACGGCCGCCGAGAATGACGCAGGAGGCGCTCGGGGGTTGAAGGGAATATTGTTGGTATAGGTGTATACCTGAACCGAGCCGTTGCGGACGACATTCAAGGTCGCGGACAGCTGCAGGCTGATGCTCGTGGTCAAGGGACCTATCGTCGCGAGCCAGGCGCTATCGACAGGGTAAAACTGCGGTAGTAGATTTCCAGAAATTGCACTGACTGCCGGGCCACTCCAGTTGAAGAGTTCCTCGGCGTACGGATTCGACGTCGGGGAGAGGCCGTTCAGGCTTGCCGCCACGTAACTATGGGTCGACGGTAGCATCGCTGAAATTTGCACGGTCACATTGCCGGCAAGGGTCGAGGCCAACCCAACTTGCGCCGTCAGCGCAGAGTCTGGGTCTATCGCAATGGACACGGCCGGACCCTCTTGAACGGAGGGAGACCTTGCGAACGGCCCCCAACCAAAGGTGACGGCCGACAATAGACCCGCCGCTACCAAAATCCCGGCGATTGCAATGGCTAACAGTAGTCGTGTAGGACGCGTCCACATTCTGCGTTCCGGATTCGAGGACATTGCCTCGCCCCGTTGGCTGGTGTCATGTTCTAGCACGGCAATCCTAAAGCATACGTCAGGTGAATTCCACCTCCACGACTGAGGGCCGTCAACCGCTTGAAGCAGTTCGCTGAAACGAGGGGGCTGAACGCGCGCGTTCAGCACGCTCAATTCAGTGAACAGCTACGGTAGGTGTAGTGTAGCCGGACATCTTGCCGCCTGAATTGTCAGGACATATTGCCGCCCCCGGGAAGGGGTGGCCTTGGTCAAGGAGGATGTTCGTCTCCGACTGCACGCCGTCAAGCAGCATCTCGAGAAAGGAGTTCGGACTGCGGAGATCTGCGAACTCTTCGGCATCTCCGAGCGGACCCTCCGCTACTGGTGCCGAAACTACCGAGAGGAAGGTATCGAGGGGCTCCGCGCTGACTCTCGCCGCCCTCACCGAAGCCCGAATCGGATCCACGGAAACCTCGTCAACCGCATCCTCCAGCTGAGGCGCCGCCACCCCGCCTGGGGAGCGCTCCGCATCCACGCGATCCTCCGTCGTCGGGGCGTCCATGTGAGCGGGACCACCGTCCACCGGGTGCTGAAGCGCCACGGTTTCATGATTCGCCGCGTCCAGAAACCCACGCCGTTCAAGCGGTTCCAACGACGGCACGTGGACTCCCTGTGGCAGGTGGACGTCTACAAGTTCCGTATCGCCGGGGTCCGCGGACACGTCTATGTGCACACCGTGCTGGACGATCGCTCCCGATACCTGGTGATGGCTCGGGCCTACCTTCGGGAGCGGACCCGAGAAGCCACGAACAACCTCTGGTGGGCACTCAAGGGCGGGCGTCAGCCCAAGGCACTCTACGTCGACAACGGGAGTTGCTTCATCTCGAAGGAGTTCCGCGAGTACTGCGCGGGTCGAGGTATCCCGGTGATCTACGGGAGGCCGTACAACCCGAGAGGGCGAGGGACGCTCGAGCGGTTCCATGGCATTCTCACCCAGGAGCTCGTGGGGAGGGTGCACTTCCACTCTCTCGGCCACTTCCGACGTGAGCTCTACGCCTGGAGACGGCAGTACAATCGCCAGCGGATTCACGGGGGTATCGGATGGGCCACTCCGCACGAGGCGTACCACGACCCGAAGTTGATGAGCAAGAAGCGTCTCAGGAGAGGCTGAGGGCGGCAAGATCTCCTGACAGCTCACCCGGCAACATGTCCTGACATACTACAGGTAGGCCTCCCCCACCACGTTCGTGAACGGTTGCGTGACTACCAGGTCGGAAGAAGGAGCGCCGGGCGGCGAACGAGGATCGGATGGGCGAGATCCCTCGCGTCTCCTTGCGTCGCGAGGTTCAGCGCGCCCGCCCGCATCCGCAGGAGTCCCCCGAGATCGGTCAATCTCCGTCTGGGTCCCCGTCCAGAGAGCGCGCCGGAGCGTCCGAATCGGACAGGCAGCATGGGCGAGACGTCTACCTACTCCCGACGGGGTGACGGGAATCGACGGCAGCGCTCGGCCCGAATCCACCCGAGCAGTCGCTCACGCGCAAAAAACCCTCCCGCGGGGATGAGAGGGTCGGCGCCGGTGACGCCCGGAAGCGATCGGAGTTGGAGTTCCAGCTCGCGCGCCGCGAAGTAGTTCTCGGCGCTGCCGAGCAGATAGACTCCGCGAGGATTCTGCGTCCAGTGCGGACGGTCCCACAGTCGCGGCAGCTCCACGGCCTTCTTGTCGAACGAATCGTCCACCCTAAGCCAGATTCCGTAGGTTGCGAGCCCTGGCTCTCGCTCCAGGTTCAGGAGCATGACACATGCCAGGGCCCCGGCCGCCTCCAACCTCGACTGGTGGATCCGAAAGGTCCGGGTCGAGACGCTCGCCTGCTTTGCCTTGGTGGAGTACGGCGCACGGGGAGCTCGAACCACCGCTTCCAAGACCCGCCAATCCACCCGGGAGAGGTTGTCGGCGCCGATGGACGAAGCCGGAGGGTGCGTATCTGGAGGTCCTTCGAGCGGTTGGCCGAGGATCCTGGAGAGACACGGGTCGCTCGGAGGGTCGGGAGTCCTCGTAAATCGAACCGCCATGTGGAGGTTCGGGCGGAAGCTCAGCACGTAGGCCAGGTCTTCGACTTCCTCCAGTTGGGCAACGGGCAACGCGAGCCGGTCCTTTCCCACGAATCGCCACGTCCGCGCATGTCGTCCGAGAATCTCTGCCGCAGGGTGGATGCCGTACTCCGTCAGAACTCCCGTGGCCTCCATCCGCTTGCGACGGGCTCGGACTGCCTTACCGGTGAGTCCGACTTCGCGGGCGATCGCCTCGTCCGAAAGCAGGGCGTCGGTGGCCACCAGTCGGGTGAAGATGCCCAGGTCTGTCTGATCCATCCGAGGGGAGAGGCGACAGGCCGATTTTAGGAGCGGGACTCCCCGACGGTTTATCACGCGGAAGAGGAACCGGGGGAGTACCCTCCTGAACGGGAGGGAGAAGGGCAGATGTCAGAGCCGAAGGGGTCCGTGCCGCGGGTCGAGTTCGCGAATCCTCAGGTCAATCTCTATGTGCACGACATCGAGCGGTCGCTCCGGTTCTACTGCGACTCGTTGGGCTTCACGGAGATCTTTCGGATACCCGAGGAAGGCGTTCCGGACCATGTCGAGCTGCAGCTCGGCCCGTTCAATCTCGGCGTCGCGACCTTTGATGCCGTGAGCCGCCACCACCACATCCGCACCGGTCGCGGACCCCCCCGCGGGGAGCTCGTCCTCTTCACCGATGACGTTGACGGGGCGTACGGATGGACGACGTCCAAGGGCGCGCCCTCCCTGAGTCCCCCGCACGATTTTGGGGGGTACGTGCACAGCGCGAGGGTTGCCGATCCCGACGGCAACCCGGTGGGGTTCACGACCCGACTCCCCGTGACGACGACCGCCGACGCCACCCATCGTCCGACATTCACGAATCACGTGTTCAACATCTACACGAGGGACATCGATAAGGCACTCCGATTCTACCACGACCTCTTGAGGACCACCGAGACGTTCCGGACGCCGAAGCAAGGTGCTCCGGACCATGTCGAGATGGAGCTCGGCCCCCTGAATCTGGCGGTCTCGACCCTCGACGCGCTCCAACGCCATCACGGATACTCTGGCGGCGGGGGCCCTCCGCGAGGCGAAGTTGTGCTCTGGGTCAGCGATGTGGACACCGCGCTCTCTTGGTTCAATGCGCAGGGCGCCCCAACGCTGAGCCCACCGCATGATTTCGCCGGGACCTTGCGAGGCGCATGGGTCGCGGATCCGGATGGAAACCCTGTCCAGTTGGTCGCCCGGTCCGCTTCTCGGTGACGACCGAGCGGTTCCTTCGCCGGGAGCAGGTTCCCTACCAGGGCTCTCGGCACCGGTTCCCGAGATAGGACATCGTGCATCCCCCCAGGGTCTCGCGATCTGCAAGTCGTGGGGCCGACGGTCCATGTTTCACGAAATTTGAACCGCCCGGCGGTTCGAGTCCCTCTCCCCGGACCTCGGATTTTCGAACGGCCTGCCGGTTGGGGCCCGACCTCCGCGCCGGGAAGCGGAGACACCCCTTCACCCCCCCGGGCGAGCGCCCTTCGCGGGACGGTGCTACCGTGAGCTCGCTCCGATCTTGCCCGAGAGGTGAGAGCTCTTTCGACCGGGGATTGTGGCACTCGAGAGGAAACGGGCAGCTTCCCCGCGGATCACGATCCCCCGGGGCGAGGTGCGCGGCCGCGCGAGGAGGGTCCGGCGCGGTCCCCCGAACGACGGCCGCCCCGCTTCCTCTTCACCTTCCGGTAGTGACGGGCGACTCGGACGCGATTGCCGCATCCGGTAGGCGAGCACCAAAGCTGCGCCCGCATCCGACTCACCAAGAAGTGGTCGCATTCGGGAGCCTGGCACTTACGGAGCTTCTCGGCCTGCGACCCTCCCAATAGTTCCGTGGCGGCGCGCACCATCGCCGACATCCACCTCTGGCCCGGTGTGGCGACTTCGGGAACCTCATCGAACCGCCAGTGGCCCTCGTCGTACCGGGCGTGAAGGTGCGTCCGGAAGCCGTGCAGGGTCCGATTCAGGCGGGCCAGCGACCGAGGGTTCGGAGGACGGTGCTCGGTCTCGGCCTGGAAGGATGCTCGGAGCTCTTCCCGCAGGAGCCGGAGCTCCCCCAGGGACGAGCCCACCGCCAAGAAGCGCGGCAGATCCGGATGCGCCCGGTTCCACCGAGCAAACTCCGCGGGAGACGCGAGGCCGTCAGAGGTCCGGCAGGCCCGGCAGGCCACCGTGTTGACAAAATCCACGGCCACGCCCCCTGCCGAACGGTGATGCATTGCGCGCTTCGCGGGGGGACGAGGCTTCGGACTCGGCCTTGCCCGTGCCATGCTGACCGCCTGCCGTGGGTCCTCGGACCTCACGCCCCACCCACGAATATCCGCCGCATGGTTGTGCCTAACGCTCATTACCGCATATTTACATTAATCCTATCGGCTCCCCGCGTCCGACACAGTCGGAAGGTTGAGGATAAATATGGCTAACGCATGCAATACTAGTGGTGCATTAGCATGACGCAAGTGAAGGACCCCGTATGTGGCATGAGCGTCGCCCCCGAGCGCGCCGCGGCGAAAGGGACCTACGGGACCGAGACCGTCTACTTCTGCAGCGAAGGCTGCAAGAAGACCTACGAGTCGCGTCGGGGCGCAGGCGGACCGTCCGCCGGGCCCGCGCACCCCATGTGATCCGCCGAGGTTAGGGACTTCCGGCGATGGCCACCGACCCGATCTGCGGGATGTTCGTCGATGAACACACCGCAGATCTGACCCTCGCCCGGGAGAACCGCACCTACTTCTTCTGTTCCTCCTCGTGCCTTCAGGAGTTCTCCGCGCCCGAGCGACAGCTCACGCGGCTGAAGCAACGCCTCGCCGTGGGTTGGCCCCTCTCCCTGGTGATCCTCGTCCTCTCGTACGGCCAGCCGTTCCCGGACTGGCCGTGGGCCGCCTTCGGACTTGCGGCGATCGTACAGTTCTATCCCGGACTTCAGTTCTACCGCGGGACCTACGACGCGCACCGCAATCGGGTCTGGAACATGGACGTCCTGATCGCGGTCGGTACCACCGTCGCCTTTGCGTACAGCGCGACCGCGGTCCTGCTACCGTCGTGGGTGTCTCCCCAGTACTTCTTCGATGCCTCCGCGCTGATCGTGACCCTGATCCTGACCGGCAACTACCTCGAGCACCTGACCCGAGAGAAGGCGCGCGGGTCCCTGCGGACGCTCAAAGAACAACTGCCGACCACCGCACTCGTCCTCCGGGACGGTCGGGAGGTCGAGGTCCCGGTGACAGAGGTGCAGGTCTCCGAGCGTTTCCGGGTCCGGCCCGGCGGCCGTTTCCCCACGGACGGAACGGTGATGGAAGGGCGCTCCGCGGTGAACGAGGCGATCCTCACGGGAGAGAGCCTCCCGGTGGAAAAGAAGCCGGGAGACCCCGTCATTGCCGGCGCGATCAACGGGGAAGGGCTCCTCACGGTCGAGGCGACCAAGGTCGGGGCGGATACGTTGCTCTCTCAGATCGGCCAGCTCGTCACCGAGGCGGAAACGAGTCGCGTACCGCTCCAGCAGCTCGCGGACCGTATCGCCTCGCGCTTCGTGCCCGTGGTCCTCGCACTGGGGGCGGCCGCGGCCCTGGGCTGGTTTTTCCTCGGCAGCGTTGGCGTCACCCTGGGACTGCTGGTGTTCGTTTCGGTCGTCATCATCGCCTGCCCGTGTGCGTTCGGTATCGCGACCCCGGCCGCCATAGTAGTGGGCACGGGTCGGGCGGCCGAGGAAGGCATCCTCTTCAAGGGACGCGACTCGCTCGAACGGGCGAGCGGGATCGACGTTGTGCTGTCGGACAAGACGGGCACCCTGACCCGGGGCGAGCCGAGCCTGACCGACCTCCTCCCCGTTCCCGGAGTGACCGACGAAACCTTGCTCGGACTCGCCGCCGGCCTCGAACAGGGTTCGGAGCATCCCCTCGCGCTCGCGGTGCGCGCACGGGCCGAACGAGAGCGGATCCGTCCCTACGTGTTCCGGGACCTGACCGCTGAGGCGGGCCGCGGGATCCGCGGCACCTCGGACGGCCGGTCCATCTCCATTCTACGGGGTTCGGCGGCCCAGGAAGCCGGGGTCGACCTCGGTGCGATGGCCGGAGAAGCTCGCCGATTGGCCTCGGAAGGGAAGAGCTGGTCTCTCCTTCTCGACGGCGGCCGCCTCGCCGGCCTTCTCGGGTTCGCGGACGAAGTGGCGCCGGGGGTTCGGGACGCGGTCGCGGCGCTCGCCCGGGATGGGATCTCCGTCGTCATGGTGACGGGCGACCACGAAGCCGCGGCACGCCATGTCGCGCAGCAGGTCGGCATTTCCGAGGTGCACGCGGGGATGACACCGCAGGGCAAGCTGAGCCTCATCCAGGAGCTCCAGGCCCAGGGTCGACACGTAGGCTATGTGGGCGACGGGATCAACGATGCCCCCGCGCTCGCGACCGCGGACCTCGGCATCGCGATCGGGGCGGGGACCGACGTCGCGAAGGAGACCGGCGGAGTGGTCCTGGTCCGTTCGGACTTCCGGGGGGTCGCGCTCGCCCTCCGTACGGGCCGCCGGACCGTCCGGAAGGTTCGGGGAAACCTGACCTGGGCGCTGGGCTACAACGCGGTCCTTCTGCCGATCGCCGCCGGGGCCCTGGTCCCGGCCTTCGGTCTCGGGGTGTACAACTTCCTACCGATCACCGGCGCGCTGGCGATGGCGCTCTCCTCCACCTCGGTGGTGCTCAACTCTCTCTCGCTCCGGTGGATCTCTCTCCGTTGACCCCCCGTTCGCTCGAAGGAAGGACGGAACGGCGGAGGGGGCCATCTCGCCGGAGCCGGCGCGAGGGGTGCGGGGCGGTCCCGAAGACACGAGGAAGGGAGCCGGGATCGCGGACACCGTGAGCGGGTTCTTCTCGGTCGATCGCGATGCCGGGACGCTCGACCCGCACGTACGTCAGGGGGCCGGCTCGGTGCTCACCCCGTCTTCCTCTCGCGACGGGGATCGCACCAGAGTGACGAAGAGGGCGAGGACGAGGACCGCGACGGGCAGGGTCATCGCGGCTGCGATCCATCCGCCGTTGCTGCTACCTAGTACCATCGTTGCGAGCCCTGGGTACGAGGAGAAGGTGACTACCCCGTAGATCGCCATCCCCACGAACGCCGTGCCTGCCGCGATCACCACGGTCGCGAATCCATCGCGTCGGGCCCGCGCCACATCCTTCGAAGGCCGGGGCCGCGGACCGGAACGGTTCCGCATGGCGCGAGGCTTGCGAAGTTCTCTCCAACGGGAGGACCGGCGGGGACCGCCGGCGCCCCGAGGGGGGGCAACTCCCGCCGGGCCCGGGGCGGCGGCGAGTCCCGTGTCCGTCATCGTCGCCTCTCACAGGCTAGGAGCCGGAATGACCCGGGGTCCCGTCTATCCGACATCGAAACTTCCGTACATTCCCGAGGACGCGTGCCCTGGATAGGTACAGAGGTACCAGTACTGACCCGGCTCCGCCGTGAACGTGGACGCCTGGCACCAGTAGCCGGAACTCGAGGCCGGATCCAACATCGCCGTCGACATCATCATTCCGGATCCCATCATCGATCCGTACCCGAACGGTGGACCGTTCCTTCCGAGCGCCCAATCGTGGGACATGTCCGGGTCCATGTTCACCACGGTCACCGACACCCGGGATCCCGAGGCGACGTGAATCGTCGGGTTGACGAGTCCCTGGACGACGAACGCCATGTCGTGACTGGGCGGGGATGCATAGACGACCAGATGCACCGGCCCGGAGGGGAACCAGAGCGTGTGGTTCGTGGCATCGACCGCGGCGTGGGTCGCGGTGGAGTTCAACGATTCGAGCTGGGATGGGGACAGCTGGTCCACCGCACCGTACGACGTGTTCGCCGGCCCACTGCCGAGCCCGGCGGCGACCGCCCAGACCACGAGGATGGCCGCCAGAGCGACACCGGCCAGAGCGATCCATGCGCGCGGTACTCGGCCGGCGCGGCCGTACCCTCGCGATCCCGTCTCCTCCCCACCGACGTTCGGTAAGCGGACGGTCGGTCCCGCCCGCCGGCGCCGGATCCACTCTTCCCGGGAGATGGCGCCGCCGGCGTAGAGACGGTCCGGATCGGCCGGGGACGCGTTCATTCCTGCCTCCCGGTGTCTCCGGTAAGGTCGTCGCGGATCCGGATGTATTCCTCTTGTGTGATCTCCTTCCGGACATACCGGTCGGCCAGAACCTCGAGGGGGAGCGCGAGGCGGAGATACGTCCAGTCGCACCTCCCGATGTAGCCGCTCGCGTAGAGCCAGTCCGCGCCCCGTCGGAACCCCTCTTCGTGGAGCTCGTCCGTGGACCCTCGGTCTGGGGTCATCCCGATCTCCCGGGAGTTCCGGACGGTACCGTCTGCGTCACCGCGGTGAGGTCGGCCAGGATCTGCAGGAACTCCTCTCGCGACACGTCCTTTCGGGCGTACCTCTCGGTGAGGACGTCCAGCGGGCTCCCGGCCAGCGGATCCGTAGGACGGAGGCGCCGCCACTCCTGCCGTGACAGGGCCCCGCTGGCATACAGCCAGTCCGTTCCGATCGCTCTCGCGCTCATTCCCGGCCTCCCGGGGTCCCGGTGAGATCGGACCGGATCCTCAGGTACTCCTCCCGCGAGAGCTCGTTCCGTGCGTACCGGACGTTCAGCGTCTCGAGGGCGGTCAACGGAGGGCTGGCGACGGTCACCGGGCCCGCGTCCCGGATCCCCACCAGGACGACGACCAGAATGATGATCAATATCACCGCGGGAATGCCCATCAGTAGAGCCGCCCATCCCCAGTTCCCGCCGCCCATCATGCCGTAGGACCCATCCGCGTAGGGCCTGCCCCACGTCGAGAACGCCAGCGCGCCGAAAATCGCCAACAACGCGATTCCCACGACCAGCGCAATCCCGAGCCATGCGAGCGGGCTCAACTGTCGGTTCGTCACCCGTGCCATCTGCGCTCGACCTCTAGCCTTCGAGTGCGCCGAAACGGCCCTTAGATGCGACGGCGGAGAACTGCAAGCCATTGCAGTTTCCCGCAACAACTCCCGCCGGCACTACGCACGTCGAAGTGTCGCACGGACCCGGTTCGACATTCCCTGCCGTTCTCGGACCACGAGGCCACGGGCCGCGAGCCGGTCGAGCAACCGGCTCACCTTCGCTTCCGAGAAGGACGTCGCCTTGACGAGCTCCTTCTGCAGAACGTCCCCCCGGCCGGTCAGAAGAGCCGCCATGAGCTGGCGCTCGTCTCCCTCTAAGACCCGCAGGACTAGGTGCTCCAGCTCTCGATCCGACAGCGGGGCCCGATCCGAGGCGGGCGGTGCAACCCCCACGGACTCCGATGGGGACGGGCCCGGGGCAGGGGCGACGGAGGAATCTCGCGTCAGGAACAGGTACGCCCCGGCGATCCCCGCGACAAGGGCGGCGATCACCGTGAACACCGAGATGAAGACGATGATGGCCATCGGCAGCGTCTGATGCGGCACGACGAAGGGAATCGCCACGAGCAGAACCACGAGGAGACCCGTGGCGATGAGGACGATCGTCACCAAGAGCCGGCCGCGATGCGCGGATATCGGGAAGTCCGGCGGAGAACGGTGCCATCGCCCCTCGCCCCCGGACGGGGAGCCCGCGGTCATTCCGAGCCAAGGAGAGCCCTCGCTCATCCGGGGGAACGGGGGTCCGGACAGCTCTTGAGACTTGTGTTAAGCACCGTTCACCATCTAACGCACTCATGACCGCGTCCGCATGTAGTACTTCCCGGCTACGCTTGGCCGCAGTGACCACGCATCGGGCCGGCGCCTGCGCGCCCCGTCCCTCGCATCCCACCCGCGCAGCGCGGAGGGACGCGTGATGGTGAGACCGTTCTCCCCGTGCCGTAGACCGTGCGCTCTGCCCGGAAACCGTTGTGGGCGACAGGACGAGGGGGGTCCGAGGTCCCGCACGCTCCACGGCGACGTCGCGGCTCGCTCGTGGCCGGCATCGTAGCGGTTATCCCCCCGGCGGCCCGCGGATGGCCCTCTCCCTCCCAGTACCTTCCGAACCGCCGCAGTTACCGTCGACCGCGGCGCGCCGATCGAGCGAGACGCGGCGCCCCGTCGTCCGCCCGGGTCACGGAACAGTTCGGCCTATCCCGACGGGTGCCCGAGCGAGCTGACGCTCGCGCGCGGTCGCATCGAGTCGGGCATCTCGACACAGACGACCTCGCCCCGCACCGTGACCTCGTGGTCCGCGAGGATCTCGGCCTCGACGACCACCCGGCGTCCCTTCAGCGATTTCGTCCGACCGCGGACGGTGAGCTCGGGCCCGAGCGGTGTGGGTCTCAGGTAATCCACCCGGAGCGAGGCCGTCACGAATCGATGCGGAGGAAGCGTATCCATCTCCCGCCCCTCGGCACGGTACGCCGCGGCGGCAGCGGTCCCGGTCCCGTGACAGTCGACCAGGGAGGCAAGGACTCCTCCGTTCACGAACCCCGGGATCGCGGTATGGTACGGCTGGGGCGTGAACCGGGCGACGGTCTCCTCTCCCTCCCAGAAGCTGCGGAGCCGATGGCCCTCTACGTTAAGGCGGCCACAGCCGAAACAGTGAGCGAGCTCGTCCGGATAGTAGTCCTGGATCGCCTTCATGCGAGGGGCCGGCAGCCCCACCAAGGGAAGAGCTGTTCGCAGGAGGGCTCGATGCGGCCCCTCCGAGGTGTCGAGGGAATCTCGGGTCGAGCAGGGTCGCGGCTAGGAGTCGTCGGCGTCCGCCACGACCGGTTTGATGTCGACCACCGGGGTCCCGTCGATCGCCTCGATCGGGCCTACGTCGAGGCCGTTCCGCCGTACCCGGAGGACCTTCGCCCGATGGAGTCCGATGGGGTTCGGGCGGTGCGGCGACCGCGTCCGGAAGACCCCGGTGAGCGGGCGCGATCGGTCCCCCCGGGGGTGTACCCTCAGGGCATCGCGCCCCGCCCGGTGCAACCAGGTCAGGACGATGACCTCGTCCCCGACCTCGATGCGCAGGAGGCCCTTCCGATACTCGGGGAGGACCTCGAGGAAGGCGTTCGGCGCGCCCTCGGTGTAGAACCGAGGGGCGTTCTCCACGGACCGAATCTCCGATCGGACGAAGCCGATCGGCCGCACCGTGTACCTCCTCATACGGACCCTCCGCGGTCGACCCGATGTCGTGGGACAGTGATAGCGGGCACCGGTCCTCCCGAGCGGGACGCGAGGAGCCGGCGTCGCCGTTCCGGCAGCCCCCAGCACCGTTCCGGCCCAAAGCGGCAGGGGACGACCATGCCCGGCGTTCGGTGCGCCGATATCGGGATGAACTGTAAATTTGTGATAGAGAACGCGACGAACTAGGACGAGGTCATGTAGATCGCCGTGGTCCACGCCCGGGTGGCCCACGGGATCCGGTCGGTACCGCCGGACCTCGCCGAGAAGGTCTCGGCCGTCATTCACTGAGCGACCTCGCCAAGACCGCCGGCCCCGAGGGCGAGCGTCGTCGTGAGAGCGAGCGACGGCGACGCCCGTCCCGCGCTCCCTCGGAACTCAACCGACCCGTGTGAAGTCGGGTTGAGCGAGAGACTTCAAGACGCGTTCGCCCTGATTCACCGGTGTCCGAGGCTCCTTCCGTTCCGCCGCCCCCGATCCAGAATCTCTCGGACCGGGAGCTCGTTCGGCAGCTCAAGACCCTCCGTCGGAGGGCCGTCGCCCGTGCGGCCGGCGTCGACCTCTCCGAGTTCGGCGCGAACCGGGAGAGCGCGCGCAATCTTCTCCACTACCTTACCCTTCGCCGGGTCGACCTTTGGCCGATCCAACGCCGCCTTTCCGATCTCGGGCTTTCGTCACTGGGACGGGCGGAGGGGCACGCGCTCCACCAGCTGAACGCGGTCCTCGAGCATCTCCGCGCCGCGGCCGGCGAGGTCGGTCCTGACGAAGGATCGATGCGTGCGCTGACCCCGCAGCGGGGACGCCGCCTCCTCGCCCAACGTGCGCGCCGGCTCCTCGGAATGCCCCCGGTCGGTCGGACCACCCGGATCATGGTGACCCTGCCCAGCGAAGCGGCGGACGACTACGGCCTCGTCCGGAGCCTGGTGGCGGCGGGGGCGGACGTCGCGCGGATCAACTGCGCCCACGACGACGAACCGGTCTGGGAGCGAATGATCGACCACGTCCGTCGGGCGGCCCGGGCGACCGGCCGGCCCTGCCGCGTCGAGATGGACCTCGCGGGTCCGAAGCTTCGTACCGGTCCCTTAGCACCCACACCGGCCGTCATCCGCGTTCGCCCGCGGCGGGACGACTTCGGCCGCGTCCTCACGCCGGGCCGGGTCTGGTTAGTCCCGTCCGGCGCACGCCGACCGGCTCCCCTTGCGGATGTCCCCGCGGTCCCGGTCCGGTCGCGCTGGCTCGGGGCACTTCGCGTGCCGGGCATCGTCCGGCTCACCGACGCGCGAGGGGCTCGGCGCAAACTGAGGCTCGTGCGCCGGAGAGGCGACGCCTGCGAGGCCGAGACCGAGAAGACGGTCTACTTCCGCGATACGACCGAGCTTCAGGGCCGGGCCCGGAACGGACGGACAGTCGTCACCCCGGTCGAGGGTCTACCCGCTCGCCCCCCGTCGATCCGCCTCGCGGTCGGGGACCGCCTCCGCATCGCATCGGTCCTCGCCGGACACGACCGCCCCCGGCCGGAGCGAGCGGAAGAGGGAGCGGTCGTCGGCGAGATCACCTGCAGCCTTCCTTCGGCCCTTTCGACCGTCCGGGTCGGCCACCGGGTCTGGTTCGACGACGGGAAGATCGGCTGCGTCGTCGAGCGGACCGATCCTCGCGGCGTCGAGGTGCGGGTCACGCACTCGGCTCCCAACGGGACCCGCCTGCGGCCGAACCGTGGGATCAACTTCCCCGATTCGGCCCTCCCGTTCCCCTCGTTGACCTCGGAGGATCGTTCGCACCTTCCGTTCGTGGTGGGGCACGCCGACCTCGTCGGGTACTCCTTCGTGCGCACCGCGGCCGACGTCCGCGTGCTGCGCGGGGAGCTCGCTCGGCTCGGCCGTCCCCGGCTCGGCATCGTCCTCAAGGTCGAGGCACGCGAAGCGTTCGACGAGCTCCCGGCGATCCTCTTCGAGGCCCTGCGGGGTCCCTCGACCGCGGTCATGATCGCCCGGGGAGACCTCGCGGTCGAGGTCGGCTACGACCGTCTCGCCGAGGTGCAGGAGGAGATCCTCTGGATCTGCGAGGCGGCCCACCTCCCGGTGATCTGGGCGACGGAGGTGCTCGCCGGGCTCACCAAGGTCGGCGTCCCGACACGGGCGGAGGTGACCGACGCCGCGATGGGCGAACGCGCCGAGTGCGTGATGCTGAACAAGGGACCGCACATCGTCGAGGCGGTGCGGGCGCTCGACAGCATCCTGCGCCGTATGGAGTCGCACCAGGAGAAGAAGAGCGCCCGGCTTCGCCACCTCGCCGTCGCAGAGCGGTTCTTCCGCTTGGCCCGGTCGCGGTCGGCTCGGACCCCACGCATGCGTCCGGTCCGTGGACCCGCCAGGTGAAATCCGCAGGAGAGCTCGGGCGTTCGGTCCGATGCTGCGGATCCTGAAGGACGACGACCTCCGGGACCTCGTAGATATGCCCGAGGTCGTCACGACCATCGAGGAGGGGTTCCTCGCCGACGCTCGAGGGGAGGTCTCCCTGCTGCCCCGACGGCGCGCGGACGTCGGGGGGCGCGGGACCGCGTGGCAGGGAGCGGCCGTCCCGGCCCGGGACCTCCTCGGGTTCCGGGCCTACGTCTATCGGCCGGATGGCTACGACCGACGTCAGCAGCTGATTGCGATCTATCGGCTCTCCACGATGGAAATGCGGGGGTTGTTCGTCGGAGGGCGCATCGGGAACCTCCGGACCGGAGCGGCCGTCGCGGCGGCCCTCCGACTCGCCGAGCCGGACCTCCAGGAGGTCGGGGTCCTGGGTACCGGCACCCAGGCCCGGAACACCCTTGACTCCCTGGCCGCGGTCTTCCGACTCGGCAACGTCTCGGCCTGGAGCCGGGACCCCGGTCGCCTCACCGGGTTCACCTCGTGGGCGCGTGCGACGCTCGGCCTCGATGTGGCGCCGGCGGGGAGTGCCCGCGAGCTGGTCGAACGCCACTCCGCCCTCGTTCTCACGACCTCCTCGGAGACGACGGTCGTCTCCCGGGAGATGGTCGAGTCGCCCAAGCTCATCGTCAGTCTCACCGGATACCGCCGTCCCGAGGTCGATCCGAGGCTCTTCGACACCGTGGACCGGGTGTGGACGGACAGCGTCGCGCAGGCGAGCGATGTGGGCACGCTCTTCTTCGCCGCCGACCGACGGCGGAAACTCCGTCCCCTGGGAGAGGGGATCGTGGAGGGTCCGGCGCGGGACCGCGATCGGCTGCGCATCGTCCTCAACACCGGGGCCGCCTGGCAGGAGGTACTGGTCGCGGGATCGCTGCTCGACCGCGCCGAGGCGATCGGCCGAGGCGTCGAACTCTCCCTGGTCGAGGGACTCGATCCGTACCTCCCGTGACATCGGCGCGGCGGCGGAGATCGAGGGAGGTTCACGGGGGAGCGCGGTCCGCCCCGGCGGAGGTGAGAGGCTCGACACGACCCGTCCGCCCCAACGAGATCTGCGGGCGACCCCGGTAGTCGGAGACCCAGCCCTCGACGATCCGGACCCGGTCCCCCTCGTGCACGAGGTCGATCTCGGCGCCCCAGAGGACGAGCGAGATCTCCCCGGTCGCGTCCCTCAGCTTCGCGTTCCGGACCTTCTTGCGCGCGCCGCCCCGGGTATCGACCTCGCGCACGGCCTCGAGGGAGGCAATCGTGCCTTCGACGGTCGCCACGCGGGACGGACGGAGGTCGGAGACGTACGTTGCAGGAGGTCGGCTCTCGGACACGGTCCCTCGGGTAGAAGGGCCCGAGGATATGGGCTCAGCGCTGCCGCGACCGGGTGGGGACGGACGCGGCCCGCTCGGACGCCCGGCCCTTCTGCGCCGCGGTAGCGATCGACTCGAGGTGCTGGTCGAACCAGTCCGGGAAATCGTACATCCGAACGATGACGCTCGCTTCGACCTCGGCGACCCCCGGCAGGACCCGGACGAGGTGCTCGAGCTCTTCGAGGACCGCGATGGACGGCAGCGTAACGATCACGAACATGTCGGTGGGGGCCGTCTCCATTCCGGCGAGGGCGCTTGCAGACTCGAGCAGCAAGGGAAACTGCGCGCGGAGCCGGCGGAGCACGCCCACGCGGGCGTCGCTGTCCGTGAGCGTGATCACCAGGCTCACGACCGGCCGCGTGAGCCTACGGAAGTCGAAGATCGGAACGAACCAGACGGCCCAATCATCGATCAGCCCGGAGTACTTCCGGGTCATCGTCCGGGTGGAGATCCCTACTCGGTGGGCAACGGCGCTCAGCGTGGCGGTCGACCGCTCTCGCAAGGCCCGGACGATCCGGAGATCGAGCGGCGACAGCGCCCGCCGGGGCTCCGGGACCCGCCAGGGAGACGGCGGTTCGGCCCCGACGATCCCCGTCAACTGGCGGAGGAGACCGACCCGGCGTTCGAGCGAGCCCGCGTCCGGCGCGACGACACCGAGCGAAATCCAGTCGCCCAGGAACTCCATGCCGCTGACGACGCCGTCGACCCAGCCAGCCCGCTGAAAGAGGTCGGCCTTGGTCACCGACCGATCGACCTGAAGGGCGACCCACGCGCCGTGCCATCCGATGTAGGCGGGGTTGAGCCAGACCGAGTACTGGCGCAGGAATCCGCTCTCCTTCCACGCCCGCAGGCGGGCCGCGACCCGCGCCCGTCCGATCCCGAGCGCCTGCGCGACCCGGGTCGCATTGAGCCGCGGGTCGATCCCGGCGAGGTTTACGAGACCGGTCCGGTACATCCGGCGCAGGATGGCGAGGTCGAGCTCGTCTACGTCGGGGAGGATCGGGGCCACCGGCCCGGGCGAGTCGTGCGCGGTGCATCAATGTTCCGAGGTTGGCCGGGCGGGGAAAAGAATCGGACAACCCGCGGTCGCGACTGGCGGAGTTGGGCGCGGACCCTGGCCGGTGGCTTGACCTCGCCGTCGGCCCTCTCGGGGTCAATGAGCGCCGAGGTCCGAACGGTCGTGACGGTCGACTCGAACGAGGTGTCGCACGAGGCCGCAGCGCGCCGGGGGACCCTGATCCTGCTCGTCCTCGCCACCGCGGCCCTGATGGTCAATTACGTCGAGACGATGCTCGTGCCGGCGCTCCCGACGCTGGTCGGGTTCTTCGACGGGGTCCCCTACACGACGATCGCCTGGGTCGTCTCCGCCTACCTGCTCGTCGGTGTCTCGACCACGCCGATCTTCGCGAAGCTCGGCGACATCTACGGGAAGAAGCGGATGATCGTCGTCGTGCTCACCATCTACGCGGCCGCGGTGTCGCTCACGGGATTCACCCCGCAGATCGCGAGCTCCTTCGGCCTCTCGCGACTCGACGCGGTCTACCTTCTCATCGCGACACGCGGGGTCCAGGGGATGGGCCTCGCGCTCTTCCCGCTCGCGTTCGCCATGGTCGGAGAGGAGCTCCCGCCGGCGCGGGTCGCGCAGGCGCAGGGGCTCATCGGTGCCATGTTCGCGATCGGCGCCGCCCTCGGCCTCTTCGTCGGGGCCTGGCTGATCCAGAACTTCGGCTGGCAGACCGCCTACCACACCGTGATCCCGATCGCGGGCGTGATCCTGGGGATGGGTCTCGTCGCGCTCCCCGAGTCACGACACCGGCTCCGGGCACGCCTCGATGTCCCGGGCGCGGCCCTCCTGGGCGGCGCCCTCGGGGTCTTCCTCGTGGCGATGTCGGAAGGGCCCCGTTGGGGCTGGACGTCCCTCTCGAGCTTCTCCTTCGCCGGGGTCATGCTCGGCGTCCCCGAGCTCTTCGTCCTCGCTTCCGTCCTCGCGATGCTCTTCTACTGGCGGGAGAGGACCGCGTCCCACCCGATGATCTTCCTCGAGCGGTTCCGCGAGCGGAACCTCGCCGTGAGCTACGTCGCCGCCCTCCTGGTCGGGACCGCGATGTTCCTCGGGTTCGTCGGGATCACGATCCTGGTGGAAACCCCGGTCGTGGGCCTCGGCCGGTCGATCTTCGAGATGGGCGAGCTGAGCCTGCCGACCACCCTCTCGATGCTCGTCGCCGCGCCGTTCGTCGGACGGGCGATCACACGGTTCGGCCCGAAGCCCGTGACGATCTTCGGGGCGGTCCTCGCGACGGGGGGTTTCCTCCTCCTCCTGGCGTTCCACGCGACCTACCTCGAGGTCATGCTCGGTCCGATCCCGACGTTCGTCGGGCTGGTCACGATGATCATCTCGGTGACGAACGTCGTGGTCCTCTCCTCCCGCCGAGGCGAGACCGGAATCCAGACAGGGATGGCAGAGATGTTCCAGGACCTCGGAGCGAGCGTCGGGCCGGTGGTCGTCGCGGCCGTGCTCGCGAGCTTCACCGGTACGTTCTACGTCACCGCATCCTCGCCGCACGGTCCGGTGTCGGTCCCGGTCCTCCTTCCGACGGCCGCCGGGTTCGAGTGGCTCTTCGCGATCGGCGCGGTCCTGACCCTGGCCTGCGGAGTCCTCGCCGGGTTCCTACGGAACTATGCGTTCGCTCCCGCCGAGTCCGAGCACGTGGTCCCGATGCCGGTCGGGACCGCCGGGGCCGATTGACCTCTCGGAGCTGCTCCGGGCGTGCGAGACGACGTGCGATGCGCACCCCTCGGACGGGCGGTACCTCCCCCGGGGTCTCCCGCGGAGTACGGGACCGAAGGACTGAAAGGCAGGATGCGACACTGGGGGTCCCTCGGAGCGTCGGATGCCCGGACGAACGACACGAGTTCCGTCGCCTCCGCCACCGTTCGGAATCGCACGGGACGCACGCGCAGGTCGCCACCGCCTCCAGAACGTCTTCCCCGGTCTCGATCAGGTGCCTCCGTTCGAACGGTACCCCTGTTCTCGAACGGACCGGGCACGGCTCGCCGAGGCGACGTGGGTCCGGGTCGTCCCCCGTCGGGGGGAGTGGATGTACGTCGCGCCGCACCGGATCCCGCCGGACGCCGACGCCCGGTGGAAGCCGGTGACGAGCCGGATGGATTGCATCGCGGTCGGCCAGTACCATCTCCGTCGGAGCCCGGCGCTCGTCCTCTATCTCGACATCCTCCACGAGCTCTACCACGTCCTGCAGCGATGGGACGGACGGTCGCTGTGGGACGACGCGTACGACTATGCCGACCGACCGACCGAAATCGAGGCCTACCGGTTCGTGGTGCGCGAGGCCCGTCGACTGAAGGCGAGCGACCGCTTCCTGAGGAACTACCTGCGCGTGGAGTGGATCTCCCGGGAGGAGCACCGACGCCTGCTGGCCCACATGGGCGTCCCGTCCGCGTGAACCAGCGGGCCCGGCGGCCGCCCCTGCCCGTGGACGGCTCCGTGGAGCGAGACCAGACGTCCCGGTGCACCCCGGTCCTGAGGACGCGCAGGCCCTCCCTAAATACGCCGAGGGGGTCCTTGGCCCGATGGCTCGAAGCTCACCACGCCGCCGGTCCTCGCGGGCCCGGGCGAACCGAGTCGCGCCACCCCGAGTGGTCCGGATCTCGGCGGCTCCCGTACCCGCGGTCGGCGTGGACCTGGCCGAGGACCCGCACTCCCACATCGTCTGCCGGGTCTGCGGCCGGATCCAACGGATCGAGCTCTCCGAACTCGACCGACACCTCCTGACGGAGATGGCCTCCCATCACCCGGACGGGTGGAGGGTGGAGGGGGTCGCGTTCTCGCTCACGGGGGCCTGCCGACGCTGTCGCGAAGGGCCGACGGGACGGTGACGAGCGAGCCGCCGCGGGATCGGCGATGAGCGGGTTCTTCACCGCGCCCCGGATCGCGTGGGGGGTCGGTGCCCTTCAGCAGCTGAGCGGCCTCTCGGCCCGGGGCGCACTCGTCGTGGTCGACCCCTCCGTAGCGCGAAAGGACGGCGCGCGGCGGATCGAGGAGGAGCTCGCCAAGTCGGAGACCTCGGTGACGAAGATGATCCTCCGCGACGCGCCGGATCGGATCGACCAGGTCGAGGAGATCGCCCGCGCGCTCGAGCGCTCCGCGGCCGACTGGCTGGTCGCGGTCGGAGGCGGACGGACGCTGGACGCGGCGAAGGCCGCCCGCCTAAGATTCGAACGGCCCGAGATGCCACTGACCGAGATCACTCCGATGCTCGACCTGACCGATCCGCCGAGGGTGCGGCTCGTGGCGATCCCGACCACGAGCGGGAGCGGCAGCGAGGCGAGCGCGACCGCCGACCTCTTCACGGCCGAGGGAACCCCCCTCGAGATCGTGCACCGGGGATTGACCCCCGACTGGGCGCTCGTGGACCCATCGTGCGCGGCCACGCTGACGCCCGATCTCCTCCGGGACGGGGCCTTCGAGACCTGCGCGCAAGCGTTCGAGGCGTACGTCTCGGCGTGGGCGAACCCGCTTTCGGACGCGCTCGCGCTCGACGCGATCGCGACGGTCCTCGAGCGATTGCCGCACGCAGTGCGGTGGAGCGACGACCCGGAAGCAAAGGACGCACTCCACTACGCCGCGACCGCAGCCGGACTGGCCGCCTCGAACGCGCAGCGGGGGATCGGACACGCCCTCGCCCGAGCGCTCGTCGGCCCGACCGGCCTGCCCTACGGCCGCCTCCTCGGAATCCTCCTGCCGCTCGTCCTCGAGTTCGACCGACCGGCCGCGCGCGAGCGGATCGAGCGCCTGACGATCGCGGTCCGCCGTTCGGAGTCCGCTCCCTTGGACCCGCTCGCGAGCCGCGTCGAACGGTTCCTCGAGCTCGCCCGCGTCCCCCGGGAACTCGCCTCGGCCGGGGTCGACATCTCTCGGGTGGAGTCCCTGCGCGACGTCATCGCGAAGCATGCCCTGGCCGCACCGGGGGCACTCGCGAACCCGCGCGTTCCCTCCCTCCCGGACGTGATGGCCCTCCTCGACCGGCTCCTCGTGACGCCGGCGAGCGGCCCCGGGACGGCCGATCGGTAGCGTCCGGAGCGAAACCGCCCGCGGCGGGGGGACGGACTTTATAGCGGGTGGCGTGAGCGACAGCGTGGCCCCCGAGTCCCCCGTGACCGGTTCCGATCGCCCGGGCGTCCCTTCCGACACCCGACGCATCCTGAGCGCGCTCGACACCGCCCGGGTCCAGCGGTTCCACTTCCGGACGATCGTCATCGCCGGCATGGGGTTCTTCACCGATGCCTACGACCTCTTCGTCATCTCGCTCGTCATCCCGATCCTGATCGCCCTCGCGCCGGGCGGGCATATCGGGAGCACCGAGCTCGCCCTCCTCGCGTCGACCGCGCTCATGGGTGCGGCCGTCGGCCAGATCCTCTTCGGATGGCTCGGGGACCGGCTCGGACGTCGGAAGGTCTACGGGGTCACGCTCTCGGTGATGGCGATCGCGTCGGTCGGGAGCGCCCTCAGCGTCCCCCTCGCGGGGCTCTCGACGGTCTGGGTGCTGATCCTCTGGCGGTTCCTGCTCGGGGTCGGCGTCGGAGGCGACTACCCGCTCAGCGCGACCATCATGAGCGAGTACTCGAACGTCCAGAGTCGGGGGCGTCTCGTCGCCTCCGTCTTCGCGATGCAGGGGTTCGGCCTCCTCGCGGGCGCGGGCACGAGTCTCGCGGTCGTCTACGCGGTCCCGAACCTCGACGTCGCCTGGCGGCTCATCCTCGGCCTCGGCGCGCTGCCGGCCGTCCTGACGATCTACTTCCGTACGCGCATGCCCGAGACCCCCCGCTTCGAGATCGCCCGCGGCCGCGTCGGCGCCGCGGCCGAGACGGTCGGAACGATCACGGGAACCCGGCTCTCCTCCTCGACGACCTCGGGCCGCATGGGGGTCCCGTTCCGCCAGCTCTTGAAGTCCTACGGCCTCCTCATCTTCGGGACCGCCGCGACCTGGTTCCTTCTCGATATCGCGTTCTATTCGACCAGCATCTTCAACCCGATCATCCTGAGCAAGGTCGGCTTCGCGAACGCGGCCAGCTTCCCGGCGCTCGAGCAGGTCCGACGCCTCGCGATCGGCAACGTCGTGATCGCGCTCTTCGCGAGTGTGCCGGGTTACTGGGCGGCCGTAGCGCTGATCGACCGGGTCGGACGCCGTCCGCTCCAGTACCTCGGGTTCGGCGTGATGGCCGCGGCGTTCCTGATCCTCTCGATCGCGTGGGACTCGCTCGTCGCGATCCTGCCGGTCTTCCTGGCCCTCTACGGACTCACGTTCTTCTTCGCGAACTTCGGCCCGAACACGACCACGTTCGTCTACCCGAGCGAGGTCTTCCCGACGGCGTTCCGCACGACGGGGCACGGCATCGCGGCCGCCGCGGGCAAGGTCGGGGCGGTCGTCGCGGTCTTCGTCTTCGCGACGTTCTACGAGATCCACGGGATCCCGTGGTTCTTCGGGATCCTGGCGGTCGTCTCGTTCCTCGGCTTCGTGCTGACCTTGGCGCTCCTGCCCGAGACGTCGCGACGATCGCTCGAGGATGTCTCGGGAGAGGACGAGCTCGCGGTCCTCGTCCGGAGGTTCTCGACGTATCTGCGCGCCCTCTCGCTCACGGCCCAGCAATCGGCGATCGCGCTCCGGGAGCTCCTCTACGATCCCGGGACCGATCGCGAGGCGAAGATCGCCCGCATCCGTGCGATCGAGCACAACGCGGACGAAGAGGTCCACCGCGTCTTCATCGAGCTCAACAACCGCCGGCTGACGAGCGAGGTGCGGGCCGAGGTCGGCCGCCTCGCGAGCGCGCTCGACGACATCATCGACGGGATCGAAGCGGTGAGCTCCCGGGTGCGGACCTACCACCTCGACACGACCCGGACCGAGCTCAAGCGCTTCGCCGATATCGTCGTCGAGGCGGTCGCCCACGTCGACAACGGCATCCTCGGTCTCGACGAGCTCTACCGCGGGGCACCGGCGAACCTCGAGCACGCGATCGTCGAGGTCAACCGCCTCGAGAACGAGGCGGACGATCTCCTCCGCGATCTCCTCGAGGCGCTCTTCACCGAACGCGACCCGATCGAGATCCTGAAGTGGAAGGACTTCTACGAGCGGCTCGAGCTCATCACCGACCGCTGCGAGGACGTCACCGACGTCTTCCAGGACCTCGAGGTGCGCTACGCCCCGGGCGGCTGAGCGAGGCGCGGGGCCGCCAGCGGGGAGCTCGGAGCCTCATCGCGCGGGGACTCGACGGCCCGGTTGATCGCGATCTCGGCAAGGTCGCTCGCGTAGGAGGAGCTCCGCTCGAGGCTTTCGAGGACGTAGGCGAGCCCGATCGCGAGCCGGCCGCGCTTCGCAGCGATCTCCTCGAGAAGACGGGCGCGCTCGCGGCTCGTCTGTCGGGCGAGATCGACGACGTCGTTCGCCTTGTCGATGTCCCCGGAATCGAGGCAGTCGAGGGCATCCGAGAGCGCGGTCGAGGCGGTGTGTGCCATCCGGTCAAGGTCGGCGAGGACGCGCTCGGGGGTCGCCTCCTTCCCGAGGAGCGCCACGGTCCCCGCGATCCGCACGGCGTGGTCGGCGATCCGCTCGAGCACGCGCGAGGCCATGAGGTACGTCGCGCACTCGGGGAGCGTGAGCTCGAGGGTCGCGAGGATCCGCGCGTCCCGCAGCGCGCTCGTGATCTGCTTCTCGAGGAACCAGTGGAGGCGATCGACCTCCCAGTCGCGATCGATGACGTCCCGCGCGATCGACTCGTCCCGGTGGCGGAACGCCGTCATCGCGTCCGCCTGCATCGCGCGGACCATCTGGTGCTCCCGTCGGAGGATCGACGGGATCGGGAGCGGGTTCGTGCCGACCACGTCCTGGAGGATCACGGCCTCGGCCGTCTCCTCGAGGATCTCGGGGCCGATCATGCGCTGGGCGAAGCTGCGGACGACCTCGCGGGTCCGCGGGCTCATCCGCGTCGAGGTCCGGACCTCGAGCAGCGGGTACCCCGCGATGTACTCCGCGATCAGCCGGCGGAAGAGATGCTCCTTGGCCATCTCGTTCGCCACGACGACGACGCGCCGCTGGGTCTCCGACCCACCGGTCGACTCCGCGAAGACCGTGAGGGAGCCGTCGGCGCGGGGCGTGAACAACAGGGTGTCGCCGGGCCGCAGCCCTCGCGCCGTCACCCAGTTCTTCGGGAGCGAGATGATGTAGGTCGATCCGCCGGTCTTCTGGATCCTCCGGCCGTGGAATCCCCCACTACTCCGCATGGGACGTAGGGGGGCTGAGCGACTAGAGTCTATATAGTAATGGGCGCAACTCCGAATTGAACTGTAGTCCGGCCGCTCCCGACCGACCGGTTCGCCGGTGGGGCGAGCCGTTTCGGCCGGGCGGCCCGTCTCTCCCCTTGATCAGACCGGGTGCTCCGAGCCGCCAGAGTATTGTCCCGGCCGCTCGCTTCCGCGACCGTGATCGGTCCGTTCCCGTGGGACCCGTTCCCTCCCGGCGAGCCCGAGCCGAAGGGGCCGGACCCGATCCAGGGCCTCGCCTTCCGCTCGGCCGTCACGGCGGCCGACGCCTACCGGTCCGTCCGGCTCGCCCTGCGGAGGGAGCAAGGGACCCTGCGCGTCGGGAACCGGTTCGTGGCGGACGGCCGGTATCGCGAGGTCGCCTTCCTCGCCTTTGGCCACGCGGCGAACTCGATGGCGCTCGCCGCGCTCCATGTGTTCGGGGACCGACTGACCCAGGGGTACGTGGCCGGTCCCGAGCCCGTCGCTCCCGAGATCCCGTTCCACGGGACCGTGCTCCCCCCGGGGTGGGGCGGAGACCCGTCGGCCCCCATGGTGGTCCGCGCGGCACAGGAGATCGCGGAGGGCCTCTCCGAACAGGACCTGTTGCTCGTGCTCCTCTCGCCCGGCGCGACGCGTGCGCTCGCCGAGCCTCCCTCCGGTATGACGGCCGCGGAGTTCTCCGATGCCCTCCGGGACGCGTACGACCATGGGGCGACGGGCCGGGAGGTCGGACTCCTGACACGGGTCCTCGGCAGCGGGGGGGTCGGGGGCGGTCTCGCCCGCGCCGTCGGCCGGTCCGAGGTGACGACGCTCGTCGTCGATCGGGGGGACGGTCCGGTCCTGGTGGGCGGCGGCCCGATGCAGCCGGTGTCGCCCGCCGAGCGGGACGACGCGCGCTCGGTTCTCGGACGCCTCCAACTACCCACCCCGTTCCCCTCCGCAGCGTTCGAACCGCCCGGCACCGGGGCCGATCGGCCGCTCCCGAGCCGGCGCCGCCGGACCGAACGGCCGGTGCTCGTCGCCGCACCCTCCGACGCCCTCCGCGCCGCCGCCGATGCGGTCTTCGAGAAGGGGTGGACGAGCCGCCTCGCGTTCCTCGAGATCCGGGAGGAGGCGGGGGCGGCCGCGGAGACGTTCCTCGCCCGCACCGAGGAGCTGATCGTCGCCGAGGGGCTCACGGAGGCGAGCCGCACGAAGGGCGTCGCCTGCTTCGCGATGACGACCCTGGGGCTTCCCGAAGGACTGGACGAGGGGCCGGCGCTTGGCCGCTTCCTCGCGACCGCGCGCGAGGGGATCCGGCGGAGGGAGATGAGCATCGGTCTCTTCCGCACGGCCGGGGCCGTCGGGAGCGACGACTTCCCCGCCGGCGCGGTCATCGGGGCTCCCACCGATCGGGAGGCGCGCGTGCGACCGGGGCACGCGCGTGCCGTGCCGATGCGCCGGGGTATCACGGACGTGGGATTGCTCGCGGTCGCGCTCCATCCGGTGCCGACGGCCGGCCCGGCGGGGTCGCGTGCGGACCGCTAGGGGGACGGCCCGCTCCCCCGCTCGGCGCGGGCCGCGTCCTCGAAGTGGCGCTTGAGCGCCATGTACTCCGCGAAGGAGATCTGCCGGCGCGCCCGGACCGCGCCTGCCTGACGTAGGCTCGTGATCTCGTACGTCCTCAGCAGCTCGGCGACGGTTCTCGGGGTGCCGCCCGGCTTCGAGGACGCCGGGATCGCGGACGGCCCCGCGCGCGGTGCGGCCGGGGTGGGCCGGTCGATCGGCACCGTCGCGATGAGGCGGTCGGTCTCCGGTATCGGAGAGGGAGCCGCTGCCCTCGCCACCGGGGACGGCACGCCCGCCGCGAGATACTCGACCAGACGCGCATGTTCGCCGACCGTGAGCTGCCCTTCGTCGAGCAGGAGGTCGATCAGTTCCCGCTGGCGCGGCCGGTACGTCTCGACGAGCTCGGTGAGCTCCCGCTCCGCGCGTGCGAGCGGGGCGGCCGAGATCGGGGGACCGACGAGGGCGTTCAGCTCCTCGGTCAGCGCCTCGAGCTCGCGGGCGAGCTCGGCCGTGCTCGGCCCCGATCCCTCCTCCCCCGGGTCGAACCGAACCGTGAGCCGTACGGTGTCCCCGTGTTCGGATCCCAGAGGGCGCTCGACGGAGAGTTCGAGGTCGCGTCGGCGGAGGGCCACGGTGCCCGACGGACGACGTCAGAGAAAAAGAGAACGGCTCGGCGGGCCCCACCGCCCGTGACCGCGGACCGAACGCCGAGACTTACGAATCTTCACCTAATGGCATACCGTAACTATATTAGGCTCCGTGCCTCTCGCTCCCCCGAGGGACGTCGATGGAAGCGGACCGGACGCATCGGGTCGCCGGGGGACCGATCGGGGCATCCGATCACTGCGAGAACAGCGGTCGGGGGCTGTGTCCGGTCCTCGCGGCGGTCGGCGTGATCGGCACCGAGTGGCGCCTTGCGATCGTCCACCGTCTGCTCGAGGGCCCGCAGCGGTTCAGTGAGATCCTTCGGTCGAACTCGCGCCTCAACGCAAAGACCCTGAGCGCGACCCTGAAGTTCCTGGAGAACCAGGGCGTGGTCCAGCGGACCGTTGTCAGCACTCGTCCGTTCTCGGTCGTCTACTCGCTGACGGAGATGGGTATCGGCCTCGCCCCGGCCGCGCGCGAGCTCCGTCTGTGGGGCGAAAAGTGGCTCCTCCCGCGCCATGCCCACGGCGCTCGTTCGAGCACCGGTCCGACCCGCCGGCCGTCGGCGATCGAGGGGGAACTCCCGCGGATCGTCGTGGCGGAGGCCGACGCGCACCGGCCCCGCTAGAGGGAACACCCCGTCGGGGGGGGCGTTTCACGCCCCCCCGTTCCGGCCCTCAAATACTCTCAGGACCGATAGCGCACATGCAACCAACCCCCGGAAGGGTCCTTCCATATCGCCGCAAGGGGACAGCACCGGTCCCGGGCGTGCGAAGGACCCTTCCAAACCTCTCCTGCTTCACTCGCGCTCCCATCGTTCATTTTTCACCGGGAGCACGAGCCTTCTCCCCTAGCGAAGCTCTCCCCGGGCGAACCCTGTGCCCGACCCCCAGCTCTCCCTGCCCCACGCCCCGGTCCCGGATCGATCGATCCCGCACCAACGCCCGTGGCTCCCGAGCTTCGTGAGTCGGTCGGACCCCGCCGTTCCCCCTAGCCCCCTCCGCAGGGATGTTCTCTGCCGAGCCGCGGAAGGGTCCGGAACGGTCCCAATCGTCTAGCGTGCGGCGTCGCCACGAGGAAGTAGGGAACCTCGTCGGCCGCCCTTCGGGAGCGTACGCCCGGCCGGACCGACCGTGCGATCGTCTTCCTAAGCGCGAGGTACGTCATCGCTAGACGCCTTCCCCGGCCCAACCGCCGGGCATCCGCTCGACCGAGTCCCCCGGCGGTCCGGCCGTGGGAGCGGGCTCTCGGGCGACGGTGACGGAACCCACCGGTTCCGCGCTCGACCCTTTCTCGACCTCTCGTCCGCCGGCCCGCCGGAGGAGGGGAGGATTTGTGAACACGTTGTGACGACCGAAAAGGTCCGGACCGAACGCGCGAAACCCGTTCGTCGCCAACCCGTTCCGCCGACCGAACCCTACCGCGTCCACTGGGTGGGGGCGTTCCCTCTCCCGATCGCGGGACCGTACCTGCCCTGGGCCCACCTCTACGCCGACTCGATGGGAGCCCTCTGGTGGACCGTGCGCCTGTGGGAGACCGACCACGCCGCGCCGTACGTCGTGACGACCGAGCGACTGCGCGTCTTCGCTCGGGAGAGCCGACTCCCCTGCGTCCTCCGGTCGATCGATCGGACCGTGGCCCGCGTCCCTCCCGCGGAGGACCGATGAGCACCGACGACCTCGTCTCGGTGCGTGTCGAGGGCTCGTTCGCGCTGCGCGCCCGATGGTACCGTGCGCTCGCCGATGCCCTCGCCGCCACCGCTCCACCGGGGGGCCTTCTGTTCGAGGCATCGCTCGAGGACCCGGTACCGCGCATCACCGCTCGCCCGGCGAGCCTGGTCGAAACCGTGCGGGCGAGCCCGGGGCTCCGAGGGCTCCGCCTCGAACGGTTCCCGGCGCCCCCGGACCTCGAGCCTCCGGCGGGAGGGACCGACCAGCTCCGTTCGCTCATCGTCTCCCCGCGTGCGAGCCCCCCACCGACCCCGTGCGGGCTCGCGCGGGACCTGCCGGAGATCGGGCAACTCCGGGCGCCGGGAGGATGGGTCGGGTTCCAGACCGCATGGCTCCGGGGAAAGGACGGAGGGATCGCGATCGCCCGCCGGTTCCGCGCCTGGGCGCCCGCCCCGGAGGCGCTCGAACGGCAGGGCGCCGCGCTCGACGCGGCCGTGGCCGAGGAGTGGGCCGACGCGACCGGAGTGGCCGTGACGGTGGCGCCGGCGCCTTCCGGCGCGCGGCGCGACTGGCATCGCGGCACGCTGCGGAGCGTGCCCGGCGAGGCATGGCTGCGCGTCCCGATCGAGGGGCTCCCCCGCACCGCGGAGGTCCGCGCCGAGAGTTCGGGGTCGGCCCCGCGGACCCTCGAGGGCCATCAGGTCGTCTTCGGAGCCTCGGGCGCGGGAAAGACGACGTTCCTCGCGCACGCCGCCGCGCGGCACATCGCGCGGGGCCACGGGGTCGTCGTCGTCGACCTCCACGGCGACCTCACGCCCACGATCCTCGGGGAGCTCGACGAGAGGGACCGCGGCCGCGTCCTCGCGGTCGACGCGAGCGCTCCTCCCGTGCCCGGGATCGCGGCGCTCGCCCGGGGCGGGGCCTCCGAGGACCGGGCCGCCGCCCACCTCGTGGCCGCTCTGAAACGGCTGAGCCCGGACGGCACCGAGCTCCACTGGGGGTTCCGCCTCGAGCGGATCTTCGACTCGTTCGTCCGTCTCGTGCAGGAGACGGGCGGCTCGCTCGTCGACCTGTACGGGCTGCTCACCGATCCCGCGCGTCGCGAGTCGGCGCGGCTCGCGACCCGTCGCGCCGACCTGGCACGGTTCCTCGAGGAGCTCGAGCCGGTGATCCGGCGGCAGCCGGACTTCCTCTGGTCGGCCGCGACCCGCCTGTCGAAGGTCGTGCTGGTCGCGTCGCTGACCGAGCTCCTCTCCCCGGCGAACGGGGGGATCGACGTCGAGGAGGCGCTCGAGGAAGGCCGGGCCCTCCTCGTCCGCCTCCCGTTCGCCCTCCTCGGGCCGGAGGCGGCATCGTTCGCGGGGACGCTCGTCCTGGCACGGACCTATCTCGGCCTGGCGGCACGGAGGAGCACCCGGGGAACCTTCCGGCCGGTCCTCTTCGTGCTGGACGAGGTCCACAGCTTCGCCCCCCGGCTCGTCGCGGAGCTCCTGACCGAGAGTCGGAAGTTCGGGCTCCGGGTCGTCGTCGCGACCCAGTACCCCGAGCGGCTCCCTCTCGAGCTACGGAACGCGGCCGCCGGCGCCCTCGGCGACGTCGTGACGTTCGCCGTCCCCTGCCGCTCGGCCCGGGCCGTCGGGGAGTGGGTCGGAGTACCGGCGGACGAGGCCGAGCGCTGGCTCCCGAGCCTGACGCCGGGCCACGGGGTCCGCCTCGATCCCGAGTGGGGAGTCGCGCGGGCCGTTCCCCCGGTAGCGCTGGCGCGCGACGGCGAAACGACGGCCTGGACCGAGGCGCTCGACCGGACGCGGGGCGAGTTCACGACCGAGCGGGTCCAATGGGACCGAACGGGCACCGAGGACGAGGCGACCGATCGACTGCTCCTCGCGGTCCTCGCCACGACGGAGACGGGGCGGGCGGTGCGCGAGGAGGAAGGAGTCGAGGCGGCCCTCGGGCTCCCGGGGGACCCGATGGACCCGGAGCTATTGCGCACCCGCTGGTCCCGTGCGCAGAACGACGGGCTCCTCACCGAGGGGACGCCGGGCACGTACCGGTTGAGCCGCGCCGGGGAACGGCGCCTCGGTCTCACGGCCCCGACCCACGCGACGCGGGAGAGCGACGAGCATCGGCGGCTGATCGTCACGACGTTCCGGCTCTTCGCCCGCCACGGATATCGTATCGAGATCGTCCGGCAGGGTCGCTTCGACACGACCCTGCCCGACGCGATCTTCCACCAGCTCCCCCGGGCGACGGCGCTCGCTCCGTGGGAGCTCCACGCAGCGATCGCGCGGGCCCGGAAAGGATGGGCATGGAAGTTCTTCGGGGGCCGGGACGTGCACATCGAGGCGGAGGTATCGGGGGCGCTCCGACCCGAGCGGATCCGCCATGGCTGGAAGAAAGCCTCGGCCCGGGGGGCGTTCGCCCTCTTCGTGGTCGGCGACGCCGGGCGCGCGCGCAAGGTCCGCACGACGTTGCGATCGCTCGGGCTCCGGCCCGACCGGGCCCAGGTCTGGACCCTCCGGCGCGGAGCGTCCGCAGGAACCGGCCCGCTCGTCGCTGCCTAAGAACGCCCACGCCTACGGCGAACGATGCGCCTTTTCGTCGCGATCGATCTTGCTCCCCCGAGCGAGGGCCACGATCCCTCGCCGAGCCACCTCACCCTCCGGTTCCTCGGCGAGGTCCCCCCGGAACGGCTCGAGGCGATCTCGGCGGCGATCGGCGAGGCGGTGCGGGAGATCCCTCCCTACGACCTGGTCCTCGAGGGGGTCGGCGCGTTCCCCTCCCCCTCTCGTCCGCGGGTCGTCTGGGTCGGGGCGACTGCGGGGGGTCCCGAGACCACCGAGATCGCCGCCCGGATCTCGACGGCCCTGACGAGGATCGGGTTCCCGCCCGAACGAGAGCGGTTCGTCCCCCACGTGACGCTGTTCCGGGTGCGCTCGGCCGCGCTCCATCGCCGCGCGCTCGCGTTGCTGTCCGGTGAGGAACCTTCCCCGGCCGCGCGCGTGGTCTCCGTGCGCGAGGTCGTGCTCAAGGAGAGCACCCTCACCCCCCGGGGGGCGCTGCACCGTACGCTCCTCGCCTTTCCCCTCGGGCGCTCGGGCTGAGCCCGGGGCTCCTTCGCGGGCCGGCCGACATCGAGGGCCAAGCTCTTCCGTGCCGGCCGCCGTGCCTCCGAACCTTCCATGTCGGACGCACCGGTCGGGTCGGCCGCGACCGACCTCCCCGAGTCCGCCCGACCCCCTTCGGACCCCGTGCCGGATCCGGTGTCCGGGCGCCCGAGCTACCGCAGGACGCTACGGAACCGCCCGTTCTTCCTGGTCTGGGTCGCCCAGCTCGTCTCCCAGTCCGGCGACTACATCTTCGAGGTCGCCCTGCTCTGGTTGGTCCTCGAGGTCACCGGTTCGCCCTTCGCGGTCGGGATCGTCGTCACGGGCACGATCCTTCCCGGGGTACTGCTCGGTCCGTTCCTGGGGGTCTACGTCGACCGATGGAGCCGGCGCCGGACCCTGATCGGGACGAACCTCGTGCAAGGGGGCGTCGTCGTCGCCCTCTCCGGCCTCGTCCTCACCGGTCATACGGACCTCACGGGACTGTTCCTGATCGTGCTCCTCCTGGGTTCGGGCGCCACGATCGTGAGGGTCGCGACGAACGCCTACGTTCCCTCGCTCGTACCGGTCGCGGACCTCCCTCCCGCCAACGGCCTGCTCTCGCTGAGCAGTTCCATGAACCAGATCGTCGGTCTGTCGATCGGCGGTGTCTTCGTCGCGCTCCTCGGCGTGACGCTGCCTATCGAGTACGATGCGGTGACGTTCTTCGCCGCCGCCCTCCTGCTCCTCGCGATCCCGACGCGTCGACCGTCCCCGGACCCGGTCCCGTCACCGGTCGCCCATCGGTTCCGCTCCGAACTCGCGGAGGGGTTCGCCTTCATCCGCCAGCATCGGTTCATGGTCGAGATCATCCTCATCGGGGTCCTCGTGAACTTCTTCGGCAACGCGGTCGTCGCGATGTTCGCTCCGTACGCCGCGTTCGTCCTGCACGGAGGGGCGGCCGCGTACGGCTTTCTCGGCGCCTTCGCGGCGGCCGGTTCGCTCGTCGGGGCCGGAATGATGGGGAGGGTCGACGTCCATCGCACCGCCGGCCGGTACGTCTTCGTCGGCGGGATCTCGTTCGGCGTGATCGTCCTCCTCCTCGGCCTCGCCGGCGATCTCGCAATCGCCCTCGCCCTGATGCTCGGGGCCGGCGTCGCGCTCGCGGTCACGAACCTGCCGATCAGCGTCGTATTCCAGGCGAAGGTCCCCGGTCACCTGCTCGGCCGGGTCGGAGCGACGTTCGGCGCGTTCGTGATGGCGGCCGGTCCCGCCGGTCCGCTCTTCGCGGGATGGCTCGCCGAGCGCTGGTCGGTCGACGGGGTCTTCCTTCTCTCGGGGGCAGTGATCGCGGCGATCATCGGATTGGGCGCCCTCACGATGACGTCCCTGCGGAACGTGGAGTACTAACGGAACGACCGGTCCCCGGCGGACGTCGGGGGTTGGAAGGGACCGTACCGAGAGGGCCGCATGCGCTCGCACCGTGACCGTGGTCCGGTCGAGGGCGGGACGATGCCGTCGGTAGATCATCCGGGAGTAGGCTCGAAGATCCGCGTGGCCCCCCGCCGGCACCCCCTTCCAGTGTTCACCTCGGTTCTGAGCTGTCCGATACCGTTAAGGCGGAGGACCCGACTTCCACGGGCGAGCTCGCTCTTTCCAGGAGCGGACGATGTCCGTCGTCCTCGTCGCCCGGGTCCGTGGTCCGGCCATCGCGACCGCGTCGGTCCTGCTCGCTCTCGTGCTTCTCTTCGGCGCCGCGACGGCCCGCCCTTCCCCCCGGGGTGCACTCGCCGGAAGCGCGGCCGTGGCGGGCCTCGGGCCCTGCCCCGGCCCGCGGGAGAGCGCGGACTTCTCCGGGACGCTCGCGCTGGACGGAGGACCCCTCGCAGCGAGCGCGGTCGCCGGGGTGCCGCTCAACGTATCGTACTACGAGGAGGTCAACGTCACCTACACGCTGAACGACACTCCCGTCTCGCTCCACTGTGAGCTCGTCCACGTCGCCGCGGCGGCCGTTACGGATGGCTACGGGCTGTTCAACGGCACGATCGTCCCCTCCGCGGACGGCTGCGGATCGGAGTACTGCACGTTCTATACCGGGCCGTTCGGCCCGATCACGGTGAATCCGGAGCTCGTTCCCGACGGCTACGGGCTCTCCTCTTCGGTGAGCGGTTCGAGCTTCCGCCTCACCTGGGTCGCCGGTCTCGCGGAGCTCTCGGTCAGCCCGAACGGGACCGCGGTCCCGTTCGCTACCGGGTCGGCGCGATCGTTCAGCGCGACGCCGCGGATGGCGAACGGCTCGGTGAGCCCCCTCGCGTCCGAGTTCCACTGGACGCTCTCCGGTACGGGGTGGAACCTTTCGGCGTCCCCGGGCGCGCGCTCCGTCACGATCGTCGCAGGCTCCTCCGCGGGGACCGCCCGTCTGTCTGCGTCGGCGAGCGCGACCGCAGGGAACCTCACGTTCGAGACCCCGAGCGTCACCGTCAACCTGACGAGCGTCGCGACCACGGTCGAGAACGGGTCGCTCGATCGGACGGTCGTCGACGTGGGCGAGCCCGATCCGTTCTCGCTCGCGTCGCTCGGGGCGCTCGGATACGACTACCGCGCGACGGTCGACCCCGGACCGGGCGGGTCGAACACCAGCGCGAACTGCACGACGACCCCGCGCTCCGCGACGGTCGCGGAGGTCGACTGCGCGGCCAGCGTGACGTACTCGGCCCCCGGTACGGCCGAGCTCTTGGTGAACGTCACGAACGGCTATTCGAACGCGACGTGGCGGTCCCCGCCCCTTACGATCGATCCGGCGCCCGTGCTCGCCGCGACGCCGGCCACGCCGGTCGGGTATCCCGGCGTCGCGCTCCCGATCGTGCTCCACGCTACGAACGGTTCCGGCGATTCTCCCTACCGTGTCGCCTGCTTCGACCCCGGTCCCCTTCCGCTCGAATGCTCGACCACCGGCGGTCCCAACTGGACGTTCCTGCCCGTGTACGCTATCGTTGGGAGCTACACCGCGACCGCCTGGGCGATCGACGCGACGGGGACGAACCGGTCGCTCACGCTCCCCGTGACGGTCGTCGACCCGCTCTCGGTCGGTCCGCTCGGTCCGTCGAACACGACCCTCGGGGCCGGCGTGCGCACCATCCTTTCGGCCGTGGTCGCGGGCGGGGCCCTCCCGGCCGAAGCGTGGTGGAACGCCTCCGACCTTGCGGGACCGATCCGCACCGCGGCGGTCGTCTCCGACGGGGTGATCTCCGCCTCCTTCGTCCCTCCCGCCGCCGGTACGGTGACCGTCTCCCTCACCGTACGGGACGCGCTCGGGACGACGCAGGCGTCGACCCAGTACTTCGTCGTCGACCCCGGCCCGGCCACTCAGGCGACGGCCCTGACCCCGGCGTCCTTGTCCCCAACGGCGCTCGGACGCCCGGTCGCGCTCGCCTGGCAGGCGCGGGACGCGCTCGGGGAACCGACCGCCGACATTGGCGGCGCGGTCGACCTGGTCGTCCGGAACTCTACGGGTGCCGCCGCGCCCTCCTGGGCGGACGTCGCGCAACTCGGGGAACTCTCCACGGCGCCCCAGGGCGCGTTCACCGTCCCGCCGACGGCCTGGAGCGCCGGGACGCTCTACCTCAACCTCACGCCGGCCGTCGCGGGTCTCCTCCGGATCGCCTTCGACGGCCCCGGACTCTCCGGGGGTTCCGTCACCGTCCCGGTAGCGGCCTCGGACCTCGCCCATCTCCGTCTGTTCGACCCGACGGTCGCGCTCGCCGGCGACCAGGTCAACCGGACCTTCTGGCACGTGTCGGACCGGGCCGGCGACCCGGTACCCGGCGCGATCCTCACGCTCGAGTACTCGGGCCCGAACGGAACGAGCGACACGCTCCTGGCCGTCGAATGGGTCGCGCCCGGTGCGACCGGGGCCTGGGTGAACTACTCGTTCCCGGGAACCGCGGAAGGGTCCGTGGTGCTGCTCGACTCTGCCGGCGACGTGCTCGTCGGACCGGTCCCGCTCGCCGCCTCGTCCTCCCCTCGGGCCGTCCTGTTCGGTCCCGCGTTACCGCTCGTCGCGCTCCCCGCCGCGCTCGTCACCGGCGTGGCGAGCGCGTCGTTCGTCGCGCGCACCCGGCGGCGCGAGGTCCGGGTGGTGGTGCCGGACGAGGAGGAGGAGGCACGACGGTTCGCGGAAGGGCGGGCCGAGGTCATCGAACTCGTGCGCGGCGCGGGCACCGCGGACCCCGCGACGATCGCCGCGGGGTGGGGGACCGACCGCCCGCCGCCCGATCTCGACGATTGGGTGCGCTCGCTGGTCGCGGACGGCACGCTGACGGCGGCCACCCTGTCGGACGGACGCGTCGCCTACTCCCTCGCGGCGGACCCGCCCGAGCCGTCGGCGCCCCGAGTCACGCTCGACCCGGACGCGCTCGAGCGCGCGGTCGCGGCCCGCGACACCGGGGTCGGTGGGGCGGAGGAGGAACAGCCCTAGGCGGGGGGACGGCCGACGAGATCGTAGAAGCGGTAGGCCGCCTCGCCGGGGCCGAAACAGTACCGGACCGTCGTGAATCCGGATTTGAGCTCGGCGGCGGCCCGCCGTACCTCGTCGGTCGAGCGACCGCGGTGGAGGAGGTCGTCGAACAGCTCGGCGATCCGCTCCATCTCCTTCGGTCCCATACCGACCCGCGTCACCTCGGGGGAGCCGAGCCGCACCCCACCCGGATGCCGGGGGCTGCGATCGCCCGGGAGGAGGTTCTTGTTGGCGATCACGCCGGCGTCCGCGAGCCGGCGGGCGACCGCCTCGCCGCCCCCCTCCTTCTCCACCCGGACGGCGATCGTGTGGGAACGCGTGAACCCGAGGTCCGACGCGAGGACGTCAAAGCCGCGATCGTGGAGCGCCTGGGCGAGGGCGCGGGCGTTCTCGACGGTCCGGTGCGCGTACTCCCGGCCGAACTCGAGGTGCTCTGCGAGGCTCACCGCGAGCGCCGCCATCGCATGGAGGTGATGGTTGCTCGTCACGCCGGGGAACGCCCCCGACTGGAGCTTCTTCACGACCTCGGGATCGGAGCTGTCGGAGAGGAGGATCCCGTGCTGCGGACCGGGGAGGGTCTTGTGGGTCGACGCGCTCACGACGGCGCAGCCCTCGCGCAGCGGGTCCTGGAACTCCCCGCCCGCGATCAGTCCGAGGACGTGCGCCCCGTCGTACCAGCCCCGTGCGCCGATCTCCTCGAGGGTCGGACGGAGCTCGTCGATCGGCATCGGGAAGAGGAACAGGGAGAGCCCGAAGAGGCAGAGCTTCGGCCGGACCGCCCGGAGGATCTCCCGGGTCCGCGGCACGTCGATCGTCATGCGCTCGGGGTCCCACGCGTAGTAGACCGGCTTCACCCCGCGCAGCCCGAACGCGCCGAACCCGGCGCTCGAGATGTGGGCCCCGTCGGCGAGACGGCTCGTCCCGACGAGGTCCCCCGGCTCGGTGAGCGCCTTCAGGACCGCGAGGTTCGCGACCGTCCCGGAGATCGGACGCACGTCGGCGAACGAGCAGCGGAAGAGGCGTCGGGCGAGGTCGAGGCAGAGGTTCTCGATCTGGTCGACCTGTTCGTTCCCTTCGTAGTAGCGCTCGCCGGGGAGACCTTCGGCGTACCGGGAATGGAGGTCGCTGATCAGGAGCTCCTTCGCGTACGGGGACAGGAGGTTCTCGCTGGCGATGAGGGGGATCGCGTGCTCGAACCGGGTCGAGTGTTCCTGGACGAGCGCGCGGATGCGCGCGACCGTGGTCGCCATATCGCCCGGCGCCGGCGCGGCCGCTCCATGAGTCGGCACCCCCACCCCCCCTTTTCCACTGGAACTGGCTTCGTGCGGAGGCATCGGTATCACCCAGTCCCTCGCTCAGGGACTCGGTCGCCGCACCCCCTCGAGCCCATATATGGAGCGTGCCCGTCCCGCGGCGCCATGACCCTTCCGGCACCGGGTGGCGGTCGTCCGTGGCCGGTCCAACGTCGGTTCTACGTCCCGTACCACGATCTCGACGTCCTGAACCATCTCAATCACGTCGCCTACTTTCCCTACATGGAGACGCTGCGGTGCGACTACTACCTCCCGATGACCGGGTCGACCGATCCCCGGGACCTCGACATCATCATCGCCGAAGCGACGTGCCGCTACTCCGCACCGGTCCCCTACGGGGCGGAGCTCCTCGGAGAGACCGCTCCCGCCGCCCCGCTCGGCCGGACCAGCTTTGCCTTGCTCTATCGGTTCACGCTGGCCGGCACGGACACCGTGACCGCACGGGGTCGGACGGTCATCGTCACGTACGATTACGTCCGGGGAGAGAAACGGCCCATCCCCGAGGCACGACGGGCCGTCCTCGAACGCGATGCGGTCGACCCGGCCCACGAGGGCTGGTAAGGGTCGGATAACCGTTCCACTGGAAATGGTGGGGTGGGGGACCCCCTCCATGTTCCGACCGTCTGCGCGGGGTCAGTACGCCGGATGGATCGGATCGCCTCGGGGCATCGGGGGAGGCCAGGGGATCGGCACGTTGAACGACGGGTCCTCGGGTGCCGTCTCGACCCGGTAGAAGATGCCGGTCCCCTTGAGCGCCTCGTGGATCCGCGCGAGACGCTCGTGGAACTCGGACTCGGTCGACCATTCGAAGGCGAGATCGTGCGGGCCGATGATGAACGAGAGCCCCGCGTGCTCCTGCAGCCGCTTCGCGATCGCGAGCGGGGGTTCGCTCTCCGGAGTGAAGTATAGGTCGATATACGTGTACATGCGCAGGGCTGTCGTCAAGAAAACGCATCGCCCCTCTACTTAATGACGCGCCCGGGACCGGAGAATCCGCACCCGGGCGTTCCGTCGGGCGCCAACGGTCCGGTGCTAGGCCAGCAAGATTGCCGCTCGATCGGACCTCGTGGTGACCCCGGGTGCTCCTCGGCCCCGTCGCCCCGCCAGCGTCGACGGGTCACGGTAAGGCTGCTCCCGTCAGGACCTGACCCGGTTCCCGTGATGGGTAACCGCTAGAGCGCTCCTCCGAGCGCCCGTCGCGGTGCCCGCGGCCCAGCGGAACAGAGCGTCTACGAAGCACCTCGGGACACGCGATCCGACCGAACGTCGCTCTTGCCTGTCACCCCCGCTAAGGACGGTTTCGGTGTGTAAGGGGACGCCCAACCCCCCGGTCTAGCCTAGCGGTACTACGACTCCCCGACCCCTACTTATCGCTTCGTCCGTGCGGAACGGGAGGCGGGCGGGGGGGATCGGCGGGGGTGCGCCCGCCGTCCCTGAGCTCCGGACGCCTCCCGGCGCCGAGGCGGACCCGGGGGCACGCGTGCGCGCAGCGGATCGATCGGTCCCGTGCGGGGCGGCACGCCCACCGGCCCCGGCTCCGCCCCTGCCGAGGCTAGCGGATGTGCTCGAGGCTGAACGAGCCGAGGTTGAGGGAGCGCTTGGTGAACGTATAGCCGATCCACGCCCGGGCCTGGGCCTCCCCGAGCCCCCGGACCGAAAGGAACGTCTTCATCTGCTCGACCTTGAGGTTGATCGAGCCGTCGACCATGTGCTCGAGGGTCTCGAGATCGGACTCCGAGTGCATCCCGCTGTCGAGCTCGTAGTAGGCGACCGCGCCGTCGAGCTTGCGTCGGCCGACGAACGGCTGGAGGAAGCGGAACGTCGCCGTGGTGTCCAGATAGGCGGTCACGGTGGAGACCGACTCGAAGAGGAGGCGGTACGTCGGGAACTGCTCCTTGAGCTCCTCGGCGAAGGAGTTCACCGTCTGCGCGAGCTGGTCGAGCACCGCCTTGTCGGTCGACGAGAGCAGGCGGACGTTCGCGCTCGACTGCGCGACGCCGACCGCGCGCGAATAGAGGTCGACGTACCGGATCATGCCCTTCTTCTCCGCGTCGGCGTACCCCGGATAGAGCCCGACGAGGTCGTCGCGGACCTGCCGGAACGTCTTGTCGGTCACGACCCAGATCGACGGGATGCCGAGGCGGAGCCCCTCGATCGAGAACAGCCGCGCGAGGACGTCCTTTCCCGTGTGGGCCGGCCCGTTGACGAGGACCTGGGTGCCGACCGGATACCCCCCGTAGAGCAGGTCGTCCAGGCGGCGGACCCCGGTCCGGACCTTGATCTCCTGCGTCGCCGCGACCGACTGCTCGTGCATCTGCTGGGCCTCGGCCTCGGCGGTCTGCCCGGCCATCCGTTCCAGCTCCTGGATCCGGGCCTGAAGCTGCGTCTCGCGGGCGCGGAGCTCGGCCTCCTTCTGCGAGAGCTCGTGGCGGAGGTCATCGAGCCGCTCCGCCTCGTCGCCCGGAACGATCCCGGTCGCCCCGGTCTCGCGGCGAAGTTCCTCGAGCCGTCGCGCCTCGATGTCGAGTGCCTGACGGCGGGTCTGGAGCTGCTGGTCGTAGGCCGCGAGCTCGCGTTCCTTGAACTCGAGGGGCCCCCGTCGACGCTCGAGCTCCTCGGAGCCGATGCGAATGTCCTCGAACCGTCGCCGGAGCTCGTTCTCCCGGCCGTCGAGGTCCTTCTCGCGCTGGGCGGCCTCCTCGAGCCGATGGGCGAGCTCGTCCGCCACCGGTCCCTCCGGACGGGCGACGAGCGTGGCGTGCTCGCGGGTCCGCTCGAGCTCTCCCCGGGCGGACCGCAGGTCCCCTTCGACCTGCACGAGGCGTCGTCGAAGCTCGGTCTCGCGCTCGACGTAATCGCTCTCCCGTCCGGCAAAATCCTCGCGAAGTCGCTGCTCGATCTCTCGTGTCGCCTTCTCGACCGTCTCTGCGGTCCGGAGGGTGGCGCCGCTCTCCGACGGGGATTCGGAGGGAGCGGTCGTGCCCACGGTCGGGGCGACCCCTTCGAGCGCGAGCACGCGGAGCTTGAGCTCGGCGATCTCGTCGTCCTTGGCCCGGACGACGACTTCGCGCTCCTTCGCCTCGCGCGACCGGACGTACTTGATGACGGCGATCGACCCCCGTTTCACATGCTCGACCTCGTCCTCGAGCTGCTTGCGCTTCGCCTGCTCATCGTAGAGCTGGCGGTGGAGGTCCTGGACCTCCTGGATCATCGACGACGGGTCGAACTGGTCGCTCTTCACGCGGTCCAGGAGGCCCGTGAGCCAGCGGACGACCGTTTCCTCCCGTTCGAGGATCGGCGTGATCGCGGCCGACACGGCCGGGGGTTCGGTTGGCACCCCCTCCTCGTCGACCGGGGGCGAGGGAGCGAACGACGAGCTTTGGGCCGAGGCGACGGGCTCGGAGGAGCGGATCCAGTCCTCCATCGCTCGGTCGTCCCCCTCCACCCACCGTCGGAGGACATCGGTCGATCCCTTGGGAGGCACCGTGACCCTCCGGCGGCGGACCCGTTCCGGCCGGCGCACCCGTTTCGCCCACTGCTCGACGAGGTGGTCGGGGTCGACCGCGGGCGCGTCCCCGGAGCCGCTAGGGGGATCGGGGCGCGAGGAACGGAGCGTCGCGATCTCTTCGGCGGAGAGCCCGGCCCTCTCGAGCGCGGCAGGTTCCGCGGCTCTCACCGCGCGGACGGAAGTGAATCCTGCCTGCAGGAGACGCTCGGCGGCCTCGGGGGAGACCCCCAGGGTCCGGGCGAGATCGGCGGCCGTCGCGGGAGGAACGGCCGTCGTACGCTGTGCGTCGCTCTCCGCGGGGCTCTCCATGGACCGGGGGAAGTACTAGCGGCGTGAGGGGAGATAAGGGCTGGCGTGAAGAGGGCTGGGCTCCTCGACCGAGTTCGGGCCGTCTCGGAGGTCCGGGCCACTGCTTAAGACAGCGAACGCTCCGGGGGGACCGTGGACGCGTCCGAGCGGGTCGCACGCGTGGTGCGGAACACTCAGGAGGTCGTGACCCTTGAGGAGGTCCGGGCCCTCTTCGAAACGCACGAACGGATCCGAAGCTACATCGGGTTCGAGCCGTCGGGCGCGTTCACCGTCGCGCATCTGATCCCGATCCGCAAGGTGCTCGACCTCACCGACGCCGGGGTCGACGTCACGGTCTTCCTCGCCGACTGGCACGCCTGGATCAACGACAAGCTGGGCGGAAGTCTCGAGCGGATCGCCGCCGCCGGCCGGACCATGCAGGCGACGTTCTCGGCGTTCGGCGCGGACTCCTCGCGCGTTCGCTTCCGATGGGCGCACGAGCTCGTGGGCTCATCGGACTACTGGGCGCGGGTCGTGCGCGTCGCGAAGGCGACCACGCTCGCCCGGACGAAGCGGGCGATGTCGATCATGGGCCGCACCGAGGAGGAGTCGAACCTCGACACCTCGCGGCTGTTCTACCCGGCGATGCAGGCGGCCGACATCTTCGAGCTCCCGGTCGATCTCGCCTACGGCGGGATGGACCAGCGCCGGGCGCACGTCCTCGCGCGCGAGGTCGCCCACCATTACGGCTGGCCGGCGCCGACCGCGATCCACACGCCGCTGCTCTCCTCGCTCAAGGGTGGCGGACGGATGGACCCGACCGAGGGCGTGACCGAGTCGAAGATGTCGAAGTCCGACCCGGGGACCGCGATCGTCCTCCCCTCCGAGCGGACCGAGATCGACGCGCGGGTCGCGGCGGCCTTCTGCCCGGCGAAGCAGATCGAGGGGAACCCGGTCGTCGAAGCGGTCCGGTACATCGTCCTGCCCTGGGAAGGGAAGCTCGCGGTCGACCGCGCCGTGAAGCACGGCGGGCCCGTCGAGTTCGTCGATGAGCCCTCGTTCCTGCGCGCCTGGACGGAGGGCACGCTGCACCCCCAGGACCTGAAGGCGGCCGTCGCCGCGTCGCTCGACCGACTCGTCGCACCGGCCCGTCGGTACTTCGCGGACCACCCCGCGGTCGCGCCGGCGTCGTTCGGCGCGGCGGGGTCCGGCTGAGGCCGGGCGCACGCCACCGACCCGAACCCACGGGTCATGGTCGTCGCGCTCGCGGTGCTCGCCGCCGGGAGCCGGATCGTGGGGTGACGGAGATCCGGATCGCCCGGGAGCGACCGACCGGCCACCGCGCGACGGACCGGGAGGAACCTCGGGTCGGTCCCTCGCGCCCCGCGTGCCGGCATCCTTAAGTATCCCGGCACCTCCGCAAGGCCCCACCCGTGAGCCGAGGACCCCCGTACGGGGTTCCGCTGACGCGAGGAACCATGGCGCGACCGATCTACGTGCGATTTGAGACCCCGAGCGACCTCTCCGACAAGGCTCTCCAGCTCGTGCAGGTAGCGAGCGAAACCGGTAAGCTCCGAGTCGGAACCAACGAAGTGACGAAGTCGAGCGAACGCGGGGAAGCGAGGCTCGTCGTGATGGCGGAGGACGTGGACCCGGTGGAGATCCTGGTCCACATTCCGATGCTCTGCGAAGAGAAGCGGATCCCGTACGTCTACGTCCCGAAGAAGCAGCGTCTCGGCCAGTCGGCCGGCCTCTCCAAGTCGGCCGCCAGCGTGGCGATCGTGGAGCCGGGCGAGGCGAAGGGGCTGCTCGAGGAGATCGCGACGACGTTCCCGACGCTCAAGAAGTAAGGGAGCCCGACAGGCGAGGTTCCGGCGATGGCGGAAGAGAAAGGTTCTCCGGCCGAGGTCGTCGAGCTCGTGGGCCGCACCGGTATGGCGGGAGAGGCGACCCAGGTCAAGGTCCGGGTCCTCGCGGGTCGGGACCGCGGGAAGATTATCACGCGAAACGTAGCCGGCCCGATCCGGCTCGGGGACGTGCTCATCCTCCGGGAGACGGCGCGCGAGGCGCGCAAGCTCTCGGTCCGCTAGCGAGGCGCGCCGATGGTCGTCAAGCGCCAGTGCTCGTTCTGCGCGTCGGAGATCGAGCCGGGGACCGGCTGGACGTTCGTCAAGCGCGACGGGACCGTCTTCCACTTCTGCTCCTCCTCCTGCCGCAAGCAGCAGCTCCACCTCGGTCGGGTCGGCCACCGGTTCAAGTGGACCCGCGCCCACGCCCTCCGCGTCGCGGCCGAACATTCCACGAGCCAGAAGAAGGCCCCGACCACCCCGTCACCGGCGGCGAAGGTCCGCCGCGGGCCCCATCGCGGATCCAAAGCCCGAGCGACGACCGCTCCGCCGACGGAACCGGAATCGGCGGCGGTGGAATCTCCCCCGACGTCCGTCGAGCCCGCCCCGACGGAGACCGAGCCCGCCCCGAAGGCTCCCACGAAGCGCCGGACCCGGGCGCGGAAGAAACCGGCGAGCTCCGACACCGCGAAGGAGTGACCGGCCCCCGACGGCCGTCCACGTTTCATCTCGAACACAAACCGTAAGCGCGACCGAGGACCGTCGCACGCCGCATGGTGCGGGACGACGGATGGACCTCTCCTTCCGAACTCGCCGACTACGCCTACTGCCCGCGCGCGCACTACTACCGCCACCACCCGCCGGCCACCGGACCGAGCCGCTCGTCCCAGGACCGTAGCCGGTTCGGGGTGCGCTACCACCGGCGCGTCCTCCTCGCCACCGAGCGTCGGGAACGTCATGGGACCGCCTACTGGGCCACGCTGCTGCTCGGCCTCGGGCTCCTCCTCGCGGGTGCGCTATGGATCCTCCCGCGCTGAACGGCACGACGATCGCGGTCGTCCTCGCCCTCCTCGGCCTCCTCCTCGCCGCGTGGGCGGTCCGGGCGCTCTCCGCCCGGCGACGTGACCGGTCGCTCGGAACGCTCGTCGCGACCGACGCCGGGTCGTCGACCCGATTGCGATCGTACCGGTACCGGATCCAGGGGCGCCCGGACGAGCTGCGGCAGACCCCGGACGGCCGGCTCGTCCCGGTCGAGCACAAGAGCCGGTCCGCGCCGGCGAGCGGACCTCCCCGCTCCCATCTGGTCCAGGTCTGGGCGTACTGCCTCCTCGTCGAGGAGGCGACCGGCCGCGCTCCTCCGTTCGCCGTGCTCCGCTATGCCGACCGGGAGTTCCGCGTACGCTGGGACGCGCCGGCGCGCTCCGAGCTCCTCGAGCTCCGCCAAGAGCTCGATCGGCCGTACGATGGACGCGCGAACCCTTCCCCGGGTCGATGCGCGCGCTGTTCGTGGGTCCAGGGCTGCGATGCGCGGTACGGCCCCCCCTAGCGGGATCGGTCGCGGAGTTCCGGAGAATCCGGACCCGAAGCTCATCCGCCGGGAGGTCCTGCCCCGCCGAGCGAGGTCGCTCGATGCGGGTCGAACGGACGCTCGAAGCGGAGTTCCCCGGACTTCGCGTCCTCGAGATGGAGCTCACCGGGCTCGTGGTCCAGCGGACCGACCCGGGGCTCGAGGCGCGGAAGCTCCGGGCCATCGAGGAGACCCGGGCGCGCCGGAAGGGCCTCGACGAACTCCGGGACGAGCCGCTCTTCCGGGCCTACCGGGACTTCTACTGGAGGGTCGGTGTCGATCCGACGAAGACGCGTCCCGCCGGGGAGGCGCTCACCCGCCGGGTTCTGGGGGGAAAGTCGCTCCCGACGATCAACACGCTCGTCGATGCCTACAACCTCGTCTCGCTCACCACCTCGGTCGCGATCGCGGCGTTCGACTCCGCGCACGTGCGCCGGAGCGCCCTCACGATGCGAAGAGCGCGTGCGGGGGAGCGCTTCCTCGGGATCGGGATGGACCGGCCGATGGACCTCCTCGGGAACGAGGTCGTGATCGACGACGAGGACCACCACGAACTGATCGCGATCTACCCATACCGCGATGCCGAGAAGAGCAAGATCCGGGACGGGACGAGCGCGGCCCTCATCTTGATGTGCGGGGTCCCCGGCATCGAGGACGGGGCGCTCGAGAACGCTCGGCGGCAGTGCGAAGAGCTCCTATCCGAGTTCTGCCGGCCGACGCGCTAGGGCCCCTCCGCGGAGGGACCCGGGGAAGGGCGGGGTCGGTCCCGGATAGCGAGGTTCAGACCTTCCCGCGACCCCCACCGGTCGCACGGCCCTTGCGGAACGCCCAGTACACCTCCGTGCGGTACGGCATCGCGACGACGGCGCGCCCCCGGGTCGTCGGATCGTGGGAGAGCACGGCGCGGACCTTCGCGGCCACGCGCCGCTGCTCGGCGGCCGGGAGGCCCGCGATGACGCTCACCGAGAGAATGCGGGCGACGAACGTCTCCCTCGCCGCGCGCTGGAGATGGGGGAACGTCCTCTCCGAGAGCGGTCCGAAGAGGCTCCCCGGATGTCCGAACTCCGACCGCCAGCCGCGCTCGCGGGATCGAGGGATCGTGCGAGAGTATCCGTAGTCGTTGATGATCTCGGTCAATTGCCGGGACCAGGCGACGGACTCGTCGCGCAAGTTCCACACGAGACCGAGGCCGCCTCCGGGTCGGAGGATCCGCGCGATCTCCCCTAGCGCGGGCTTCGCTCGGAACCAGTGGAACGCCTGGGCCACGACCACGGCGTCGGCGACGCCGTCCGGGAGCGGGATCGCCTCGGCGGTACCGGCGAGCACGGGAACCTCGGGGAGCTCGCGGGCGAAGACCCGGCGCATCCCTTCGATCGGCTCGACCGCGACGCGGGCCGCCGCGAGAGGAGCGAGGGCCCGCGTGAACTTTCCGGTGCCGCTGCCGAGTTCGACCACCGTGGTCGACGGGCCGAGCCGGAGGACCCGGCCGAGATGCCGTATCGCGGCCACCGGATAGTCCGGCCGTCCGCGTTCGTACGTGTCGGCCGCCGAGTCGAACCCCCGGACGGCCGGATGGGTCCGGAGCGAGCGGGGAACGGTCATCGGTCGATCGACCGGACGGTCGAACGGGCCCGGCTCAAAGGCCGATCGGTCCGCCCCGTCCCCGGGGATCCTGCCGCGGAGTCGGTGCCTCCCGGACGGCACTCCCTAACCGCTCGGCAGGGGAGGTGACGGGGCGACTTCGGGCGGAGACGGGAGGTCGCCGAAAGCCCGGTGAACTCCGATCGCGCGACCGATGAGAAGGCCCACGCTGATCCCGAACGTGAGGTCGATCCCTACCAGCACGAGCAGGACGTCGGACGGGACCGAGGTCGGCAGGACGAACGACGACGTGGCCGCGAGCCCGAACACGGCGAACCCCGCGACGAACCGGGCGACGAAGAGGCCCAGGGTCAGGACCGGCACGACCCAGGGGAGACGGTAGTACCACCTCCCATCGGCCCGGCGTTCGAAGCGGACGATCCGCCGGACATACGGCGCCGAAACGATCGCCGCGGCGGCCACGACCCCGGCGTACGGCGCCACGAGCGCCCCGCCGTACGTCCCCCATGTCCCCACCGCCGAGGAGATCGTCACCGCTCCGAAGGCCGCGAAAAGGAGGACGTAGAATCCCGCGAAGACGATGAGCCGGGCCCACGAGTAAGCGGTCCCGCGGACCATCCGGTAGGTCCTTCGGACGAGGAGAAGGATTAGGATCCCGAGAAAGACGGCGACGCCCGAGAGGCCGGACGATGGCGCGGCCGCCGGGGGCGACATGGCCGGGGGGAGCGAGGAACCCCTACAAATCCTTCGGACCCGCCCGGATCCGAGGAGCGCGTCGTGGGCGGCCCCGACCGCCGGCGGCTCGTCCGCGAAAGCTTTTGGCCTCAGGGGACTCGGCGGGCCTATGGCGGAAGGTACCCTCGAGCGCACGCTCCTTCTCATCAAGCCCGATGGCGTCCGTCGCGGGGTCGTCGGCGAGATCGTCGCACGCTTCGAGCGGAAGGGCCTCAAGCTCCTCGCGATGAAGCTGCTCCGGGTCACGCCCGAGCTCGCGCAGCGTCACTATGCGGAGCACGAGGGCAAGCCGTTCTACCCGGCGCTCATCCAGCACATCACCTCGGGCCCCGTGGTCGCGATGGCCCTCGAGGGCCGGTCCGCGATCCCGGTCGTCCGACTACTGACCGGGGCGACGAACCCCCAGACCGCGGCCCCGGGGACGGTCCGCGGGGACTTTGGCCTCGGGATCACTCCGAACCTTGTTCACGCCTCGGACTCTCCCGAATCGGCCACCCGAGAGCTCGCACTCTACTTCACCCCCGAGGAGTACCTCGCGTACTCCCGCGTCGGTGAGGAGTACTTCTAGGCCGATGCGGCCGGACCTCACGTCCGCGCTTCGCGCGCTCTCCGCCGGGGAGCTCGTCGTGTACCCTACCGACACGCTCCTCGGGCTCGCCGGACGCGCGGAGGACCCCCGGGCCGTCGCGCGTCTCGAACGCGCGAAGGGTCGGCCCGGCGGGCAGCCGATCTCCGTCGCGGTGAGCTCGATCGAGGAGGTCGAGCGGCTCGCCGAGGTGTCGGCGTCGGCGCGGCGCTTTCTGCGGACCCACCTCCCCGGCCCGTACACGGTCCTCCTTCGCCCCTCGGCGTTCGCACGCCGTCATCTCGCCGCCTCACTCTTCGCCGAGACGGGTTCGCTCGGGGTCCGCGTTCCCGACCACCCGATCGCGCGGGAGATCGCGCGTCGGGCGGGGCCCGTGACCGCGACCTCGGCGAACCGACACGGCCGACCTCCCTGCCGCACGGCCCGGGAGGCGCGCCGGACCTTCGGCCCGGAGGTACGGGCCTACGTCGACGGTGGCCCCCGACCCTCCGGCCGGCCGTCGACGCTCATCGACCTCACCCGGGGCGAGCCCCGGGTCCGGGCCCGGAGAGCTGCCCCGTGAGGCCGACGGCGGAGGAGCTCGACCGCTGGCGACAGGCCGGCGCGATCTCGGGCCGCGCCCGGGAGCTGGGGCTCACGCTCGCGATCCCCGGGGCGAAACGGCGCGCGGTCGCGGAGGCGATCGAGGAGTACATCCGGAAGGAAGGGGCCCAGCCGGCGTTCCCGGTGAACCTTTCCCGCAACCAGGAGGCCGCCCACTACACCCCCTCCCCTCAGGACGAGGAGGTCTTCGTCGAAGGCGACCTCGTGAAGGTCGACGTCGGGGCCCACCTCGACGGGGCGATCTCGGATACGGCCGACACGGTCGAGGTCGGCGGCACCCGCCGCTACGAGAACCTCATCCGGGCCGCGCGCGAAGGGCTTCAGGCCGGGATCGGACGGGTGCGCGCCGGTGCCCGGGTCGACGAGGTGAGCCGCGCGATCGCCGAAGCGATCCGGGGTCGGGGACTGAAACCGATCGAGGACCTCACAGGACACTCGATCGACCGTTACCTGCTCCACGCCGGAAAGTCGATCCCGAACGTGCCGGGGGCCTCTGCCGCGACGCTCGAGGAGGGGGAGATCGTGGCGATCGAGCCGTTCGCGACCAACGGGGCGGGGCGGATCGCGAACGGGCCGTTCGGCAACATCGCCCGGTTCCGCCGCGATCCTGGGGAGACCGACCCGGTCGCGGCCCGTCTCTACGACCGCTTCCGTACGCTGCCGTTCGCCCTGCGATGGGCGGACGCTCCCGAGGAGCGCGACGCGCTCCAGCGGGCCCGTCGCCTCCTCCAGACGTACCCGGTCTTCATGGAACGGGGGGGCGGCTGGGTCGCGCAGGCCGAGCATACCGTACGGGTCGGGATCGGCGGCGCCGAGGTGCTTTCGGCGGTCCCGGGCGGGCCGTAGTCGCGACGGTGGGGCCCCTCCGACGGAGCCCCCGGAGCTCCCGGACGAACGGTTTTTAGGTAAGGTGGAATACCGTTCCGCAATGTTATTCGTCATCCTCGTCCACCTGACGAAGAAGCCGACGAAGGCCGACCTCGCCCAGACAGAGCACCTCTTCGCGGAACAGGCGAAGATGGGGATACGAAACCTCGGTGTCTACTCGACGTTCGGTAGGTACGACTCGGTGCGGATCGTCGAGGCCCCCGACGAAAAGACGATGCTCAAGGCGCTGATGTCGGCCCCCGAGTACGTCCGCACCGAGACGCTCCTTGCGGTCAAACGCGAGGACCTCGCGCAGGTCCTGGGATAGGGGGGTCCCGTCGCGGCCCGACGGTCACCGCCGGCCCCGCCCGGCCGTCAGTGCCGGGGGTCCTCGAGCTCGGCCCGGGCGATCGAGGCGCCCCGCACGACGCTCTCGAGCTTCGCGCGGGCCACCGGGAGGCTTCGGGTCCGGAGGCCGCAGTCCGGGTTGACCCAGATCCGGTGCGGGTCGCCGAGGTAGCCGACCGCCCGGCGGATGCGGGCCGCGACGAGCTCGGGGCTCTCGACCGCGTCCCGGTGCACGTCCACGACGCCGAGGCCGACCTCGCGCGTGTCGCCGTACTCGGCGAGGGCGGAGAGGACGGCGTAGCCGTCGTGGCGCTCCGAGTCGCGGTTCGCGAACTCCCACGCCCACTGTCGGCAGCGCTTCGCCTCGAGGAGCGCGGGCAACAGATCACGGTAGTTCGAGTAGCAGATGTGCATCGTGAACTCGGCGTCGATCCCCTCGGTCGCCGCGTTGAACCCCTCGACGACGAGCTCCGCCTCGTCCGGATGGGTCCCGGCCGCCGGCTCATCGATCTGGATCACGCGGCAGCCCCGGTCGACCAGCGCGCGGATCGTCGGCCGGATCGCCCGACGGGCGATGTCGACGACGAACTCCCGTTGCGCCGCGCGGCGCGCCGTCCGTCCTTTCCAGCCCTTCTGGCGGGCGAGGTAGTACTCGTTGTACGACCAGTCGGCGAGGGTGTACGGGCCGGTGATCGGCAGCTTCGCCTCGGCCCGGGCGTGGCCCTTCACGAAGTCGAACTCGTGGACGTGGTACGGCCGCTCGAGGCCGATCTCGTCCACGACCGCCGCCTTGAGGTAGTACTTGTTGTCGAACGAGCGCACGTGCCCCTGGAAGCGGAAGCCGCGCATCTGACGCACCGGGTACTCGTACATCTCGATGCGTCGGGCCTCGCCGTCGTAGACCCGGTCGAGGCCGGTCGACTCGAACAGGCGGATCGCGAAGAGCGCCCCGAGGTCGCGGACCCGTTCGGGGTCGAGCTCGCGCGCCCGGCCGGCGAGGAGCGCGTCCCGCTCGTGCGGCATCTCGTTCGCGAAGCCGGTCCGATCGTTGGCGGCCCGCAGTTCCTCCCGGGCCTTCTCGTCGAGCGGCTCGGTCCGCTGGCCGAGGAGCTGCCAGCGGGGCTTCGCGAGGCTTCCGATCTCCTGCGCCGGGAACAGTCCCCGCGTCACGGCCGATCCCTGTCCCGGAGCAGCTCTTGGACCGCCGGGAGCACATGGAGCTTCTTCGTCGCCGGCTCCCAGGGCAGGAGATCGAGGGGGCCCCCCGGACCGAGCCAGACGATCGACGGGCGGCGCCGCTCGTGGGCCGCCCGCACGACGCGCGCGACCTCACCGGCGTCCTCGACGAGCGTCGTGCGGGGGTCGACCACGCCGAGGCCGAGGCCGCCGTGGTGGGCCGCCCGAGGGATCCGCTCGACGTCGGTCTCGGCGAGGTCGATGCCGACCGCCGAGACCTCGAGCCGATCGAGGAGCGGGAAGGCATCGGCCCCGTCCGCGCCGTAGGTCCAGACGATCGAGGTGCCGCCGTCGAGCGCCGAGCGGATCGAACGGTAGCCGGCGACCACCGCCTCGGCCCGCGGCCCCTCGGGGGGCTGCACGACGAGGAGCGGCTCCGAGAAGAGGAACGTACCGAATCCCTGACCGCGGAGCTCGCGGACCTCCTCGGCCAGGATCCGACCCAGGCGATGCACCACCGCCTCGTCGGTCTCGCCCGAGCGGTTATCGAGCACCCCGGCGAAGGTGTACGGCCCGGGAAGGAAGACGCGACCGTGGTCGGGGTCGGAACGGAGGGCGGAGGACAGACGGCCCGCGAACCCTCCCGCGGTCCGGCCGGGCGGTGCGAGAAGGATCGGCTGACGAAAGAACGTGTTCGTCTCGAGCCACCGGGTCAGCGGTCCGACGGTGAACCCCTCCCAGGCCTCGATCAGCGGGCGGAAGAGGTCGGGCCAGCGGAGGTATCCGGCGCTCACCGTGTCGAACCCGAGGCGACGCTCGAGCGCGACGACCTCCCGTTCCGCCTCCCGTGTCAGCTCCTCGACACGCTCCGGGTTCGTCCGCCCCCGGTCGAGGTCTCGCGTCGCTCCGATGAGCGGCTCCGGCCGGGGGAACGGCCCGGTGAGCCCCGTGCGGACGATCACGGCGGCCCCCACCCCGGGCCCCGAGCTTAAGCATGGCGTTACGACGGGTGACTACGGCGGAGGAAACGACCTTACGTCCCCGACAATCGGCCGTGTTTTCGGACCCGCGTCGGTCGCAGGCGCGGGCCTCCGCTCCTTTGCCACGGCGCGCGCGCGATGAACGCCCGCCGAAGCACCGGTTCATCTCCTTTGCTCCTCCCCGGCCGGTTCGGGGGCAACTCCGACAATTGCCGAACCCGGGGAACGTCTGCGGCGAAGCGTTAATAGCCCTCTTCCGGCTCGAAGAGTCGGATATGGCGGGTAGCTCCGCGGTTCCGATCGATACGCCGCGGGAGGAAAAGCGCCGCCGCAAGGCGCGCTCCGCCGCCTCGAAGGGCGCCGAGGAGACCGAAACCCTGGGCCGCCGCTCGGTGGTGCTGTCCCGGTACTACCAGGGGAAGATCGAGACCGTCCCCAAGGTGCCGGTCCGCTCGCTCGCGGACTTTGCCCTGTGGTACACTCCGGGGGTCGCGGAGGTCTCGCGGGCGATCCACGCCGACCCGGATCTATCCTATGACCTCACGGGGCGGTGGAACACCGTCGCGATCGTGACGGACGGCTCCCGCGTCCTCGGTCTCGGCGACATCGGTCCGCAGGCCGCGCTCCCGGTGATGGAGGGCAAGGCGCTCCTGTTCAAGTTCCTCGGCGGGGTCGACGCGATCCCGATCCCGGTCACGGTGGAGTCGCCCGACCGGTTCATCGCGACCGTCGAGGCGATCGCCCCGACGTTCGGTGGGATCAACCTCGAGGACATTGCCTCCCCGAAGTGCTTCGGCATCCTCGAAGAGCTCCAGAAGCGCCTTCAGATCCCGGTCTGGCACGACGACCAGCTCGGCACCGCGGCGGCGACCGTCGCGGGGCTGCTCAACGGTCTCGAGCTCACGCACCGGTCGATCTCGGAGATCCGTACCGTCCTCCTCGGCGCCGGCGCCGCGAACCTCGTCACGGCCCGCCTCCTCCTCGCGCTCGGCCACGACCCGCACCGGCTCTCCCTCGTCGACCAGAAGGGGATCCTCCATGCCGAGAGGGACGACATGGACGAGCTGATGATCCGCAATCCGTGGAAGTACCGGTTCGCCCTCCGGACGAACGGGGGAGAGCGCACCGGGGACCTCTCCGAGGCGCTCGACGGGGCCGACGTCCTGCTCGCCGCCTCGACCCCCCGGCCCGACACGGTCCGGCCGGAGCATGTGCGGGCGATGGCCCCCCGGCCGATCGTCTTCGCGCTCGCGAACCCCGTCCCCGAGATCTGGCCCGAGGTCGCCCGCGAGGCCGGGGCGGCGGTCGTCGCGACCGGGCGGAGCGACTTCCCGAACCAGGTCAACAACTCGCTCGTCTTCCCGGCGGTCTTCCGGGGGATCCTGGATGCCCGGGCGCGCGCGATCCCGGACGAGGTCGTGCTCGCCGCCGCCCGGGAGCTCGCCCGGGGGGCGAACCGCAAGGGCCTCTCCGCCCAGCATCTCCTCCCGACGATGGAGGAGCCCGAGGTCTTCCCCGAGGTCGCGGCCGCCGTCGGCGACGCCGCGGTGCGTCTCGGGGTCGCCCGGCGCAAGCTCTCCCACGAGGAGTTCCTGGAGCGGGCCCGAACGATGATGGGCCGCTCGGCCCGGCTCGTCCGCGCGCTCGCTCGGGCGGGTCTCACGGCGCCCATGCCGCCCGCCCGTCCCCGGCGGAGGAGTCCCGCGTGACCGCGTCCAACGAGTCGGGGGCGCACCCGCTCGCGGGCTCCCCGTCGGAGGCGCCGTCGGTCCCGATCCATCTCCGGGGCGCCCGCGAGGAGGATGTGCCGGCCCTCGCGGGCCTCCTCCTCCGGCTGAAGCACTTGAACGAGGAGTTCGACCCGCTCCTCAAGGTGCGCGACGATGCCGAGGAGCAGGCCCGTCGCATCCTCACCGAGGACCTCGCCCAGCCGAACGCGCTCCTCCTGGTCGCCGAGGGGGTCGGGCCGGACAAGGACCGGGTGGTCGGGTTCGTCCGGGCCCTCATCCGCGAGCGGCCGTTCTACGTCCCCGAGCTCGAGGGCGTGATCCTCGACATCTACCTCCTGCCGCTCTATCGACGCCGGGGCGTCGGGGAGTATCTCTTGCGCGAGACCGCCGCGGCGCTCAAGTCGAAGGGCGCGGGGGTCGTGACCGCCGAGTTCCCGGCGCAGAACGAGATCGCGGTCCGTTTCTACCAGAAGCGTGGATTCCGCGCGATCATCGCGATCGAGGGCCGCGTCCTGTAGCCGCGACGGCCGCCGGCCGCGAAAGGTTATTCGAGTCGGTCGGTCTCGTCCGGCCGCCATGCAGACGGAAGTCCCGGTGCCCTCGGGCGGTGCGGCGAAGTTCTTGCGACGGGGCAAGGTCAAGGAGGTCTACGAGGTCTCCCCGACCGAGCTCGAGTTCCGGTTCACGAACGACATCTCGGTCTTCGACAAGCACATCCCGAGCGAGATCCCCTTCAAGGGAGAGACGCTCGCCCGCACGGCGGCGCACTGGTTCGGTCTCTGCGACCGGCTGAACGTCCCCCACCACTTCCGCGGGCTCGCCGGTCCGACCCGGATGCGCGTGACGCGGGTCCAGGTCGTCCCCCAGCCGAAGACCCTCGGGCCCCACCCGAAGAACTACCTGGTCCCGCTCGAGGTCATCGTGCGCTACTACCTCGCGGGGTCGATGTGGGACCGGGTGAAGGCCGGGACGACCTCGGCCGGCGACCTCGGCTTCACCGGCTCGCCCAAGCTCGAGTTCGGGATGCCGCTCCCCGAGCCGCACTTCGAGGTCACGACCAAGCTCGAACCGGTCGACCGCCTCCTCACGACGGAGGAGGCGCTCGATCTCTCCCGGCTCGACGCGGCGCAGCTCGCGTCGATCAAGGAGACGATCCTCAAGATCGACGAGGCGATGCAGCAGGAGGTCGGGCCGCGCGGGCTCCTCCACGTCGACGGAAAGAAGGAGTTCGCGGTCGATGCCGAGGGGACCCTCATGGTCGTCGACACGTTCGGCACCGCCGACGAGGACCGCTTCTGGGACAAGGACGCCTACGAGCGGGGGCGCCACGTCGATTTCTCCAAGGAGTTCGTCCGCCAGCACTACCGCTCGATCGGCTACTACGAGCGGCTCATGCAGGCGCGCACGGCGCATGCCGAGGAGCCGGCGATCCCGGCGCTCCCGCCGCTCCTGGTCGACGAGGTGAGCCGTCTCTACACGACGGTCTACGAGCGTCTCACGGGGGAACCGTTCCAGCCGATCTCCTCGGGGCCGTAGGCCCCCACCGTCCCGCTCCCCGTCGTTCGTCCCCTTCCCGGACCTCGTCTCGTCCGTTCGGTCGCCCGGCTGCCATTCGGATCGTGGCCCCTCGCGCGGGCGCGCCCGCCCACGAGGAGCCGGTGCGCGGGCTCACTCCATCGAGACGTCGGAACGAAGATAGGCCCGCGTGGCGAGCAGGAGGAAGATCACGGTCTCGGCGGCGAGGATCGCCACCTCGAGTCCGTTCGTCGCGCTCAGGGACGCGAAGTACCCTCCCCGGGCCGCGTCCGCGACGTAGGTGAGGGGATTCACGGCGAACAGGATCCGGAGGGTGAGCGGGAGCGAGGGGGAGAGCGGGTAGAAGACCGTGCTCGCGAAGCTCACGAGGAAGATGATCAGGATCTGGATCGAGTTGTAGGTGGTGTTCGACTTGGTGAGCGCGGCCAGGAGGAGCATCGCCCCGCCGAACATCACCGAACCGAGCGCGATCGCGCCGAGCATCACCCCGGCCCCCGCGAGCGTGACCGTGGTCGTCCCGACCAGAGTGATGGAGATCCCGAGCATCAGGGCCGCCCCGCCGAGACCGAAGAGCGCCGACGTCGCGATGATCCCGAGGAGGTATTCGAGCCGGGTGAACGGTCCGACCAGGAGCTGGGCGAGCATCCCCCAGCGCCGGTCGGCCCAGAGCATGCCGCCGGCGACCGTGCCGGCCATCACGGCCTGGTAGGCCATGATCCCCGGCGCCAGGTAGGCGGTGTAGCTCATCCCGCCACCGGAGCCGCTCGTGAGCGCCTGGAAGCCGAAACCGAAGAAGACCAGGTACATCGCCGGGAGTCCGAGCAGGATGATGAGGCTCCCGGGGTCGGTGTTCACCCGGAGGTTCCGGTAGACGAGCCTAACGAGGTTCGGCGTGGGCATCGGCCCCACCTCCGTTCGCCACCGACTGAAGGAAGACGTCCTCGAGGGTGTTCTGCCGGACGTTGAGCCACTCGAGGGTCGCCTCCGACCGCCGAGCGACCTCGAGGACCACCCCGAGCGTCGTCTTCGGGTCCTCGGTCAGGATCGTCGCCGCGCTCCCGTGGACGGTGATCGTGCTCGCCGGTCCGTGCTCCGCGGCGAGCGTCGCAAAGAACCGCTCGGCGTGGTCACGGTCCGCGGTCACTTCGATCGTCTTCCGGCCGCTGTAGAGCCGCTTCAGGTTCTCGACCGTGTCCGAGACGATGATGCGGCCGAGGTCGATCACCGCGACCCGGTCGCAGAGGTAGTCGGCCTCCTCGAGGTTGTGGGTCGTGAAGATCACGGTCAGCCCCCGACGGGCCTCGTCCCGGACCGAATCGAGGAGGGTCCGGCGCATCAGGACGTCGAGGCCGACCGTCGGCTCGTCGAGGAAGAGGACGTCCATGTCGTGCATGAACTCCCGCGCGACCTGGACCCGCCGCTTCTGGCCCCCCGAGATGTCGAACGAGCGGCGCTTTCGGATGTCGGTGAGCCCGAACCGTTCGAGGAGCGCCTCCCGTCGCGGGGCGCGCTGGGCGTGCGGTACCGCCCAGAGCATCGCGTAGAGATCGAGGTTCCCTTCGACCGACGTGAACTCGAACGACTCTCCCTGCTGGACGACCCCGATCCGCGAGCGGATCCGGCGGCCGTCGTGCCGCGGGTCCATCCCCAGGACGCGCAGGTGTCCCGAGGTCGGCGTGATCAGGGTCGTCATCGCCTTGATGAGGGTCGACTTCCCGGCGCCGTTCCGCCCGAGGAGTCCGAAGATCTCTCCGCGCCGGACCTCGAAACTCACCCCGTCGAGCGCCCGGTGGCGCCCGTCGTAGGAGTGCACGAGGTCGCGGGCGACGATCGGCGAGCCCCCTACCGATTCGAGGGGATGGCCGATCATCGCGACGAATCCGAACGGGCGGGTTTCATTGGTACCTCATCGGCGCGGAACCGCGGCGCGCACGCCGCCGGTCCCCGGGGGGCATCCGGGGCAGCGCATTTGAGGCTCGCGCACCCCCCGTGCCTACTTTCGGTGTGCGGTCCCCCCCACCGGGGGCACCGTTCACCGTTCCACGACCTCTCCCGTATGCTTATCTTCCCCCGGCCCGGTTCGAGCACCGTGCCCGCGAAGAGCGTCGCGCGCCCCTCCTCTCCGAACGCCGACGACGAGCCGGCGGCCGAGACCAAGCCCGAGATCGCCCTCGAGGATCTCCCGGGGGTCGGGACGACCACCGCCGACAAGCTCCGGGAGGCCGGGTACACCGACCTCATGGAGCTCGCGGTCGCCTCGCCGGGCGATGTCGCCGAGGCGGCCGAGATTGGCGTGGCGATCGCGCAGAAGATCATCGGGGAAGCCCGTCGGAAGGCCGACGTCGGCGGCTTCGAGAGCGGCACCACGCTCCTCGAGCGAAGGAAGCGGCTCGGACGCGTGACGACGAACTCGAAGGCGCTCGACGAGCTGCTCGGCGGAGGTGTCGAGACCCAGGCGATCACCGAGTTCTCCGGAGAGTTCGGCACGGGGAAGACGCAGATCGCCCACCAGATCGCGGTCGACGTCCAGCTCCCTCCGGCCCAGGGCGGCCTCTCGGGCGAGGTCGTCTACATCGACACGGAGAGCACGTTCCGCCCCGAGCGGATCGTCGACATGGCGAAGGGGGTCGGGGTCGACCCGGAAGCGGCGCTCGGCCGGATCCACGTGGCCCGCGCGTTCAACTCGAACCACCAGATGCTCCTCGTCCAGAAGGCCCAGGAGCTCGCCCGGGAGCGGCCGATCCGCCTCCTCGTCGTCGATTCGCTCACCGCGCACTTCCGCTCGGAGTACGTGGGCCGGGGCGAGCTCGCCCCCCGCCAGCAGCAGCTCAACAAGCACCTCCACGAGCTCCTCCGCTTCTCCGATACCTACAACGCGGCGATCGTCGTCACGAACCAGGTGTCGGCGCGCCCGGACATCCTCTTCGGCGACCCGACCCGCCCGATCGGCGGGAACATCGTCGCCCACGCGGCGACCTACCGCGTCTACCTCCGGAAGTCGAAGCCTCCCCGACGGATCGCGCGACTGATCGACTCGCCGAACCTTCCCGAGGGGGAGGCCGTCTTCTCGCTCACGACCGAAGGGGTCCGGGACTCCTGATCCGACGGATCGCGGTCGCCTTCACGTAGAGGTAGACCCGGGCGCCGGGCACGAGCCCGAGTCGCTCGATCGAGCCGGTGGTGATCGCGACCCGTACCGTGCGGCCCTGCCAGACCGCCTCGAGGAGCGCGGTCCGATCCGGCCGCGGGTGGACCCGGTGGACGGTCGCGGAGAGGGCGTTGCGCGCCGAGAGAACGACCCGGTGGCGCGCGACCACGAACGCCTCGGGACCGACCTCGACCGTCACGTGAGCGCCCTCCCGGGCCCGGAAGGCGACCTCGAGCGACGCCTCCGGACCGAGGACGATCCGGGGCGAGGGATGGGAGGAGTACGTCCCCGTCCACTGGTGGCTCCCCGGGTGGAGCCCCTCCGCCCGGCCGAGCAGGCGGCGGCCGAGGGCGGTCAACCGGGTCGCGCCGGGCGTCGTCCCTCCCCGGTGTCCCACCGCGACCGGTCCTCCGTAGAGCGTCGCGAGCCGTCGGAGCCGATAGACGGCCCGGTCGCGCCCGATCCCGAGCGCCCGTGAGGCCCGCACGACGTTCGGTTCGCGGGCCAGCTCGCGGAGCAGCCGGACATCGACGGGAGCGAGCCAGGGCTCCGCGCTCACGACCCCTCCTTCTGCGGCAGCTCTTCGAGCGGCTTGACGTTGCCGCGGTCGACCTCGAGGGAGACCTTCTCGCCGACCGTGACCCCGGGGGCCGTGGCGGCGGACGCGATCACGTGGAAGGTGAGCGGGCCCTGCCGCAGCGCCACGATCCATCCCGCGGCGGTCCAGCGCAGCGCCGTGACCACGGTCTCGTGCGCGCCTCCGCCCCCGCGTCGGAAGGTAAGCGCCTCGGGGGGGACCGCGAGCCCGCCCGCGCCGGCCCACCCGAGGAGGCGGTCCGCGAGCGAGGAGCCGTGGGCCGACGAGAGCTCCTCCCGGGAGAACATGTTCTCGTACCCGAGGAAGCGGGCCAGGAACCGGTCGAGCGGACCCCGCGCGAGCTCCTCGGGAGTACGGTCCGCCCGGATCCGTCCCCGATCGAGGACCACGAGACGCGAGGCGAGCGCGAACGCGGTCGACGGGTCGTGGGTGACGAGGAGGAGCGGGATCCGTTCGGTCTCGAGGAGGTCCCGCAGAAGTCGGACGAGGGTATCGCGGCTCTCGACGTCGAGCGCCGCGAGCGGCTCGTCCCAGAGCAGCGCCCGTGGCTCGGCGGCGAGCGCTCGGGCCATGGCGACCCGCTGGCGCTCTCCCGAGCTCAGTTCGTGGGGGTAGCGCCGCGCGAGCCGCACGAGATCGAACCGCTCCAGCCAGCCGTCGGTCTTCTCTTCCGCGTCGGGCGCACCGCGGAGCGCGAGCGGATAGCGGACGTTCCAACGGACCCGTCCGTGCGGGAAGAGGCCGAGGTTCGGCGGCACGAACCCGAACCTCCGGTGCTCGGGAGGGAGCACCTCGACCGACTCCCCGTCGACCCGCACGCGACCCCCCGTTAACGGAAGGAACCCCGCGATCGCCCGGAGGAGCGTGGTCTTGCCCGCCCCCGACGGGCCGAGGAGCACTGTCGCCGCGCCGTCAGGGACCGCGAAGCGCACCGGGCCGAGCCGGAACGTTCCCCGGTCGGCCTCGAGCTCGTCGACGTGGAGCCCGCTCACGAGAACCACCCTCCGCGGACCCATCCGAGGGCGCTGCGGTCGAGGAAGCGGACGGCCAGGAAGATGGCGAGCGCGATCAGGACGAGGACGACCGACCCCCCGAGCGCCCCCGCGCGATCGATCCCGTTCCAGTAGTTGTAGATCCAGAGCGACGCGGGCTGGGTGACACCGCCGTTCCACGGGGGGCTCGGGACGACGGTGAAGGCGAGGATCAGGAACCCGCCGACCTCGCTCACGCCCCGGGCCCACATCAGAAGCGCCCCGGTGACGATCCCCCGGGCGGCGGAGGGGAAGGTGACGGTCGCGAACGTCTCCCCCGGGCCTGCGCCGAGCGAACGGGCCGCCTCGAGGACCTCTTCGTCGACCCCGCGAAAGGCGAGCTCGCTCGTGAGGACGACGTAGGAGGCGCCGACGTAGACCATGACGAGCACCACCCCCCAGATCGCGTCGAAGACCGGGATCCCGAGCCCCGCAACGAACGCGCCGACGGGGCTCGCGGGGGCGAAGAGGAGCAGAAGGCCGATCCCGACGATCAGATGCGGGACGACGACCGGGACCGTGACGATCGACTCGACGATGCCCCGGCCCGGGAACCGGTAGCGGGCGAGAACGTAGCCGAGCGGGATGCCGGTGGCCAGTCCGATGCCCACGGCGAGCCCGGACGCGAGAAGGGTGAACTCGACCGAGGCGCGGAAGCCGCCGTTGCCCAGGGCGAAGGAGATGCCGCTCCACCCGGCGTAGTAGACGAGAGCGACGAGCGGGAGGAGGAAGAGCGCGACGAGCGACGCGGAGAGGACCCCCGCGAGGACCCGACCCGCGACCGAGGTAACCTTCATCGATCGAACTCCCCCGTACCGGTCAGCCGAGAAGCGAGGCGAGGTATTCCGGAAGGGCCGCGACCCCGCCCGGTGCGGTGCCCGCGAGCGCGGCCGGAAGTTGCGTGGGCGCGTCGGTCCAGAGCGGAGAAAGCGGGGTGAAGCCGTCGGCCGACCACGTCGACGCCGTGGCGTTCGAGAGAAGGTAGGCTGCGAAGGCCAGGCCGAGGGGGTAGTCGGGCGCGTCGTGGGGGATCGTGAGCGCGAACAGCACCGGCGTGCCGCGCTCGACGACGCTTCCGCTGCCCGAGAGCACGGTCGTGCTCGCACGCGAGTACGCCGCCACCGCGGCCGGCGAGGTCGAACCGAGATCGACCGAGGCGTTCAGGGGAACGAAGGTGAGGTGATTGACCTCGGCGTACGACCGGTAGAGGAGATACGCCGAGACCTCGCCGGTCGCGAGGGCCGTCGCCGCGACGTTCTCCGCCACGATCTTGGTCGCGCCGGTGGGGCTCGCGAGCCCTCCGATCCCGCCGGAGAAGAAGTGGCCGTAGAGCGCTCCCGAAGCCCCGGCACGTGCATCCTCGAGCTCCAGCGCGAAGATCGCGTTCGCGCCGAGCGGATCGGCGCTCGCGTTCGGCGCGCCGAGCGTCACTCCCGCGCCGACGATCTTCTCCGGCCAGTTCGTCGCGTTGAGCCCGCGGAGGGCGCCGACGCCCGGAGCGTAGGCGAGGACGAGCGGGTCCGAGGCGAAGACGACCTCCCACGAGGTCACGTTCGGCGCGGGGGGCTCGAGGTGCTGGGGGACGACCCGGAAGTCGGCGGCGACGAAGACATCGTACGGCTGGCCGGGCAGCGTGAGCGCGCTCGCGGCGGCCTCGCTGCCCTCGAAGAGCTCGGCCGCGACCGGAGCCTTCACCCCCGGGGTCGCGTTCGCGAAGGAGGCGGCGATCGAGGGCAGGATCGGGGCGAGGCTCCCGGCCGCCACGACCGAGAGGGTCACCGAGGCCGGCTGCCCGTCCGAAGGATGGAGGTACCAGCCACCGGCGAGCCCCGCGGCGAGGGCGGCGACGACCACCGCCACCACGGTCAGCGTGCGGACCACCGGGCGCATCGATGTGGGACTATCCCACATCCCTTAAGCGTGGCGAGGGCCGACCGGACCCCTCCGCTCGGCGGGCGCGTAGCGGAACCAGGCGATCCCGAGGACGGAGGCGTGGGGGACCGGCCCGAACTCACGGCTGTCGTGGCTCCGGGAGGTGTTGTCCCCGACCACGAAGAGCGTCCGGGGCGGGAGCGCCGCATCGCCCTCGGGGGTCTCGGGCCCGAGGCGGGCGACCCGCTTGAGGAGGAGCCGGTCCGCCACTTTCGGGTCCCGGAGCGCGACCACGTCCCCGACGCGAAGGGGCTCCGGAGGCCGCGGGTCGATGAGGAGCCGGTCCCCGGGGAGGAACGCGGGACGCATCGAGTCGTCCCGGACGATCATCCGGCGACTGCGCCACCGTCGGCGGAAACCGTACCCCTCCGCCGAACGGGCAACCGCGTCGTCCGGCAACCTTATCCTCCGCCCGAGGTATGCACGGCCATGTCGGCGTTCCCTCGAATCCGTGACCGCCTGATCGAGCTCCGGGACCTCGTCCTGCCGCCCGAGCCCGTCCACGCGCACTGCGACATTCCCTGCGGGATTTATGACCCCCACGAGGCCCAGATCGGAGCGCTCACGGTAATCCGTATGGACCAGCTCATCGGGGAGCTCGCCGCCCCGGCGGCAGGTGCGAAGCCCGAGGACCACTCCGCGTACGCCTCGAAGCTCGCCCGGTACACGGCCGTCAAGGAGTTGCACGCCGAGCGGGTCAAGCACGAGATCCGGGTGATCTGGGGCGACTACTTCACTCCCGACCACGCGAAGCAGTTCCCGCAGGCCCACGAGCTCGTCTGGAAGATCCTGAAGCAGGCATCGAAGGCCCGCCAGGGCACGCACCTCGCCGATGCGGAAGAGCTCCTGAAGCTCGTCAACGAATTTGCCGAGATCTTCTGGCAGACCAAGGGCGCGAAGACCAAGAAGCAGCCGTCCCTCCAGAAGCCCGGCGGCGAGCTCGTCCTACCGGTCCCGGCGTAGGCACCGGCGGAACGGGCCCCCGTCGGTCCCGGACCACCGCCGCGGGCACGCATGACGGAGACGCTGCCGATCGATGGCCGATCGCTGACCCTCGAGCGGTTCCTCGCCGTCGTCCGGGGCCACGCCCCGGTCGCGCTCACGCCCGAGGCGCGCACGGCGGTCGGGACGAGCCGCCGGGGCGTCGAGCGGGCCGTCGCCTCCGGTCGACCCATCTACGGGGTGACCACCGGCTTCGGCGCCCTCTCGGACACGGTCATTCCCCCCTCGAAGGCCCGGGAGCTCCAACGATCTCTCGTCCGCAGCCACGCCACCGGCACCGGGCCTGCGCTTTCCCCCGACGTCGTGCGGGGCGTCATGGTCCTCCGGCTGAACTCGCTCGCCCGGGGCCTCTCGGGCGTGCGGACCGAGGTGCTCGACCGACTGGTCGAGTTCCTCAACCGAGGCCTCGTCCCCTGGATCCCCGAGCAGGGCTCGGTCGGCGCGTCCGGCGACCTCGCCCCGCTCGCCCATCTCGCGCTCGCCCTCATCGGGGAGGGGACGTTCGTCGTTCGCGGCCGGTCGGAGCCCGCTCCGTCTCGCGAGGTCCTCGATCGCGAGGGGATCTCCCCCCTCGACCTGGCCGAGAAGGAAGGGGTCGCGCTGCTCAACGGGACGGCGCTCATGGCCTCGTACCTCGCGCTCTCCGTCGCGGACGGGCGAGCGCTGATCGACGGGGCACTGCTCGCCTCCGCGCTCTCCTACGACGCCCTGGAAGGGGACCCCGCCCCGCTCGACGACCGGCTGGGGGAGGTCCGGAACTCCGAGGAGCAGCGGGCGATCGCGAGGGTCCTGCGCGCGCTCCTCGCGGGGAGCGCCCTCGCGGTGCCGCGGACCGCCTGGTCCGGGCAGGACCCGTACACGTTGCGCTGCATTCCGCAGGTGCTCGGCGCCGTCCATCTCGCGCTCGGGTTCGCCGAGGGGGTCGTCACCCGCGAGCTGAACGCCGTGACGGATAACCCGGTCGTCTTCGAGGGCGACGAGTTCGTCGGGGGTGGCAACTTCCACGGCCAGCCGCTCGCCCTCGCCCTCGACACCCTTGCCCTCGCGGTGCAGTACGTCGCGGCGTTCTCGGAACGGAGGTCGGCCCGCCTCGTCCATCCGGCGCTCAACCGAGGGCTTCCCGCGTTCCTCGCGCCCGAGCCCGGTGTGAGCTCGGGATTCATGGTCCCCCAGTACCTCGCCGCGGCCCTCGTGAACGAGAACCAGACCCTCGTCCACCCCGCGAGCGCCGCGAGCCTCCCGACCTCGGCCGACCAGGAGGACTACGTCTCGATGGGTCCCTGGGCGGGCGCCAAGCTCCGTCGCATCCTCGCGAACAGTTGGCGGGTCCTCGCCGTGGAGTGGACCGTTGCGGGTCAGGCGCTCGAGCTCCGCCGTCCGAGAAAGGGAGGTCGGGGGAGCGAGGCCGCGCTTCGGGCCCTCCGCGCCCGGGTCGCCCCATGGACGCACGATAGGAGCCCGTCCGCGGATATCGAACGCGTCGCCGCCGCGCTCGAGGACGGAAGCCTCGTGCGGGACGTGCGGTCGGTCGTGACGTTCTAGGGACCCGTCGGTCCGGTGCGCGTCCAACGACTATCGGGTCGGGCCCGTGGGACGGACGGCCGTCGAGGGCAACGGCGGACGGGCGGCCTCCGGTCCCGGGCCGGAGAATCGTACGAGCTGGCCACAGCTCGGGCAGCCGTACTCGCTCACGCTCCGATGGCGAAGCGGCGTCCGGCATTTCGGGCACGGGATCGGCTTCGAGGTCACGTACGCCGCGAACATCTCCTGCGAGCGCCGATCATCGAGCGAGAGGGCGGGCGCCACGACGAGACCCCCCGATCGAGAGAGATCGGGCGGTGCCGGCGCCGCCTCGGTCGCGTCGACCGCCGCGGATCGCGCGGAGGCGAGCCGGCCGCACTGCGGGCACACGGCGAGGTTGGTCGACCCGGTCGCGAGCAGGGGAACATGGCAGTGCGGACAGAGCGTCTTGAGGCCGGATCCGGTCAGCACCGGAGGCGGGGCGCGGGGGGCCCGCAGGGGCAACGGGGGAGCCGGGGCGGTGGAAGGAGGGGCCGCCGCTTCGACGGCCGGTGCGAGGAAGGGACCCCAGCGAACGAGCCGTCGGCCGGGCTCGTAGACGAGCGGCGAACCCGGCCGGGCGAGCTCGCGCGCGAGCAGCTTCTCCGTCTTCCGCGATCCCCAGGAGAGCGCGGCGGCGAGACCGGGAACGCTCGTCGTCCCCAGCGAACAGACGGTCGAGCGAAGCCGTTCGAGATCCTCGTCCGACGGTCCGAAGAATCCCACCATCACGCCGAACCCGGGCGCCGCGACAAAAGAACCTATCGTTCCAAACGAAGCCATAAGGGAGGCACCGACGGGCGCTCCTGGTCTCTTGGACGGTGCCACCAGGAGGCGTTCCCGTCGATGCCCGAGGCCAACTATCGAGAAGCCCGGACAAGCTATATAGTTATCCCACCCCCCTCGGCATTTGGGCGATGGACCGATCTTCGTCCCATCCGCCGTTTCCGCACCCCAGATTGATAAGCGATCAGCCCTACGGACCGGAGGAAGGGGCTAGAGCCCGCCAACGATGAGTGCACGCGGAATCCGATTCGCGCCTTCGGAGACCGCGCTCGGACGCTCGGTCCCCGAGGGGGCTGCGGGGGACCATACCCCCGCGGTGATCCTGGGAAGGGACGAGGAGACGCGTCTCCTCCTCCGGGGTCTCCTGCGTCTCCACCGCCATCCGGTCGTGCAGGAGGCGGCCACCGTCGAAGAGCTCGGGGAGCTTCCGTCGGCCGCCGGCCACCGGATCCTCCTCTACGATGTGCCCGCCGGGGACGATCGGTGGGCGACCGATCTCACCTCCGTGCTCGCGCGGCACCCCGATCTGCGCGCGGTCGTCATCCTTCCGCCCGGAACCGTGACCCCCGAGGGCGAGGCGCAGCGCGCCGGCGCGCGGGCGATCCTCGCCCGACCGTTCGCGATCCAGGAGTTCGCCCGGGCCCTCGAGCGGACGTCCGATTGAACCGGGGCGATCCAGCTCGACCGGCCGTCGCCTCATCACCGTCGAGCAGGCGAACGATCTTCTCGGTCGCCTTCGGGACGGGCAACCGTCCGAGCTCGCCCGGTGTGACCCACTTCTGACCCGAGGCGGCCCGGGGCGGCGCGGCCCGAAGCGCTCCCCGGAAGACGTGGAGCTCGACCGTGAAGTGGCTGTAGGCGTGGTGGACGACCCCGATCGGATCGAGCCGGGCGGCACGAAACCCGGTCTCCTCCTCGAGCTCCCGTCGCGCGGCCGCCGGGGCCGTCTCCCCGGGTTCGATCTTTCCCCCGGGGAACTCCCAGAGGCCCCCGAGCAACCCGGCCGGGGGCCGTCGTTGCACGAACCACCGCCCTTGGGGTCCGACCAGGACCACGACGGACGCCCGCAGGTGAGGGCGGGGGGAGCGGCGCGACCGGCGAGGAAGTTGCCCCGGGTCCGGAAGTGCTCGGCGCGCCCCGCACCCCGGGGCGACGGGGCAGACATCGCATCGGGGGCGGGTCGGAAGGCAGACCGTCTCTCCGAGCTCCATGATCGCCTCGTTGAACGACCCCGCGGGACGGCCGTCGAGCATTCCGGCGAGCGCCCGCTCGAGCCGGGCGCGCACCCGGCCCGAGCGGACGTCCCCCCGTTCGAGCGTCCACCGTGCGGCGACGCGGACCCCGTTCGCCTCGAGGGCGACCGTCGATGCTCCGAAGGCGATCGAGGCGATCGCGCGCGCGATGTACGGGCCCACGCCCGGCAGCGCCTCGAGCCCTCCGACCGTGGTCGGAAAGCGACCGTCGTGCTCGGCGACGAGGAGGCGCGCCGCCTCGTGCAGGTGGCGGGCCCGCGCATAGTAACCGGCGCCCTGCCAGCTCTTGAGCACGCGTTCGAGCGGGCTCGCCGCGAGGGTCGTGAGGTCCGGGAACCGCTCGAGGAACCTCTCGAAGTACGGGATCGCCTGGGCGACCCGGGTCTGCTGGAGGAGCACCTCGGCCAGCCAGACGTGGTACGGGTCGCGGTCCCGGCGCCACGGCAACGGACGGGCCGAGGCCGAGAACCACTCGAGGAGACGGGGGAGGACGTCGGGACGGAGGAGGTCACGGTGGGCGGCGACGGACCGTCGGGACACGGGGGCGGACCGACGGACGGACCCGAGGTTTAAAGCGAGGCGGCGGTTCGAACCCCGAGAGGAGGTACGCCCATGGCCATTGCGGACCGACCGATCCGAGTCACGGATGCCACCTTCGAGTCGGAGGTCGTCCGCTCGCCGGTCCCGGTCGTGGTCGACTTCTACGCGGAGTGGTGCGGTCCGTACCGAGAGTACATCCCCCTCCTCCGAGAGCTCGCCGCGAGCCTGGCCGGGCGTGCGCGGTTCGTGGACGTCAACATCGACGAGGCGTCCTCCGTGACCCGTTCCTACGGCATCCACACCCTGCCGACGTTCCTCTTCGTCACCTCCGGGCGGGAGAGGGCCCGCGCGGTAGGAGCGATCGCACCCGCGGAGTTCCGGGCGCTGGTCGCCGAGCATGTCGCGTCCGCACGCCTGCGCGCCCGGGGCCGGACCCGGCACCGGCGGAACTCGGTCCCCCCGAGGGGAAGGACCGCGACCCGGTGATCCGTGGCCGGCGGAGGGTGCGTGCCCGGAGCGGATGCTCCCGCCGTTCACCGGTCGAACAGCAGGCGATCGAGGCCGCGCACGAGGCCGGTCGTCGCCATGACCCTCTCGACCGCCAGCAGCGTTCCGCCCACGTACGGCGCCGCCCCGGCGCCGGCGTCGTGACGGATCGTGAGCCGCTCGTCGGGCAACCCGAAGATCGTCTCGAAGGAGAACACGTAGCTCGGGAGTCGCAGGGAGTGCACCTGCGTTCCCGAGACCGTCGCCCCCCGCGCCGCGCGGTCCCCGAGCGTCCGCTCGACGGGGAGCTCCACGCGGTTCTCCCGGACCTGGGCGAGCGCCTCGGCGAGCTCGAGGCCGGTGCCGCTCGGCGCATCGACCTTGTTCGCCGGCGCGTAGTCCAGGACCTCGCAGGAGGGGAGATGCCGTGCCGCGAGCAGGGCGAAATGCTTCGCGAGCGCCGCCGTGAGAGAGAAGTTGCCGGCGGCGATGGCACCGACCCGGTGTCGGAGCGCCACCTCCTCGATCTCGACGTAGTCCTGCGCGTTCAGCCCGGAGGTGCCGATGACGACCCGGACCCCCCGCCCGAGCGCGTCCAACACGCGTCGTTTCACGCTCTCGGGACCCGTGAAGTCCACGAGCACGTCCGTCGGACGCGAGAGCGCCTCGTCCAGCGTTGCTGCGACAGGGAGGCCTACCGCCTTCTGACCCAGGGCGACCCCGATGTCCGTACCGGCGGCGGTCCGCGCGATGGCGCCGGAGAGGGCGAACTCCTTCGAGTCCAGGAGACGCCCGACCAGCGTTCGGCCGACCCAGCCGGTGGCACCCGCTACGCACACTCGGACCGTCATGGTCGCGGGCTACGCCGCCGCTCGGCTTGCGGTTTTCCCGTCCGGGCCCCGGAGCGCCGCTAGTGGCGGAAGACGCGCCAGCCGGTGAAGTAGACGGCGATCCCGGCCCGCTCGGCGACCGTGAGGACCTCCGAGTCCCGGACGCTCCCGCCCGGCTCCACGATCGCGCGCACGCCCGCCTGGGCCGCGACCTCGACCCCGTCGGGGAACGGAAAGAACGCATCGGAGGCGAGGACCGCGCCGCGGGCCCGCTCACCGGCGACCTCGCAGGCGATCTCGACCGCCTTCACCCGGGTCGGCTGGCCCGAGCCGATCCCGACCGTGCGGGAGCCGCTCGTGAGGACGATCGCGTTGGACTTCACATGGCGGACGACCTTCCAGCCGAACGCGAGCGAACGGAGCTCCTCGGCGGTCGCGGCGGTGGAGGTCACCAGCTTCAGCTCCGAGGGCTGAAGCTCTCGTCGATCGGTCTCCTGGAGGAGGAGACGACCAAGGGCGCTCTTCGCCTCCCACCGCGCCCCGTCCCTCCCCGGCGGGTCCGTGCGCAGCGCCTTCAGCTTCGGCCGCCGGCGGAGCTGCTCGAGCGCCGTCGGGTCGAAATCGGGCGCCGCCATCAGGTCGACGAAGATCCCTTTCAGCGACGGAGGGTCGTCCGGCCCTATCGGCCGGTTGACGGCGATCGCGCATCCGTACCGGGCGACCGCGTCGGTGGCGACCGCGCGCTCGAGCGCCTCGTGGAGGGTCGCACCGGTCGCGACGCCGCACGGCGTCGCGTGCTTCACGACCACGGCCGCCGGTTCGGAGAACTCCGCGACCGTGCCGAGCGCCGTGTCGATGTCGAGAAGGTTCGTGTAGGAGAGTCCGTCGCCCTTGATCAGATCGTAGGCGGCTCCCTCGAGCCCTCCGTTCGGGGAGCTCACGGCGCGGTACACCGCCGACTTCTGGTGCGGGTTCTCCCCGTACCGGAGTCGGATCGGGTCCCGGCGGAAGACGATCTCCTCGGGGAACCCCTCCGTCGCCGGGGCAGCGGAACCGAGGCCGCGCGCGATCGCCGCGTCGTACTCCGTGCACCGTCCGAACGCGCTCACCGCGAGCCGGCGACGGGTCGCGGCGGAGACGCTTCCCGAGCGGGTACGAAGCTCCTCGAGGAGACCGGCGTACTCTCCCGGGTGGGTCACGACCGTGACCCCGGCGTGGTTCTTGGCCGCCGCCCGGGCGAGCGTGACGCCGCCGATGTCGATGTACTCCTCCCGGTCGGTCGACTCCGGATGCTCGGCAAGGTGCCGTTCGAACGGATAGAAGTTCACGACCACGAGGTCGAACGGGAGGAGCTTGTGCTCCGCGAGCTCTTTCCGCCCCTCGTCGGTCCTCGGAGCGAGGATTCCCCCCAGGATCCCGGGATGCAGGGTCTTGATGCGGCCGGAGAACCACGATCCGATCCCGGTCAGATCCTCCGCGGGGCGGACCGAGAGGCCCTCGGCCTCGAGCGCCCGCCGAGTCCCACCCGTTGCCCAGAGCTCGACACGGAACTCGGCCAGCCCTCGGGCGAGCCCGGCAAGACCGGTCTTATCGTCGACCGAGAACAGGGCGCGTTCGATCCGGGTCGCCGACGCTTCTTCGGAGCCCACGCCCTGTACCCGGAACGGGGAGGTAGGCGGGGAGATAAGATTCTCGGACGGACGCGGGACAATCGCACCTCGCAATCCTCCGTCGATCGAACCTCCTCTTCGACCGCTCGGCTCCTAGTTGGTTCCCGCAAGGACGGGGGAGATCCCGCGGTGCGGGAAGCCGTTCCGCACGGACCGCCCCGTCAGGAGTACGACCGGGCAACCCACGCCTTCGCGCCGACGAGCGTACCCCAGGTGCGCCGGGTCGCGAGGCGAAGACCCGGGGTGCCCGGCACCGTCCCGTTCCACGCGTGACGCGCCGCGTCGCTACGCATCTGGTCGATCTGCACGACCGCCCGGGGTCCCTGGACGCGCAGGACCCGGATCGGCCCTCCCGTCCCGCCGGCGGTCGCCAGCATCGATCGGAGGATCTCCTCCCACCATCGGGGAGAGAATCCGGGCGGAAGGTGTTCCCCCGCCACCTCGACGCCGAGGTAGCGGGGACGGAGCGGACGAGGCCTACCGGACGAGGTCGATGACTTCCTCGGACTCACCGGCGGCGTAGCCTCCCTTCTGTCCGAGGAGGTTCTGGGCACGGACGCCCGTGATGATGAGGAGCACCTTGATGGTGTTCTCCATTTCGGGGGAGTTCTCGACCGAGCAGCCCCAGATGATGCGGGCGCGCTTCGAGATCTTGCCGCCGACGAGCGCCGCGGCCTTCTCGGCCTCACTGACGGTCATCGTCGGTCCGCCGATCACGCGCACCAGGGCACCGGTCGCATCCTTGAGCTCGACCGATCCCAGGAGCGGCGAGGTCAGCGCCTCGGTGACCGCTTCGGTGACGCGGTCGGTGGCGCTCTCGCTCTCGCCGAGACCGATGAGGGCGACCCCGCCGTCCTTCATGACGGTCAGGATGTCGGCGTAGTCGAGGTTGACGAGCCCGGGCTTCGTGACGATCTCGGTGATCCCCTTGATGGCGGTCATCAGGACCGCGTCGGCGAGCTTGAAGGCGGAGTCGAGAGGCATCCGGGGAACGAGCTCGAGGAGCTTGTCGTTCTGGATGACGATCGTCGTGTCGCACACGCGGCGCAGGCGCTCGAGCCCATCGCGGGCCTGCTCCATGCGCGCCGCTCCCTCGCCGGCGAACGGCAGCGTGACGACGCCCATCGTGAGCGCCCCGGCCTCCTTCGCGAGCCGAGCGACGAGGTGTGCGGAACCGGTGCCGGTCCCGCCGCCCATCCCCGACGTAATGAAGACGATGTGGGAGCCCTGCACGAACTGGCGGAGCTCCTCCTCGTTCTCGCGCGCGGCCTCCTCCCCGATCTCGGGGCGGGAGCCGGCGCCGAGCCCCTTCGTCGACCGGCGGCCGATGAGGATCTTCCTCGGAGCGTGAATGACGAGGAGATGTTTCGCGTCGGTGTTGATGGCGCACATCTCGGCGCCTTGGATCCCTTCCTCGACGCACCGGTTGATCGTGTTGGAGCCGCCGCCTCCGCATCCCACGATCCGGATGTTTACTTTCAGCGTCTCCGCGAGCTTCGCGAGCTCGGCATCGTCGGCGCTCGCGTAGGTCGGGCCCACCGGCTTCTTCTCTTCGACCAGGGCCTGGTTCTCCTGGTGCTTCGCGATCGCTTCCTGGATGATGGACTTCATCTCCATTTCCTCGTTCTGTTTGTCAGACGAGCGTCATACGCTCCGAGGGACAACTCCTGAGATTCGTACATAAACGTTTGCGTTTAGCGGAACTGTAACCTCATCGCGGGGTGCGGACTCCCGGGCCTCCGTTGTAACTTTCTGCGTGGCCGTCGCCGACCTACGGACAACTGCAGGGGCTGTGTCATCGCCCTGCGCGACTACGGACTAACAATCCGCCCCGGCTTTCGGTCCTTCAAGAAACGCTTAAGCCGACGTTGAAGGACTTCAATCGCCCGGTTACTACCTTTCCGCACCCACTCCCATGTCACGTTCTGGAATTCCTTTGCCAAGTCTTCGATTATCTGCTTCATCGCGGAACTCTCAATCCCGTAGTCGGATAGCTTGAGACCTGTCTCGCCTCGCATGAAGTCGATCGCGCTAGTTCCGTCCCCCATCATGACCACGGGCCCACGGTGGCGGTTCAGTCGGACGTAATTCAACCCAGACCACGCGGCGCAGAGATCGAAGAACTCTGCCTCGAGCTTGGCCAAGAGCTCGGGTGTCGGAATTCCCGATGGGATTACGAGTGTCGAATCGAACTGGAAGGAACCAAACGAGAGCCCGAGTTCGGTCGCGTGGCCGATTTGCGCGCCCGGGAAAGGCTCAACCCAGGGTCTGTCCGGGACGAGAGCCTTTGCGTCATAGGCTACAATCACAACCTTCTGTTCCCCATGAGGGCGGTGGAATCCGGAGTCAAACCAGACCAGAACCGTGTCGTCCGGGAGCGAGGCAGAAAAGGGATCGTAGCTCACCCTATTCGAGTGATTCGTACCCATGCGGCCCACGACGTTTGGCGAGGACCGCCTGCTCGATAATGAGACGCCACCGCGTTTAGCGGAAGTTGCGCCGATGTCCTGCTCTGTGTCGGCGGCAGAAAAAGGGTCACATCTCGTTGAGTCCCGAACCCATCTGATCGGTACTGCATCCAACTAGGGAACCGAGAACCTCCTCCAAGACTGCTGCTCCTCAACCAATCATGGTCACTCGAATCACCATTGGTCCGGTTCCGGTCACGTAACGCACCACGGCGCTATCGGCGGCAAGATCCACCACGATGGTGAGCCCTGGCCCTCACGGCAGGAGGTGCGGGATCCACGCATCGAGACCGGTCGTGGAGATCAGGATGAGGATGAGTAGCGCGAACAGGACGGCCCACACCGTGACGGCGACCGCGGTGGCTCGTACAGCGGGGCCCTTCTCGTAAAAGAGGAACGGGCGGACTCCTTGTACCGCGAGCGTGACCGTCCCGGCGAGGTTGATGCCGATCAGGTTCACGACGCCCAACAAGAAGGCACCGGTCGCCGCATCGAGGTGGCCGGATCCGATCAGCAGACCGAACACCGCGAACGGAGGCAGCAGCGCGACCGCGACGGCCACGCCGACGAGCAACGTCGAGAGGCGGGAGGTGTACGAGAGGACGGCCGCGACGCCCACGGCGAACGCCACGGCCGCATCCCCGAGACCGGGATGCGTGCGAAGGCTCACCTCGGAGACGTTCGCGGAAATCGGGTGGACCAGCCCGAGGACGCTCGTGTAGAGAACGACAACGACGAATCCGCCGGCGAGCGCTCCGAGGGCCTGCCGGGCAAGATGCGAGTTGGCCATGGTGGTGGCGAGGCTCAACGAGACGTTGGGTCCGATCAGAGGGGCGATCAGCATGGCGCCGACGATCAGGACCACGTTGTTCTCGTAGAACCCGACGGCCACGATGATCGTGGCGAGGACCACCAAGGTCAGGAAGACCGGGGTGAGACCGGCCCCCTCGCTGAGGGCGGCGACCAGCTCCTGACGACTGACCCGGTCGAGCTTCCGCGTCCAGGGGAGGAAGTCGGCCAGACGAAGGCCGGAGGACGTCACCGGTTCGGTGGGGGTGGGGGGTGGGGCCGGAGAGGCAGCGGCGACCTCCAACACGATGACCCGGTTCTCCGGTTCGGGGAACCGCCGGCGAAATTCGTCGAGGACCGGTTCGGTCCGGCCGGCTTCGAGTACCACCCGGACGAGGATCCGCTCGTGGGCCAGCTGCAGCAACGAGTGATCGAAGACCTCCACGCTTCCGAGCAGGGATTCGAGCGCCTCGCGCCGCGACTCGGGTACGGTGAATTCGATGAGTTCCAGCGGCACGGAATCCGAGCAGCCTCCGTCGGATAGCTCGTTCGGGGGAAAGGCGTTCCGCCTGCGTTCCGGCCGGGACCTTGTCTCCGCCGACATCCCGCACAGATGGGCGACGCGACCCGGGCCTCGGGAGGGCCGGGTCGGTAACCGCTGAGGTATCTCGGTGAGAATGTGGCCGCACGTGCGTGACGGACTCACCCGACCGCGTGGGGTGGAGTGCAACCCGACCGCCCCCGTCGCGCGGCGCCGGGCCGATTGTTCGAAGTAGGAGGACCGCGATCTTCGCCCCGGTACCGAGGTCCGGTGAGTCGGTCTCGTCGGCGATGAAAGCGTACAACGTCACGAGGACCCGGGCGGTCCCGTCCTTGGGCGCGGAGCGATCCCCGTCCCTCGGCCGGATCCGGGCGGTGATCGCCCGCGTACCGAAGGGGAAAGTGGCCACCTACGGTCAGATCGCCGATATCGCGGGATTCCCGGGCAGGGCGCGCCTGACCGTTCGGGCGTTGCAGGGTAGTACCGGACTGCCCTGGCACCGTGTGGTCGCCTCGGGTGGTCGGATCTCCCTCACGGGGGAGGACGGCCGAGAACAGCGACTGCGTCTGGAGATCGAAGGGGTGACCTTCCGGGCGGGCCGGGTCCGCATGGAGCTCCACGGCTGGTCTCCCCGTCCTCCCCGGCGGCGTCCCGGATCCTGACCGAACGCGTGCTCCCGGGGCGGTCCTCCGACGTCGACGCCCTCGGACCCGGAGCCGTTCGGCCGGTGGGTCGGGTCCCCCAGTACCACCCGGACCGGGCGTACCGCCCGTCTTAGCTCGGCTCGTGGTACGTCACGCCACCTCGCCGGGGCTCCCCCTCCCGCGCCCGCCCTGATTAACGTAAGTGGGCCGGGATCGCCCCGGGAACCATGGGGCGGGGAGCTGCTTCCGAAGGAGACGCATCGTGCGGCCACGCGGGGGCGCTCGGAGGGCACGGTCCGTTCGCTCGCTCCGCACCGGAACGGGGGTGGTTCAGGTGAAGAGATCCTCGAGCGGGTTCCCCATCTCCCGGAGCTCGCGGATCCGCACGCCGCGGGAATCGAGGTCGTGGAGGAGGGCGGGGACCTCCTCCGGCCCCGAGAGCTCGCGCAGGAAGTAGTCCCCCTCGTGCCGCCACCCCGCGAGCGCGTCCGAAGGCTCGAGCACCCGGACCCCGATGACGAAGTGGGACCCCCGCAGGTTCTCGATCCGCTCGAAGAGCGCGAGCCCTCCGCCCTTGATCGCGAGGACGTACCGGCCGATCTCCCGGGCCTCGTAGAGGTTGTGCGAGGAGTACAGGACGATCTTCTCGCGGCTGAGCTCCAGGATGAGGGATCGGATCTCGTGGGCCACTTTCGGATCGAGGCTCGCCGTGGGCTCGTCCAGGAGGTAGATCTCGCGTTCGCGCAGGAACACCCGGGCGATCGAGACGCGCTTTTTCTGGCCGGCGCTGAGCTGGGAGAGAAAGCGTCCGCTCATCTCCCGGATCTCGAGAAGGTCCAGGACGCGCTCGACGTCGGAGGGACCGGCGCGTTCCACGCGCGCGTAGAACGCGAGGGCCTCGCGCACCGTGAGGCCGTCCGGCATCCCGTCCATGTGGGTGAGGTAGTGCAGGTGATTGCGGGCCGACTGCCGGCGGATCGACTGTCCGTTGATGCGCACCTCCCCCTGGTACGGTTCCAGGATACCGGAGAGCGTGCGAAAGAGGGTGGTCTTGCCGGCACCGTTCGGTCCCAGGACGACGTACACGGCGGGCTCGTCGATCGTGAAGGAGATGTCGCGGAGGACCCGGCTCCCGAGGTACCCCGAGCTCACCGACCGGCAGCTGAGGGCGGCTCCCCCAAGGACGGCGTGCGACCCCTCCTCCAGGACCTCCCCTCGAGCGGCCATCGGACCGACCCCCCTACGTCGGCGAGAGCAGACGCTCCCGGCGCAACAGTCGTCCGATCATGCTCAACAACAGGATCACCACCAGAGCCAACGCGGCGACCGCCCCTCCCGCCACGAGGACGAAGTCCGTCACCGACGTGTGCCCGGTCAGGCTCAGCCCGATGAGGGCGATGAACGTGACCATGGCCGGCAGGATCCCGACGAGCGGGGCCAGTCCGATCGGACTGTTGATCGCGGTCCGGGGGGAGGAGAGCGAGGTCCAGAACATGCCGATCGTCGCGGAGAACGCCGTCGAAGCGTAGCTCATCGGAAGGGTGTACAGGGCGAGCAACAGCGCGAACTCAAGGGCGACGCCGTGTTTTCGCACGAGGAGGAAGCCGACCCCGGCTCCCATGGCGATCGCGAGCACGGTCGTGACCATCACCAGGCTCGCGAGCAGCACGTCCACGAAGAGGCGTCGGGGGGAGATCCCGTAGGCCATGAGATATTCGAGCACCCCCTTCAGCCGGTCGTTCGTGAAGACCGTCAGACCTCCCATCGACCCCACGACCGCAAAGATCGGGAGAAGGAACGGCACCACATAGTCGACCGACGCGCCGCCCGCCAAGCCCATCACGATGGCGAAGATGAGCGACATCACGATGGCGTAGCCAAGGTAGAACCGGCCCGTCGTGAAGGACCTCCGAACGGTGATCCCGAGCAGGGAAAGGGGGCCCTCCGCCTCGTACGGCGCCGCCATGTACCGGGGCGGAGACGGCGAGCGCGAGATAAGACGCTTCGGCCCCGCGAGAAGGGGGACCGGGGGTCATGGTTCCAGTGACGGGCGGCTTCACGCGGAACGCGTTCGGGCCGCGAGCCGGAACACGGCGCGGCGTTCAGGCGACCTTGGAAACGATCTCGACCAGGTTCCCGTCGGGGTCCCGCAGGAGGGCGGTCCGGTTGTTGTTGCTCGTGTTGTGCGGCGGCTGGACCACGGGGATGCCGACCGCGGTCAGGTGTGCGAACGCCTTGTCGACGTCGTAGGTCCACACGACCACGACCATCGCGGGGCTACCGGGAGCTGCGTCGACCCCGTGCACTCTCTTCGCGGCCTCCACCGTGCCCAGTCCCAGACCGAACCCGTGGAGCGTGAGCTCGACATGCGTGGGGGTCCCCTCTTTCGGGGTGCGGAACGTTTCCGTGAACCCGAGGAGATCCCGGTAGAAGTGAATACCGGCCTCGATGTCCCGGGTGTAGAGGTTGACGAACGCGCTCGCGAACATGCACGGGACCTATGCCTTCGGTAAGGTAACCCTATCGCGCCGGAACGGTCCCGGTCGGAGGTGCAACGGCGCTCGGTCGCGCGGACCCATCGTACGTCACACCCCGTCGCTCCCTAGACCGGGTTCCCTCCGGTCCTGAGGCGCCGGTTCTCGGCGGAGGACGGGGACCAAGAGATGGAGCTCCGACATGCTTCGATAGTACTCGATGTCCGGCCGGGTGCGGTCCACCGCGTAGTAGCCCACCATCTCTTGAAAGATCGACCCGAGCTTGCCGTCCGCGATCACCTTCTCCCAGTCGAGGACCTTTCGTCGGACGAACAACCCGCCCGGCAGGATCCCCACCTCGAGGCCCATGACCCCGGGATCATCGTGGGCCGACCGCTCCACACAGGCGAAGTACTCCTCTCCCTCCGGCAGCAGTCGAAACGCCCCGTAGAACTTCCGGCCCTTGAGCGAAGGAAGCTTCGATTCGAGGCGGTGCATCGCCTCCGCCGGGCCACCGCCCTTCATGTCGGCCCGAACCCGAAGGACTTCGACCTCCCGGCGCTCCACGTACGAGTCCATGGTACTCCGGACGACTCAGGAGCGATGGGACCCTAAGCCACGAGGGTGAGGTCCTGAAACGCTCCGCGGGCTGCCGGAGTCTCACCGGCGAATTCCGCGCCCCCCTGCCGAGGCCGCCTCGGCCCGAGAACCGATCGTCGTCCGCGGGTCCCGGGGGCGAGCGAGGAGCGACGTGCCGGTGGGTGGTCCGGTACGTCGGGGGTCGGTGCTAGGGAATCGGTCCCGGGTCAGGAGCCGGTGCGGCCTCGGACCTCGCGGGGGATCCCACGAACTCGAGTTCGTAGGCCTCCTGGCCCTGAGGATACTCCTTGGTCGGCACCACGCGGCGGGACAGCCGGACCCCGGCCCCCTCGAGCCGTTCCTTCTGTCGCTCGAGGGCCGCACCCAGGCCGACGTTGATCAGGGCCTCCCCCGCGCGGGCCCCGGCGACCATCCGGGTGGCTCCGACGATCGGGCTCCCGATGATCGTGAGCGTATCCCCCACGCGAACGAGCTCGCACGGCCCCGCGTCGACCCCGATCGAGAGTCCCACTCCGATGGGAAAGTTGCGCGAGTTGCGCTTCAGATTGTCGATCAGGGTCTGGGAGGCCGGGAGGACCGAACGACAGAACCCGGGCACATGCTGGACGATCTCGTCCTCGATCTGGTAGATCCAGAACGCGATGAACCCGTCTCCCGTGAACTTGTCGAACCAGCCGTTGAAGGAGATGGCCAGCGCTCGTATCGCTTCGGTGAACCCGACGAGATAGCGGGCGAAGAGCGGCGCACTGACCGCCTCACGGATCAGTAGCCCGGACATCCTCAGGTCCCCGACCACCACCGCGGCGTTGATCGAGGTCGAGCCCGTCGTAGACAGGCACTGGATCCCATCCCGGCTCAGCTGCCTCCGGGCATCGGACGGGCCGTGACGAGCGAACGACTCCTCGAGGACGGACTCCGGGCTCGGGTCCGGAGGGGTCGACCGAAGGGCCATCCACCCGGCCACTCGCTCGGAGCCAATCATGCTTGCGCGTAGGCGCCAGGCCGTGCGTCGGGTCCCGGAAGTCGCCGGCGGAGCACCCACGGTTCGTGACGCTCCCGGCAACCTTCCCCCGTCGCCAGAACGCACGGGACCGTTTCACGAGCTCTGGCCGTCTCTCAAATACTGGTGGCACGACTGCCCATCTAGGTCCCCCCACCCATGAGCGAACGGTCTCCGTCGGACCCTGCGAGCAGGGATGCGAAAGTCTTGGACTGGCTGCTCCAGAACGACCAGCCCGCGGTACGATATCGTGCGTTGGTGGATCTGCTCGGCCGGGCCGAGGACGACCCCGAAGTTCGGGAGGCCCGGTCGAGGATCGGTCGTGTCGGCTGGGCGGCCGACCAGCTGCGTCGGCAAGGGGCGAAGGGATTCTGGGAGTCCCATCCGCCCCGGAACGTTTCGGAGTGGGTGGACTTCCTCTACTTTCCCCCGTACCTCTCCACGAACTGGAGGGCGCTCGTCCTCGCCGACCTCGGTCTCGATGCGACCGACCCGCGGATCCGAAAGATCGCGGACCTCCTGTTCGAATACAAGCTGCGCCTCAGTTCCCCGTTCAACTTCTTCCACGAGGAGGTGTGCATCACGGGGAACACCGCGCGGACGATGACCCGTTTCGGGTACGGCGACGATCCCCGGGTCCAGAAGCTCTACAGCTGGCTCGTCGAGGACCAGCGGGAGGATGGCGGTTGGAACTGTTCCCAGGGCACCCCCGGTACGCTGGATGCCTGGGAGGCCCTCGCGGCGTTCGCGTGCGTCCCGAAGCCGAAGCGTTCGCCCCGGATGGACCAGGCCATCGAGAAAGGAGCGGAATTCTACCTCGAACGCAAGTTGTTCGAGGAAGGTCGGAGGTACGCGCCGTGGTTCCGCCTCCACTACCCTCACCACTACTTCTACGACGTCCTGGTCGGGCTCGACGTCCTCACCCAGTTGGGGTACGGGGGCGACCGACGGCTGGGACCCGCCCTGGACGTTCTCCGCGGCAAGCGCCAGCGAGACGGGACCTGGAGGACGGACCGATCGCACCCCGACGTCCCGCCCGGAACGAAGGTCTATTCGGACCCGAAGAAGATCCGACCCCTAGTGATCGAGCCGCCGGGCCAGCCGAGCAAGTGGATCACGCTGAAGGCGCTTACCGTCCTGAAGCGAGCGGAACCGGCGTAGACCCGCCTCCCCCGACCTAGGGCCGAGCCGGGGGGCTGCGATCACGGCATTCCTCGGCCGGTCGGGCACCGAGATGCACCCGGCCCGCTCGGCCGGGGCGTCCCCCGAGGCGGAGGACGCCGTCCGTATCTGCGCCCGTCCCCCAAAACCCCGTCAATCTCGGTTGAGCGCTCAACGAAGTACGTCGCCGACCCTGAGGTCCGGGGGGGAGAGGCAGATGGCTTCTGTCGTTGCCCCGGTCGCGCCTTCGGCGCTCCCACGGTCGAGCTCGACGGTCTGGGGCGCGAACGAAATGCGCAGCGCCCTCGAACGGTTCCGGACCCTGATCAGCCTCGCCTTGGCGGTCGCGGTGCTGCTCCTGGCCGAGCGTATCCTCACGACGACCGGGATCGTCACCCTCACGGTCCCACCATACCCGCCTCCGATCCCCGAACTGTGGACCCTCGCTCTGGGGCTGGGACTGGCCGTGGCGATCGGAGTTGCCATCGCGGTCCTAGTGATCCTCGGCATCCTCGTCGCGCTCCGAGGCCTGGTGGCCTGGCGACGCGGGGTCAAGGAGCTCGACCGTGGTGCCGATGAGTTCGGCCCGCCCGAGTATGCTCCCGCCGCACATCAGGCGCGGGCCGAGCACTCGGTCACGCTGTGGCTGTTCGTCGCGTACGCCGGCGCCGCCATTGCGGTCTCGATCGCCCTGGCGTTCGTCGACTTCACGCTGGATGCGGCCGGACAGACCTCCTTGCCGGCCTTCGTGGCATCGGTGGTCACCGGCCTCGCCACGGGTGGGGTCCTGGTCGCCATCTACTACTACGGTGGTCGGCACATCGTCGGCCTTCTCTACGGGATCGCGTCGGAGGCCGAGCGACGGCGCCTGGTCCGGGGCCGCGACCTCCTCCTCGCCGGAGCCGTGGTGGGCCTGGGCGCGTCGTTCTCCTCGATCTCGTGGGCGTTCGACATCCTGTCGGTCATGTCGCTGGCCCTGGTCCTGGCCGGTGCGGTGGACCTCCGGAGCGCGTATTCGGCGTGGGTCGCCGGCGACCGACCACCGGGGGCCGTCTCCCACGCGACGGGCCCGCTCGCGACCTCGGTAGCGCACCGATCGTCCCGTGAGACGGAAGCTCTCGTGGGATGACGCAGGGGCGACCGCCGTTCCTACCCCGACCCCGAGGGGCCGTTCCGAGGGTCGATAACCGCATTAGAACCCAAGCCTTTCCACCGGTCCGTGTATGGCCTCGCAGCCGGTAGGGAAGAGCGCCATCGCGCTCCGCCTTCTCCAGGGAGAGATTGACCAGGGCCCGGTGGTTCTCCGGGACGGTTCGACCGCCTGGTTGCGACCGACGCTTCCCTCGGACCGCCCGCTTCTGATCCGCTTCCTGCGTCACCTCTCCCCGGAGTCGCTGATCACCCGGTTCTTCGTCCTGATGACCCCCGAGGCGGCGGTAGGCTCGCTTCTCCACGATGCGGGACCGGACGGATTCCTGGACCTGGTGGTGGTCCTCGGTTCTCCCACCGAACCCACGATCATCGCGCACGGTGGCTACGTCCGGGAGAGCCCCGGGTCCGACCAGGCCGAGTTCTCCTTCCTGGTGGATGACGCCTACCGGGGGAAGGGGATCGCCACCCTCCTTCTGGAGCGGCTCGCATTGGCGGCGGCCCGCTCCGGGATCCGCGTCTTCCGGGCCGTGGGACTTCCGGAAAACCTACCGATGCTGAACGTGATCTTCGAGGCCGGATTCCCGGTGGAGGTACGGCCCGAGGTCGGGGACGTCCTGATCACGTTCCCCATCCAGCCTACCTCCGGGATGGTCGCACGTTTCGAGTGGCGAGAACGGGTGGCCACGGTCGCGTCGCTCTACCCCCTCTTCCATCCACGGTCGATCCTCGTGATCACGGGAGCCGATCCGCTCGCCACCATGGCGAAGCGCATGACCGCGGCGATCGTGAAGAGCGGGTTCCGCGGGTCTCTCCGTGAGGTCGAGTGGAGGGACATCACCCTACCGAGGTACGAGGCCGCGACGGGCGGAACCGCCAAGGTCCCGACCGCGGATCTCGCCCTCGTCGCGCTCCCTCCCAACCAGACGGCGAACGCGGTCGCTGGTTGCGCCGAATCGGGGGTCCGTTCCGCGATCGTGGTAAGCCAGGGGTTCGCGGAATCGGGGTCCGAAGGCGAGGGCCGTGAACGGGCTTTGGTCCGGCAGGCGCTCGGAAGGGGGATGCGCCTGCTGGGCCCGAACTCCCGGGGCGTGATCGTGACGTCGCCGAATGCCCCGCTGAACGCGAGCCTGGCACCGGAGCTCCCGGCTCCCGGACCGATCGCCGTGGCCGCTCAGAGCGGAGCGCTGGGGCTCGAGATCATCGCATTCGGGCAGCAGCGACACCTCGGCTTCTCCTCGCTGGTGACGATGGGGAACAAGGCGGACATCTCCAGCAACGACCTCCTCCAGTACTGGGAGATCGATCCCGAGACCTCGGTCATCCTGTTCCACCTCGAGTCCTTCGGCAATCTTCGACGGTTCGACCGGCTCGCGCGTAGGGTCTCGCGCCGCAAGCCGATCCTGGTGGTCAAGGCGGCCCGTACCCCGGCGGGTCGACGTGCGGCCCGGGCCAACACGGCCGCGCGCCCCGTGAATGACGAAGAGGTCGAAGAGGTGTTCGGCCGAACGGGGGTGATCCGAGCCGACACCCTCGAAGGGGCACTGGATGCGGCGGAGCTTCTGACTCGGCAGCCGTTGCCCAAGGGCCCCCGGGTCCTGGTCGTCACGAACGCGGGCGGCCTCGGCGCGATGGCCGCCGATGTCCTCGAGTCGGTGGGACTCTCGGTTCCCGAACTGTCGGAAGCCGTGCAACGGGACTGGAGCGCCGCCCTGCCGGCCCCCGCCAGCGTGGCCAATCCGATCGACCTCGGGATGTTCACGAACCCTGCCGAGATCCACCGCGCGCTCATGCGAGCGATGGTCGAGGACGACGTGGACGCGGTGCTGTTCGCGTACAGCGACCTTGGGAGTGTCGCGATCGCGGATGCGCGTAACGCGATCGCCGCCGCGGTCGCCGAAGCGCGGGTCGCCGGATCGACCCACCCGATCGCCGTGTGCCTGCCCGGAACCCCCGAGGGGCCCATCCGGGCCGGAGGAGAGTCCGTTCCGGTCTTTCGCTTCCCCGAATCGGCCGCCCGAGCGTTCGGAAGGGTCGAAGCGTACTCGTATTGGCGAACCGAATCGACTCCTCTACGATAGAGAGATCCTGGTGGGAGGGCTGCCGTCCGAGATCCGGGCGGATCGAGCCCTTGGTTCCCACGGTCGCCGCCATCCGGTCCCTTCGGGCAGAGACTCAGGACGAGTGCGATCCGCTCTCCGGTACCCGGAACCGGCGCTCCCCGCCGTCGGCCGGGGCCACCTACTCCGGCCCGGACGCCGGAAAGACGCGCTCGCCCTGACCGATGCGCACGACGAACGCTTCCAGACCCTCGGAGCCCGTGAGCTCCCGATGGACCGCGCCGGCCGGGACAAACACGATGTCTCCGGGGCCGGTGTCCGCGACGTCCTTTCCCCCGGGGCCCGACTCGAAGCGACCCCGCCCGGTGGTGACGAAGACGTAGGTGTCGTACTCCCCGTGGTGGTGCCAACCCGAGTCCGAGTTCGCGCTGAGGCGAGCGCGGCCTGCCCAGAAGCCTTCCTTCTGGAAGGCCGCGGCTCGAGTGAGCGCGCCCGCGGAGGAGGAAGCAGCATCGACCGGAATCTCCCTTCGGTGGATCTCTACCTTGCCCATGGATCGAGCTCCGAGTTCACTCATGCAGACGAGCAGTGTAGTCCTTTAGCGCCGCGATCCCGCAGCGACGTACCCGGTGCGGGGCCGTGAGCCCGTCCCTTGGCTCATCTCACCGGATCGAGTCTACTACGACGCGCGGGAGAGCACGGTGAGCGCCCGAAGCGTGATCATCTTGCTCGGCGCTCCCGGCGTCTCGAAGATCAGGGGAGTCGGTCGCTTCGTCGGATGGACCGCGAACCACACCTCGCCCTCGGCATCCGGATCGATCTGCGGTGGACCCATGTTCCATCGGCCATCGGGGCGCTGTTCCTTTCGCAGGAAGTCTCGCGCGTATCGGAGCCGCGGGTCCTTTCCGTAGCCGAGCGCGGTGAGACAGTCGAGACCCACCAGGAGGTCGTAGTAGTAGTGCACGGGCCAGTGGAGTCGATGCCACGGCCCGTACGCTTCTCCCTGCTGGTGGAGCTCCCGCCCCAGATAGAACTCCGCCCCCCTCTCGACCGAGGCCCTCATCAAGGGGGTCCACTTCGACCGAGGATAGACGGCGAAGGCGGCCAGGGGCTCCCACGCATCGAGGGTGCGGCCGGCGGAGACCCCGTTCTTGTCCATCCGGCAGGACCACCCGCCCTTGGGATGGGCCACCTTCATCAACCACTCCATCGTCCTTCGGATCCGGGGGTCCTCCCCGTACCCGAGCTGGATGAGGGCCCGCGCCATGTTGCCGGTATAGCAGAGGTGGCCCTTCCCCTTCCCGAAGCCGCCGACGCCGCCCCCCTGGAGAGGGGAGCTCGCCATCCAGAACTCGCTCGAGACCCGGACCTCGGGAGTCTCCCGCGACGCGCCGAGATCGGCCAGGGCCAGCATGCTCCAATTGGTCCCGAGGAAGCGGGGCTCCAGCCAGTTCCGGTCCCGCTCCCACCACCCGGCCGGGTTCCGCCGGGCGAGGATATTCGCGACCCACGGGTCGCTCGGGATTCGCCGCCGGGCCTCTCGGACGTCGGGGGCGGTCTCCGGTTCGCCCAGCAGGCGGGTCAGGGTGAGATACCGGATTGACGGCTGGCTGGGTTCCAGGAGCCAGTCGAGGACCCTGTCTCGCGGCACCGATTCTCGAAGCCGATGGAACCTATAAACACTGGAGCTGCGCGGGAGGGCCCGACGCGAGGTCGTGGCTCCCACGCGAGGCGATCACGACCGCATCTCCGAAGAGGATTTCCGAGAACCACGGCTCGTTACTCTGTCGCAGCGGGGTCCCCGAGAAACGAGCTCTACTGCCTCACCCGGCGGGAGGGTGGCGGGGGGACGGTGCCGCGGTCGCTCGACGTGACGAGAGTAGGTCGACCCACTGAGGAATACCCATCCGGCCGAAGTGGGCTCGGGCGAGTTCGAGCGCCCTCTGGCCGCTCCCGCGCTCACCGGCGGCGCGAAGGGCGAGGCCCAGGTCCCAGCGGGCAATGGTCGCCCAGTAGTCCCATCCCGCCCGTTGCCAGGCTCCGACCGCTCGTTCGAACGACCGGACCGATGCGCGCCGACGGCCGTGGGCGGCCGCCCAATGGCCCTCGGCCCTCCATGCGTGGCCCCACGCAAGGTCGTGGTTCACCGCGGTGACGACCCGACGAAGCGCCTTGAGCCGATGCTCGGCGGCTCGGTTCTGTCCCGACCTCACCAACACTTCGACGAGGGTCGAGTAGGCCGGTACGAGCCAGTGGGCCTGATCCATCGGAAGGCCATGGAACTGCGCGAGCGCGACGGCCCTCTCGAGATGCCCTTGGGCCTCCTTGAGCCGGCCCATATGCGTGCAGATGAGCCCCGCGAACTCGTAGAATCCGATAAGGGCTCGATGATGAGGGGCGACCTGCGCGACGGGATCCCAGGACTCCGAGAGGCGAGTCCGGGCCTCTTCCAGATCGCCATCGTAGAAGGCGCGGTTCGAAAGCGCATCGAGGTAGAGGGACTCGCTCAGTCCGAACCGTCGGACCAGCGCCGCCACCTCATCGCACGCCCGACGGCCGGCGTCGCCCTGACCGGATTCGAAATAGAACTGGTTGAGGGACCCCCGGAGGTAGGCGACCCGCTCGAACAGCCGAGCTCGTCGGGCCCGGTCGTTCGCGCGCTCGAGCAGGGAGATCGCGGCCTTCCAATCCCCCCGACCGCTCACGAGACCGAAGGCAACCCCCACGTACTGTTCGGCCACGATGTCGACCGGGAGTGGTGCGACCTCACTCCGTTCGAACCGCTCCCATCGTCGAAGGCTCAGGAGCGCGGACCGTTTCTTCGTGATGGACATCGAGCAGCTGAGGGCGTAGCTCGCGCTCATCTCGACGTCGGCCAAGTGGAACTTCTTCGCCAGCCGGAGGGCCCGTTCGGCCATCCTTCGGCCCTCGGGACGCCGGCCCGACCACAGGAAGCCGATCGCCGCGCTGCCCAGCAGTCGGGCCAGCTCGGGCCCTTCTTCGGTCTCCTCGAGCAGGGTCCTCGCCTCGTCGAAGACCTCGAAGTAGGTCCGGGTCTCGGTGCTCAGCTGCTCCGCGCACGTGAGCGCGCGGTGCAGGACTCCCGCGGCCCTCGCTAGCTCCCCCGAATCCCGGTAGGCGCGTGCAGATTCGCGGAAATAGTCGATGGCAGGACTGAACCGTCCCATGTGGGCCGATACCTCTGCGAGCCGCTCGAGTACCCGGGCCTTTCGCCGCCGCTCGGGGCGGGGGCCGAGGTTTTCGAGAGCCGCTCGCAGATACCGTGCCGCGTCCTCGTACGCGTAGAGCTTCAATGCGAACTCGGCCGCTCGGATCGAGTGTTCGACCACCCTCGAGGTATCGTTGGCGAGGGCGAAGTGGTGGGTTAACTCGGCCGCGCGCTCGTCGAGGTGGCCCCGGTAGAGTTCCTCGATGGCCTCACCCGCCCGCTGATGATACAGCCGTCGGCGAGCGTGGCTCAGCTCTTCGTACAACGTCTCCCGCACCTGGCGGTCGTGGAATCCTCCCAGTGTCCGGCGGGCAAGGCGTCGTTCCTCCTTGAGCAGTCCCGCCCGGAGCGCCGGGTCGAGGAGGTCGACGAGAGAGCCCGGAGTGGTCCCGGACAACCGCTGGAGGAGCTCGATGTCGAACTCCTCGCCGAGCACCGCGGCCAGCCGGAGGACCTCGATTGTCTCCGGGGCGAGCCGGGCAAGGCGGCCCAGAACGACCTTTCGGATCGTGGCAGGAAGAACGACCTCCGTCTCGGGATCGATCTCCCAGCCCGACTCGCCCTTGCGGAGGTCCCCGGCCTCGACCAGAGACTGCGTCAGCTCCTCCACGAAGAACGGATTGCCCCCGGTCTTGGCGTAGATCCGCTCCACGCTCGACGACGTGACGGGCGCCCGGTTTCCCAACACCCCTCCCACGATCCGGGCTACATCGGTCGGACCGAGTCGAACCAACGGAAGTGTCCGAAGGAGCCGGTCGCGATTCAGACCGGCGATACAGTCGCTCAGCGGGCCCGGTTGGGCGATGTCGACCTCACGACACGTCCCCAGGACGCGCCACCGGGCCCCCTTCAGGTTCCGCACGAGATGTCGGAGGAGCTGCAAAGAGGCGGCGTCCGCCCCGGTGAGACCCTCGAGGATGATCAGGATCGGCTCGTCCTGCGCCAGCCGTTCGAAGAACTGGGTGATCCCATCGAAGAATCGCAACCTCTCTTCGGACGACGGCGCGCTCGGAAGTTCGCGGGTCGCGGGGATCTTGAGGGCGAGCTCGGGGACCAGCTTGGCGAGTTCGTTTCCGTAGATGCCGCTGTACCGGCCGAGGTTCTCGGGGGTCTCGTCGCGGACGACCCTTCGCACGATCTCTCGCCAGGGGGCGTACGGGACCCCCCCATCGATCTCGAGGCTCGATCCCAGGATCGTGCGGACTCCGAGCAGGTCGGCGGACTTCCGGACTTCGTGGACCAGGCGGGTTTTGCCGATGCCGGCCTCCCCGCTCAGCAGCAGCAAACCCCCCTCCCCGTTCGGCGTCGCCTCGACGAATCCCCGCAACGCCGCGAGCTCTTCCTGCCGATCGACGAACGGGACCTCGCCTCCCGCGGCGGCCGGTGGACCGGGAGGGGGTAGCTCGACGATTTCCGGTCCCGGCGGGCGGAGCAGCCAAGGGAGCTCCACTCGGAAGAGGGTCGGTGGGGCTTCGACCCCCTTCAAGCGAGCCGGCTCGAGCTCGGTACAGGGCCACTCGAACCGATCCCGGATCTGATCGACCACCGGCCGCGAGATACAGATCCCCCCGGCCTCCGCGAGAGGGCGGATTCGGGAGGCCACATTGACGGTACTTCCGTACACGTCGCCTTCCCGGTGGAGGACCTCCCCGGCATGGATCCCGATCCGGAGTTCGATCGGTTCGTCTGGACGGTGGGCGTTGCGCTCCGAGAGCAGTCGCTGGATCTCCACGGCGCACTGGGCGGCCGAGAGGGCACTATCGAATTCGATCAGGAACCCATCGCCCATCGTCTTGATCTCGCGGCCCCGAAATCTGCGGAGAGTGGAGCGTAAGAGGGAACGGTGTTCTTCGAGGAGTCGCAGCGCGACCTCCTCGTCCCGCTCCGACAACGGGGTATACCCGGCGATGTCCGTGTACATGATGGCGGAAGGCCAGCGAGTTCCGGCGGTCATGGTCGGTCCTCCCTCTTCGGTCGGCTACGCAGGTGGTCGATGCCGCGACCAGCATCCGAGGCCCGGCGGGTGGACCGAGGGCTACGAAGGACCCGAAGTCTCCGACCCTGGATTCTTGCCCGGGGATTTCCGGTGGGGTCGTCCGCCCCGGCCCGCGGGGGGTGAGTCCAGATCACCGATCAGGGACTTGGTGCGGTAGGTGATGACGTTCCGTCGCACCTCGGACCAGGAATCGAAACAGAGAAGGTACTTCCGTCGATCGTTCTCCCGGAACAGGGTTCGATCCGAGTGAAGCGCGCGGTAGAAGTGGGAGAACCGAACGCGGATCTCCTTTCCGTCGGTCGTCGCGAAGGTACACTCCCCCGTCGACCGCATGGTGTCGGGCGCGGCGATCTCCAGGACCTCCGAGCTGAAGCTCTTCGTCGCGATCTCCGGGAGCTCGAAGTCGCCCACCAGGAGTTGGTCCGAGACGAGGGTTCCGTGGTCGACCCACGCCCGCTCGGACTGCGAGATCGTCCCGCACCCCTCGATTTCTGTCAGTCGATCCGACCAGAACTCCCGACCCAGGATGCGTAGCGGCTCGACGAAGTTCTGCGGTCGGACCGGCTTCGCGCCCACGAAACAACGTCCGATGGGGACGGAGAGGCTGTCGGCCAAGGTACCCGCGCCGTTCGGGGAGGCCGCAAGTCCGCGGGGTAACGGCGTGAACGTGATGCGACCGGCCTTCGTCCCCACCGTGGGATTGACGGCCAGCCGACCGTGGGCGGTGAAGTGGGTCCGGTTCAACGTGCCGGCCACCGAGATCTTAACCGCCGTCGGCGCCGCCATCACGAGAGAGATTGCCGCCTCGTATATGGACCCATGGTCGCCCGTCTTTTGGGGAGCCTCACTCCGCCCCGTGGGGAGATTGAATATCGTTCCCGGTCGTTCCGCAGATGACCCGGGGTCTTCGGTTCCCGAGGCACCCGGGCGAGGGTGCGGGGGCGTGCGCAAAAGCTCGCAACACGCCGTTAGGAACCGTCGGCGCTGGCACGATACTGCGCCATGTCGGCCGAAGAGAACAAGCGGATAGTCGGGCGCTCCATCAAGGAGATATTGACCGACGGTGACCTCGACCGGTTCGACGAGCTTCTCGCACCCAACAACTCGAACCCGTCCGTCGGGGCCACGAACCGGGAGGCCTTACGGGCCGCGATCGCCGGGCTGGTCAAGTCGTTCTCCGTGCGGGACTTTGCGATCGAGGGCACCATCGCGGAGGGTGACTCGGTCGTGATCTGGGGCCGCATGACGCTCCCGACGGCCGACGAGAAGAAGATCCCCGCGCAGCTCCTCACCCGCTACCGCCTCGCCAACGGGCAGATCGTCGAAGACGGGCCGTTTTCCACGCCACCCCTGACCGAGGTTCTTGCACCTGCCCTCTCGCCGAAGCCGGCAACTAAGGCCGCGTCGGGCCTAAGGGTTCGACGGTCCTGAACCCTCAGGCCACTACCCCTTCCGATCGGGGTCGCCCCCTCCGGGCTACCGTACGGTCACGAGCGGTCGGACACGGTGGTCACCGCCAGTCGGGACGCGGCCGGGTGAAACGCCCGCGGCGCCGACCCTGTCGAAACCCCGGGGCGACGGGAACCCGGACTCAGAGGGCCACCGGAGGGCAGTCCCTCAGATGGCCCGCGGCCACATGATCTAGGGAGCCGGGGGAGGCGGTTCGGCAGGTGCTCCCCCCGCGTCCGAAGGCGGTCCGGCCGGGGTCGTCGCCGGCCCCCCTCTCGTGCGTCGCCGCATCAGCAGGACCACCGCGAGCGCCACGACCACCACGAGTACCAGACCGAGAGCAATGTACGCCATGGTCGCGCCAGTACTGTTCGAGCCAGAAGTAGACGAAGTGAAGTTGACCGCGACCGACCCCGCGCTGCCGTTGACATTGATGCTCCCGGAGGCAGGAGTCGGATCCCGGTAGCCCGTCACGGGTGCCACGGTGTAGGTATAGCTCCCGTTCATCTGCGTAAACACGATCGAGCTGGCGTTCGAGTACTGCGGAGCGTCGCCCAGGGTCACGGACCAGTTGGTCCCGTTCGCGAGACCGCTTTCGACGAACGTCACCGGGTACTGGGTGGGTGTGTACCCCAGCACGCGGTAGTTGGACTCGTCGTCGATCCAGAGCCGCCCCTGAGGGCCCTCGATGGCCAAGGTCGGATAGGAAAGCCCGCTCGGGCCGGATCGGACGGTGGTGTCGGAGAGGTTCGCCTGTCCAAGGACGACCGCCGGGGTCTGGTTGCTGACGAAGGTGGGACCCTGGAACTCGAGCACTCGATTGTTTATGCTGTCGGCAACCCAGAGGTTCCCTCGCGAGTCCACCGAGATTCCGTTGTCGTCGAAGAACGTCCCATTTCCCGGGGTGGTCGTCGTCGTGAGATTCGCTTGGCCAAGGACCACCGTGGCGGCCTCGCCGGTCGAGAACGGGGCGGGGAATTCTACCGCTCGATCGTTGCCGGCGTCCGCCACCCAGAGGTTCCCGTTCGCGTCGAAGGCCACGGTTCCGGGGTTCGTGAGATTGACCGCGGTGGTACCGTTCAGATCCCCGGTGAAGTTCTGCTGACCGATCACCAGGGTGGCGTTCATCCCGCTCGTGAAGGCCGGCCCTTGGTACTCGAGGACGCGGTGGTTGTCGTAGTCCGCGACCCAGAGGTTCCCCCCGTGGAACGTGAGCATGGCCGGCGCATTGAGGCCCGCCGGGCCCGCGGCGGACGTCCAGGTCGTGAACGTGCTCTGTCCGATGACGGTGGTGGCCGCCTCGCCGGTAGAGAGTGGATAGGGGAACTCCAGGACCCGGTTGTTCCCGTACTCCGCGACCCAGAGGTTTCCGCTCGCGTCGAAGGCGAGGCCGTCGGGCTCCGAGAGGTTCGTGGCGGTCGTTCCCGCCTGAGTCCCCGAGAACGACGATTGCCCCAGCACCAGCGAAGCATCCATGCCGTTCGTGAACGGCGGAACGAACTCGACCACGCGGTTGTAGTTCCAGTCCGTGACCCATAGGTCGCCTTGGGCGTCGAAGGCCATGGCGTAGCCCGGGTCGCCGAAATTGGAGGCGTTCGCGCCGGCGAAGGGTCCCGGGGAGTTCGACGAGAAGTCCGGCTGGCCGAGGACGATCGACGCGGACATGTTGGTCGGGAAGGGACTTGGGGGCGCAGAGGGCGCGATGGCCGAGGGACCGGTGTCGACGGAGCCGACGGGCTCCGGGACCGATAGAACATGGCCCTGGACGGCTGCGCCGAGACCGCCGGCCGTCAGCACCACTGCGAACGCGACGACCAGAACCCACTTCGGACGAACAGGAGACATCGGGTCGCGACACGGCAGCTTTCAAAAGTAACTTCCGCACGATGCGTCGAAATCCCCCCCTCGAAGTCGCCCTACGACCCGCGATCTCGCAGGTTGATTCCGTCTTGGTCCTCCCAAAGCCCCGCCGACGAGGAAACCGACCGGACCCTCAAGCTAAATCCCATGGAGAGAAGGATCCGACGGGAGGGCCGATCCTTGGACCTGCCTTCGGACCAAATGGACAGAGTTCGCTCTCGCGTCTCCTTCGGGAGCGACATTGCTGAGGACCAGGTGATCTGGAATTTTCTTCGGTCCGAGATTGACAGCACGAGATGGAGGGCATGGCTGCTTCCCAATCTCTCTCCCGTGTTGGCGACGAAAGTTCGGTCGGGGGACTACGCATCGATCACGGACCCCGAGCGGTCCGACCTCCGACACGCCCTCCATGCGCACCGAGGCCGGTTCGTAGAGGGCCTTCTGCAGCCTACGACCGCTTGGAGGTCGGTGACGCTCGACGTCGCGATTCTCCCCGAACTACGAGTGATTGCCGAGACAGATTTCGTCGAGAGGGCGCCGTCCCGTCTACTGGGAGAGTTTGTCGCGGCCGCAGACAAACGACTTGGGGCCATCCCTGACTTCGACACTCCATATTCTCAGATCCGTGCCTCCTTTGACCCCCGGAAATCGAAGGGAGTCCCCATCCTCGTGGCGACCGACGCGGAGGGTCCCTACACCATCGCCGAGGGGCTCACAAGGCTGACCTGCCTGGTCTCCCTGAAACAGCAGGGACGAATCCGCCTCGAATCGGTAAACGCCATGCTCGGCGTCAATCCCCGTTTCGCCATGTGGAAGTGGATCTGACGCTCAACGCCTCATCGAGATAGGTGCAGTAGCCGTTGCACCCCTCGCCGTGAACCGGTGGAGTCGCCCAAATTCGAATCGTGGCTAGTCGTAAGTTTGGTAGTTTATAACCCGGGTTCGACCCCCGGGAACTGACCCTTCTCCGAGAGCGAGAAGACCTGCACGAGGTGCGCCAGAGTTCCATCGGTGCGAGTGAGCTTCCGCATCACTCCGACCTCCGACCCCTTCGCCACGAGCTCGCCGACCTGGAGCTGCTCGAGCTCCCACAGCGCCTCGTCGATGCTCATCGCCTCGCCCTGCTCCTCCAGCCGCAACTGCCCCGCGTTCCTCAGCTGGTAGCCCAGCGCGTGCACGAACACGTGCCCCCGCACGTGCTCCGGCTTCGACACATACACCGGCCCGAGACCCAGACACGAACTCATCGTCCGGATCGACTTCTCGATCCGATCCCGCTGCCGATAGAACGTCACCACATCGGCTTCGGTCAGCCACCGCTCCGTCGTCACATACACCTGGTAGCCTGCCTCCGCTTCCTTCGCTTCCAACGCTCCCGTCTCCTCCACCGTGAACCCGAACCCCTTGCGCACGCCCTTCACCCGCAGATACCGGCTCATCCCGAACTTCCTCAGGATTGCCCCCACTTTCGAGTCCCGCTCCGAACGACTCGTCACTCGCCCCTCGGCGATCGCCTTCGTGAGCGCGTCGAGGGCCACACGGGCCCGCTGCATCTTCGCCCGACGACCGTTCCCGTTCCGTTCCGCCACTTCGTCATTCCACGTCACTACGTACTTCATCCCCTCTCGCTCGAGAGAGGCCGTCCGCACCCCGGGACGGATCTCCGACCACTGGGACTGCGGCCCGAGCGCCTCCAACAGATGGAGCCCCTTCGGTTGGGCTCTCAACGCCACCAGGAACCGCTCCTTCCGTCGGCGCAGCCTCCGCACGTTCTCCAGGCTCGCATACCCTCGGTCGACCACCCGAGGGGCCTTCGCCACCGAGGGATCGTAGCCCTCCCTCAGCCGTCGGTCCACCGAGCTCAGGGTCTTCGTGTCGTTGGTGTTTCCCGGATACACCTCGTGGCCCAGCAACGAGCCCCGCTGGTCCACGAGAAAGGTGACCATGATCTGCCGATGCTTGCTCGTCCCTCCCTTCTTCGAGTGCCCGAACTTCGCCAGCACCCGACAGAGCTTCCCGCTCAGCTCCACCACTGTGCTGTCGATGTCGACACGCTCCACCTCGTAGTGGAAGACCTTCCGCACTCGCGCGTAGAGCACACTCTCCCACGGTCGGGTCCGCTCGGGCTGGAGGTAGTCGAGGGTGTTCAGGGTCGCCTCGTAGGTGACCTGTTCGGGAGGGAGGTCGAGGAAGAGCGGCAGCGGAGAGCGCCGATACCAGTCGACAAACCGCCAGAGACTCCCCGGTCGGAGGTTGGCGTAGATGGCGAGGGCGAGGGTCATCTTGCCCAGGGGCGGCCCGCCGCCCTTGGGACTGTCCGCCTCGATGAGAGCGAGGAGGCGGAGCTCCTCGGCGATCTTGACGAACGTGAGCTCGGGGCCGTAGGAGCGGACCCGGGCCAGATCGACATCGCGCAGGGACGGGAGCGGGGCCGGATGGCCCAGCTTGACCAGCAGCGCATCGAACTGCAGAGCGAGGGGTAGATCTCCGAGCGCGCGCACCTGCTGACGTCGCTCTTCGATCTGGGTCGGGCCGAGTCCCTCCAATCGTCCGAGGTAGAGCAGGCGTCGTTCCCCGGCCCGGTCTACTGTACGAAAGGAGCGCGCGACGATCCAGTAGTCATGCCCTTTCCTCGGGATGGCGCGGAGATACGTGTCGAGGGGATAGTCTACTGTACATATAAGGAGTCGGTTCGAATGCCGAGATGTATTGCGTGGAACGGGTCTACTGTACAGGACACGACAGAACCGACGCGTCGAGAGAACATCAGGCCGGGATTCTGGATCGGGGAACGCCGATCGGCCGAGGACCAGTACTTAAACTACCAAAGTCTCGGCTAGTATATTCATGGCCTAGCGTTCCCAGTTCAAGATGAAGTCAGGATCGACTGCTCCGCCCTCGCTACCGTGGAAGGGGAAGCTGAGGGGAAAGGTCGCACTGGTCACCGGCTCGAGTCGGGGCGTCGGCAAGGGTATCGCGTTGGCTCTCGGTGAAGCCGGGGCGACCGTCTACGTTACCGGTCGGACGGTCCGGGGGAAGACGAGTCGCTGGGGAGTTCGCGGTACGATTCACGACACGGCCGATGAGGTCACCGCCCGAGGTGGGGTCGGCATTCCTGTCCGATGCGACCATGCCAAGAACGCACAGATTCGCCGGCTGGTCGACCGAATCGATCGCGAGTCGGGACGGCTCGACATCCTCGTCAACAACGCGTTTGGCGGCGAGGAGGGAAAGCAGCAGATCATCACGTACGACGGCTACCCCTTCTGGAAACACGACTTCGAGGAGTGGTGGGATCGGATGTTCACGACCTACCTGAGAGCCGCGATGGCCACCTCGATGTATGCGATCCCCCTGATGCGACGCCGCCGGGGCGGGCTCATCGTCAACACACTGTGGTGGAATCGTGGCGGCTACCTCGGGGATCTTTTCTTCGACCTCTCCTCTTCCGCCATGGGCCGGATGGCCTACGGTCTAGACCTCGAGCTCCGGTCGCGCGATATCACGGTGGTGGCCATCTCTCCCGGCTGGACTCGCACGGAGCACATGGATGACCTTCCCGCAAAGGTCCTCCGTAGACTTGCTTCGCCGGAGTACACCGGTCGCGGCGTAGTCCACCTTGCGCTTGACCCACGTCGCCACACGAAGTCGGGTCGAGTCTTCGAGCTGGGAGCGCTGGCCCGAGAATACAGGTTCCGGAATGTAGACGGGCGATTGATTGACTACCATGCCGACGTGGCGAAGCATCCTCCGCCCGGCGCTCCGCCCGACTAGTGCCGCACCCGCAAGTCGTCCTTTGTTTGAGCCCAATGCACCCTGTCCAATCCGGGGATAGTGGTTCCTCCCTTCGCACCCGAACCCCGGTGCGGAAGGCCCCTCGTGTGGTGGGCGATCGCCGGTTCCGTCGGATGGCCGTTGGTAACAACCCACCCTGTCCGAACACGCGGACGTTGAACCGCCTTACCAGAGGATGAACGGCGTCGTTCGCCTCTTGTCAAAGCAGGATCGCGCGATGCGAACTGGAGCCGCTCCAACCTACTTCGGGTCACCAGCGTCGCAGAGCCTGCGCCCGTTGCCTCAATACGGCTCTCGTCTGGTGGCCCGGACCGGATCGAGTATAGGCGGTACACCTGCAGACTCGGCAGGAACCGTCCGGCCCATGCAGCCGCCACTGGTGCAAGCAGCCCGGGGTCACGCATTCCGTCGTCACTACGCCATCCCCCGGACTCTCGCCACGTCTTTGATCCCCATACTAACCAAGAGCACTCCGGCGGGCGGTGTCGGGGATAGTACTTAACGAGGGTCAGGGGTCGACGCAGACTCTTCTCGAAGGCAGCACGCGGCATTGCGAGGAGGTGAGGTTGTGGGTGAAACGACCGCTGCAACAACGTTCGTATCCCCCCGATCCACCATTGCCGCTTGAGCGAGGTCTCATCACGGTGCCTTAAGGTCTCGATGAGCTTCGACGAACATGGGCCTGATCTACTTCGGCATCCGGGTCACCGATTTCGAAAGATCGCTGAGATTCTATCGGGATGGACTAGGACTCGTGAAGCTCCGTGGCGGTCGTATGCCCCACGGTGGCCGACGGGTCCTCCTCGCGGATCCGGGGACCGGCCAGCGACTCGAGCTGAATTGGTACCCTTCCGGCTCTCCCTATGCCACTCCCTACGTCCCGGGGGAGGGCCTGGATCACCTCGGGTTCTCGACGGGCAAGGCTGCCGAAATGGCCCGTCGTCTGGAGGGTGCCGGAGGGAAGGTCGTGCTCAAGCCGACCGACCCGGCCGGAGTCCGACAGAATTACTACGTCGAGGATCCGGACGGAAATTGGATCGAACTCATGGCTTGGGGGACCTCGAGGCGATCGGGGCCCACCGCCGGCTTACGGTCACGTCCAAGTTCCCCTGCACGCCGTGGCCCCAGGGAGGCATGAGAGGACCCTGCGCCCAGAGGGGTCTCGCAACTCCGCAGCTGCAACGACCTTTCAGCCAAGGACCTGCCCAGTCGCATCGACCCTGAGCGGGCCCTTGGACATGTCCAGCATCACCAGCTCGTTCCCCCACGGGTCCTTTACCTTCACGCATCGTCCGATGGGGATGTCGAACGGCTCCAAGACTACCGTTCCACCGGCTTCCACAAACTCTCGGCAGGCCGCATCGGCGGAGTCGACCAGCAGGTCTGTCTCGGGAGCTCCGGACTCCTGAACGAGCACAAGTTCCGTCTCGCCGTTGCCCATCTTGAGCGCTGCTGACTCGTTGCCTCTACGCCACGCAGGCGTCAATCCCAGGCGGTCGCGATAGAACCGAAGCCCTGCCTCCAGGTCCGGGATGCGAAACAGGACACAGTCAACCTTCCGGAACATGCGATGCTGATCTCCTAGCCTCCTATGAGTACTCGGATAGAATGTCTGCCCTTTGAGAACGAACCACCTACCTTCCCCAGCGCAAGGACCACCGGCGGACTCCAGTTGCGAGCGGGGGGTCGAGCGCACAGCACCTGGCCGGACAAACCCTCCTGTAGATTGACTCTGCAGCGGCGGTCCACAGAACTACGCGTGGGTGCAGCAACCATTACAACCATTTCAGATGGCCAGCTCTAACGACCGTCGCACACATTCCCGCTGTCCAGCGTATCTGGTTTGCAGATCGAAATCCGATGTGCACCGTCATGATGGCGCTTCCCGAACCGTCATAGGTTTGTCCCTCGCTAGTTCCAGTAAGGGACGGCACGTCAGCAAATCCGGATCATTAGTGTAAAGGACCGTACAGTCCTCACAAGCAAGAGCTGCCGCGCCCACCAGGGAATCAGTGACGTCAAGGCGATTGTCTTGCCGTCGAAGCCCTGCTGCAAGCTCTATCGGGTCACCGCCTTGGTGGGCACCGAGCCCGCAAATTCGAAGTCTCCCATCCCGTACGCCTTCGACGAGCCTCCGCGAGGCATCGGCGGCGTTAGGGAGAGGAACGGAGCTGTCGCGAGCGTCAGAAGCGATTGTCAGAAAGACCTCTCCCAACACGACTTCGCTGAGTGTTGGAGGGGTGGTAGCGCCTCGTCTGTAGAAGAGTCGTCGCGATATCCTAAGAATGTCAGGATCCGAATCCCAGTTTAGCAGTATGGGCCGAGCATAACAGCTGTCTAAATGGACCTGATGAGCTCGGGACGCTGGCGAAGGAATGCTCTAACCTCCTGCCAAACGGCGTCGCCCAAGTGGGGCTTGATGGACTTTGCCCAGCTTAGGGCGTTGGCTGGTCCGCCTTGGGTTCGGCAGCCATCAATCACAGTCGTCAATCCTTCCAAGAAGTCGGGTGACTGAGAGAGAGCGCTGGAAACAATCTCGAGAGTCTTTGGAGGGATGTCTGTCGCGGGAGTAACAGCGCCCAACCCGTTATCCTCGAGGGCGTAGTATATCGTGGCTAGGTCTGGAGAATAGGGCCCGTTCAGATAGACATTGTATTCATACTTCTTGGCAGGGCTGTAATCGAGTGCCCTGAGCAAGTAGACTGTCTTTTGAATAAGGAATCGACCGGGTTTCGTCTGCATTGAGAATGAGTGCCGGGTCCGTGCCGAAACGGCTCTAAGGGCTCTAGCAATGGCTCGACCTTGCCTTAGCAAAGTGCCAATATCCTCTGGCATTGGCATCAGTAAGATACCACTCCTATCTGAAATGCTCGCGTCTTCGACTAACCCAAAGAGCTAGCTACTTGGGGCTTCCAGATCGAGTCCTGTCTTCGAGTCAAGGCAGGATGTTCTGTGCCACCGTCGAGATCCCACTTCAGGTCCTGCAACCACAGTAGGAACAATAGCCTTGGTCACTCTTCGCGCGATTGCAAGGGATGCACATGGGTTGGAGATTACGCAGATTCTCACTTCCGCCCCTTGACAAGGGCACTCGGTGATCAACTTCCCAGGCACCCCTTCGGCCGTACGCGCCGTAATTCGAAAGAGAGAGCTGCTTTCCACAGCAAGCACACTCGCCCCCTCCGTAGTCGAAGACTTCCTCAAGCCGGTCGTCGGCGTAGGGCGTCATGGACCCTTCCAATGACTACACTCAATGAGTCAATTTAAGGTACGTTAGCTTAATAGGATGAGTAAGCTTTGTGATGGAGTGACCGGGTCGAGCAAGCCGCCAATCCGCGTGGAGGTTGCCCCGGTCGGCTACTATCTGGATAGGGTGGTTTCCCCTATCATGGAGCACGACGCGGACAGAGTTTACCTCGTTCGGTCGAGAGAAGACTTCGATGATCTTGCCGCTCCCTTCAGATCGAAGGTCATAGGTAATCTGAGACGGTGGAAGCCTAAGGTTGAGATCAGGGTTGTAAGAACAGACCTGTGGACGATGGAGTCGGTTGTCGAAACCTTCTCTGCGATTATTCGGAGGGAGGTGGCCGAAGGGAATTCTGTTTGGGTCAATCTCTCCACGGGGAGCAAGCTGGAGGCAGTGGCATCGGCCGTTGCTTGCATGGGGAACGGAGGTACGCCATACTACGTGCGAATGAAGAGCTACGAGAGACCGACTGGGGGTCGTCCCCTCGCCAGCGGCGTCGAGTCAATCGATTTGGTACCCACTTTCGGCCTCTCCCGTCCGAATGAAGCTCAGCTCGCCCTTCTCAACCTCCTTGCCGAGAATGAAGCCGGGTTGTCGAAGAAAGTCCTGATCACAACCCTGACGGAATTGGGTCTGATCCCTCGGGAAATCCCTGGCAAGACGATCCAGGCTCGGTACGCCCGCCTCCAGTCGATTCTCGAAAGGCTTCTGGAGCTACCTCCACTTGTCGTTGTGGATGGCCAGCGACGGCGCGCTCGTGTGAGAATCACTGAACGGGGCCGACTGGCACTCCGGATCTTCCTGCCGAGGACCGGACTCAGTGAACCTCGTCCATAGGAACCGGGCGATACACGAGGAGTCGATGGTCGACCCGTAGCATGGTTGCAACAGCCGTTACAGACAGCGTTCGGGACCGCCGTTGAGAAAGCATCTCATCTCGCGAATGTAGAGCGGTCCACGGCGTCCCACGCACGATGGCCACTCCTTATGATGTGGTGCGGTAGTCCGCGGTCGCATGACTGGAATTGCCACCCTGAAAGCGAATCAAAATGCGACATTCGATGCGCAGATCACGGCCATCTCTCC
>JBJKRJ010000050.1:0-38052 GCA_046704665.1 Thermoplasmata archaeon | reverse complement strand
GCGGTCGCGCGGGCCGGCCGGGGGCCGGGGGGGGGTGCGCGGGCGGGGCGGGGTCCGGGCGCGGGACCGCGGCCCGGGACGGGGACGGGGACGGAGACGCGGTTCGGTGCGGGTCCGGGGCCGGGGAAGCCGTCCGGGACGGGGACGGATTCGGGGATGCGTGCCGACCCGGGTACGGGGACGGGGACGCGTCCCGGGACGGGGACGGGGACGGGAGTGCGTTCCGGTCCGGGTCCGGAACCGGGAGCGCGGTCCGGAACGGGTCCGGGCTCGGGAAAGCGTCCCGGGACGGGGACGGATCCGGAAGTGCGTTCCGGTACGGGGATGGGACCGGGGACGCGGTCCGGGACGGGGATGGGTTCGGAGACGCCTACCGACTCGGGTCCGGGCGCGGGAACGCGGTCCGGGGCGGGACCGGGATCGGGAGCGCCTACCGGACCGGGGACGGTGACGGTGACGCCTACCGGACCGGAGACGGTCCCGGGGACGCGTACCGGGAGGGTGACGGTCCCGGGAACGCGGTCCGGAGCGGGACCGGGTCCGGTAGCGCGTACCGGAGCGGAGACGGTGACGGTGACGCCTACCGGACCGGGGACGGTCCCGGGAACGCGTACCGGGCGGCGGCGGAGGCGGATGCGGAGGCGGATGCGGAGCGATGAGCAGGCTTGACGAGATCGCGGACGCCGCGCTTTCCCGGTGGCGGTGGGAGACGAACGAGGAGTTCCGGGCGCTCATCACATGGACGGCGCGGGCCGTCGCGGAGGACGCGGTGGACTTCCTTGGGCACATGCATCTCATGGATCATTGGCGTGTCGGAGAGACGATGGTGGACGCCGAGCGTCGAGCGTTCCGCGCCCGCTACGGACTGGATGCCCACGTGATCCGGCACCCGGAGGAGGGGCCGTGAGCCTTTCGTTGCGCCCCGTGACTCAGCGCGAGGCCAAGGATTTTGTGGCGACCCATCACCGGTACAACGAGGCTCCGATTGCGTCCGTCTTCCAAATCGGCGTGGAAGTGGACGGAGAACTCGTTGGCGTGGCAATGGCGGAACGCCCGAAGGCTCGGATGAGCAACGACGGCTACACGCTGGAAGTCTCGCGGACTTGTACGACGGGCCACCGGAACGCGAATTCGATGCTCTACGGGGCGTGCTCGCGTGCGGCGAAGGCTCTCGGCTACCGCCGTCTCTTGACATACACGCTGCCTGACGAGTCCGGGGCGTCGCTCAAGGCGTCTGGATGGACTTGCTGCGGGCTGACGAGCGAGACGCGCTCATGGGCGAAGGCACGGGTCGCGAGCGTCTCACGCATGACCACGGACCTCTTTGGAGAGCGCAGAATGCCGGTCGGACCCAAGGTGAAGTGGGAGAAGATCCTCGTGGCTGCGGAAGAGGGGCCGTGATGGAGCGCCCGATACGTCCAGTGGATGGCGTGTGCTGCGCGTGCGGATATACCGGCACGATAGAGACGCCATGCGATGCAAGGAAGGACGAAACACATTGCTATCATTGGTGGGATGGGCCCGCGACGAGCTGGAGGCCAACGCCCCGCCGGGCCGCTCGCGCGGTGGGCTCCCGACGGGGCGCGCCGGGCCCGGGACACTCGCCCGGGCACACGAGGATGATCAGTCCGGATCCGGAGGACGAGGATCAGGCCACCGCCCGCAGCCGTGGACGCAGACCGCCTCCCGGGCCTGCCGGATGAGCTCCCCGCCGCACCGGGGGCACCGGCCGGCGAGGAGCTTCTCGCGGTCCGAGGGGGTCACAGGAGGGACGCGAGCCCCTTCCCGCCGAGGTCGATCGCCTTCTTCACGAGCTTCACGAGGAGCGCCTGGGAGTCCGCCGTGGCCTGGATTCTCGCCACGAGCTTGTCCAGCTCGCCGCGCTCGACTCCGGCCGTAAGCATGTCCGCCCACTCCTCGTCCGTCATCGCGTCGAAGTCGATGCCGGAGGACACCGTGCCGCTGTCGAAGTCGTAGTCGCGGGTCAAGACCCACCTCCCGACTCCGAAGAGGTCGGCGGCGTGGCCGGCCTCTTGTTCAGCGTCTCGAGCAGCCGCTGGAGGACCTCGGCGCGACGCGCGGCCGCTTCCTCCTGCGTGGTGTTCGGCATCTCGTACGGGCCGATCCCGATCCACTCGCGGAGCGCCTTGAACATGTCGAGCGTGGCGTCCTTCCGGCCGCCGAACTCCTCCTGGGCGATCTGCCGGCGGATGATCCCCTCGGGGGTCTCCGCCTTCCCTCCCGCGATGTCCGCGACCTCCTGGTCGGCGAGCCGGCGGTACTCGGACTCGATCGAGTCGAGCGACACCGAGACCTCGGTGGGGACACCGGACACCGCGACCTTCGCGGCCCGAGCCGCTCCGGTCTGGCACCCGGCGAGGACCAGCGCCGCCACGGCCACGAGGACCACGAGCCCGATCCGGACGCGGCCGGCCTGGCCGCCTGACTTCTCCACGCCCTGCCGGAGGAAGATCACCGACATCGCGGCGATCACCGCACCCACCGTCGCCTGCCCGGAGACATCCCCGGACATCCACGCACCCACCGCCGCTACGATGCCCGCGAGCGCCGTCCATGTCGTCTTCTGTTTGTACCAGGGGAGCATGTCCCCTCCTTTCGACCGCCGACCGTGTACCGTGAGGGCGGGGCGCCGGGGCACGGTCGACCCCGGATCCGCCGCGGCGGGTTGCCCCGCCCTGTATCCTACGGATGCCAGTGGCCGTACATCATCTGCAGATCATGGTATGGATCCACATAGGTCATGAACCCGTCCTCGTACACGCACACTCTGGGGAACGGAGCGTAATCGCCCGCGCCCTGATAGCACCCATCGGCCTCGCTCCAGTGCAGCTCGATCGGATCCACGTCTCCCCATACGAGCGTGTCCCCGCCGTCGAGAACCCGAAACGGGACCGACATGGGCGGCGAGTCGAGATCCGCATGGTAGTAGCCATCAGTCATCTTCATCGCAGCTTCTCCAGAATGTTGTCAAGCCTTATCCTCGCATCTTTCGCGTCCGCGGCATTTTGGGTCGCCATGATCCGGAGCGAGTCTCGGATCTCCGCGAGCCGCTGATCCGTCAGCGCGCGTTCCCGCGATAGCCGCGCCTCGATCTCCTGCACCTGCGCGGCGCGCGTCTCCCTCTCATGGATGAGGTCCCTCGCGTTCTCGCGAGACCGAGTGTCCGAGGCGAAGACGAGCCCGCCCACGGCGAGGATCGCCGCTGTACCGACCCCGGTAAGGATCTGTACCACCCGCCTGGTCTGCACGGTCGTCATCCTATCTCACCTCATCCCTACGAGAGTTTCGTCCGGAATGTCACCAAGTACTCCTCCAGCGGGATCCCGTCCTCGACGAGCTGCGCCGTGGCCGCGCCGGCGTCCGTGTGGTAGGTGGCGTTCAGGTCCACGTGGGCGCGGCCCCGGTCGTCGTCGTCGGCTCCGGTGTCGTCGATCGTCGCGGTGTAGGTCCGGAGCGTCCCACCGAGATCGCGGAGGAGGAGTTGCACGGTCGACCCGGAGATGTCCTTCCGGGTCTCGTGGTCCTCGTCCTCGTAGATGATGATGCCGATGCGATGAGCCGTGCTGGTGTAGAGCACGCGCGGGACTTTGACTGCTCCTCGTGCCATCAGGCCTCCTTCGCGGCAGCCCTGAGCACATGCTCCTGGGCTGTCGCGCAAAGCTCCGGGTGGTCAGTGACGGCCGTCAGCGTGATCGCGCCGGAAACCGCCAGGAGGGCGATGAACTCGATCTGCGAAGCGACCGAGACCGCGGCCCCGGTCGCGGACCAGAAGCGAGAGCCCCAGAAACGCGCGTTGAAGTACCTGGTGCCCCACATGGATCACGCGCCTCCATGAGTGATGGCAGTCCTGTTGCCGTCTGCGTCCACCGTCGCGACGATCATGTCCTCCCCGTCCGCGAGATCCCGGATCGTGTTGGTCGCAGTTGCAGCGCCGGAGATCTTGCCTGCAGCCGCGGCGCCGATGAGTTTGAGAGCCCGGCGCATGGAGTAGCCAGTCGCGATCGCATCTACCAGATCGAGCAGCGCGGTCGCGACGGAGTCCCGCTCGCCGCTCGTCAGGGTCATCGCGGAACCTACCGCCGCCGGACTAGCCGGCAGGTTGTCGGTCTTGCTCTTAACGGACTGCACGCTGGCCTCCAGCGCCGCGCCGAAAGCGGTGAGGGCGGCCGCGCACGCCGCTTGGGCGCCGGCGGAGGACAGGTTGTTCAGCGCTGCGATCAGCCCCGGGATCGTGGTCCCAGTGTCCTCGAGGATCGCCGCGACCTCGGTGTCGACGTAGGCCGCGAGCGCCGCGAGCTGATCGTCGAGGTTCGCCGAGGCGAGCCCCACGGCGCCCCTGACTCCGGCCGCGTCGAGGGGAGTGATCGCGTCGACCGCCGCCTTGATCGCCGCGAGGGTCTCCGTGGACCAGCCCGTACCCTTGATCGCGGTGAGGGTGGCCTCGAGTGCCACCGCGCCGAGCTGGGTGTCCAGATTGGCCGCCGCAAGCCCGAGGGCCGTGCGCATCGCCCCCGCGTCGAGGTCGTTCAGCCCCGTGAGCCCCGTGCCCTTGGCGAGCACGATGTTGGTCCCGGCCGTGAGGACCCGGTTGGCCGCCGACCACACGTCGGCCGCGGAGTGCGAGGAGCGAGAGGAGATCGCCGCATCGAGCCGGCCAAGCAACGTGTCGAGGTCGAGTCCGCCCGCGTCGGAGATCGGCAATCCTCCGGCGGTGTCGGGGTCCGCGTCCGGGACGTGCACAAACGCGATGGTGACCGGCATGATCGAGACGCCCGACGTGCTGCTCACGCCGACGAGGGTGCCGATGGGGGTCTGGGCCTCAGTCGGAGTGAGGACTACAGTGTACGCGCCGGGGGCGTTCGTCGAGTCCACTTCCGCGGGCGAGTTCGACGGCGCCGCCGAGGTCCCGTCCTTGATCCACCGGAGCGTGTGGTTCGCCACGTCTCCCGTCTTGCCGACGTTGTTCGCCGTGTCCCAGGCGACGTACGTTACTGCCATCGACTTGCCGTAGGTCGCCATCAGCAAACCCCCATGATAAGCAGGTGTGGAGGGACGACGACCACCCCCGTCGTGCCCGGATACTCCGCGAGGAAGTCATCGACATGGGCGAGCCCGGAGTTTTCACCTACTCCCGGCGCCCCAGACCCAATGCTTGAGTCTGTTGCGGGTGTTTGCGCGGACCCGTTGAGGTAGCGCGTGTGCGTGTCGTCCCCGCTATCGAGTGACACGATATCGCCGGATTCTCCTGTTCCTGCCCCGGAGAACGAAGCCAGTTGCGAGAACGTGCCCGACAGGACGCGGACGAGCCTAACGCCGTAAGGGCTTGTGCGTTGATGTTGCGCGCCGTACCAGTTGCTGTTGTCGACAGCCCTTGTCACCGCGATCGGAAAGTATGCGCTCGCGGTGATCGTTACCATCTGGTTGGCGACGTTTACCCCGCTAACCCAAAGAGCCTGATTTCCAACTGCCGTGAACGCACACTCGTTTCCCGATATGGCCGCGCTTCCTCCTCCGTCCGCCCACGTTCCACCTGATCCCCCGGCCGCGTTGTCTAACGAGTCACCGTCGAGCGACCTGTCGGACCGGTTGAACGAGTCGGAGTAGGCCACCGTGAACGCCCACGGCAGCAACGCAGAGACGGACGAGTGCAGTAGTCGCGCGAGCCACTCCACAACGGGAACGATGGCCCAGCCCGCCGCCACCGCGCCGAGGAGCGCCCGCCGCGCCCAGCCGCGTTGCGCGAGCCTTCGCTCGTACTCCTCGGCGGCCGGCCGGTAGGCCGCGACCGTCTCGACGATCGCGGAACGGTGGTATGCCCGGAACGACGCCGAAATCGCCTCGAAGAGGCCCACGGCTTTCGTGTAGGCCGCGGACCGTGGATTGGCCCGGGCCGCCACAACGAGTTCCGCGCGGGCGTTGCGGTACTTGTCGAAGTCCGGGTATTCCCGCCCGAGCGCCGCGCCAAGGGCGAGCCCGTCCGCCTCGGGGCAGCATTGCGCGACAACGACCCCCCCGAGCTTCTCGATCTCTGGCAGTCGCGCCTCGGCCCCTATCAGGTACACGAGCTGGCGGCCCTTGGGCGCGAGCGAACTCGCCTGCGCCCAGTCCAGCCCCGCGGGGAGCTGCGGTATCCGCGTGCCGTCCGCATCGACGATCTGCTGAGCGAGTACCAGGTACATGCCTACCCCGCCCGCTCGTAGTATCCGAGCAGGTCAATCCGCAAGTCAAAGGTGTCGGCCCCCGACGCCTCGATGCTGTACTCGAAAACCCCCGCGTTGCACTCCACGAGCACCTGAGAGACGACCGGGATCCCCGCTACCTGCGGATGAACCCGGCGCTCACGGTCGTCCGTCGTGGTGCCGTTCTTCCGGAGCGCCACGTAGGTACCGGCGGCGGGCGCGTCCTCAGTCACCGTCACCTGGAGCAGCGCGGCGATCGCCTGCGCGGATGCCTCGGGGGAGATGTCCCGGTCCGTGAAAGCAACGTCCGTCTGATCGGTGAGGTCGATGAGATTTGCGTTCGGCTCGACGGCTACGTACCGCCGGGCCCCCACCGTGCGCCAGCCGTAGGTCGGGCCGGCCGCGGTGATGGCCCACACTTTGAGGATCGGGAGGAGGGTGTCTCCGGCGAGGAGCGTGTTCGTCGAGTCCCACCAGACGCATCCAAGCTCGTCCGCCCCCCACGACGCACCGGATGACGGATCGCTGCTGCCGTAGTAGCAGGTCCGCGCAGCCTCGACGCCGTTGAGCATGCCAGCGAGGATGTCCGGAACGTCGTCCCCGATCACCGGCGCCGGCGCCCCGCTCGTGCCCCAGTTTTGCGACATGTCAGCCTCCCTACGCGACCGCAACCACGAAGATCGTACCGCCGATGTTGATCTGGATGCTCTCATTTCCGGCGTCGGTGCGCACGCCGATTTCCTTCGCGCCGGCCGGGAGTTTGAAGTCCACCAGCTCTCCGGGGTCGAAGTCGGCGCCGTTCTTCGCCACGAAGCGCGTGTTGTTCGCGATCCACGCCCGCACGTAGACCCGCGGAGAGATCGTCTGGTGCTGCCCCATCGGGTCTCGGAGCGTCATCCGAACCTGCACGTACCTGGCGTACACCTGGAGCCCCGGCACGTAGGGGAGCCACGTCCCGGAGAGCGGCGTCGAGGTCCCGGCCCGCCACTCCCAGACGGTCGAAGGGAGGGGGCGGAGCGGCTTCCCCTCGCCCGTCGTCATTCGCATGGCCCACTCGGGGCCGAGGTCGCGGTCACGAAGCTCGCGGTCCTGCGCGGGGAACGCGGGCCACCGGAAGAGGTAGCCGGCGCGGCTCGCCCACGCGGCGACGGCGCTCTTTCTCCGCGCCTCGTCGTAGCACTCGAGGCCGAAAGCGTAGGTCGCGCCGAGGTCGTACTCGTCAAAGGTGATGATCGCCTCGGGGAGGTAGAACTGCCCAAACTTGCAGTCCGCGAGAATCCCAGCCGCGCCGGTTCCCCACCCCGTCATGTCGTCTCCGGCCGGGATCTGACGGAGCCGCGCGCCGTCCGTGGCGTCGACCTCCCATGCGTCCGTACTCCCGGGCGAGGAGATCCCCGAGAGGGTGTTCCCCACGATCGACGCGATCTCGACCGCGTGGTGATTCGCGAGGTCGAGGTGTGGCACCGTGACCGTTGTCGCCGCGCCCGCCCGCTTCCCCTCCCGGTCCACCGCGCGGAGAGAGAGCGTCTCCGTCCCTCCCCCGGTGCGCCGCCCCGGGGACACGACGCCCGCCGGCAGGGAGTAGGTCCGCTCCCCCTGCTCGCCCGTGATCCCTGACCGCTCGACCTCGACGGTGCCGACGAGCTGCCCGGTCTCGGCGTCAGAACCCTTGATGACCTCGACCTTCGCCGGCGGGTCCGTCGCCGCGGGCGGATCGACAACGACGGTCACCGTCTGCCCGCTCGTGTCCGTCTTTGCGGCGCCCGCCGAGACGAGCGCGGAGGGAGTCGTCTTCGTGCGCGTGGAGATGTAGCGGGCGTTCCCCTGCGACTTCTGCCAGCCCTCTTCGGTCCCCGCCATCGACACCGCGAGGATCCGGACGTGGTACTCCAGCTCCGTCACGTCGCGGATCAGGTACGAGCGCTCTGTGGGCTGGGCCTCAGCGATCAGATTACCCTTGTCCGACTCGCTTTCGGAGAGGTAGACACGCCAGAGCCGAAGGGCAAGGTCGGGCTCGGCGGACCACGAGACGGAGAGGTGGTACGAGCCCTTGACCTCCGTGATCTTGACGTTGCTCGCGCCGCGCGGTATCTGCCGCGCGCGCTTGAGCGCCGCCTGCCTGGAGAGCCACGCCGGCCGCGATGGGAGCTTGTCGCTCGTGTCCGAGTAGGCGCTTGCGCTGTACTCGAGCGCGCGCACCTTCCCCCGTCCATCGGTCCCGTACCCGGTTGAGAGCACCTGCCACAGCTTCCCGTCCCACGTCGGATAGTCCGCGTAGAGCGTCACCACGTCCATCGGCAGAAGGTCGAGATCCCCGATGCCGACGCCGAACTCGACGATCGTCGTCCGGAGCTCGGCCCGGAGCAGGATCGCGCGCGCCTCTCGGATTGCCTGCGACTCGCGGGTCACCCCGAGTAAGAGTGCCTCGTGCCGGACGACGGGATCTCCGCTGGACCAGGTCGATGCGACGAGCTCGTCGATCCACGTCGGGGTGTACCGATCCTCGCGGTCCCGGTACTGTAGGTGCACGTGCGTCGGCCGCTCCTCCGCGGGGATCTCCTGCTCGGTGATGTCCGGGATACCTGGGAGCGCATCGTCTCCCTGCGATACGGACAGGATCGGCCGGCGGGAGGAGTCACCGGAAATCCGCGAGTCGAAGCTCGCGACGGAGGATCCGGCCACGTCCTGCACGAGGTGGAGTTTCCCCTCGTACTCGACGATCTGCGCTCTGAAGGTGGCGAGCATCGCGGCGAGGTGCTCGCTCGCGGATGCGCGCGTGTCGACCACGTAGTCGAGCTGCCACCGCGGCTCGGGGGGAAGCGTTCCGGAGCCGGATTTCTCCATCGTCACAGTGCCGTCACAGCGGTCTGCGACCGTCGCCCATGAGCCGTCATAGTCGACATCGTCGTATATGGGACTTGACCCGATCCAGTCCCCACAGAGGTCCGTGTCGTTGAGCAGGAACTCCATCACGATCCGGGCCGGGTTGCGCGTCCACGTGGGAGTGGCGCTCCCCGTGTCCCATCCCGAGTCGCCGGGCAGGACGAACTTCCATCCACGGCAGATACACGTCACCCGAGGGAGCCCGCCGGAGAGCTGCTCCTGCGCGAGGAACTTGATCCCGATCAACACGTCGCCGGCATGGGCGTTGTCGTCCTCGGTGATCTCCTCGACGCGGATGATCGTGGCGTCGCGGAGATTGCTCGAGGAGCTCGCGATCCCGACGCGAACCTTGATTTCGCGGACCTCCTCATCATCCCACGTAAGAGGTAGGACCACACGCAGCGCGGAGTTGGTCTTCCCGTCGATCGCCCAGGCTCCGTTGGTAACGGTGGACTTGCGCCACCCGTCATCGACACCCGTTGGCGGCGTCTCGCGCGTCCATTCCGTTTCCCCCTGCACGCGAGAGTACACGTCAAACCGTTGAGAGGACTGGACGAGTGACCCTCCGGTCGACAACGCATAGAGCCCACCCATGAACCCGATGACGAGCTGGACCTCGGAGACGGGGCGGTGCGTGGTCCATATCCAGTCCGTGCCGGTCGCGAGGAGTGTACCGTCCTGCCACGGCGTCGATGCCTTGGCGAATCCTTTGATGGCACTCTGGTCCGAGGTCCCCTTCACGTACTCGACCGAGACGTCCTCGTAGTTGTCGATCGACTGGTCGTTGATCTCGAAGTCAGTGAGGGACTCGATCCCGTAGGGGCCACCGCTACCGGCGTGCAGGAGCGCGTAGCCGTACTCCTTCGTCCCGGATTGCTCAGTCCGGAAACTTACGTAGGCCGGCGCAATCTGCTCTTCGCCGAAGACACACATGATCGGCGAGCCCTCGAAAGCTGCGTTGGTTGCGCCGTCGAAGCCGTAGGTGCTCGACCGATCGAGCCCTCCGGTACCGGACGGGATCCGGGGAGAAAGGAGCATCGCCCCGGTCTGGGTGACGCCGGAGATGATGAGCGGGATCCCGAGTTCCGGGTTTCCGCCCACCGTCGACAGAATGGTCCCGGCAACGATCTGCGCCGCGGCGATGATGTACCCGGCGGCCTTACCCATGGACTGGCCTCCGGAACGCTGAGACGAGGTAGCGCCGCCAGAATGCCTGCGCGAGCGAGTGCAGCGCGACGCCGTGTCCGATCATCGCGTGGATGAAGACGGGGTTCTCCACCATGACGCCCACGTGGTGGTGGCTCGCCGGGTTCGCGAACCGATGCGGCAGGCGGAAGAGAAGGAGATCCCCGTCTGCAGGATCTTCCGCCCGCGTGAGCCCGGCCCGCGCGATCACCCCGAGGATCTCATCGGGCTCCGTCTCGCTGATCTCTCCGACGTCGACGCCGTACTCCCGGAGCGCCAGCGCAGCGAGCGTACCGCAGTGGTAGGGCTCTCCGTAGGGCTTGCCGACGAGCATCCGGATCGGCTCTGAGATCATCGGATCAGGCCCTCGCTCGGGATGGCGGGGTAGTCCTCGCGGGAGAGCGTCCGCTTCGGGACCTGGATCCGAGAGAGGATCGCCGCGAGCGGCTCGGCGCGGAACGTCGCGACGAAGTGCCCGCGGGTCCGGGACGTCATGCGGAAGGTATCCATGATCGCCTTGGCGGCGCTGTCGAGGGAGTCCCGCTCCACGAGGTACCTATTGACCTTGGCAAAGCGGAAGTCGGTCGACTGGAGCCAGGTGTCGATCGCGAGGTCCACGTCCGGGAGCGTGACCTCGATCCCCTGCGTAGTGGTCCCGGAGATCTCGACCTCGGTGCACTCGAACGGGCGGGCTGTGTAGAGGTTCCCGCCCGACGAGGGGAAGGTGATGTCGCGGTCGAAGTTCGTGATCCGGATCCATGGCTCCATGCTGTCGCCGGTCGCGATCTCGAAGAGGATGACCGGCTTCGGGTCGATGCTCCGGAGCTCCGTGAGCATCGCCGCGTTGACTGCCCGGCCGCCGCTCATTCGACCACCTCGAGGAGTGCGAGCTGCGCCTCGAGGAAGTCCGGCGCGAGCTTCCGCCATTCGAAGTCTTCGGTGAGCTTGACCCGGCGGTAGTACCAGTAGTCCGCCGTCATCACCACGCCGGCGCCTGGAGCGGAGTCGAGGGTGAACGACCGCCCATCCGTGTCCACCGTCACGGTCGCCCCGGTCGGGGAACCGTCCTCGTACACGACCACGTGGGCATCGTCGATCGGGTAGTCGCGGCGGTTCTCTCCGCTCGCCGGGAGTGGGAACAGCACCTGCGCCGCGGCTGCCGTCCCGAGCGATACCCCGGTCCGAGCGTACTGGTCAGGGTCCCGGACGAGGAAGCTCTCCACCCCGCCAGACCGCGCGAGGAAGAATGCGTCGATCGTGTCCCTTTCCGCCCGCGTCCGCCGCAGCGGCCAGACGTACTCCCGCATTCGGATCTCGGCCAGCGCTGCACGCTGCTCCGTGCGCGCCCCCGCGTACGCGAAGGTCACCAGCGGCATCCGGTCGCGGTAGGAGTAGCCGTCCAGCTCCGGGTTCTCAGAGAAGACTTCGAGCGCCATCTCAGAGCCCTCCACCGAGCTGCTTCCGGAACGTCTGCCGGGCGGTTCGGTCGTACCGGAGCTTTCTCATCACGCCCTCGGCCGCGAGGTCGGCCACCTCCCGTGCAGAGGTGCCGGGCGGTGCGATGATCGTCTGGTTGATCGTCACGGGGCCGCCGCCGCCGCCGCCCATGTCGCGCATTCGGTTCAGCGGGATGATCGCCTCGGGGCCGGCTTCGCCGATGAGCCCGATCTGCGGCCGCGTCACGATGCCACCGGCGGCATGGGCTTCGACCGGGGGCGCCGTACTGGGCGCCGGCTTTCCCCACGTCCGCGCCGCGGGAAAGATCGCCCCGAGGAGCTGGACTACGAGCTCCTCCACGGCGAGCCTCTGTACAGCCTGCAGGATGTCCATGGCGAATGCCCTGAACGCCTGGCCGGCGGACGCCGACCCCGTCTCGATCGTGGTGAAGAAGTTGTCGAATGCGCCGGTGAGGGTCGGGAGTGTGGAGTAGCCGAGCTCGACCTCGAGGCCACGCCAGCCCTTCATCGACTCCCCGAGCGCCTCGGTGAAGGTCGCGGGCGCGCGCGGCGGCGGCGCTGCCGCGGCGTCGTCGCGGATCTGCCTGTATTTCTTCAGCGACTCCGCGGCCTCGTCGACCGCCCGTCGCCCCTCGTCGACCGACTTCGCGAACTCCGACCCGAACACCTGGTCTGCAATCTTCTGCTCGGAGAGACGCTTGAACTGGAGCATCGTCTGATAGAACTTCTCGATATCGTCCGCGGACGCCCCGACCAGGTCCGCCTGCCGGACAACCTCGGAGAGCGTCTGCCTCACTTTCAGCATTTCGCGCGCCATGTCGTCCGGCGCGAGCATGAGCGCGATCTGCTGCTCGAAGTTCCGTGTGATGTTCTGCAGATTCGCGGACGCGTCGGTGATCCCCTCGGTGATGCCATTGCCCACACCCTCGGCGTAGGCCTGCCCGACATCATGCCCGACCGCCTTCGGGGTCTCCGTGTCTCCGAGCGCGTGCTTCGTGTTCGACCAGATCTCGGCGGCGCGCTTCGCCGCGGCGTCGAGGCTCTGCCGAATGTCGTCGCCGATGGAGCCCTGCAGCTCGGCGACGCGCTTCGCCGCCCGCTCGTAGGCGTCGGTGGCGGTCTTCAGCTCCGCCTCGAGCTCCGCGGCGTAGCGGCGGTTGGATTGCTTGTCGAGGAGGACGAGCTGGCGCTTCGTCCTTAGTATGCTCTGGAGTGCGTCTTCCTGCTCGGCCTTCGCGGCGTCCAGATCCTTCGTCCGCTGGGAGGCACCGAGGTCGATACCGGGGATCGAGTTCAGCGTCTTCCGGATGCTCTCGATCATGTCGAGGATGTCGCCCACGGCGCCAGCGGCGAAGCGGACAGCCTGGAAGACGTAGCGCGAGACCTCCTCGATCACGTCGAGGGCGGTGTTCGCGATCGTGTCGCGGTTCTCGGCGATGTAGTTCGCGAGCTTCGTCAATCCCTCCGAGAGCACCGGCAGGAGCTGGGTGCCGATGGACATCTTCAGTCCCTCGATCGCGAGATCGAGGTTGTGCCTCGCGTCCTCGAAATCCTCGGCGAACTTGCCGGTGACGGCGGTCCAGACGGAGCCGAACTTGTACGCCTGCTCCTGCTGCTTCCGGATTGCGTCGGTGCCCTCCTCGATGATGGGGATCATCGTCAGGCCGGAACGACCGAAGAGCTCCTGCGCGAGGGCGGTCCGCTTCGCCCCGGCACCGAGCTTCGCCATCGCGTCGGCGACGTCGTAGAAGAGTTGCTCCGCTGTCTTCAGGTTCCCGCTCGAGTCGGTCACCGAAACGCCGAGAGCGTCGAACGCCCGCTTCGCCGTGGCGAGGGATCCGCCCTCCGCGGTCGACTCGTAAGCGGCCTTCTGAAGGAAGCGGAGCGCGTTCCCCATCTCCTGCACGTTCGACCCGCCGAGCTTCGCGACATGGGCGAAGGAGGAGAGCGTCTCGATCCCGATGCCGAGCCGGCGGGCGAGCTTCGCCATCTCGTCGCCCTGCGCCGCGACGTCGGTCGTCAGCCCCTTCACGAATTCGACGGCCCCGCGCACCGCCGCCTTCATCGCGCCGATCGCGAGCTGTGCCTTAATGAAGCCGGCCGCGATCGAATCGCCGGCCTTCTTCCCCGTGTCGCCCAGGCCGCGAAGCTCCTTCGACGCGAGATCCTTCACCCTTGTCGTGATCGCCAGCTCGTGATCGGATCGCTTACTCGGCATCGGTCACCGCTTCTCCAGATCGATCTCCATGTGGTGCTCCTTCAGCGAGATCAGGAAGTCGATCGCATCGACAAAGGTCGCCGCCTGATCGAGCATCCCTCCGGCCCCCGGGAGGAAGCCCGCGAGGTAGTGCCCGAAAGCCCGCATCATCGCCCGCACCTCCGGCGTCATGCACCGTGACGGGCAGTCGGTGAGCCGGATCTCCCCCGTGCCGTCGCAGACCGGGCAGTCCGCGTGTCTCCCACGGCACGCCCAGCACCAGACCGAATACCCGGGGTCCCCATCCCCGTCGCATCCGAAGGCGTGCCGAGCTCTCGGGTCCGTGCTGCATCCGTGCTCTCCACATGGCGCCGCGCAGTGGCCGAAGGCGACCGCTACGGCGACGGCGAGTTTTTTCGGTCGTCCCCCGTGAGCTGGTTCGCCGCGAGGATCTCTCCGACGAGCTGGCTCCATACGGACGGCGGGAAAATGTCGGGGTCCTCGACGAGTCCGAGCGCGAGGATCGCGAAGTTCTCGCGCTGCGCCGCGATGGCGACCTCAGGAGTGACCGCGGCGTCGTCGCCCATGCCCGAGACAAGAGCCGAAATCCTCCCCGCGTGCGCGAGGACCTCGAGCCGCTGCCGCCCGGTGAGCGTCCGGATCTCGACGGATTCCCCCTCGATCTCGACCTTCACCGTCTTCGTCGTGTCGATCCTCAGCGCCATGTCGCACCTCCCCACCGAACCACTCCCCACCTGCCGCGCCACGACTCGAACATCGCATGGCGATAGGGCGCGCGCCACACCAAGAAGAGGTAAGAATGCCGCACGCCGTACGACACGCTCCGCTCCTCCGCCGGGCCCCAGAGCTGCTCCACGGACTCTGGAGGCCATCCGTAGTACGGCCCCTTCTCGAACGGCCGCGGCGCCGACTCGCACCCCGCGAGGAGTACAAGAAGCAGCGCCGCCGTCATCGTCATCGTCCGCACGTCTATCCTCCCTGGATCATGCCGATCTGCAGCTCGTCGTCCCCGGTCGAGACGCTCGCGGTGAGCAAGTCGAACCCGACATTCGCGACGGCGATCCCAGACCGCTCACCGTCGCCGATGCTGGCGTACTGCACCCGCGGCGATGCCACCGTGATCTTCTGCCCGGCGCTCGTCGACGGCAGCTCCACGTAGAGCCGCCCCGTCGTCCCCGCGGCGAACCGCCCGAAGAAGTCGTGGTCGGCGACCAGCGTCATCTCCGGATCGATGGTCCCGGACGGGGCCCGGCCCGTGATCAGGTAGGAGAGGATTCCCGCCGCGGCGCCCGCGTCGGTCCGCTCGGCGATGGTGTTGTTCAGATTCAGGTCGATCGCGGAGAACTGCGCCGCCAACCCGTGAAGGTCGATCGCGCAGTCGAGGAACGCGATCGGGATCGGCGTCTCGAACGTCGGAGCGAAGGCGTCCTCGTCCGTGGTCGAGAGGTATACGCCCGAGAGGTCGAACGCGAGAGAGCCCCACTCGCCGGCCTTGAGCTGGATCTGGACGTTCCCCCGCGCACCGTACATCTGGTGCAGGATGCCGTCCTGGTACATCCCCACGGTGGCACTCGGGACGGAGGACGACGCGAGGCGCCACTCGAAGCCCTGATCCGCCGTGGGCCCCGCGGATGCCGTCGCCGTCGCGCCGGACGTCCCACCCGTGAGCACCTCCGTCGTGAGTGTCCCGGAGAGCGGGACGTAGTAGAGCTTCGCGTCGCCGTTCCGGCACTCGCCGACCACGCGGCCGGTGCCACCACCAGCTCCGGTGACCGTCTCCCCCGGCTGGTACGGCCCGCCCGTCACTGCGCCGATGGCGATCGACGAGACGGCCGTCTTGGCCAGTCCGCAGCACCGGAGCGCCCGGTCCCACGCCGGCGCCGTGGAAGCTGAGCCGGAGCCCTTCAGCTCGGTCCGGAAGCTCATCGTCGCCGGCTTCATCCCGATCACGGATGCGAGCTGGGAGAGCGATGAGCGCGACGGGTTCCGCGGCGTCCGCTGCGGCGAGAGGGTGAACGAAGGATCGTAGACGAGCATCGTCGCGTCCGCGTCGACCAGCGTCTCCGCGGTCCCCTCGACGCTCTCTTCCTCGAGCGCGATCTGCGCGACTCGCTTGAGCAGTCCTCCGGCCATGATGACGACCTCCTATATGGCTGTCGCGGGATCGTTGTCCCGCGTCCTGTACCTGATCTCGATGTCCACCTCGGCGACCACCGCGAGCGGACCTACCTGCTCAATGTACTTGCGAGTGGCGCGCATCGACGTATCGACCGCCAGTCCACCGCGTCGGCGGTCCGACATGACGGCCCGCTCCATGTCCTCGATGAGGTGCGACCCGATCGCGTCCGGTCCGTACCCGTCCTCGGCCTCGTCCGGCTGTGACCAGTCCGCCACCTGATGGATCGCCGATAGGGTCACGGCGAGGGTGCGGTCGAGGACGTTGCTCGCGAGGTCGTCGATCGTCTCCTCGAGGTCGAGGATCATCACGACCGGAGTCTCCACCCCGGACAGGACGATCCGCCACCGGAGGACCGAGCGCCAATCGAAGTGGTACCCGGCGCCCTGCGTCATCTGGCGCAGCGTCGCGTCGAGGTTCGCCACGAGCTGATCGCGGACGGAGCTCATGCGCCCTCCGCGAGCGCGGCGTCGACGGCCGCGTTGATCATCCGGAGGTAGGCTGGCTCCATCTCGTTCCACAGCTTCCGGAAGCCGAGGCGGGCCTTGAGCATCACGGACTTCACGAGGAGGAAGAGCGGCTTCACCTCGTCGGAGCGCCCCTCCGTCGGGGAGCCCATGAGCAGCAGCTTGCCGACCTTCGTCGTCAGGAAGAACGTGTTGCTGAAGTGGCGCGCCGAAGTCCTCGCGATCGCGCCCTCCCGGTCCCCCGCGCGCGCGGCGTCGAGCGGGATCGTGAGGTACTGCTTCGTCCTCGGGACGATCTCGCCACCGTACTCGTGGATCCGCGCGTGGCGCACCCCAGCGGAGTACGTCTCCGTCTCCAGCGTCGCGAGCGAGTCCCCGCGCGTCTCCGAGTCGAAGGACCGCGAGAGCCGGCGGCTACGCGACTGGACGCCATCCTCGGACTTCCCGCTCCGAAGCCGCTCCCTCTTGAAGCGGTTGAGGAACTTCTGGTGCCCGAGGCGGAACGCTTCCCGGAGGCGCCGGTAGAGCGCCTCCGGAGCCTTCTTCATCGCGGCCTCGAGCCGCTTCGTGTCGATCGTGACCTCGAAGTCCTCAGCCAATGGCCACCCGCCTCCACTTACCGATGGTCGCGCGGACCTCCGGGAGCAGCTTCATCGGGCCCGTGAAGCTCACAGAGCCCTGCCCGACATTCACCCCCTGCGCCCCGAGCTGGCCCTGCCGCTGCCAGTGGGCCGCGACCTGCATGTCCAGCGCGCCCGCGATCTCCGGGTAGGCGGTCACGAACGACGCAGCGTCCGCCGCCATGCCCCCGGTGTAGACCACCTGCAGCACGCCTGGACCCGGGATGAGCGCGATCTGGTCGACAGTGAGAATGCCCTGCGAGTCGACGTAGTAGTAGTCCGAGTCGAGCGCGGTCACCGAGGAGAAATCGCGGTCCCATGCGTTCTTCACGGACGCGATCGCCGAGACCGGATAGGCCGGCAGCGTGAACGTCTGCTGCGCCCGCTCCACATCGAGCTGTAGCGTCCGCTCGGCCGCGAGGACCGTGCGGTTGAGGTAGCTCTCGAACGCTGCGGAGTAGGACGAGATCAGCTCGGACAGCAACGCCTCGGCGCCGGCGCTCGCGATCTTCGTCGAGCTGGCTTCGAGGTGCGTCTTGACTCTGGCGAGCGTGCTCAGATCCATGCGGGTGCGCCGGGGCCCGGTCTCCCGAACCCCGGCTCAGCTCCTCTCATCAGACGTTGAAGCCGACGGTGTTGACCTGCGAGGCCGGGCCGTCGATCGGGTCCATGGGGACGAGGAAGACCCCGCCCGTGAACGCGTTGGACCCGTCCATCGTCGCGTACGAGCGGAGGTACCGCTTCCGCTTCGTCAGGTCGATCCGGCCGACGTAGACGTCGACGTCGTTCGCCGGCGTGATCTGCGTGAACGCGGCGCCGGAGACGTCCGCGTAGGTGTCGGAGTCGCCGTCGTCGCTCGACTCCTGGATCTTGATGTCGGCCTCGGCATTCGCGGCGGCGAGGATCGCGTCGAGGATCACGAGGCACTCGCGGTACCCCTTGCAGTCCACGCCCGTCCCCGCCACTCCGGCCGTCGTCGCCGCGGCGATCGCCTGCGTCTTGACGACCTTCGCCCACTCGTGAGCGGTCATCTTCATGATTGAGTCTCCTTCCGGGGCGGCCCCGGTATCAGGCCGCCAGCCGGCTGATGGCCATGTGGCGGATCGTGAGAGTCTTCGCGTTGCCCGTGATCCCCACGTATGGGATCAGGTCGATTGCGTCCGTGAGAGCGGTCGAGGTCGCGACCAGGTCGCCGTTGATGTAGAACCGCGCGATGCGGTCGGCGTCGATGATGATCGCCATGTCGTAGACCGTCGCCACGGCCATGTCAACTCCGGTGTCCACCGCGACGTCCGTTCCGCCGATCGAGTAGACGGCGTTCCAGTTCTCGCCGGTCGCGCCGCGGAAGAACGCCTGGTCGGCGTCGGTCGCGATGACGCTCGTGTTCGTGAGCTTGAGGCCCGCCCACACCACGTCGCCGTCCGCTGCGCCCGTCTTCAGGCACGCCTTCCACCACGTCTCCTGGTCCGTGCCCCAGGTGATCCCGGACCACGCGGACTGGTTCGTCGAGAGGTGAGGGAGGATGATGCACTGCTGCGAGGCGGACGAGTCCGTCGTGAGCAGGATCCCGCCCTCGGGATCGAACGTCACGTCGTCGGCCGACGCGCCGGTCCCGAGCAGCTCGAAGTCCTTGTTCGCGACGAGCGCCGCGACGAGCTCGGTGTTCGCGACCGAGGCAGTGAACGTGTCGAGCGCGTTGTTCAGCGCCGGCCGCCGGAGGAACCGTTCGACGAGGACGATCCGGTCGGACAGGTTGAAAAAGCCGTGGAGGTCCGCCGGCGGCTTGAGCACGGCGCCCTCGAGGAAGAGCTGGAGCGCCGCGTCACCACGCCGCGCCAGCTTCCCCGCGGCCGTGGACCACGGAAGTCTGAAACCCATTTGATGCTCCTTCTCGCCCCTGCATTCGACCGCCGGAGGGGGGCAGGCCCCGGCGGAAGGGGGCCCGGCTCGTCACCGGGCCCCGGTTCCCTACGCCGCGAGTACGGTGTCGTCGACGACGAAGGCCGTCGGCTGGCGCACCATCACGTCGTGGTAGAGCTGGACGAGGACGCCGAGCAGACCTTCCGCCCAGTACGTCGAGTTCTTGTCGCTCACGTCGAACGTGATGCCCTGCCACTCGCCGTCGACGATCTGCGACCAGTCACCGAAGATCACCCGGCCGGCGGCGCCGGAGTCACCGAGCGTGATCGGGACAGCCGTGGTCGTGACGACCGGGTAGCCGTGGAGCATCTTCGGGGTGGATCCGTCCGCCGCCCGCGGGAGCAGGTAGTTGCCCGTCCCCGTCTTGAGCGTGCGGAGGGTGTTCCACTCGCGCGGATTCATCAGCCAGCCGAGCCGACCGGAGTCCGCGTTCGCGGCCTCCACCGTGTAGACCATCGCCTGGTAGTCGTCGAGGTCGGTCGGGATCGCGGAGATCGAGGAGCTTCCGACGTTCGCGGTGTTGACCAGCCCGAGCGGCTCGTTCTCGCTGCCGACGCCCTGCAGGATCGCCAGCTCGCGCCGCTCTGCCATGGCCTTCGTCAGTTCGTTCATCACGTACGACTCGAACGCCGGAGTCGCGAGCATCGCCTGCAGCTTGCTCATCACGACGAGGCCCTTGAGCCCCTTCGGGTACATCGAGTGCATCCCGAACGTCGGGTTGCTCGCGGTCGGCGCCGACGTCTCACCCACGTAGTAGGCAGTCGCCGATCCGGTCTGCTTGTTCAGCCTGACCGGAGCACCCACGAGTCCAGGCACCGTCCGGATCCCGAGCTGCGTGAGGACGAGCTTGCTCCGCAGCAGGTCGATGAACTCCTGCGGCAGGAACTGCTCCTGCACCATGTAACCACCGAGCGAGTCCTGCCCGGAGATCAGCGTCGAGCGCGTCTTGCACTCGGCCAGGATCTCCCGCTCGTACCCGCTGTGCTGCCACGGGTCGGACTGTCCCATGCGCTCGGCCGCGACGCCAAGACACATGCGCGCGATGGAGATCGGCTTCGGCCGCTCGGTCCCGCCAGCCTCCGGGCCGCGGAGACGCGTGGCGAGCTTGTCCTCGAGCGCCTTGATCCGCTTCTCACTCTCGACGTTCGCCGTGGCGAGAGCGGTGATCGTCGCGTCCCGCTCGGCGAGGGCGGTCGCGGTCGAGGATTCCACGGCGGCGATGCGCTCGCCGAGGATCTCGGACTGCTTCTTCGGTTCGGCCATTGCGAACCCCTTTCAGTCTAGGTGTCGATGTCCAACAGGATCCCGTACGGATCGCCCTCAGAGCCGCTGACCACAGGCGCTTTCCGCGCCGGCCGCGCTCGGACTGTCTTCAGGGCCCGGACCTCCTTCCGGAGGCCGCGGATCTCATTCCGGAGAGCCGCGAGAGCGGCGGCCATCTTGCGGCCACCGCTCCCGCGCTTCTCCGCGCCACGGAGGAGGGCGTCGAACTCGCGCCGCTCATCCATCCCGAGGTGCGATCGGATCTGCATCGCCGCCTCGCGCATCTCGTCGGGGACCGCGCCGTTCTTCAGGAGGGCGCCCGGGTCGGCCGGGACCGTCACCGCCGAGACTTCGAGGAGCTCCGCACTCGTGACGATCACACCCCACGGACCCATGCCGAGCTGATCGCGCTTCGGCTGGTCGGGCACCTCGTAACCGCGGATCATGTAGCCGACGCTGACCGCCCGGAGGAAGCCCTGCTCGTAGGCGCGCGCGACGTGAGGGGCGAACGGGTTGACGTCCTCGGGGGCAAACTCGACGTCGATCTCAAGGCGGGGGGCGCTGTCGAGGACGATCCGCGTGTCCACCGCGCGACCGATCGGGAGGGAGTAGGGATCGTGCCCCCAAAGGAACTGTGGGTTCTCTCGGTACCCGTCGAGCTGCCAGCCAGCCGCCCTGATGATGTCGTCGTCCCGGGCGACCTGCTCCGTCGACGCGATGAACGTGAGCACGCCATCCCCGGCCGCTCGCACCTCGACGGTCGCGGTCCGGTTCGCCCTGCTGCCCTTGATCTTCGATCGCTTCACGTCGGCCATGTCACCCCTCCGGGAGCGCTTCGCAGTTGCACTGGATCACCTCTTCCGGCGGTCCGGCCGGATCCAACGGGTAGAGCAGCCCGTTCGAGAACGTCGCCCCCACGTCCACCGTCTCTCCATCGATCTGGTGCGAGTCCCGGACGTTGTCGTCCCCGCTCGAAAGCCAGGAATGCCGCGGCACCCCCTCCGCCTTCATCCCCGCGTACTTCGCCCCCGTCGCCGCCGCCGCCGTCTCGGTGCGAGCGATCGACATCGTCCGGGCGTTCGCGACCTTGAAGAGCTTCCGGACCCGGTCCTGTAGGTCCGGAAGCGTCTCCTGTGCGGCGAGCCCCTCGAGCAGCGTTCGGCGGATGCCCTGCTGCACCGTGTCGACCACAAGGATCTTCTTCCCCCCGCGGTCCGCCAGCACCTGCAGCACGGCGGGATGCGTCATGTCCACCACCGTGAGCCCCTGCCCAAGCTGAGATTCCAGCCTACCGAGGGACGACTCCGCGACGTCATGCTCTATCGGCGCCGTCCGCTCGCGGAGGTTGGCGTCCCACTTCTCCCGCTGAGCCGCGAGCCACTGTCCGATCTCGCCCTCGGTCAGGTCCCGAGTCGAGATCGAGACGAGCGAGCGCCCCTCCGCGAGCTTCGCGACCGCGTCGAGAGTGTCGCTCCGCAGCCTGCGCCAGAAGCCGCGGACGGTCTTCGCGTAGCGCGACTCGTACGGACGGAGCTGCTGGACGTAAGCGCGCCACGTGGCCTCCCGCTCGGCCGCCCGGCGGGAAGTGCGGACGGCGAACGACCGGGCGGGAGGGTCTTGCGCTGGATCGGTCGTGTTGTCCGCTGCGGGCGCCGCGGGATCAGCCGGTGCGGCGAGGGCAGGCGGAACCGGAGCCAGCGGCGCGAGCATGTCGGTCAGGTCAGCCTCCAGCGCCTCCAGCGGGTAGAGCCCGGCCGGCACGAGAGCCATGTCTCCAAGCCCGTCGTCCAATTCGAACCCGAGGTCGAAGCGCCGGTTGAGCTCGTTCCTCGGCACCCCGAGGGCGCGGGCCGCGACCGCGTTCGCGATCCTCGCGTCGACCTCCTCTTGCAGCGCCTCGACGTCGGAGAGGTCGAACGCCCCCCACACGCTGCCGCGGGGGGCGAAGAGACGCGCTTCGAGGATATCCTCCCACGTCGAGAGGATAGGCAGGATCGTCTGCTCCCAGAACATCTTCCGGACCTGCCGCGCCGACTCCTTGCTGTGGATCTCGGTCATGTCGCCGAGGTATGTCATCGGCACGCCGTAGACCGCCGCGATCTCGTCCTTGCTCCACCGCCGCGCATCGATGAAGCCCATGTCTTTCGGGGTGATCGAGGTCGCAGCGAACTTCAGCCCGGTCCCTAGGACGGCGATGTCTCCGTGCCGGTCCGGGCCACCATGGAGCGCCCGCCATGCCTTGCGCATCGCGGTCGCCTGCTCTGTCGTAACGTCCTGCTCGGAGCTGAGCACGCCGCCAGGCGTCGCGTCGTTGTCGAGGAGTGCTTTGTTCCACGCCGCCGCCGCCGCGTCCGTCTCCACCGCCATCCGCGCCGGACGCATCATGTCCAGACCGCGGAGAGGATCCGCCGGATCCACGATCCGCAGCGCGACCACCTGCCACGGCTCCAGCCGCACGCGCTCCCCGCGGTCGAGGCGGAGCTCGTAGTGATCGAGCCGGCCGTCTACCTTTCGCGGCGTCACCATCGATGCCGGCCAAACCTGGATCTCCGTCGGGATCTCCGTCTCGGACCGCACGAGGTCGAGACGCCCGTAGAGCACCCAGTACGCACCGCCTCCGAGGTAGTAGTGCGCGGTCAGGGTCCACAGCTCGCGGCGGGTCAAATTGGGGCAGGGGGAGAGGAAGAGGTCATACCATGGGCCAGATTCGACCGACTGCGGATCCGCTTCGCTCCCGTCATGGAGATCGAAATCGACCCCGGCGCACTGGTCGACGATCGTCTTGACGGCCCGGAACACCCACGGATGCCAACTCGGTGCGCCGTCGATGTCACCGGACACGAGCCGCTTGAGCCGGTCGGGCCAAGCGAAGGTCGGGTCATTGAATGCGGTGGGATCACCCGAGCGCGTCCGCCCCGCGATCGCGCGTGCGATGCCGGTGATCCAGTCCCCGATACCGGAGAGGGCGGGCATGCGTTAAGGTCTTAACACGAAACGTTAAGCCTTAACAAGAGTAAACCGGTCGGAATTTCCGCATTTCCGCGGTCAGTCGACAAGCGGCTCGGCGAAGAACTGCACCGGGGACCGTCCGGCCTCCATCGCCGCGTAGCTGATCGTGTCGACGATGTCGTCGTGCGCCCCGGTCGGGAACCCGAGGAGCTCGCTCTCCAGCACGTCCAGCCACGGAGCTCCGGCCCGGTGGTAGACGCTGCCGGCCTCGTACAGGATCGCCGCCTGGGTGGCGCGGAGCACCTTGGATCGGTCGCCCGGCTCCAAGACCCGGAAGGGCTTCCCCTTGCGACGCGCCTCCTGAATCAGCCCATGGCCGGACGCCTTCCGCTCCACCCCCTGCCACGCAACGCGAGGGAACCGGGCCCGCTGGGCGAAGAGGAACGGGAGCTGGTCGGGCACCTGGATCCGGGCGCGCGCCACGTCGAGGACGAGCATCTCGCGGTCGGGGGTGATCGCGAACGTGGAGCAGACCGTCCAGTCGCTCGTCGTCTTGTCCTCGAGGGCCGTGTCCGCGGTCTGGATGATCTGGCACGCGTCCACCGGCACCCGCTTCGGGGAGTCTGGGCCGAGGAGCTCGTAGAAGCCATCCCCATACCGCCAGTACCGGAAGTGGTCCCGCTGGAAGATCGCCCCTCCGGCCGGGCTCGGGCGCTGCTGGTACTGGCTCGCCCAGTTGTATGCGCCAATGCTTGATCGGATCGCCGCAAGGGCGTCGAGGTCGTACCTCTCCGGCCAGAGCGGAGCCCCGACATCGCGACCGAGAGGGTCCCCCTCCTCGGCGATGGCGGGCAGGTTGATGAGCGTCCAGTCCTCGCCGCTCTCCTCCGCGAGCAAGAAGCCCACGAGGTCGTCCTCGCGCCAGCGCTGCATGATGACGACGACCGATCCGCGGGGTTCGAGCCGGTTGCGGGCGGACCCCTGCCACCACTCCGCGACCCGTTCACGGAAGATCTGAGACTCAGCCTCCTGCCGGCTCTTGTGGGCGTCGTCGATCACGACGAGATCGAAGCCGTGGCCCGTTAGGACGCCACCGATCCCGGTCGTGAGAACGCTGCCGCCCTCGACAAGCTCGAACTCGTTCGCCGCGTCCTTCTCAGGGTCGATCGTCAGCCCGAGAACCTGGCCGTGCTCCCGGATGATCGCGCGGATCTTCCGCCCCCATCGCGCGGAGAACTGGTGCCCGTAGGAGACGATCCCGATGCGCGCGGTGGGCTTGAGCATGAGGCGCCAGACCGCGAGCCAGACGGAGCACATCTCGGACTTCCCGTGGCGGGGGGGCATGGTCAGGATGAGCCGGCCGTCACCCGGCGCTACTGCGCGGCGGATCTCACGGGAGATGAACTCGAGGTGCTCGGCCGGGCGCCACGCCCCGCGGGAGAGGTCAGTTGCGAGAGCTGCCGGGGTCGGCCATCGGAGGAGCCGCTGCCCGGCGGGCGTATGCGAGATCGATGGCACGGCACGCCTCCTCGTCGGCGAGGACGTCGAGACCGTCGATTACCTGGATCTTGACGGAACCGGTGTTCTTGACTTCGTAGCGGTCGCGGAACTTCTCTGGGCGGGCTGCCTTGAGCAGGAAGATCAGGAGGGTGTCGCTGTATTCTCGAACCGCGCCCACTGGCTCGCCAAGATAGAACACAGGTTTGACGCACCCCTCGACCGCGCGGCGGCGCGCCTCCGCTTCGAGGATGTCGGCAGCCTGCTCCATCGCATCGGACGCAGCATCCGCGTAGCCCTCCAGTTTTTCGAGCCACTGATAGTGCCGCTGCCGAGAGCATCCCGCGATTTCTGCGGCCTTGGTGATGTTCCCGACTTGGGCGAGCGCGGCGAGGAACGATCGCGCTTCTGGGTTCGTTTCGATGGCCTGCTCGCGGCGCTTCGCGTTGCCATTGGAGCCGCTCATGCGTCCGCCTCCGGGGTGAGGGCCTGCCAGTCGCAGTCCTTGCCGTGGACGAACTCGGCCCAGCGCCGGCGGCAGACGTCGACGTAGGCGGGCTCTATCTCCATGGCGAAGGCGCGGCGGTCGAGCTTCTCGCAGGCGATGAGGGTGGTACCGGAGCCGACGAACGGGTCGTAGACGCCGTCGCCCTTCTGGCCGTGGTTGCGGATCGGGCGGGCCATGCACTCGACGGGCTTCTGGGTGCCGTGGCCAGTCTCGTTGTTCGCGTTCTTCGGAATGTTCCAGATCGTGCTTTGCGATCTGTCTCCACACCAACGAGCAGACGAGCCCTTCCGGACCGCGTACCAACACGGCTCATGCTGCCAGTGATAGGCCCCGCGACCGAAACTGTGGTGGTCTTTCGCCCATATGATTTGAGACCGGACAAGCAGGCCGGTCTCTATCAGGTTTCGTGCGACAGTCGAGGAGTGCAGGGCACCGTGCCAGACGTAGCAGACACACCCGTGAAACAGCGCCCACGCCGCGGTCCAGTCGGAGCGGTCGTCATTGATCACCTTGCCAAGCGCTCGCCTGCTTTCCGGACCATCGTGGTTTACCTCGGAACGCCACGACGGATCGTACTCCACCCCGTACGGCGGGTCCGTCACCATCAGGAACGGCTCCTCCCCGCCGAGCAGCCTCCCCACATCCGCCTCGCTCGTCGAGTCCCCGCACATGAGCCGGTGCTGTCCGAGCGAGTACACCTTCCCCCGCTCGCTCACGGCCTCCTCGGGAACCTCCGGGACCGCGTCCTCCTCCGTCTGGCCGGTGGCCTCGAAGAGCGTTGCGCTCGCCAGCTCCTCCAGGCGCAGCTCGTCAAAGAGGATCGGATCGCCCTCCTTCAGCTCCACCAGCAGCGCGTCGAGGTCCTCCTGGACGAACTCGCCGGAGATCGCTTCCGAGTTCAGCGCGATGTTCAGCGCCTTCTCCTCACTCTCCGGCAGGTCGACGACGACGACCTCCGTCTCCTCGATGCCCTGCGCGACGAGGGCCTTGAGGCGCTGGTGGCCGCCGACGACGCGCTTCGTCCGCTGGTTCCAGATGATGGGCTGGACCAGGCCGAAGCGGGCGATGGACGCGGAGAGCCCCGCGAGGGCACCTTCGGAGATCCGGCGCGGGTTGTATGGAGCGGCGGTGAGATCAGACAAGCGCATGGATCGCCTTTTTATGTCGTCCGTTTTCGTTCCTGCACCGCTCATGTCCCCTCCGTTGTCGCCTGCTTTGGTCGCGGTGTCAAGCCTTCCCGCGGATCTTCGCCTCGCAAAACGGCATCATATCTCCTTCCACTCTCTCCCCCGCCAGAGCAGCACCCGGAGCGGTAGTGGGTGTGTGGCGCGATGCAGGCGGATGATCCGCATCCGATCGGTCCCGGGTGGCCGCCCCTTGATCTCTTCGAGCCACGGCTCCCACTGCCCGACGCGGAACACGAGGAAGTCCCACGATGTCCGGATACCGCCCGGCAGGGTCACGACGGGGTGGACGTCCACGTGCTCGATGCCCTGGTCGGCGCGGAGCTCCTGATACCGGCGAGCCTCGGTGGCGCTGTCGAACCGGATCCCGTCGATGATCGGCCGCCGGATCTTGGCGTTCTGCCAGTACGAGCCGCCGCCAGCCGCCGCGGGTGGCGTGGTGGTCCCCTCCGCCGGCACCGCGGCCACAGCCCCCGCCAGGGCCCGCTCCGCGAGGAAGACCTCCAACTCCCTCGCGGGCCGGCCGGAGCGGATGAACGTTGCGTAGGCGTCGGCGGGGATGGACGGGGGAAGGGTCATGCAAACCTCGGGTCGAACTCGTCGAACTGGACGTGCCCACACCCGCACCGGAACTCGCACCGACTGCTTGGAAGGAGATCGATGACCACCGTGTGATCCCCGACGTGGTTTCCGTACTCGTCCTCCCCGACGTCCGTGATGATGATCCTGTTGCCCTGCCGGCGGACCGACTCCGCCCCGCAGGCCTCGCAGTGCAGCATCTCCATGGGTACGCTCACTCCGCACCTCCGTCCCCGGGGCGGGAGTGGTCCTTCCGGATCACCTCCTCCAGCTCCGCGCCCCTGGCGGCGAGGCGGTCGCGCTCCCGCTCCGCCTTCTCCCTCGCCTCCCGCTCGGCGGCGAGCTGAGCGCAGAGGGCGTCTCGTTCATCCAGCAAAGCACCGAGCGCGCGAGCGTTTGGGAAGAATTCCTCTTTGTATGGTCCCGTGGACGACAAGCGCATCCCTGCTTCCTTGGCTACCTTCCATCCGTCAGCAATGGACTTTATCTCACGCATGATCGTCCCCTCCCTCCGCGAGCGCGGCGTCGATGCGGTCGGATCGACTCGGGATCAAGTTGCTCCCGGAGTCGGTCCCGCTCAGCGAGCAACTCCTGGTACGGTCCTGTCTCAGTCACACAGATGCAGGGCACTCGGCCCTCAGCGCGGTTCTCGGTGTAGTGAGTCGGACTGCCGTCCGGGTCGTTGCACTCGTCACAGATCAGCGATCCCAAACGCTCGTTCTCATCCCGAAGCCGCGCGACCTCGGCACGAAGGATGGGAACACAGGTGCAGTGTTCCTCGTCTGGATGGGCGCTCATGGCGTGGTAGACTGCGTTCGCGTACTCGTCGAGCTCGCGGCACGGCGCGCTAGCGTAGTGGCGCGAGCCGCAGTCTCCGCAGAGAGGCGGGAAGGGAACTACACTTGGGGAGTCCTCCTCGTCCTCCCCGGCGGCGGGGGCGGGGGCGCGGATCTCGGGCGCTGCGGACTCTCGGGCTAAGCGCACGGCATCGCAGAGCACCCCGATCAGGCGATTGTCCGGGGCGGGCTTCTCCTGCTCTTCTCGCATGCAGGAGCGCGCGGCACGGTCGAATTCGTCCAGCGTCCGCTCCAACCGGCCAGCCACTTGCGGGAGATCATCGTCCTCGCTCGCGGCGGGCGGCTCCGGAGCGGGGCGGCGGGAGAGGCGAAGGACCCAATACCAATCCTCGCGCTGAACCCATTCGCCGAACTTGATCGACGTCCCCGGAGGGCCGGAGAACACAATGTCTACGATCTCCCCATCCCCCCGCTTCTCGTGCTCAGTCATCGCGACCTCCTTCCTCGATGTACATCGCCCGGTGCTCCTCCCTCGTCTTCGCGGGGGTGCCGGGGATCACGATCCTCATCGTTGTGTCTCCTCATACCGGGAAACTGTAGTTCTTCGCCGCGTCACGGAAGCGAAGGTGATGCGGGAGCCATACCGCCGTCACCGTTCCCGTCGGACCGCTCCGGTGCTTCGCGACTTCGATCTCCGCCGTCCCCTTCGTGTCGGCTTCGCGGTCGTAGTAGTCCTCCCGGTAGATCAGGAGCACAACGTCCGCGTCCTGCTCCAAGCTCCCCGACTCCCGGAGGTCGCTCATCCGAGGCTTCGGGGGGTTCCGGTTCTCGACGGCTCGCGATAACTGAGAGACAGCGAGGACCGTGACCTTGAACTCGCGGGCCAGGACTTTCAGCGTCCGGCTGATTTCCGCGATCTCCTGCTGGCGGTTCTCCCGCTTCCCGCTGCCCTCCATGAGTTGGAGATAGTCCACCACCACGAGCGACAGGTCGGGGTCTTTCGCGCAAAGACGCCGGAGCCCCGAGCGGATGCCCACCGTCGTGACCCGGCTCGCGTCGTCGATCCAGATCGTCGCTCCGGAGTCGTACCGGCTCGCGCTCGCCGTCAGCTTCGGCCAGTCGTCGGACGCGAGCCCCTCCCGAAACTGTCGCGGGTTCACCCCGGCGTCACTCGCGAGAAGCCCCTCCGCGATCTGGTCCGCCGTCATCTCCAACGAGAAGATGGCGGAGGACCGCCCCTCCACCGTCGCCGCGTGCGAGACGAAGTTCATCGCAAGGCTGCTCTTCCCCATGCTCGGCCGGCCGGCGATCACCACGAGCTCCCCCGGTCGCCATCCGCCGAGAAGGGCGTTGAGGTCCGACAGTGGCGTCGAGACGCCCGGACGCGGCTTCTCGTTCGCCTCCCACCGCCGCATCATCCCGCCGATCATCTCGGCCAGTGCCTGCGGCTCTCTGTCCCGAGTGCGGTCCATCGACAGGAGCCTTGCCGCAGCCGCGTCGAGCAGATCCTCCGCCGGCTCCCCCGCGTCGTATCCCGCTCGGGCCATCTCGATCCCTGCCTGGATCACCTTCCGGCGAATGGAATGGTCCCGGACGATTCTGGCGTAGTGGTCAGCGTTCGATGCGGTGAAGAACTCCGTCGCGAGGTCATGGAGCGCATCCTCGCCGCCGGCCTTTTCGAGCGCGCCGCTCTGCCGGAGGAAGTCCCGAAGCGTCGTCACGTCGATCTCGCGGCCCTCGGACCACATCGCCCACATCCCGCCGTACATCACTGCGTGCGACGAGCGGTAGAAGTCCGCCAACGTCAGGATGGGCGCAACGTCCGCCATCGCCGATGCATCCAGCAGAACCGCCCCGAGGACGGACCGTTCCGCGTTCAGGTCATGAGGGGGAATGCGGTCCCTCATGATGTCAAGGACTCGCGTAGCTCGGACTCCGTCCCGCTGTCCAGCAGTCTCCATGATTCTTCTCCCTGTCGACGGTAGCGCGGCTGCCCGTGTTGGTCGATGACGAGCTGAATCTCTTTCCCGTTGACCCCGACCTTCCACGGCTTCATGCGATTGTGGCCGTGGCAAAGGTGCCACGAGGGGAATAGGGGCTTCTCTGGCGGAGCAGCATCGGGTTCGTCCTCCCACCCACGGGCGTTGATCCATGTCGCGGGGTGGGGGATGAATTCGCCTCCGTCCTTCTGCCAGTCCTTCGACGCCTTCGCCCGCTCGACGGCCGACAGGACGTCGGGAAGGGACGGGCGGTCCTTTGTTCGTTTCCACGCCTTCCACGCCGCACCCTTCGCCTTCTTCCGCGGGTAGGCGGTCCAGAATGCGAGGAAGGCGTCGGAGTAGTCCGCGCCGTTCCGGCTCGCCGGCTTGTCCGGTGAGCGAGGAGACGAAGTCTCCGATACGCCTTTCGTCTCTTCCTGTGACGGTTCCAGAGACAGAGACTTAGACAGAGACGGAGACGGAGACGGCGGGCATTGCTTAGCGGATGCTTGAGCATTGCTTGAGCATTGCCCCCACCGTGCTTGAGCAGCTTTCTTTGCGCGCTCTGTTCGTACTTGCTGCCGCTTCCGGGCATCGGCCATGACTTCGAGCTGCGTCTCGTTCGTCAGGTGCCCGTCCCGCTCGTTCCAGTAGGGCGCGACGAGCGGCCAACATCGGCGCCACTCTTCCTCCGTGACGCCGGCCAGACGCATGAGCATCTGCGGGTTGTTCGGGAGCTTCCCGCCGAGGCTCCATGACCGGGTCAGGAGCTCGCGATAGAGCCCGCGAGCGTCGATGGGCAGGCAGCAGGCGGATGAGGCGAACCACCGGTCCGTCCAGAACCACTCGGCGCGGAGCTTAGGTTCTGCCACCGGCCCCCCCCCTCTGGACCCCGCTGTCACGCTGCCGGGTTGACACCCCGGAGGGGTTTGCGGACTCCGACAGGGGCGCCGGGGCCGGGCAGCGTGGAAGCAGGGTCGAGAGTGTCAGAGTCCGCATGGTCCTATTGTCCCCCCTCCGCGGGCCGGGAGCAAGGGGAAACGCTCACGTGGTGGTCGTGGGCACGGTAGGTCATGCCTGCTTCCTCCCGCGCACCCGCTGCCAGCACGACCGGCAGTGCGTCGCGTCCCGAGTCACGATCGCGTCGCACGTCGCGCACGGGTGGCCGCTCTCACGGCGTCTACGGCGCTTCGCTGCGTTCCGACGGAGGCGCTGCTCCTCCGACGCCATCCGAGCCCACTCGCGGCCCTCGATGGCTTCTGAGAGGTCGCCACGGAGCTCCGGGGGGGCGTCCGGCATCTCCGCGAACACGGCCGCGATCATGCGCTCGACGTAGGACAGCGGGGCGGTCATTCCTCCACCTCAGAAGGGGATGTCGTCGAAGTTGAAGTCCTCGTCGGTCGGGTCTTTCTTCGGCCCCGGCTCCTCGCGCTTCACCGGCGTCGCCGCACCGCCCGGAACGTCCTCCGGAGGCAGGTCCCGGACCATGGCCCTGATCTGCGCGTCAAGCTCCTGCGCCATCTCCCCGCCGAGCGTCGTCCGGAGCGGGTAGATGCTCGCCACCTTCGCGCGGACCTTCCCATCGTACAGATCCTCCTCGACGACGATCCGCACGCGGTTCCCGACGAGGACGTCGGTGCCGTTCAGCTCCGACACCGCCCACCCGCAGGCCGCCCCATCCCACCCGCAGTTCGCGAGGTCGCGCAGTGCGTACTTGAGCGCCGCTGGACTGAGGTATCGGTAGGCCGTGATCGTGTTTCCCGCGTCGTCCGCGAAGTCGATCTCGACGCACGGGGTTCCCTTGCTCGATGTGCTAAGGAAGTGCGACCGGATCTCAACTTCATGCTTTCCTTCTGCTAAACCCATCCGTTCCGCCCCCCTAAACCGTGATCGCCTGGTAGTAGCAGGGGCCGCACAGGGTAGCCCCCTCAATATCCCAGCGGTCCGCCACCGTGACGGCCGCGCCGCAGTCCGAGCACTCCCCTGCCGGAGCATCCGGGTCCCCGAGCCCGATCTCCGCTTCCTCCAGACCGTCCGCGCGGAGCTTCTCCTTCGCGGCGTCGAGGTCCGCGAGGAACAGCGGGTAGACCTGCTCCCACGCATCGACCCACTCGGGCTCCGGGTAGCAGCGCCGGATCTGCGGCGGCACGTCGGGATGGTAGATCACGAGGTCCCACCACGCACGGCCGGTGACCCACAGGCAGCCCTGGACCTGCGCGCGGTACTCGTCGGCGCTCTCCCCTAGCAGGAATCCGATGCACTTGCTCACGGTCATCGGACACTTGATCTCCAGCCCTCCGTCGTCACCGATCAGCCGGTCGGGGCTGCACCCGATACGCCCGTCGTCGGTCGTAATGAAGCCCACGTCCTGCACCGTGACGTTGTGCTGGAACTCGTACCACCTGACCGCCTCGCCCTCCATCGCAGTGCCGTAGGTGGCCCAATCGGCGTTGATTTCATCCTGCGGGAGCCCGGTGTACCACTCGGCCAAGAGCTGGTATATGTAAGCCTTCGCGCCGCTGGCGTATCCGAGCTTCTTCGGGGTGAGGATGCGGCCGAAGCAACTCGCGGTCGGGATGCCGAGCCGGAGCTTCTTCCAATTCTCTTCGCCCTGCTTGCATTGATGAACAATCACGGAACGTGCCTCCATGCTTTTCTGCACGCGACGGCGCTTATCAGTGACTTCGACACCCCGTACTCACTAGCAAGATCGACAACGCGATCCCCAGCTTTGCGCCTCACCCTTCCGTCCTCTGCTGCGGCATAATGCCCACCTGCAAATGGTTTCCATTTGGTTCTGTTGTCGTGGACGATCATCTCTGCGCCGCCCGCCGCTTCGCCGCGTCCCGGATAGCCTTCATCGCGCGGTCGTAGTCCTGCTCGCGGATCTCGGACAGGCTCTCGACGCGCATGAAGGTGCAGAACTTCGCCACGTCCCCGCCGGTATCCACGAGGGCCGCGTGAAGGGCGAGGGCCTGCTCCTCGGTGATCGTCGTCGGGTCCGCGCCGTCCATGTCCTCGTCGGCCGTGGTGATCCCGAGAACCCCGATGAGGGTTTCGCGCCGCATGTAGCTCCGCGTCGCCGTGGCGGCCTGAGCTGAGTTCATCGCCTTCGTTTCGGGCAGCCGCTTGCAGGTCGCGCTGGACGTTTCGGTGTGTCCGGAGACATGGCGGAGAACGCACGTCACGCGCTCCACCGTTTCGCTCACGTCAGACTCCCATTTGTAGGTGAGTCCGAGGTCGCCAAGGATCGGATCGATGACCGCCGAGATCCGGTCGAGCGGGGCGTATTTGTTCGTGTGGCCCTGCTTCGTCTTGCGGATGATGGGACACCGAGCCTTGAATTCACGCAGCGCCTCCGCGAACTCCTTGGCGGCGTTCCGGTCCTCCCACCGCTCCGCGAGGGCGCACAGCCGCTCCATCGTGTCCGCGTCCATCCCACGCTCCACGGCTTGCGAGAGGATGGAGAGCGGGTTGTTCGCCTTCTCGGGCAGGTTCTCCTCTACGCGCTGGATCTCGTGTGACTCACTCATCGTCTTCGGTCTCCTCGGGGTCCGGCTCCCACTCCTCAGGGAGCACGTTGCAGAGCCAGCACGCCTGCTCGGTGAGGCTCATCTCGGGCTCGGTCATTCCGTCACCTCCGGCGACTCGATCGCCCCCACCCACTCCGCGTACTCGTGCGGCGTGAGTATGAGCGTCACGTCTCCGATCTCCGTGGCCCGCGCGATGACGAGGACGTTTTGCCTGAATGTTGTAGCCAGATCCACCCTCCGGGGCGGGTACTCTGCCACGATGGTCTCCCATGACTCCGCGCCGGAGACCAACATGGAGTACGGGTTGGCACTCACGAAGTAGGGGATGGACCGCAGCGCTTCCAGCACATCCTTGATCCGCATCTTCTCCTCTCTTCCCGCCGGCTATGCCGGCTCATCGTCTATCGTCTCACTCCTCCGGTTATGTCGCCGCGGGCGGGACTTGAACCCGCAGTCCAGATCCCGGGGTAGCTGTCCCCAGGCTGGACCCATGCCAGCGCGCTCCTGCGAGACGGATACATCCCCGACCGAGATCGTCCTGAGCTGGACGACCGTGAGGCTCTGACCCTTTCGGCGTCTCGCATTTTCGCCACGCCGCGGCGCACACATGTAGCTCCTCCGATGCCGGCGAGCAGCGGAGGAGGCCCGGTGCGCGTGCGCGTGCGCTTCGCGGGAGGGCATGGCCCGCCGGCCGCCGGGCGCGGCCGAGGAAAGAAGAGATGGGCGGGGCCGGATCGTGGCGACTGGAGGAAGGGGAGTGTGGGCGTCGCTCCCCGGCCCCGCGCATCAGCATCAGTCCCTCCGATCCGCGGCGTCGAACCGCGCATCCGGGTCCGCGAGCACCCGGCCCGCCTCCACCATGTCGCCGTGGTCACGCTCCTCCCGCCGGCGGGCCATCCACTCCCGAAGCGCCTCCTCCTCCTGGCGCACCTGGTCGCGGCAGACGTCGCAATCGTCGCCACGCCAGATCCGTCCCAGGTCATCGGTGCGGTACTGGTCCGGGTAGACCTCGTGGCCCTCGCGGTCGAGGAAGATGGCGAGCTCATCCCACTCCTGCCCTCCAGGCGTCCGTAGCCACTCGCACTCAGACGAGAGGGCGAGCCGGCAGAGCGGGAGCCTCTGGGACACGGCTGCGAGGTCGATCGTGTGGTGGTGGGCGCTCATAGGGACCTCTTGTCTTGCGCCTCGAGCCACGCCCGCACCGCGTCGTCTCCGGTGGCGAGCGCCACCAGGAGACTCCCGATCGCCCGGAGAGTCGGGCGATCGAACAGGAGGACGCAGTCCCCGACCGACGGCCCTTCATCCGATTGGGCCCAGATCGTCCATGCGATCCCGAGGAGGGCCCGGGCGGACGTAGACATCGGCGAGAAGTCTCTGTGCCGGATCGCCTCCGGCGTCGGTCCGAGCGGCGTCCACCACCGATCCGGGCGCTGGTTCCCCATCAGGGAGCACACGGTTTGGCATACATCGGCCCGCATCGCGTCCTTCATTTTCCTCCTCCTTCCGCGGGGTACGATCCCCGCACCAATGTCCACGCGGCCGGGAGCTCGCGGAGGGCGGCGAGCAGCTCTCCGAAGGGCACTCGCTCGCGCCCCACGCCACCACGGAGATACTCGTAGAGGGTGTCCTTGTCCGGCCCGCCGAGAGTCCCCCGGCAGGCGGAGACGAGCAGGGACACGAGCTTCGGGTCGGTGGTCATCGCATCACCACCCCAGCGATGAAGCTGATGAGGAGGCCGACGACGAAACAGACCGCGGCCACGATCCCCGGAGCGATCGGGCGGCAGCGGCACATGCCGTCCCAGCCACAGCCAGGACACACGTAGCGCCTGGGCTGGTACTCTCCGCGGAGGTCGTCGCCGGCGGTCGCCCGCTCGGGGTAGTCGTCACGCATGGTCCACCTCCCCGTCCCGCTCGCCGCGGGAGAGGGCGAGGATGTTCTTCGCGTGCACCTCGGCGTAGCACCCCAAGCACCACTCGGTGATGCACGCTCCGGTTTCGGAGCAGTGCGTCTCTTCGTCCGCGCCCTCGGCGTCCATCGAGCAACCAAGATTCACGGCGATGAATTCGAACGCCTTCGCGGACGCCTCCAGCGCGGCCTCCATCGCCGGGACGGCGGCGATCCGCCGGGCGTCGGCGAGAACCTCTTCTGCGTCGGCGCTGTTCGCCCAGCCCCGCATCTCCACGATGTGACATCGCCCGTGCCTGTGCTTCGACCGCTCGTCCGGCGGCCCGAGGATCTCGATGCGGCTGAAACCCTCCTTCCGGCAGTCGCGGACGATCCACGGCCCCGGCGTCCCACGCGTGCGCGTTCCATTCTCGTCCGTCATCTCTCCTCCCTCCGCCCCTCGCGGGGCTACTTGGCCGGTGCGGACTCGACGTACTCGCGGAGAGCGCGGAGCATGATCTCCGGCGTCCGGTCGGATGGACCCTCCCATTCCCAGCGCTGCCAGGTCCGGAGGGTCACCCCGAGTTCGTTCGCCGCGTCCGTCTGCGTGTGGCCCCGAGCCTTGCGGGCCGCGATGATCGTTTCCGTGTCCATGCGGGGAGAATACGACATTTGCCGCTCCTAGTCAATGCGAAATCCGACGCGAAAAAAGATTTCTTTTCCCCTTGCGTCCATGCGCCAAATGTCGTAATCTATGCGCGTCATGAGGAACACGAGAACCACGAACGGGAGGGACGAGATGAACGGGAGCCCGACGAAGCTGAGGAACGGAACCTGGGGCGCGATGGTGAAGGGGAGCGTCCGCGAGGGTGAGACGGTGACGATCCGGACGAAGGCCGGCAAGGAGTGGACCGCCCGCGTGAGCAAGGTGGTCTGGACGGGAAACGGCGTGACGATTTGTGCGACCGAGAGCCTCGACCGGCCCCCGAGCCGGCCGGCGACCTCGCGCGGCAGCCGCCGGACCGGCTGCTCCTGCGGGAGCCGCGAGGACGCGACCGGGCAGCTCATCGAGAGCCCCCGGAACTGCGCGAGCTGCGTGCGTGACGCGTGACGCTCGCCACCCACCACTACCCGAGGATGGCCCGGCCGGCGAGCCGGGAGAGGAGCGACGATGAGCACCGAGACGACGATCTGCACCTGCCACCGCGATGGCGTCTGCCGATGCGCGGAACTTGGCAACACGCGCTGCACGGTGTGTGGGACCCAGGCCGAGCACTGCGGGTGCGGCTGCACCTGTGCGACGTACGAGGTCACCGACGAGCAGATCAGGGCACTGAGGGCCGAGGCAGCGGAGGCCGGCGACCTGGCACAGGTCGCACTCTGCGATCTCGCGCTGCACGGTACCGCGACCGGAGAGGTCGCGTACTCCTACGCGGTGGAGCAGCACCACGCAGGCAACCGTGACCGGATCTTGTGTCGGCTAGGGACGTTCGAGCACCCGAAGGAGGAGGGGCTGACGATCGGCGAGGCGTCGCCGATCATCAGCATCAACCCAGGACTCCTGTACGTCGACGGAGACAAGGCAGAGGCCCGGGCGGAGTGCGCCCGGGTGATCGCGGCGGCTGAGCGGTGAGGGACGGGGGCACACGCCCCCGGTAAACCGGCAGCCCGGGTCCCAAGCCCCGGGCAGAAAGGAGATGAGAGATGATCGCTAACATATTGATTGGTCACTGGCCAAGCGCCTTCGGGCGCGCGGCGTCCACGAACCAGATCTTAGAGGAGGACCGCCTCGGGCGGCTCCTCAGCCGCACGGTGGCCACGACGGAGTCGGGTGACGTCTCCGTCCGCGTCAACGAGGTGGTGGGAGCGGACGAGGACGGGGTCGTCCTCGGAAAGTCCCTCGGTAGGTGGGGGTGGGACGTGTCCTACCCCTTCGACGACACGGAAGTGTAGGTCCCTTTGCCGGGGTGGCCCCGCCCGGCGCGCACACGGCCGGACGTCCGGCAGAGGAACAGCTAACCGAAAAGGAGCGAAGCAATGAAGACCTACAAAGTGGACGAGTTCCTCCGGATCGCAACCCTCAACGACAACGGGATTTACTACCTCGAAGCCGATGGGGAGGATGTCCGCATCGAGGTCCCGGAGGGGGCGGAGTACCGGAGCTACGGGCTCCGGGGGGACGGGTCCGGGACCCTCACCGTCGACGGCGACGGGGACGGGGACGCGTCCCGGGACGGGTACGGGGACGGGAGTGCGTTCCGGAACGGGTCCGGGCGCGGGAACGCGTCCCGGGACGCGTCCGGGGACGGGAACGCGGTTCGGTCCGGATCCGGGGACGGGGACGCGGTTCGGTCCGGGTACGGGGACGGGGACGCGGTCCGATATGGGGACGGGGACGGGGACGGGGTTCGGTCCGGGTACGGGCGCGGGAACGCGGTTCGGTCCGGGTACGGGGACGGGAGTGCGTTCCGGGACGGCGACGGGGACGGGGACGCGTCCCGGGACGGGTACGGGGACGGGAGTGCGGTTCGGTCCGAGGACGGATCCGGGGACGCGTCCCGGGACGGGGACGGGGACGGAGACGCGGTTCGGTCCGGGTACGGGTACGGGGACGCGTTCCGAATCGGGTCCGGGGCCGGGAGCGCGGTCCGGGACGGGTCCGGGCGCGGGAACGCGTCCCGGGACGGGGACGGGGACGGAGACGCGGTTCGGACCGGGTCCGGGGCCGGGGAAGCCGTCCGGGACGGGGA
>JBJKRJ010000049.1:0-13354 GCA_046704665.1 Thermoplasmata archaeon | reverse complement strand
TATTGGAGCCACGCGGACGTCGAAACGTATGCGCAGTGGTTCCGGGAGCTGGATTTCAAGATCGAGTCGCAAGAGACGATCCCCGAGGGCGACTCCAGGCGCGAGCTGTTCCTGCTCCGTGCTCCGGGTCCGTAATCACGGGTCTCTCCTCACGAGATGGCTATCGGGCCGCTTGCGCTGCACCACCCCCTTCAATCGGTTGAGCGACCCATTTCCGCAGCGAGTATTGTCCCCACCCAACCTGAACCGTTCCCTTTGGAACCGGCCGAGACGGCTACGATACCCTATTGGGGCGGCCCCGGGATGGTCGGGGGCCCACGGCACGCTTCTTGGCGCCCCTCGCTCGGCTTGTGCGTCCCCCAAAACCCCGTTCCCATCGGGCGATGACCGAACCCACGGCGACCGCGACACGACCTTCGAGTAGCTACGCGGACTCCGAACCGAGAGGTGGTCTCGGGGTCAGGATTGGCCCCCCTTCTACTCGTGGCGCGCGGTCCCGACTTGCGTTAGGGGCGTCCCCCGCCTGAGGTGGGAATGACCTTCACCGCTACGGAGCCATCCCGTGACGACCCGATGTACTCTGCTCCTAGTCCCGTCCGCTCCCGGAACTCGCGGAACGCGCGGGACTCGTCTTCCGGGTACGCGGTGATGAATTCATCGAACACGATCACAGACCCCGGGGCCAAGTGGCGGCACAACCCTCGGAGCACCACCAGTGCGCTGGAATAAAGGTCGCAGTCGACGTGGAGCAGGGCGATCGAAGATCCTCCGCACTCACGAAGAAAGGGTGGTATGGTCTCCGAAAACCAGCCGGGCCAGAGCCGAACATTGGCCGCCACCTTCGGTAGCCTACCGCCGAGCGTGAAGCGACCCGCGGGAAAGTGGGCTCCCCATCTGACGGGGAGGCCCTCAAAAGAGTCGAACCCGTGGACCGTATGGGTCGTCAGTCCCGCAAGGACATTTATCGTCCGGCCCTCGAACACGCCGAACTCGAGCCAGAGACCATCTGGTGGTACGACGGCCGCGGCAGCTTGCAGCAGCGCAACGCGAGATGGGTAGAAAGGGATCTTCGTGCCCGGCAACCCTTGAACTGCGGCGCGAAGGAGGCTCAAGGCATGATTCAGGCTCATAGCGATGAAGTAGGGAACGGATGCGATCTTGCTGGGTGGATGGACATCATCCTCGCTCGTCCCCTGGCCCCGGAGGTAGTCGATGGTACTACTGATTCGTGCAACGAGCATGCCGACCCAGGTTGTCATGGCTGAGGATTGCTCGATGCCCGGGTCGATTCCGTCGTTCGGGAGGATACCGGACCGATAGCGCCGAGCGAGCCGACTCCTAGAAGGCTCCCATTCCCGAGGCGGTGGATTTCGTAGGATGATGGCCCGAGTCCGCCCCCCCGCCGTTGGTGGGGAGGATGCCACTGAGGACGCCGGTCGACCTTGCGTTCCGCCGCCCTTCCCCAAGCCACAAGATTCATCAGTCTCGTTGACAAGAGCATCAGTCTACCTCTTGGCCGATGCCCACCACATCTCAAGATCGAGCCGCTGCATCTCCCACTGAAGGAAACATCGACTCTCTGTCAGGACGAGCGGCCATTTTGAAATATGAATAGATTTCCGGACTGGAACGGCTCGGTCCACGAACCAGGACTCGTGTGCGTCACTGCCACGAGCCGTAGATACACTACGTAGTTCGAGGTGGACGAGACCAGATAGTAGCTGATCCCGAGCATTTCGGAGAGTCGGGTCGTGTCCTCATAGAATGTCCCGTGGTTGGGCCCCACTTCGTTTGCATGATCGACTGCGAGTCGCACCTCGTGGGGAAAGCTGAGGGATAGTCGGGTCCATCCGCTATTGTCCGTGAAGATGGTTCCGTTGAGCGAAGGGCCGGAGAACCCCAAGTCGATCGAACGAGAATTCGAGAGCACGATCGCCTGCAGGATACTCCCGTCGAAACTGTGAAGGGAGATGCTCCCGTAGGTGAAATCGTATCCGGACGGCGGAAGGCTCCAGTAGGTACTGACACTGGTTACTGTCCCATTCTCTGCAGAGAACCCGAGTTCGACCGTCGTCCCATTGAGCAGCACCGTCTCCTGAACGGTGACGCCGAGACCGGGGTACCAGAAGTCACTGGACATCGACGCTGTGCCGTTCGGGTACACCTGCCCGGACGTGTTGCTGCTTGCGGCGCTCGCTAGGGACACCGTGGAGGGACCGCCGGGTCCCGTGACCGAAACGAACGTGCGGCTCGCATCGGCAGACCACAACAAGTCCCAGTTTACCTGGGTTCGAAGATAGAGGCCCGGGCTCGAATCGAGACCCGGGAAATTGGAGGAGACATAGAGATAGCCGTCCCCGAGCACGCCCGTGCCCAACTGGATCAGATTCGCGTCCCGCGTACGGGAGTACGAGATGGAAGTGATCTGGGTGGTTAGTGCGCCGGGGACGTAGCTCAGTCGGTTGGCATAGCCCGGTATCCAAGACTGAAGACCGGCGCCGTCGAAAACCGTCGCGTTGGACGGTGTATCGCCCTTGAGCCAGTTCAGCGCCGCGACGCTATGGGAGTCGAGGATGGAATAGAAGGACTCGGAAGACCGCATTTGGGTCTGGGAGATGTACGCAGTGGCGGTTACCACCACCAAAGCGATCGCGGCAACCACTACCGGCCGAACTACCGTCTGAAGGCGCTGGACGGTCATCGGGCGAACCCGTGGAGCCATGCGAGCGACCATCTCGCGAAGTCGGCCCGACTGTGACGTTCGTGTCATCCATCCGACCGTCAGGGGGATTATCGCGATCGGCAGGAAGTACAGTGCGCGGCTCAAGTTCGCCGCATCCAGGAGGACGATGAGAAGGGCGGCGAGGATTTGTGAGACACAGAGAGTTCCCAACGGCCAGTCTCTCTTGTCGAGCCAGATGAAGGCCAGACCGAATCCCGCGGCGAGCATTTCGGCGAGGATGAACAGCCCAGACCACGTCGCGGACGGGACTTGGGTGGTACTCCCCCACGCAGCGCCCAGAAGCAACGACAGGGAGGTCCAGAGAGTGGCGAGCCCGACCGAGGAGGACCCGATGCCCACGTTTGCGAGTCCGGTGTAGGTGTAGACGTAGATTGGGACGTAAGGCAGAGAAAACAGGGTGGTGAATCCGAGGATCATCAACGTGGGTCGTACTTGAGAGAGGAGCGTCCCACCGCGAGAGGCCAGGGAGATCCCGAGATAGACCGCGATCGTCGCGACTCCGTAAACCGCTGAGAGCGGGTGCGTCCCTACCACCAGCGAGAGGGCAAACCCTGCCACCGCTAGTGACGTCAGGGTCGAGTGGTCGCGGGTCCGGATCCAGAGCGCGAAGAACAGGATCAGGAACAGCATCCCGGTGACATTGAATCCCGAATTCCAAGTCACCATGTTGCTGGTCACTGGCGAGAACGCCATGAGGGCCGCCGCGACCAGCGACGGGACGGCGCCCAACCTCGACCATCGCATGAGTAGGTAGGTGGGGAACGCGAGAAGCGCCGGCATCGTCGCCATCAGTGCCTGGATCCCGAGAAACGTACCGAGCACCGTGGTGAACGGAAGGACCACGAGCAGGATGTAGATCGGAGGGGCCGCCTGTTGTATCGTGTAGCCGGGCGGAGCGTGACCGAGATACACTTGCAGCCAGATCAGATCACCGGCGGCATCGGAGCTCGGTGGATACGGAATCTCACGAAGCGTCAGAAACCGAAGTAGGAACGCGGCGACGACAATGCCGATCAGGCACCCTGGGATCAGAACAGACTTCGCGGGAAGTGTCGCGAAGAATGACCTCGAGCGCCCCGAGTTCGCGGTCCCTATCCGACTGCTCGCCGTACTGGTCGAGGCCGCCTGAGGTCGGTTTTCACCCGAGGCACCCTCCGGGGCCCGGTCCGCGACAGTCGTAACGCCATTCACGAACGACCCGGAACCGACCGCCATCTTCCGATTTTGTTCAGTTCATGTGAGCCCGAAGGCTCCGATAGAACCGCTCCTTCGAGAACGTCTCAGCGCGACGAAGCGCCAGCTGCGACTGCCGGGCGAGGGTCGGCCCTCGGTCGAAGAGCCGGTCAAAGCAGTTCGTGAGGCTCTCTGGTGAGGTGAAACCCAGCCCGTACCCACCCCGGTCCAGAATGTCGGTCCAACCCCCGGCGAGCTCTCCCTGAAAGGATACGGCGGCACAGCCGTACGCCATGCCCTCGAGCAGTGCGAGCCCGAACGGCTCGACGATTGCGGGGTGTACGATGACTTCAGAACCTCGGAGGTAGCCCCTCACGGCCTGGTGATCCAAGCCCGAGATGATCCGGATGCGTCCTTCCAGTCGATGGCGCTTCACGAGCCGCGTGAGGTACCGGGCCTCCATTGGGTCACGAACTCCGCCGGCGATGGTCAACCGGGTCGATCGCCCGTCCCCCCGCAGCGATGCGAACCCAGGGATGAGGGTCCGGTAGTTCTTCATCCTCTGGATGGAACCCAAGGCGATGACACTGCCGGATTCCTTGGCCACAGATTCGGCAGAATCTCGGAAAGGCGACTCGACATAGGTCGGGAGATAGATGGGCTTCGCATGAGGCCACACTCGCCCCACCGCACGATCGGTCATCGTGGAATTCACCCAGGTCGCATTGAGGTACTCGCTGGGGTCGGGCACCAGGTGACGTTCGATGGTGAGGGCCGTGATCTCGTTCCCGATAGTCTCGAGCGGAGGCAGATAGGGTCTCCAAGCCGAGGCAACTCGGCCGCGTCGTGCCCGAAACGGGTAGTGGCAGTAGAGATACGCGATGCCCTCTCGGAGCACCGGGGCGGCAGCGTTGGGAACGTCATCCTGAAAAATCACCACGTCGTGTTTCCAGCCCCCGAGCACGTGCGTGATCCATCGCTCATATTCGCCGGACGTCAGCCCTAGGTAGGGGGAGAGCCGCACCGGCAAGTTCGACGCCAGGCTGTAGAGCCGATCGGACTCGCTCGCGTGATGCAAGGTGAGTTGTTCTTCGGCATGGGGTAGGTCGACGCCGTGGAGGGAGATCAGTTGAGGAAGGCGGAGCGAGTGAAAGCCCGCGAGACCGACGGTGTGGCCCTCCTCGAGCAGAAAGCGGACCAACTTCAGAGTGAAGTTGCTCCCGCCCCCCGTGCTGACACTCATCCCCGCATTCGGACCGAAGACCAAGACTCGCATGGTGCTCCAGAGACTCTCCCGGTGAACCGCTGCTATTCCATCGCCACAGACCTGCTCAGGCGTCCCTCCCTGAGGAGGACCCGGTAGTCTGGACGCAACGGCTCTTCCCCAACGGAATACGACCGCAGCTTCGTAGCAGACACTTCCCACTTCACCCCAGTGTGTTCTCCGACTCGGCCCGGTAGATAGCCCACCGAAGCTCGTCCCAGTCTCACTTTGGCTCTAGAACGAAAGGTCCCTCCTCAGTGGGGAGGGACCAAGCACTCCGGTCATGCCCCGACGTACCCGTGTCGCTACCTGAGGGCTTGGAGCGACCGGCGGGTATATCATCGGCACGCTAACTCTCCGGGAGTGCGCGAGCGAGCGCGGGATGGTCCGTCCCCGAGTGGGAGCCCAGGTCCGCAGGGACCGATACGCCGAGGTCGCCGACACCGAATCCATCGTCTGACAGAGAAATGCCGTAGACCTTCGCGAGACTCTTCCGGATGGAGGGGTACGAAAGGTTCGTCTGTGCGAAGTGCCGCGCATTGTTGGAAAGGCTCCGCCATACCGCCGTTTGATCTAGCAGTCGTCCGATGGTGTCGACGCACTCGTCAAGGCTCGAGTACGTGGAGACGACATGCTCACGGATGAGGTCCGTGTAGACGCTCGACTGAGGTACCAGGGCGGGCAGGCCCGATGCCAGGGCTTCGTTGAGCACCTTTCCGTAAGCCTCGATGTGACTCGGCAGTACGAAGAGCCCGGCGTTCCGGTACAGGTCGGCTAACGCTGGGGGCGAACATGCCGGTAGTATCGTGACTCGACTCGTCAGACCCAGCCGGGCCACGAGGGCGCGGATCGGTCGTTCCTCGGGACCACGGCCCACCAGCGTGAGAGTGACATCCCGCGGAAGGCGCGCCAGAGCCCGCACGAGCAGTCGGGGGTCCTTTCGCTTCTCGAGGCGACCGACAAACAGGATCGAACGAGGCGCACGCCGGTCCGCGTCCACCGGTGGAAAGAAACGTTCGGTGCTGACCGAAGGTGGGATCAGCGTAGAGGAGACGCCTACCTGCGCCAGCATCTCCTTCGCAAGTGACGTGAGCACAATGACACCATCATAGCTGGAGAGCGCCTCGTGAACGATGGCCCAGTCGATGCGTCGCATGATCTTGTCGAGCCGCCCGTCGGCCAGGGCGTCACGATCCGATCTCCCTTGGGATAGCGCGAGATGTACCAGGAACTCCGCGGGACTGTGGAGAGTGAGTATCTTGCGCGCCGCGATCTTCCGGCACCATCGGATGGAGATCTCCTCGTTCAGGTGCAGAACGTCCGGCGGGGCCCTGCGCGCTTCCTTCAGGATGGCTCTTGCCGTTAGCAGACCCCCCACCCCGTGAGCGAACGCTGAAAGAAGGGGCGGAATCGGGTACCGATCGATGGGGCTTCGGACCGGGACGCACCGGCTCGCGAACTCGTACTCCGGAGCCCAGTCCGAAACCGCCCGTACGTTCCAGATCTCTGGACCCTGCGCGGGTTCGTCGAACATCTGCAAGATGTCGTGAACGTAGCTCTCGATGCCGCCCCCGTTCTTCGCCGGTAGCCGCACCATGCCGGTCCCGCCCACCAGCACCGTGGGAGTTGCGGCCGTCGGCATCTCTACCTACTCCTGTCGCCGAATCTGGAGTCCCGCGTGCGGCCCCTTCTCGAAATACTACTGGTGCGACTCGTCATCGGTCTCCGGGGCGTCCGGCGGGGGCCGCTTCTCTTTGGACCGTCTGAGAATCTCCTGACTGATTCTCTCGAGCTCCGCCCGTACGGTGTCGGCGGCCGTATCCGCTTCCTCAGCGGCAGCGGCTCCGGCACCCGCGAGCGCCCCCTGCTCGACGGTCGGAGGAGTCGGCTCGGTCTCCTCGGGCGTCTCGAGGTACACCGGGGCCAACGAGGCGAATTCGGGAGGTGGGGCCGGCGGCTCGCGATGAGCCGCAGGGCGGGACGCGCCGGGTCCGGCTCCCCCCTCCCAGGCTCTCACCCCTTGACCGGCGGCCGGTGGTCGGCGGCGCCGGCGCATGAGGACGAACGCAAATGCGAGCGCCGCCGCGATCAATCCCACCGCGATCAGGGCGTACACCCACGAGGGGGTCGGGGCGGGCGGGCAGGGTGGATACGCACAGCTCGTCTGCGCAGTGCCTGCACCCAGATAGGGCGAGACCGTGGCGGCAAGTACGACGGCAAGCATCGCTGCTCCCAGCGTGACGGCTACGACGCGGGAACCTCGCGGTCTCGATGGCATGAAAACGGGGGAAGAGCAGGGCGCCGTTACTTAGCCATGTCGGGTTGCTCCGGAGGAGGCCAGTTCTGAACCTCTGCTCAGGCTATACCTCAGTTTCGGACGAACTCCGCGTCCGGATGTCGACCCCGTGAGAGGCCGACGAACAATGCACAGGCCCGGAGATTCGTCCGTTCGCGACCTCCTCGTCCACTGATCCATCCGCCCGGGAAGGTCTGAGACGTGCCGCATGCCACGGGGCGCCGTTCGCTGAGCCGGCCCGCCCTCCGGACCCCGCCGCCATCGGGCACGGACCGAACCCACCTGGACCGCAGACACGACCTTCGAGAAGCTGCGCGAACTCCTGGGGATCGAAGAGGCGCCCACGAAGTCCTACGTGCAGTCGCTCCTCTGGGTGCTCGAGGGAGTTCCTTCGCGCACGGACTGGAAGCAGTACAGTTGTCGCCCGCCGGACGGCCCCAGCTATCAATCCGGACAACCCGAGGTCTGAATCTCCGGCAGGAACGCGAAGATGTACGCATCGGACTGGTGGTAGAGCGTCACGAAGTCCGTGGAGTTCTCCAAGAGTTGCGGCAGGAACGGGAGGAAGGCGTGGTTGTTCTGTTCCGTGACGAACGCCTCGGTGACCTTGAGCTCGATCAGGTCCTGTCGTTCGGTGACCGAGTAGTTGCCGTGCGCGAGCCCGGCCACGAGCTGGACGTAGGAGGCGTTCTCCCCGTATCCCACGTACGATACGAGATGGACATCCGCGTACTCGGGAGGGTACTCCGCCGCGGAGCCGATCGTCACGAGGAGTCGCGAGTAACGGGGTAGGCGCGACCCGGCCCACGTCAGAGCCGAAATGTCGGCCCGGGTCACGTTCGCGACCTCCTCGACATGGTTGTAGTGGAAGGTCGGCACGGACGAGGTCATGGCGAAGGCGCCGAGAGTAAGGGGCTGGACAAGTGCCACCACCGCAAGCCCGGTGACCAACGCCTTGATTCTGGATCGCGCCGGGGCTACGCCTCGGATCGACCGGCCGGTCCGCCTCCGTGCGGTTCCCTTGTGAGTGGGGGAGCCGACGGCGACCCGCCGATTCGGTAGATAGGTGAGCGGCCCGAGTATCGATAGAAGCGCGATGCCTTCGAAAGTGACGGACCCAGGATAGGAGAGCTCGTCTGCTCGCCCAATGCCGACTTCAGTCGATAGAAGATCGAGGAGGACAGACCGGCACGAGTCGGTTTGGCCGTACTTCCTGCCTAGCCCTCTTCGTTCAGATCTTTCGAATCACATCAAACGAGTGGCTGTTTGGCGGAGAAATGGCCCCGAAGACCACGGTCGCTCCCTCATAGGCGGCCACGGGCAACTGCAGGACTAGTTGCTTCCACATGAGAGACAATCGCGTCTTGCCGGCGCCGTACTGGTACGATGCGAAGTAACTGATCGTGTTGAAGACAGAGATCGCAATCAGCCACCACGGGAGCGTGACGTGGGCATACGGGCTCAGGGTGTATGGAAGGATCAGTAGGCCGACGAACCCGGTCCACGTCGTGATGTACCGATACAACAACCAGTAGAGAGCGGCCGGCCGGATCCTACGGATCTGCCTTTGCGACCAGAGAAGGCTGAACGCCCATCGCCGGCGCTGAAGGAAGAAGTCACGCGCCGAGGTGGGGGGCGCGATGAAGATGCGATGGGGGATGAACCCGAAGGAGTGCCCTTGCCGGACAATCTTCTGGCCCATCATCAGATCCTCTGCACCGTAGGTGCCAAAGTCCCAGCCCACTTCTTGTTCCACGTCGGCGCGGATCGTCAGTCCTTCACCGTGGACTTCCATCGGCTTGCCGACGGAGTTGAAATGGCGGCAGAGCACATCGCACGCGAACACCCTACCCGTGTCCGCGTGTGATGAAAGGGTGTGATGTCCGAACTCACGGAGTCGGATGACGCCCTGGCCGGCCGCCTCCTTCATCGAGAAGATATGTTCCAAGTACGGCTTCGTTACGACGGAGTCGTCGTCGAGATGGCAGACGTACGTCTCTTCGGAGTATCCGAGACTCGCGAGATGCTCGATGCCATACTGAAGCGCCCGCATCTTCTTGCGGGACTGATTCGGCGTGCGGTATCCAACCGGTACCACGATTTCGTCCACCGAGTATCGGAAACGATCGTGCTCTTCCTTCAGGACAAAGACCCGGATCGGAAGGCTGTAGCCCCGTAGTCGGGCAAGAATGGTCTCGACCACTGGGGCATTCTCACCGTTAGTACACACTATTACGACCACCCTCCGTCCCGGCCTTGATCGGTGGCCGAGGCACGAGAAGGGAACCAGCAGGGATCGTACCATGAGGGCGAACTGGACGCCGGCTACTGGGAAGTACGCCGCGATCAGAAAGGCGAGGAAAATGCTCAGAGCGAACCAGAAGAAGTTTGAGTCCACCGTCTCGCTTCCTAACTCGACGCGGGGCCCGGCGGTCCGACTGGACCCCGGTACCTGATGATATAACGCCCGGCATCGGCTCCTTAAACCCTTGGGTCAACGGGATAGTTACGACGAACAGCACCGGGTACGTGCCACTCTCTTGCGGCATGCAGATAGAGCCGCTCGAAGGAGGTACCGTCGGAGGATCTCTGACGGTCCGATCCCTCGCTATGGCCGACACTCTCCAAAGCCGACCCGCGGCCCGCGACCGAAACTCAAGAGGACGGGATAGCTCGCCGTCGGGGTAGGACACGATACCCCAAGAACTTCACCGGGCCGGTAGGCGCGGATTCCGTTCTGTAAGGTCCTTGAAACGTTCCCGGGCCGTGTCTGGATGACGCGGTGGTGCCGTCGGGGTACCTCTCGTCTGACTCACCAGCCCGCCAAACCCCGGCCCCATCGGTCGATGACCGAACCCACGACGACTGCGGACACGACCTTCGAGAAGCTACGCGAACCCTTGGGACTCGAGGACGACCGCACGAAGTCCTACGTCCAGTCGCTCCTCTGGGCGCTCGAGGGGACCGCCTACCACCGGGGCTACGACGACGCCCTGAAGGAGCTCGACGACCGCCAGTACGAGCCGGCCGAGCGGGAGTACCGCTACTGGTCCTCCGAGACCGAGCCCGGAGAGTGAGGAGGGAGTCCCTCCATGGCCAGCCCAAAACAGCTCGTCGTCGCCAGTCCCTGCCGACGCTGCGGGATCCTGATCCCGCGGGGGATGCCGCTCGACAACCTCACCTGGGACCTTCGCGAGCGGTCCTGGTCGCATCGGAACCCGCTCTGCGAGGTCGTCGAGCAGCTGGTCCGCGAGGGGATGACCCCGGGCGAGACCTCGAGCGTTCCCGGTCCCGCCGCCGGGCCGCCGGGCCCGAGCTGGCCGGGTCGGACCGGGAGCGCCGGGATTCATAGAGTGGCACGGTCGAGTTCCACGAGGCCCCGTCCTGAGCGACTATCGTCCCACTTTCACAGCCCTTCTCTCGAGTCGTAAGACCTCCCGTCACGAGGAGATGAGCAGCCACGAAGCGGTGAACCGGGCCCTCGGACGGATCGCCGAGGTCCTGATGGAACGGGACGCGAAGGTCGACCTGAACGGGATCCTCGAACTCTTGGAAGACCTATGGTGGCAATCTTACCGCCAAGGGTACGACGACGGGTTCACGGGGTCTGACGAAGTGAAGAACGCGGCGGCCGAACGGGAGTACGAGCTTCACTTCCGGGAGCTCGGGGTGGGAGAGTAAGGTGATGGCGCATTCGGAGAGGCTGGTGTTTGCGACCCGCTGCCGGCTCTGCGGCGGTGAGATCGAGACCGGGACCCCCCTCGAGAACCTTAGCTGGGACCCCGAACGGAGATACTGGGCCGATTTCAGCCTGCGGTGAAAGGTCGCCGCGAGAGCGAGCGAGGTAGACTCGACTCGGTCCACCCCCTGCTGGGCAGGCTTAGTGAAGAGAGCGCGGTTCGATTTTGAGCCGCCTGAACGGAGCTGAGCTGTGACGTTCCCGCACCCAATGGGTCCCCCAACGTAGGACCGCACGGCAAGGGGGGATGACAGGCGAACGCGTGAACCGGGCGCTGGGAAGGGTCGCCGAACTCCTCCTCGAGAGCGATGCTCGTGTCGGTCTGAATGAGATTCAAGAGCTGCTTGAGGAGCTGGATTCGGACGCGTACGCCGCGGGGTTCGAGGACGCCGAGCGGGCCGCGGACGACCGGGAGAGCGAGGCGGCGGAGCGGGCGTACGAGCGCGAGCTGGGGGACTGGGACCATGGCAACTGAGCCCCCGGCGGTCCCGGAGCGGCTGGTCCACCCGAAGGCCTGTCGCGACTGTGGGCGCGCCATCCCCCCGGGGACCCTCCTTTCGGCCCTCGCCTGGGACCCGGGGGCCCGGGCATGGTCGCACGCGCAGCATTCGTGCGCGGAGCTGGAAGGCCCCGGCGGCCCGGATGGCCCGTCTGACCGCTCCGCCCCAACATCGGAGGCTCCAGAGACCCAGGGGACCCACGGAGTAGCGGTCGCCCGCGGGAACCTGCCCCGGGGTCCCGAGCGGGGCTCCTGGAGCGTCACGGTCGAGTTCCACGACGCCGAAGACCCGGCGCAGTCGAAGCGGGTCGTGAGGATCGCGCGGCTCCACCGCGGCACCTACGAGGAGGCGAAAGAGACACTCCGACAGTTACGAGGGTGGCCTTGTGGGGGCCCAGTAGGGGGGTAGGGGCTAGGATGGACCTAGGGACTCACCCCCCAGCCTAGCGTGCAGGGGACCACCTTGCCCGCCTATGCGCGGACGGGCTCTGCGGAGTGTGTAGCTGCCGGGTCGAGAGTGGCGGGCTCGGGGGTGGTGAGCTTGGGAGCCAATCCAAGTCACTCACGGACATGTGTGCGGGAGCGTAAACGCTGTCGAAAGGTCACCTCTGCGCTACCCCGGCCTGTCACTCACTCGGTCAGAAAGGCAGGTATCGCCGGAGCAGGTGCGTCGATTCACTGACGAATGAGGGGGGATCGGTAGCAAGGTCGATTTCCCAAAAGCGGTCGCCAAAACGCCGGCGTTTCCTCACGGGGCGTCACGACCCGGCCGGTCCCCCTCCTATGTCAGAGCGTGTGTACCACCGGAGCGGACGCGTCGATTCTCTGGCAAGGGAGGGCGGATGGGTAAGCCCGTCTCTTTGACCTGAGCGGTCCCCAAGAAGCCGGGTGTTTCCATAAAACGCCGGGTGTTTCCATAAAACGCCGGGTGTTTCAATGAAACGCCGGGCGTTTTCGGGTAGGCCGTCACGACGCGGCAGGTCCCCCACCTATGTCAGAGGGGTGTGTACCGCCGGAGGGGACGCCTCGATTCCCTGGCGAGGGAGGGGGGATGGGTAAGGCCGTCGATATGGCCATGGCAAGGCGTAAACACCCGGCGTTTTCTCGTAAACGCCGGGTGTTTTCTCTCGGACGTCATAGTCTCAGCATGTCTCGTGGTGCGTCAGGGCTCCGGAGGATGCGACCTGGGAGTCAGTCTTCAGTGGTATGCCACTCTTCGTATGAGCCTCTGACCGATTCGCATCCAGCCGGCGCCCACCGATCTCAATGCGAGTTGGACGCACCGCGGTCAACTGGGTGATGATAGCTCGGCTTCCGCTACTCTTGTGTACGGTGGACGAGAGCCTGATTACACGGATTCGCGTGGTGGGGCCGAGCGGTTGCAATCTCAACTGCATCCACCTCGACTTCAGGCGAACTCGCTGCGAACTCTGCCACCGCATCGACTCATCACCCGGGGCCCCCTGGACGTCTCGAACCCCAAGCGAAGCAGGCACATCGAGCGCCGCGCACTGGGGGGGTCTGACGGCCCACGTTCTGTCCGTCCCGAGCCCTGCCCTCCGTCCAGACCGTCAGGCCGGTCGTTGTTGCACTCGAGAGACTTCGGGAGCCCACTCCATCGGTCAGATGGTGCGAAAGCA
>JBJKRJ010000048.1:0-101813 GCA_046704665.1 Thermoplasmata archaeon | reverse complement strand
ACGGCGAGCGGGACCCGGCGACCCTCGGAGCGGGCCGGGGCAGGAGGGCGCCGGCGATGGAACAACCCCCGGAACCAGGCGGCGAGGCGCGCGAGGGCGGCCTTCAGCCGTGCCCAGAGGCCCGGGGGCGGAGGAGGGAGGTTCCACGAGGCGGTCGGAAGGAGGAGCGCCTTCTGGACCTCTTCGAGGAGGCCGGCGGGCGGGAGCCGGGACCAGTCGGCCGCACGCGCGGCCCGGAGGCGTTCCTCCAGTGCGGCGATCTCCCGGGCGATCTCCTCGTCGTTCTTCCGCGTGACGGTGGTGAGCTCCTGGACCTGTCGATCGTACTCGTCGACCGTGCGCTCGATCCGACGGCGCGCCTGCCGACGGAGCCGTTCGCGCAGGCGTTCCAGTCGTTCCTTGAGCGCGGCGTTCCGCTCCGCTTCCTCGCGGACCATCGCGCGCGCCCCGGCGACCCCTTCTTCCGCCAGCCGGCGGACGAGGGCGTTCGTGTCGAGCGCGTCGAGGAGGTCGACCGAGGCGACGTCGTCCGTGTAGAGGGCGCAGTCCGGGAGGACGACCGCGGGGCTAGAGGGGGGCGTCGTCGTCGTCTTCCTCCCGGCATGCGAAGAGCGAGTGCTCCTCGAGGAGACGGAAGACGTTCACCGCGGCCTCGAGGGCGGGAACGGCCGGGCCCGGCCGGTCCTGCTCTCCGACGTACCGTGCGAACGACCGGAACTTGGGAAAGAGCGGGCCGTCGGCGGTCGCTTGCGCGCGCAGCTCGGCATCGTCCTTGAGCCGACGTCCCTCCCCGACCAGCGCCTCGGCCTCGCCGGCGTTCTCCTTGAGGGGCCCCCGGAAGTACCGACACCAGTACACGCCCGAGCTCCGCTTCAACGCCGGACCCAGATACTGTTCCACGAACTCGGAGATCCGTCGCTCGTTCTGGCGGAACGAGTCCCCGCTACGCGCGCGGATGCGCCCGCGCATCGCGTGGAGAAGACCCGCCCGGAGGTCGGCGGAGGAGCTGACGGAACGTCCGTCGATCGCCGCGACCGCCCCGGTGCGGGCCGCGACGTCGAGGAGGGTACGGTTCGACCCCACCTCTCCGATGTCCGGGTTCTCGTCGCTCATCCTCTGACGCCACGCCTCGACGACCCGCACCCCCGCGTCGAGAAGGACCTCGGGGACGTAGGGAACGTGGTTCTCGACCCGCCCGAGGGCGACGATGCGCCGGTTCTCGCGGTGGTGGAGATTGTAGCCGACGTGAAGGCTGGTCAGGCGGTCGGAGAGCGGGTCGTTGATGTTGTCGAGGTCGGAGAGGTTCGATGTCCCGACGGCCACGAAGGATCCCGGGAAGCTCTCACGGGACTTCGAAGGGGTAACGGTTGCCTCTTGGAGCGCCTGCAGGAGCACGTTCTGGGTCCCCAGTGGTAGCTTGCCGATCTCGTCGACCAGGAGGAAGCCCCGGTTCGCCTGAAGGAGCTTACCCGGCTCGAGGACAAGGGGGCTCATCGGGTCGCCGATCTCCTCGAGCTTGCGGAGGTTGATGTTCCCCGTCAGGTGGTCGGGGAAGACCTCGGAGCTGCCCTGGAGCCGGGCGAACCCGAACCCCTCCCGGAGGAGCACGAACTCGGCCGGCACCCGGGAGGCATCGACCCGGCCCGGGTCGAACCGTCCGGGGTCGGACTCCGGCGCGAAGCGTCGCTGACAGATCGGGCAGGGGGGGAAGCGGGCCGCGGCCGACGGATCGACGAGCGAGAGCGGATGGTCGAGCACCGGACAGCCTTCGACCACCCAGACCCCTTTCGGAAAGAGACCCCAGAGGTCCTTCGCGAGACTGGTCTTGCCGGCCCCCGAGGGGCCAAAGAACAGGAGATGCGATCCCGCGACGATCCCCGCGACCACGTCCTCGTACGTCGCGTCGGGAAGGACGGTGCGAGGGAACAGGGCACGGATCGCTTCGATCCGAGAGAGACCCTTCTGGCGCAATCCGTCGAGCAATCGGAGGATCTCGGACCGGAACCGCTCTCCGGGGCTCTCCAGGGGTACCCGTGCAGACTTCAGTTCGGCGGCCGTCGCCCGGCTGCCCGGCGCGACCCCGCCCTCGACTTGGACGGCCACGGCGCGCGGAGCTGGGAAGGGGATATCTAGTTTGCCGAACGCGGGCCTTCCCTCTCGAGAGGGACCCGAGGGGTTCGCGGGGGAATGCGGGGAGGCTCCCTCGGTCGCGACAGCATTAAGTAGAGCGCCCCGGTCGGCGCCCCCGCGAACGCATGGCCGAGAAGGAAGCCCCGGCAAAGAAGACGACCCTCGCCCGCTCGGTCAAGGACAAGTGGCGGGCGAAGCACACGTACAAGGTACGCGCCCCGGGGCTCTTCCAGCACGTCGAGCTGGGAGAGACCGTCGCGAACGAGCCCGAGCTGGTCGTCGGGCGCACGCTCGAGACGACGCTCCCCGAGCTCTCCGGCTCGCAGGACGTCGCGAAGGCCCATGTGAAGCTCCGCTTCCGCGTGGAACGGATCTCGGGGGACGGGGTCGCCGAGGCACGGTTCATCGGGCACGACCTTACCTCGGACTTCGTGCGCCGGCTCGCCCGGCGCAAGCGCTCGAAGATCGACACGTCGCTCACCGTGACGACGAAGGACGGGGTCCGCGTCGTCTTAAAGCCGGTCGCGGTCGGAGAGCAACGGCTCCAGACGCATCTCCGCGCCAAGCTCCGCCACAAGATCGTGGCGATCCTCAACGAGGAGGCCCAGCTGAGGACCTCGCCCGAGTTCGTGCGGGAAATGCTGGCCGGGGACCTATCGAAGGTGCTCGCCCACGGGCTGAAGACCCTCTACCCGCTCAAGAAGATCGAGATCCGACGTTCCGAGATCCTCGGCGTGATCTCCGACGAACTTCCCGCGGCCGGGGAGCCGGCCCCCGCGTCCGAAGGGCCCGCACCGGACGAGGCGGCCCCCGTCCCCGATGCGAGCGCCGCGCCGGCGGCGTAGGACCCGAGGGCGCCCGATGGCGTTTCCGATCCCTGTCGGAGTGGCTCAGCCCGGTAGAGCACGGGACTCATAGCGCGGTGCGGGTCCGCACCTCGGGAGAGATCCTGGGGCCGGGGGTTCAAATCCCCCCTCCGACATTCGGATTTGAACCCCCGGGGGGTTCGAATACCCCACCGGAGTTTCAGGGGCAGGTACCGGCACGTCCCGATGCATGGCGCCGTTCAGTTCGAGGGGCGTCGCTCACCACTCCCTGGTATGCAAAGCTATATGTGAGCCATATGGCATCACATAGCCGATGATCACGACTATCCAGCTGTCCTCTTCCACTCGGCAAAAACTGGCGGCCCTCAAAACAACCCCTCGAGAGACCTACGACGAGCTGCTGAACAAGCTGATCGCTCTGGTTCCGGAGGGGGATGACGAGGGATTGTACACAGACTCGTTCCGAATCGGGCTCCTCGGTGCCCGACTTGACATTCGTGCGAGCCGAGTGACGGACCACGATCTCGTCAAGAAGCGGTTGGGTCTCTGACGCCTTGGAAGATCCAGTGGACCGACACTGCAATCCGTGACCTGAGGTCGCTGGATCGAGCCGTCGCGCGCCGAATCGTCGGCCGCCTGGAGCGAGCTTCGACCGACCCGGACCACTATTTCGAGAAGCTAGTGGACTCTGACGAACGCAAACTCCGTGTGGGGGACTATCGCCTGCTCGCGGCGCACTCGCCCTCGGAGCAAGTAATCACGGTGGAAAGGGTCGACCGTCGCCGTAGGGTCTACCAACGCTAGACCTTGCCCGGCCCGGCTCTTTCCTGGATTGGAACCCCCGGAGGGTTCGAAAACCCCCTCCGACACTCTAGCGGCCATCAGGCTGAGCGTTCCCATGAGTGTCATGGCCGGACGGTCGAGACGCTGACCACGATCCCGGTACGACCATCGGCCCGGACCGTGCTCCAACGTCTCGGGACGGGCGGCCAGAGCTACGACGAGGTGACTTGGGGGATCCTCGAGGAAAGCGACCGCTGACGGAAGGCCCCCAGGTGGCGCACGAGGCCCGCACCGGACCGAACCCGGGGCTCAGTCTTGAACCGGCGGCATACGACGCAGAGAGGCGCGGCCAACTCTAGCCGAACAGCCGTACCCCGAAGCGACGCGCCAGCTCGGGAATCCGCTCCAACTGGACGCTCATCCCGTACTTCTCACTGAGCGCGCCGAGTTTCGCCTCGTCCGAGGAGTCCTTTGGCGGGACCAACCGCGACGCCTCCTTGAAGAACTGCTCCATCCCCGCAGGGGAGATCACCTCGAGGAACCGGAGAATCCCCGGCCCTTCGTTCCAGAAGACATGAGGGACGCCCTTTGGCTTGATCGCGAACTCCCCGGGACGCGCATGGACCACTTCGTCACCGATCTCCGCACCCAATACGCCCTCGAGCACGTAGGAGAACTCGTGCTCCCGGCTGTGCGTGTGGGGGGCGGACATCACCCCCGGCCGGATCACGTGCTCGATGATGGAGAAGGCCCGGTCCGTCGCGGTGGCGGGAACCCGATAGATCACTCCAATGCCGCCCATCCATACGATCTCGTTCGTGCTCTTGCTCGGCTCCACCGACATGTTGGATTGCTCTGGACCGACACTCTCCCCCCTCACTTAAGCGATTGTAACACCTCGCGAACGTCATCGCAGGACCGAGAGCGTCCCCCGGGGTCTGAAGCAGTCACGCGGTGCGGATTGGGGTCCGCGGAGCGGCGGGGGATTTGAATCGTGGGACGCTGTCCCTCTCCGACACCCCGGCCCGGATTCTCGTTCGATCAGGCCCGAGCCCTGGGAGGTCGATGGCACTCGTTAGAAATGAGGGAGGGGAGATCCGGTGCCTCGCGGCCTCTTCCGCGGCTAGCCCTCCCGCCTTTTGTCTCCGCACGGACTCCCCTACGCGGATCCGATCATGACAGCTGAGACACACGTTGCCGGTCCAGTCCAGACTCCCGCCCTCATCGTCGACACTCACGCCGATACCCCGCAGCGGTTCTTGGACGAGCAGTTCGACCTGGCCGACCCGCTGCGCAGTGGCCAGATCAACCTCGAGTCCATTCGCCGCGGCCAGCTGAGCGCGGAGTTCTTTTCCATCTGGGTCGACCCCACCCGATACAAAGGGCAGTACGCCCGCCGCACGCTCGAGCTGATCGACTCCGTCCAGCGCCAGGTGACCCGCCATCCGGATGTGGTCGTGCTCGCGACCAGTGCCGAAGGCATCGAGGAGGCCCACCGCTCCCACAAGTTCGCTGCTCTGATGGGGATCGAGGGCGGGCACTCGATCGAGAACTCGCTCGGGTTGCTGCGCCAATACCATGCGCTCGGCGTACGCTACATGACCCTCACCTGGGCGAACTCGAACGGCTGGGCCGACTCTTCCGGCGACATCGACAACCCGGCCGTTCCGCATACCCCGAACGGTCTCACGAGGTTCGGCGAGGAGGTCGTACTGGAAATGAACCGGCTCGGCATGATGGTCGACGTCTCGCACGTGGCCGACGCCACCTTCTATCGCGCGCGGGCCGTCAGCCGCGCCCCGGTGATCGCCTCCCACTCCGGTGCGCGCGCCGTGTGCGACCATCCGCGCAACATGACCGATGACATGTTGCGCGCCGTGGCCAAGCCCGACGGATCTGGTTCCGGGGGAGGTGTCGTCCAGGTCAACTTCTTCTCCGGCTTTGTCTCCCAAGAGTACCGCGACGCATGGAAGGCGCTCAAGCCTGAGGTCGACAAGATCATCGCCGACACCCGTGACCGAGACAAGGTGGAGGGCCGCGAGTTCACCTACGCCGACGAAGTCCGGATCGGACGCGTCTACATGGACAAGATCCCCCGCCCGCCGCTGTCCCTGCTCATCGACCACATCGATCACATCGTCAAGGTGGCGGGAATCGACCACGTGGGGCTGGGCTCGGACTTCGACGGGGTCAGCGGTCAGTTGCCGGCGGGCATCGACTCGGCGGCCGACCTACCCAAGATCACGCAGGCGCTGCGCGACCGTGCCTACTCGGCCGAAGACTGCCGCAAGATCCTGGGCGGCAACCTCCTCCGGGTCTTCGGTGAGGTGGAGGCTGCGTCGAGAGCCTTCCTTGCCGAAGACCCGTTCCTTGGAAGCGGATCCCGTCCGCGGGAACCGGACGAAGAGCTCGGGAAGAACTAGGCCCGCTCCACCGGGACGACGTTGGACCGGTCGGATCGCTCCGTTCTCAGCCCGCATGGCAGAGTCGGAGCCCGCCGTCGCTCCGCTCGGGCCGGGCGACCGTCGGCCGTATCGGGCGCGATCGGAGCTCCTGGAGGGTCCGCACACCCCTTCCGACACTTCCTTGCGGTGTCCCGAGTTCGGTCCGGGGGGCCCGCATGTCCAGTTTCGACTCACTGATCCGAGAGGCGGAGGAGCTTCCCCTGGAGGGTTGGGACTTCACCCCCATCGGACACCGCTGGAAACGTGGTCGACCGTCGTGGGATCTTCCAGCCCTCGTGCGAGCGCGATTCCCCACCACTTCGAGCTTCCTCGATCTCGGTACCGGAGGGGGAGAGTTCCTTTCGGGCCTCGCACCTCTGCCCCTCGCGACGTTCGCGACGGAAGGGTACGTGCCGAACGTTAGGGTCGCTCGGAGGCGGCTCGAACCGCTCGGAGTCCGGGTCCTTCCGATAGGCGGTGACCATCGCATTGACCTGCCCGACTCCTCGATCGACCTGGTCCTCAGCCGACACGAGGAGTTCGATCCGGTCGAGGTCGCCCGCGTACTTCGCCCGGGTGGGGTCCTCCTCACTCAGCAGGTGGGCGGACGGAACTACTCCGAGCTCCTGCGGCGGTTCGGCGTGCCGTCAGAGCCAGCCTACAACCGGGTCGGCTCGGCGGAGAGCTTTGCCGAGGAGATCTCCGAGTCCCACGCTCTCCTCGTCGAGGACGCCCGGGAATGCACCTTCCCGGAACGGTTCCTCGACGTCGGGGCGGTGGTCTACTTTCTGCGGGCCGCTCCCTGGGAGGTCCCGGGATTCACGGTCGCGCGATTCCGTGCCGTACTGGAGGATCTTCACCGAGAGATCGTGCGAGTGGGTTTCTGGGGGCTCACGGCACACCGGTTGTTCGTGCAGGCTCGTAAGCGCCCGGATTGAATGCGACTTGGAGGCAATCCCGGGACGCCTAGGGTCCCATGGTCGGTGAGACGAGGATTGCGTAGCCGTCGATCCGATTCGCCCGGGAACTCGAAGTCCGGCGCGAGGTCGGGCGGTGCGTTGCGTACTCTCCACGTCCACCGATGCGCGCGACCGATCCGGTGGTGAGGACTCCGAGACGGTGATGGTGACCGCGAGGATGGGAACGGAGCGTACGCTCCGGCGGAAACCCCGCCCGCGGCCTCGTCACGGACCATCCCGGTCACCATCGCGGCCCCGTAGGCCGTTCGGGGCCAAGCCACTCCATCGTTCGACGGAAGATGGACCTTGGCCGCAGTGAACGTCCCAGGATCTGTCCCTCGATGCCGACCGTCTCCACGTTGGAGGCGGGCGGGTCGCGAGGCGTCGAGCGTAGCAAGTCGGAGGGATTCCAAGCAGGGAGGACGAAGAACCGGGGTTACTAGACACGACGAGTGTTCATCGACCAATCCTCGCTCCGCAGCGAGATTCTCGACGCCGGCATACCCGCCGCCGTCCCACAGGTCCGGGCCCTACGCCGCATAGGAGGGGATATTCATTGAGGCGGGTTAGTTCAAGGGCCGGTCGGTCCCTCGATGGCGCGGGGCTCCTCGCGACCCACGGGGCGAGGATCTCGCAATGACGCGGAAAGAACGGTTCGCGCGACGTGGCGAGCCGTGTCATGACAACGCGTCCCGGAGCGAGGGGGACCGCACGGGTTTTATCTGCGACCCGCACGGTAGAGGGAGGCCCACGGAGTTCCGATCGGGCACGAGGAATAGATGGCTCAACCCCCTGACGAAACTCCTTCCTCGGATCGTCCCGCCGAGGAGTCCTCCTTCGAAGACCTTCCACTGCACTCCAAGCTTCGGCGAGGGGTCCAGGACATCGGATATCGGGTCCCGACACCGATCCAGCGGGGCACCATCCCTCCGGCCGTCTCCGGCCGGGACATCGTCGGTACGGCACAGACCGGCACCGGGAAGACCGCCGCATTCCTTCTCCCGATCCTCGAGCGCCTCCTCGAAGTGCCAAAGGGCCGGATCCGCGCGCTCATCCTCACACCGACCCGGGAGCTGGCGCTCCAGGCCGATGGGTTTCTCCACCAGCTGGCCGGCCACACTCACCTCCGCGGGGCGCCGGTGTATGGGGGGGTCGGCATGGCCGACCAGGAACGCGCGCTCCGCGGCGGGGCCGAGATCATCGTGGCGACCCCGGGGCGCCTCCTCGACCACATGGGCCGGGGGTACGTCGACTTCCGCGAGCTCCGTATCCTGGTGCTCGACGAGGCGGACCGGATGCTCGACATGGGGTTCCTCCCGGACGTCCGTCGGATCCTCAATGGCCTCCCCCGGGAGCGACAGACGATGCTCTTCTCCGCGACGATGCCGCCCGAGGTGGTGGCGCTCTCGCGCCAGTTCCTGCGGGACCCGAAGCTCATCCAGGTGGAGGAGCGCACGGTCGCCGCCGTCGGCGTCTCGCACCTCGCCCTCCCCGTCCCGTCCCATCTCAAGACCGACCTCCTGCTGAACCTCCTCGAGGACGAGACGATGGCGAGCGTCCTCGTCTTCGCGCGGACCAAGCATCGGGCCGACCGTCTCTCGCACCAGCTCGAGCGCCGGGGGATCTGCGTGGGCGTCATCCACGGGAACCGGAGCCAGAGCCAGCGCGTGCGCGCCCTCGAGGCGTTCCGGACGGGGGAGCTTCGCGTGCTGGTCGCGACGGACATCGCCGCGCGAGGCGTGGACGTCAAGGACGTCAGCCACGTGGTCAACTATGACGTCCCGCACGAACCCGAGACCTACGTGCACCGCGTCGGTCGCACGGCCCGCGCGCAGCAACGAGGAGACGCGTTCACCCTGGTCGCCCCCGAGGAGGAGGCGGACCTCGCCCAGATCGAAAAGCTGCTCGGGATGAAGATCTCCCGAACGCGGATCCCGGACTTCCCGTACGGCGCGCCCCGGCCGGCGCACCCCGGCCCCTCGCGTCCTCCCCCCCGACCGCCCTTCCGGACCCAGGGGCGTCGACGCGATCGGCCCGGTCGACGGGGCCCGCGCTACTGAGCTCGGCCGTCGCCGGATCGAGCGCGCTACGGAGTCGGGCCACCCGGGGAGCCGCGAGCCCCTCCGGGCCCACAGTCCGGTTCCGTGAACTCGGCCCTTGTCCGCCGGAGAAGTCGAGGGCCTCACCCGGGCCGTGGCGGAGTGCGGCGTATATCTCGACCGGTCCGATCGGGGGTGGACCCGTCCCCCCTACAGGTTCAGGCTGGTCCCGAGCATGCTGAACGCCTTGCGACCGGCGTCCGACGTGAAACGGATCACGGGCGGAGGGTCCCGGGGTCGCTCGTTGCTCCGTCCCGAGAGCAACGCCTCGACCAGGGCCGCCTGAGTCCAGGTGACGATCACGGCCGGGGGTTCGATGATATCCGGGCCCACCGAGACGTGACCTTCCGTGTCCAGACGGAGCACGGCGGACTCCGCCTCCGTCTCGAATCTCCACGACTGGGGGAGCGTTGGCTCGAGACCGTCCTTCGCCATCTCGGCACCATGGGACTGGAGGCGAGCCTCGAGCTGTCGTCCCGCGGAGATCAAGGCGTCCGACAATTGCCCCATAGGGAAAGCAGAGTCGCGCAGGCACAATAGTTCGTCTCGGCCCCCTTCCGGGGTCGCCGAGAAGCGCCGCTGAGGCCGGGACGGAAAGGCTCCCCACGAGCGGAGCGGAACTGCCGGAGAGGGGATCCCCCGAGGGGGGTGTCCTATCGACGATGGGAGGATCCGGAGCCTCTCCCGGGCCGGGGTCCCGAAGGAAGCTCGGGAGGGAGGTACCGTCGGCTTGCCTCCTCTGTCTCGGCCTCGGGTTCCCCCGACGTGTCGGTCGGAGCGCTCGGACCTGCGACCTTGAGCGCCGCCTCGAGCGCTTTCACCCGACGGGCCAGCACCTGGTTCTCCCGATAGTACTGGGCGGCCTGAAAATGGGTCCTGGCGCGATCCCCCGAACACTCCGCCAGGGCCGCCGCCAGCTCCCTCACCCGTCCCTCGAGGTCGGACGAGGGCCTTCCCCGGCGGTCCGTGCGCGCGGGAGAGATCAGGGGAAGGACGGAACGGAGCCAAACGCAGAACGCGTCGGAGCCGACCTCATCGACGTTCACCCACGGACGCAGCGCTTCCTTCAGTTCCTCGGAGACCTCGATCACCGAGGTCCGGGGACCCGGTCGCGGTGCGGTCGCCCGCGTCCCGACGGCTTCGGGGCTGTTCTCCCTGGGCATCCTCTCCCCCAGGGGTCATTGGCAGCGCGCTGCGGTTCGATCCCGTGTCGGGCGGGACCCGGCTGACCCCACAGCCGGTCGTGCGAGCGCGTGGGAGTATTTCCCCGTTCGGATACCGATGCGCCTTCGAGGGCCGCACGCCGTGGGCGCGGGGCCCCTCGCACCCCCACCGCACGTTTTATTGGCGGGGAAGGTGAGCTCCCCCGGCTCCCTACGCGCAGAAGGTCCTTCGAACGGTGAGTTGCCTTGCTTTCGTTCATCACGCCGGCACGGCACCCCGATTCCGGCACCGTCGAGCGGATCAAGGGAATGCTCCCTCCCGGCCATGAGCTCGTCGTCGTTTCGGTGCCGGGGGGAGCGGGTCATGCACGGAACGTCGGGGCGGCGGCTGCCTCGGGCGAGGTGTTCGTCTTCGTCGACGATGACGTGCGGCTCGAGACCCGCTGGAACTGGGACGAGTGGCTGACCTGGGACTGGGATTTCGCGATCGCCTCCACCTACTGGCCCAGCCCGGAGGTGAACGTGCTGATGATGCGCATCGAGAGCACGCTGCTCAATGTCCTGACGGGCGTCTTCCGCTACAAGATGTTCATGTCGGGTTTCGCGGCCGTGCGCCGGCAGGTCTTCGAGAAGATCGGTGGCTACAACGAGAACGTCACGTTCGAGGAGCACGTCATGACGCTCGACCTGTACCGCCGACGTTTTCGCGGCGTGCGGCTCCCGGTCCATGTACGGGTGCTCCGTCGGTGGACCGGATGGACCCCGAACAACCATGTGACCAGTCGCGGGAAGCTGCACCCGCCCCCCCGGGACGGAGACGTCCGGATCTACCGCACCTGAACGGGGGACCCCCCGGGCCGGGAGCCGCGTCGGCCGGTCGTCGACACCCCGCAAAGCCGCGTCGAATCCTTCGCCGGCCGTCGATACCCGAACGCGGCGGAACGAGGGTGGGGCCCCGATGCCACGGGTACGGCGCCCGGGGTCGGATGGGGGAGTGGGATCCGGCCGACTACGGACCGAGCGTCGACGCACGGCCCGCACGAGGCCGTGCCCTCCGCCGTTCGGTCGTCGCGGAGACAGAGACCGTAAGGCGGCGCAGCGTGCGAACGAACGCAGCGAGGTCCTCCTGTCCGAGCTCCTGCTCTACGAACCGAGTGATCCATCGGGTCTTCCGGTTCAGCCGGCCCAGCAGGGCCCGGCCGGCCGGGGTCGCGGTGAGGACCGCCCGCCGCGAGTCGGTCGCCGAACGCGATCGTCGAAGGTACCCCTCCGACACGAGATCCTGCACGAGGAAGGTGATCGCGGCGGGAGTCACCCCCGCCTCGCGAGCGACCGCTCCCGGAGCGACCTCCCCTCGTTCCACGATGTGACGCAACAGGAACGCTTTCGGCATCGAGAGACCGACCGATTCGGCCTCGTGACGGAACCGGGCGCGCATCATCTGGAAGAACTCCATGAAGGCCGCCTCGAGCTCGCCGCCCGAACAGCCGCGGTCCCCGTGCGTGGACTTCGGCATGGAGGTCCGCTCAGTCCCGAGGGCCCCCGTCGGTCGTCGGGGACGCCAGGACCGTCTCGGGCTCGGCGTCCATCGAAGGGAGCGGGGGTCCGGGCACGGCAGATCCGGCCGGAGCCGGTTCCGGTACGGCGTGGCGCCCGAGAACCTCCCGACCCAGGATCACGAACCCGCCCGCGAACGCGAAACAGACCGCCGCGATCGCGAACGACCACTGGAACGCGACGAAGGAGGGGCCGACCTTCGCCCCCAGGCCGGGAAGGACCACGGTGAGGGTGAGCGTGGTGAGGAGGGATCCGGAGAGCGGGGCCCCGACCGCGCTCCCGATGTTGCGGAACACCGACATGAGCGACGTCGCGAGGCCCATGTCCCGGGGATCGACCGTGAGCACGAGGAGGTTGATCATCCCCGCGTTCACCATCCCGATCCCGGCACCGATGAAGAATTCGACGATCAGCAGGGTGGTGAGGGGGTGGACGGGGATCGCGAGCAGGAACGCCACCGCAGTGACGCCGGAGCCGATGGCGGTCATCGTTCTCGCTCCGATCCGCGAGACGACGAATCCCGCGACCGCGCCGAAGATCAGCATGCCGACGGCGAGGGGCACCAGGTAGAGCCCGGCCTGGAAGGTCGACAGCTGGTAGCCCCCGAAGACCTTCGGGTCCTCGAAGAGGAACACCATCGAGAGCAACGCGAGGTACATACCGAGCCCGGCCACCGTGCCGAGGACGTTCGTCACCAGCACGTTGCGCTCCCGCAAGAGACGGAAGTCGAGGATCGCCTCGCCCCCCGCGGCGTGGAACTTGAGCTCGTAGACGACGAGCGGGACCAGAAGGACTCCCCCGAGCGCGACGAGCGCGAGTGTGCCGCCGGAGAGCCATCCCCAGTTCGAACCTTCGGACAGCGCGAGAACGAACGCGGCCAGCGAGCCGCCGAGCAGGGACGCCCCAAGGTAATCGACCCGGGTCTCGGGGCGTCGGAACCGGGACTCGCGGATGATGAGGAACGTCAGCAGCGCGAGGACGATGACGAACGGGATCGCCGAGTGGTACGTCGTTCTCCACCCGTAGTTGTTCGAGACCCAGGCGCCGAGGGGAAGGCTGATGGCGAAGCCCGCGCCGAACATCGCGCTCAGGATCCCCTGCGCTTTCGGGATCATGTCCCGGGGGAACTCCTCCCGGACGAGGCTCATCCCCAGGGGGAAGATCGTGAGCCCGATCCCCTGGAAGGCGCGCGCGCTCACCATGAACGTGTAGTTCGGAGAAAAGCCCGTGACCGATACGCACACCGCGTAGATCGAAATGACGATCCCGAGGAGCTTCTTCTTCCCATAGATGTCCCCGAGCTTGCCGACGACCGGACTGAGCGCGACCCCGGTGATGATGTAGGAGGACAGGATCAGGCTCGCCTCGCCGGTCGTGATCGAAAAGTCCGACTGGATCTGCGGGAGGGACGGCGTGAGCATCCCTTCGATGTAGAGGACGAGGGTGATCACGCTCGCCAGCAGGATCATCACGCGGGTCGCGTACGATCGATCGAACTCCGTGTCGGGAGTGAATCCCGGGGCCCCGGGGACAGCGCGACCGGCCCCGGATGCGGAAGAAGAGGAGGTCACGCTCTCACCGGTTCTCGTAGGGAGCGTTCCTACCCCGATCGCCCAGCGGACGACGTGCGCGACGGGACTCGGAAACGGGGACCGCGATCATGAATGTCGAATTGCTTTAGTCGGTAAAATATCGAGTACTTAGCCTTTCGCGATCGCGAGGGGCGCGAACACCGCGTGCCATACGATATCACGACGTACGTCCCATCCATCGGTTGACGAACGTGTGCGGGGGCTCGGGGAGCCTTCCGTAGACGTGTGCGCCCCGTGGGAACGACTGCGACGGCCGTTCCGAGGGGTCTCGGCACCGACCGTTCCCGAGGTCTCCCGGAGCAGGAGAGAGCTTGTGATGGAAGGAGCTGCGCGCGGCCGCCGTGGTCTCCGAGGGAGGGGCCAAAGGTAGTCCTCCCACCGGGCGGTCGGTTCGTACTGGACCGAATAAAGGGCGTTCGCCCTCCAACGCTCGGTCATGTCGGGGAGTGGGGCGGAGCTCCGGGTCGCCTCCCAGCCTGCCCCCGGTCCGCGCCCCGAGCCCGTCCGGCCCCGGGGGAGACCGGTCGAGCGGATCTCCTTGGTAGCGCTGGAACGGCGGCTTTCCCGCCTGGGGGTTGCCGGGCTCGAGGAGAGCCTTGCGGAGGTCACCCCCGAACGGGCCCGTCACGAGTTCGACTCCGACCCGCGCGTGCTCGAGACCGCACTGCTCCGTACCTGCCAAAGGGTCCTCCTCCTCGTCGTGACGCAGGGTCACGACGCGGCCGCGCGCTTCACGGGGCGATGGGGTCCTCCGGGGACGTGGGAGATTCGGGAGGACGCGGACGTCGTCTACCACCTCCACCGGATCTCCTCCGGCCTCGACTCCATCGCTTCGGGCGAGCGGGAGATCCGCGAGCAGGTGCGGTCCGCTGCCTCGAACGTGATGAGCCGCAGCCCCCGCCCGATCCTCCGTCCGCTCCTTCTCGCAGCGGCCCGGAGCCCGCCCCGGACCGATGGTGGCGAGACGACCTCGGTGGCCGACCTGGCCGTTCAGTGGCTGGGACCTCGTCTCACCGGGGGCCCTCACCGGGTCCTCGTCGTGGGCTCGGGAACGGTCGGACGCAAGGTCGCCGAGAGGGTCGCGGAGATCGCCGAGGTCACGGTGCTGTACCGCCACCGGCCCCCCGACCCCCAGTGGACCGAGCAGTGGCATCTCAGCGTCCTCCCCTCGGAGGCGATGGTCCAAGCCCTCGCGGAGGCGAGCGCGGTGGTCACGGCGGCGAAGTCGACCGGACGGGTTCTCGGGATGGCAGAGCTGCCGGCCGACCCGTACCGTGGCCCCCGCTGGTTCGTGGACCTGGGAGTGCCCCGGAACATCGATCCGCGGGTCGGTCGGCGGCCCGGCGCGGAGCTCGTCGACCTCGACGGGCTCCCGCGGGGCCGGCTACCCGAGCACCGGCTCGACGCGATCCGTCGCGCCGCGGACGCCTCGTCCTCGGAAAGCGCGGCGCAGTTCGCCCGGGAGGCGGTCGAGCCGTGGGTCACGGACCTCCGACGCCGTGGCGACGAGGTCCGTCGGGAGGAGCTCGTGCGGGCGCTGGCCCATGCGGGGGAGCTCTCGGAGGAGGCACGGGTGGCGATGGAGCGACTCTCGGACCGCCTGGTCCGTCGGCTCCTGTCGGGCCCCACGGAGGAGCTGCGTGCGCTTCCCCCGGGCCCCGAGGCGGACCGGTTGCGTCGCCGAGTACTTGAGATACTGCGAGAGCCCGACCCCGGTTCGTGACCGAACGGCTCCGCGTCGGCACGCGGTCGAGCGTTCTCGCGGTCACCCAGACGGAGCTCGTGCTCCGCGCGCTCCGGCGGGCGGCGCCCGACGTCACCTACGAGACCGTGCTCCTCCGCACCGCAGGGGATCGGGTGCGCCGGACGAGCCCGACCCTCGACTTCACCGATGCGATCGACCGCCGCCTCGAGGACGGGGAGGTCGATCTCGCGGTGCACAGTTCGAAGGACCTGCCGGCGCGCCCCGCCCGTCGGGTGGAGGTAGGGGCCTATCCCCGGCGCGGCGACCCTCGGGACTGTGTGGTCCTACGAGGTCCGGGGACGCTCGCCACGCTTCCGCGGGGGGCCCGTATCGGCTCGAGCAGCGTGCGTCGGAGAGCGCAGATCCTTCGGGAGCGGCCCGACCTTGAGGTCGTTCCGGTCCGTGGCAACATCGGTACCCGCATCGAAAAGATCGGGATCCAGGGACTGGACGGCGTGGTCCTCGCCGCGGCCGGGCTCCTTCGCCTCGGCTGGCACGACCGGATCTCCGAGTATCTCGGGCCGCCCCGATGGCTCCCGGCGCCCGGCCAGGGCGCGCTCGCGGTGGAGGTGCGCACAGGAGATCGGTTCGCCCGGCGGACGGTCGAACGGATCGATCACCGACCGACCCGGCAGGAGGTCGAGGCCGAGCGGGCCGTCGTCTCCTCGCTCGGTGGGGACTGTAACCTTCCCCTCGGTGCCCTCGGGCGTGTCCGCTCCGGCCGGCTCTTCCTCCGGGCCTCCCTGTTCTCCCCCGACGGACGGCGCCGGGTGTCGTTCTCCCTTCGTAGCCCCTCCGCCCGAGCCCAGAGGACGGGAGAAGAGGTCGGCCGACGGCTCGCCGAGGTCGGGGGCGCCTCCGACCTCCTCCCCGGACGTCGCGCAGGACCGTGACGCGCTCCGCGACCGACCGGCGCATCGCGCTCATCGCCTCCCCGGGATCGCTCGTCGCCCTCGAGCGACGGCTCGCCCGTCGCGGGTGGAGACCCGTACGGCTGCGCGCGATCTGGACCGAACCGGTGTCGGTCGGGTCCGTTCCGAGCTGGCTCAGAGAGCGTCCCCCCGGCGATCTGTGGATCGTCACCAGTCGGGCCGTCGTCACGACCTTCCTCGCCGCGCACCCGGAGTGGATGCGACGGTTGCGAACCATGCCGGAGCTGATCGCGGTCGGACCCGAGAGCGCCCGCGCGCTTCGGGGCGCGGGTGTCCCCCACATCGCGCGGGTGGGCCGAGGTGGCGCGACCGCGCTGCTCGCCGGGGTCGGACCGGTTCGAGGACGACGTGTCGTCTACCTGCGTTCGGACCGCGCCGGGCCGGATCTCGCCCGGCGGCTCCGGGCCCGCGGGGCCCGTGTGGTGGACCGTATCGTCTATCGCACCCGGGAGGCTGCGCCGCTTCCCCGACGCCGGCGGGAGTCGGTCGGCTCGATACCGGTCTGGATCGTCACGAGCCCCTCAGCGCTCGTCGGCTTCCGAAGGATGGTGGGGAGGGCGGTATTCCTCCGATACCGTGGGACGGTCCGGGGGTATGCGATGGGAGCGCGTACGGCCCGCGCGATGCGCGCGAGCGGGATCCGTCGGGTCGACTCCCCGAAGGAAAGTTCCGAGGAAGGCTTTACAAAGTTGCTTGAGAAGTCGCTCGGCGATGCCTCACAGGGCCTCTCCCGCAGACGCCGGTGAGCCCGGGGCGACCGTGCATCGACCCCGTCGCCTGCGCGCCAAGGCATCGATCCGGGACCTGGTCGCGGAGTCGGATGTCTCGGTCGCCCACTTGATCCGACCGCTGTTCGTCGCGGAGCGCGTGGAGGGCGGAGCTTCGCCGGAGCTCCCGGCACTCGCCCGTCGCTCGGTCGACGCGACGGTCGAAGAGGTCGTCCGTCTGCGGGGCCACGGGGTCCGAGCGGTGGTTCTCTTCGGCATTCCGTCCCGGAAGGATCCCGAGGGCACGGGCGCGTGGGAGGAGGCGGGGCCGGTTCCCCGCGCGATCCGGGCGATCAAAGCAGCGGCACCGGATGTCACGGTGATCGCGGACGTCTGTTTGTGCGAGTACACCGACCACGGGCACTGCGGAGTGGTCGTCGGAGGACGGGTCGACAACGACCGGACGCTTCCCTTGCTCGGACGGACCGCGGTCGCCTATGCCTCGGCCGGCGCGGACCTGGTCGCACCGAGCGCGATGATGGACCATCAGGTCGCCTCCCTCCGGTCCGCGCTCGATGGGGCCGGCCATCGCGAGGTCGGCATCCTCGCGTACGCCGCGAAGTTCGCTTCCGGTTTCTACGGCCCGTTCCGCGACGCCGCCGGCTCGGCGCCCGCCTTCGGGGACCGAAAGGGCTACCAGATGGACCCGCGGAACCGCACCGAGGCGTTGCGCGAGCTCGCCCTCGACGCGGCCGAGGGAGCGGACATCCTGATGGTGAAGCCCGCCCTTCCGTACCTCGACATCATCGCGGCGGCCCGGGCGAGGTTCGATCTCCCGATCGCGGCGTTCCAGGTGAGCGGTGAGTACGCCATGGTCCTCGCGGCCGCGGCCCGCGGATGGCTGGATGCCTCGGCCGTCGCGCAGGAGACCCTGGGGGCGATCCGGCGGGCCGGTGCGAGCCTCATCCTGACCTACTTCGCGGGGGAACTGCCGCCTCCCCCGGAGGGAACCTCGTGACCGAGTCGCCGGGCGCCGCCCCGGGCACCTCGGGGGAGGGGCCGCGGGACTTCGTGCGGTACCTGTTCTGGCATCTCCGCCCGGAATGGCGCCGGCGCCCGGTCGAAGAGCGCACCCGGGACCTCGCGGACCTCGAGCGCCGCACGACCGACCTGCCCTCCGACCTCGCGCTGCGCACCTACTCGCTCGTCGGGACGAGGGCCGGGGTCCACGGCCTCTTCTGGATGACGAGCCCCCGCCTCGAGGCGTTCCAGGAGTTCGAGGCGCGCCTGTGGGGAGGGGGCGCCGGGGGGTACCTTGAGTTCCCGTTCGCCTACCTCGGGATGGGGCGGCGCTCGGAGTACCTGGGAGGGCACGGCCACGGCGGCCAGGAGGAGGGGACCGTCCGGCCGATCGGCAAGCGGTACCTCTTCGTCTATCCGTTCGTGAAGAAGCGGGAGTGGTACTCGGTCCCGTTCGAGGAGCGACGCCGCATCATGGGCGAGCACTTCCGGATCGGCCACCGCTTCCCGGAGGTCCAGATCCACACGGGCTACTCCTTCGGGCTCGACGACCCGGAGTTCATCCTCGCGTTCGAAGGCGACTCGCCCGCCGAGTTCCTCGATCTCGTCGAGGCGCTCCGCCCCTCGGAGGCGAGCCGGTACACGGCGCTCGAGACCCCGATCTTCACGTGCGTGGCGGCCCCGCCCCGACGCGTCCTCGATCTCGCGGCCGGGCTTCCGTGACGCGCCGGACCGGCCTCCCGGAGTCCCGGCGCGCGTTCCACCGGGCCCGGAAGAGCCTGGTCGGCGGGGTCGACAGCCCCGTGCGCTCGTTCGGAGCGGTCGGAGGGACGCCGATCTTCTTCCAACGGGGGAAGGGCGCCTACCTCTGGGACCTGGACGGGCATCGGTTCGTCGACCTCGTCGGTTCCTGGGGAGCGGCCCTGCTCGGGCACGCACCGCCGTCCGTCGTCCGGGCGATCCAACGCGCCGCGGGGCGGGGCACGAGCTACGGGGCTCCGACCCCATCGGAACACGAGCTCGCCGAACGGATCCGCGCGGCGGTGCCCTCGATCGACCTCCTCCGGTTCGTGAACTCGGGCACCGAGGCGGTCATGTCGGCGGTCCGAGCGGCCCGCGGCTACACCGGGCGTGCGAAGGTCGTCAAGTTCGAGGGAGGCTACCACGGTCACTCGGACGGCCTGCTCGCGCGCGCGGGCTCGGGGGTCGCGACGGCGGCGATCGCCGACTCGGCCGGGGTCCCCGCGTCGATCGTGAGCGACACCCTCGTCGCTCCGTTCAACGACCTCGATGCGACCTCGGCGCTCTTCGACGCCCACGAAGGGGAGATCGCCGGGGTCGTCGTGGAGCCGATCGCGGCGAACATGAACCTGGTTCCTCCGACCCCCCGCTTCCTTCCCGGCCTCGAACGGCTCTGCCACCGGTCCGGAGCACTTCTCATCGCCGACGAGGTGATCACCGGCTTCCGCCTGCGCCGGGGGACGATCCACTCGGAGCTCGGGGTACATGCCGACCTCGTCACGTTCGGGAAGGTGATCGGCGGCGGGCTCCCGATCGGGGCGTACGGCGGGCGCCGGGAGGTCATGGAGAGGGTCGCCCCGCTCGGCCCGGTCTACCAGGCCGGCACGCTCTCCGGGAACCCCCTCGTCATGGCCGCCGGCGCTGCGACCCTCGATGCGCTGACACCGGCCCTGTACCGCCGGCTCGAGGAGCGGGCCGCCGAGATCGAGACGGCCTGGACCCGGTCCGCGGCGGAGGCCGGCGTGGGCTCGTTCCATCTGCGGCGGATCGGCTCGATGCTCGGGGTCTTCTTCGGGCCGGACTCGCCGGAGAACTACCGGGAGGCGCTCCGGGTCGACCGACCGCGGTACGCCCGGTTCTTCCACGCCCTGCTGGCCCAGGGGGTCTACCTCCCCCCGTCCCCGCTCGAGACGGCGTTCGTGTCGACGGCGATCGGCGCCCATGAGATCAACCTCCTTAAGCGGGCCGCGAGGGCGGGGTTCTCCTCCCTGCGGGGCGGCTGATGGACCGACGCGAACGGCTTGTGCGCGCCCTCCGCGGGGAGCCGGTCGACGCGGTCCCGATCTGGCTCATGCGGCAGGCCGGCCGCCACCTCCCGGGGTACCGGGAGCTGCGAAAGAAGCACGAGATCCTCGAGATCGCCCGGACCCCCGAGCTCGCCGCGCAGGTCACGATCGAGCCGCTCGAGCGGTTCGACCTCGACGCCGCGGTCGTCTTCGCCGACATCACGGTCCCCTACTTCGGTCTCGGGGTCGAGTTTCGCATCGACCCGGGGGTCGGACCGGTCGTCTCGCCGCCGGTGCGGACCCCGGAGGCGGTCGATCGGCTGCGCCCCTTCGACGCCGAGCGCGACGCCGGGTTCGTCGCCGAGGCGATCCGTCGGTTCCGCCAGCTCCGGCCCGACCGGCCGATCCTCGGGTTCGCCGGCGCCCCGTTCACGCTCGCGAGCTACCTCGTCGAGGGCGGCGCCTCGCGCGATTTCGCCGCGACCCGGGGCTGGCTGCACTCCGATCCCGCCGGCTTCGCTCGCCTGCTCGACCGGCTCACGGAGGTGACGATCGACTACCTCCGCCTGCAGGCCCGGGCGGGAGCGGAGGCGCTCCAGCTGTTCGACACCTGGGTCGGTCAGCTTCCCCGCTCCGCGTTCGAGACGATGATCCTACCACGGCTGCAGAGGATCTTCGATGCGCTCGAGCCGCTCGGGGCGCCGACGATCTACTTCAGCACGGCCTCGGTGCATCTCGTCGACCTGGCCGCCGCCTCCCACGCGACCGCCCTCGGCGTCGACTGGAGGGTCCCTCTCGGTTGGGTGCGGCGCCAGGCCGGGAGCACCGTGACGCTCCAGGGAAACCTGGACCCGACCGCGCTGACGACGGACGTTCCGACGGTCCGCCGTCTCGCGCGCGAGGTCCTCGACGAACTGCCGGACGGCCGCGGCCATGTCTTCAACCTGGGACACGGTGTACCCCCCGAGGCCCGGGCCGAGTGCGTGGGCGCGCTCACCGACTTCGTGCACGAGTACTCGATGGGTCGCACGCGGGCCTGAGCGGCCCTCCTTCCGGCGATCGAGGGGTCCGAGTGGGCCGTTACGGCCGTCCGCCCCGCAACCACCGCTCCATGAAGATGAGCTCCCGGCGACGGTAGCCGAGATGCTCGTAGAACCCGCACGCTGCTTCGTTCGTGGGTTCGACCTGGAGATTGACCTTGGGGCATCCCTTGGCCCGAAGCCTCCTCTCGAGGTCTGCCATGAGCTGACGGCCGATGCCGAGCCGCCGGGAGGCCTGCGTGACGGCGAGGTGGTTGACCCATCCGAGACGTCCGTCGAACCGGCCCAGGACCGCCCCGACCAGGGTCCCCTGGCACTCGGCCACGAGAAACAGGTCCGGGTCGCGCCGCCGCTCCCGCTCGAGCTCCTTCCGTCGGTCGGAGGGGCTGTCATGCAGACCGGCCCCCTTCCAGAGGCGACGTACCTTCGCGTAGTCTCCGGGGAGGTACGGTCGGATCCGCACGGCGGCGGTCACCTTGCGTGGGGTCATGCGCGCCGCGGGCGAGTCACGGCCGACCTAAGCGGTTGCCCCACCCCACGACCTCTCGAGATCGGTCACCACCGTCGCACCGCACCCGAGGATCGGGTCCCCGCCGGCGCGAGGCGATCGGGCCCTACGCGCTCGCGGCGGGGACGGAGCGCGGAAGGCGGGCGAGCGCCGTGACGGTCTCCCGAGCCGTTCCCGACGCGAGGATGACACGGAGTCCCATCTTCTCGAGCATGAGGCGCATCCCCGGCCCGGCGCCGGCGGCGACGAGCTCCGTCGCCTTCTCGGCCAGGAGGTACTTCGCGATGCTCGCGTGATGGTTTCCCTCGCCCTCGAGATCGTGGGACTCGTCCCACTTCACTTCCGTTTCCTGCCAATCGACCAGTCTGCCGTCCTCGACCGTCGCGCGGGCGAGCCGATGCGCGCGCCCGATCCCTGTCAACTGCCCCCTCACGTCGAGGGTGGCGAACATCACGTGAGCTGCCATGGCCCCAAGACCCGGTGGTGGGCTCAAGAAGCGGCCGTCGGCCCGACTTGACACGGCGAACCGTCGCCCCGAGGACGGGTTCCTACCGATCCACCAGGGCGAAGCTCTCGGGAGAGTATCGCTCTCCCGCGATCGACGCGCGAGGCACGGTCGCCTCGATACGGGCGAGGTCGTCCCGCGAGAGCCCGACGTCGACCGCCCCGACGTTCTCCTCCAGGTACTTCGTCCGCTTCGTACCGGGGATCGGCACCACGTCCTCGCCGCGAGAAAGAAGCCATGCGAGCGCGAGCTGGGCCGGGGTGCAACCCTTCTCGGCCGCGAGCTGAGCGAACCGGTCCACCAGGTCGAGGTTCTTTCCGAGGCTCGCCGCCTGGAAGCGGGGGATCCCTCGCCGGAAGTCGTCGGACGGCAGCTCCTCGAGCGAACGCACGGCCCCGGACCAGATCCCGCGGCCGAGTGGGCTGAACGGCACGAAACCCACCCCGAGCTCGCGGCACGTCGCAAGGATCCCGTCCTCCGGGTCCCGGGTCCAGAGCGAGTACTCGCTCTGGACGGCGGTGATCGGATGGACGGCGTGGGCCCGCCGGAGCGTCGTCGGGCTCACCTCCGAAAGCCCCACGTGGCGCACCTTCCCCTCCTTCACGAGCCCGGCCATCGCGCGCACGCTCTCTTCGATGGGGGTCTTCGGGTCGACCCGGTGAAGGTAGTAGAGGTCGATCCATCGTGTGCCGAGGCGCTTCAAGCTCGCGTCGCACGCCGCGCGGATGTGCTCCGGACTCCCGTCAATGCGGTTCGCACCCCCTCCCTCGCCGGGGACGAACCCACACTTGGTCGCCAGGACTACCTGGTCCCGGTGCTCCCGGAGCGCCTGTCCCACGAACTCCTCGTTCGTGTACGGCCCGTAGATGTCCGCGGTGTCGAAGAACGTGATCCCGAGCTCGAGCGCCCGGGCGATCGTGGCCCGCGACTCGGCGTCGTTCGGCCGTCCGTACGATTGGGAGATCCCCATGCACCCGAGTCCGAGCGCCGACACCCGGGGCCCCGAACGGCCGAGCTGCCGCGATTTCATGGAGTGCGTACCCCGGCAGGGTATTTCGCCATTCCTTCCTCCGTCCGGACCGACCGACGCTCGAGACGGATCCGGCGGCGCGACGCCGGGGCCGACCGCGCGACGTTCTCGGCTCGTGATCGGAGCGCCGCATGCATGCGACCGAAAGCACCAAGGAGGTCGGATCGATCCGTTCCGGTCGGGAAGTCCGTCCGTGGGACGGCGGGTCCCGGGAACGGGTCGTGACCTCGGAGTCCGTGGGATCGGTGCTCGTCGAGCTGCTTCGCCGGGTCGCGGGCGGGACGGCGCAGGCCGACCTGGACGGGGCTCCGTTCGCGGTGATCGATGGCGAGAAGCGCAACCTGACCGTCCAGATCGCCCCCCTTCTCGAAGCGACGCAGGGGGAGCGTTCGGCCCGTCCCGAGGTGCACTTCCGGCTCTGGGAGGAGCGGGGAGTTCCCTCGGCCCTGGCGCGGTCGGGCTGGCATGTGAGCGTGCGGGACGGCCCGCACGAGATGATCCGGCTCGGGAGGGACGTGAGCGCCCTGACCGGGCACGTGCACGTGAGCCCGACGGCGTTGTGGAAGCTCCGACGGTTCGTTTAGGATTGCACCCGGGCGATGTTCGCGGCGGCGTGGGCGTCCTTCTCAGCATCGCTCAGGTCCCGCATGTGGATCGTGACCGAGACGCCTCCCGAGAGCCGGACCGCGAGGCGGCTTTCTCCGACGCTAACGGTCAATCCCTGCAGTCGGACATCGAGCTGGCCGTGCTTGTCCGACAGCGCCTCGATGAGGCCCTCCATCAGTCCCTTCCCGATCTCCCCGGATTCCTCGGACATACGCTCTCTCCGCGGGGATGGATACCCCTCCGGCATTTCAACGCCTAGGGTCCCGCGTGCACGGGCCACCGGCCCCGATATCCCCCGATCCCGGCCCCCCCGAGGTCCCGGCCGAGAGGGCCTCGGGGCGATCGGGAGGGGCCGCGGCCACGGAGGGGACGGGAGCGAGGCCCGGTGCGCGGTGGTCGACCGCGACGCCTGGCGGTCGGCAAGATGTGACGTGCGCACCCGGCCCGTGGATCCCGAACCCAACCCATCCCACCGCCCCGAACCGCGAACCACGAGGGACAGGGACCCGCCCTTCTGACCCCGGGGAGCCGACCCGTTCTTTCGTAGATGCTAAAAATTAGGTCACACTTAAATATCATCCGGTCGTACCCAATCCATGGAACCGCTCGAGCGTCTCACGCGGCGACAGGTCGACGCGCTCGAGACGATCCGGACCCACGAGACACCGGCCCGCGGCGTCTCGCTCAACACGATCGCGGCCGGACTACGGGTCCGCCCGCCCTCGGCGCTCGCGCACGTCACCGTGCTCGAGCAGATGGGTCTCGTGGACCGCCACCGTGGGAAGTCCCGACTCACCGCCCGGGGACGTGCGTGCGCGGCCGAGTACCAGCGTCATCATCGGGTCGCGGAGCACATGTTCGCCCGCCTCGGCTTTCCGGAGCGGGAGCTCTGCGCGGCCGCGCGGGAGGTCGACCTCGCGCTCGACCATGCCACCGTGGAGCGTCTCTGCCGTGCCGAGGGCCACCCGACGGAGTGCCCCCACGGAGAGCCGATCCCTCCGTGCGGCCACGCCGCGTCGCGGAGGGAGTGAACCGACATGTGGAGCCTCGACTTCGTTCTCGATCCGACCGGGGGTCTCACGATCCCCGTGATCCTCGGTCTCGGATTCCTCCTCGGGCTCCTGCACGGAGGCACCCCCGATGAGCACACCTGGCCGATCACGTTCAGCTACTCGATCGGGAGCTACTCGAGCCGGGGGGGATTGAAGGCCGGTCTCACCTTTTCCGGTGGGTTCGCTCTGCAACGAACGATCCTGACGGCCCTCGGGTTCCTCGGACTCGCGGCCATCTACACCGTCTACAACCTCGACGGACCGGTCTATGTGCTCGTGGGCGTCGTGATGTTCGTCGCCGGGTGGTACCTCCTGCGGGGCTCGGACATCCACCTCCCGTTCGACCATTGGATGGAACGCCTCCTGGGCGGCTTCTTCCGGGACCACACCCACCACACCACCACGGCGGAACGCACACCCGTTCCGGAATCCGGGGTCAAGCCGATCCCCCTGCGGATGGCCATCGTCCACGGCTTCGTCGCGGGATGGGGGTTCGGAGGGTTCGCAACGATCATCGTGTTCATCCTCGCCCCCCAGATGCCGAATGTCGGGTGGGCCGCGCTCGTAGGAACGATGTTCGGTCTCGGCACGATGGTCATGCAGATGCTCACCGGCGCCCTCTTCGCCCGTCTCGCACGGCTCAAGAAGCTGACCCTGCGGCAGATGCAGCACATCGGACGGTCGACCGCCGCACGGACCCTCTACATCGGCGGTCTCGCGTTCGCCGTGGTCGGCGCCGCGGTCGCCGCCCTTCCCTGGCTCAGCAGCTTCGCGCTCTCCACCGGGAACCCGATCCCGACCCTCGACTCGATCGGCTACGCGACGGTGCTGATCGTCGGCGTGGTCGGAGTGATCGGGGGGCACAGCCTGTGGAAGGCCTACCGGGAGGTCCGCCGCCCGATCCCCCCGGCCGAGGGGGTCCTCGGGCCGTCGTGACCGCGACCCGGCGGAGCGGCCCCCCCGCTCGCTTCGGGCGCCGTCGTCCGCATCCGTCATCTTCATGGCAGGGGCGTGACGTCCGCCGGCCGCATGCCCGACCTACGGACCCACGGGGGCGACAAGGTGAACCTCGCCGAGAAGTTCGGCCGGTTCTCCGAGCACTGGACGCCCAGGATCGTCGGCGAGGTGAACGACTTTTACATCAAGCTCGTCAAGTTCCAGGGCGAGTTCCTCTGGCACCGGCACGACACCGAGGACGAGCTCTTCCTCGTCACCCGCGGTGCGTTCACGGTCCGACTTCGGGACCGGGAGGTGCCGCTGAGCGAGGGCGAGTTCTTCGTCGTTCCGCGGGGCGTGGAGCACATGCCCGTCGCCCCCGAGGAGGCCGAGGTGATGCTCATCGAGCGGAAGTCCACGGTGAACACCGGTGATGCCGGCGGCGAACGCACGGTCGAAGCCGAGTGGCTCTAGTCGCGGCGGGGAAAGGCACGTGGGCGGTCGGGTGAAGGTCCACAACCCGCCCACGCTCGCCCCGTCCCGCGCCTATTCCCACGTCGCCGAAGCGCACGGAGGCAAGCTCGTCTTCATCGCGGGCCAGGTCGCGCTCGATGCCGCCGGGGAGGTCGTGGGCCGCGGGGACTACCGGGCCCAGTCCGAACAGGTGTTCCGGAACCTCGACCTCGCGCTCCAGTCGGCCGGGGCGACGTTCCGGGACGTCGTGAAGCTCACGTACTTCGTCCTCGACATCTCCCACCTACCGGAGGTACGGGCGGTTCGCGATCGGTTCATCGACCCGGACCATCCACCCGCCAGCACGGCGGTCGAGGTCCGGCGCCTCTTCCACCCCGAGCTCCTGCTCGAGGTCGAGGCGGTCGCGTCGGTCGACTGATCCCCCGCCGCTCCGTCCCCGACCCGCGGGGGTCCCCGTTCAGGGCGCCGGTGGAGGCCGGCCGTACCGGCCGGTCCACTCGAGGACCCACGCGTCCCTTCGGGGTCGGTAGACGACCGAGTAGAACTCGTGTTGCGAGCGCAGGACCTCCTCGGGGAATCCGGTGACGTAGCGGAGCGCCTCCTCCCACGCCTTGCGAAACTCCGGTTCCTCCCCGAACCGGCTTGCGATCTGCCGGCGGAACTCCGCGGCGGTCTGGGTCTTGCCTCCGATCGTGAAGGCGAGCGCGGAGCTCGCGGGATCCCGGTAGGCGATCTCGTCGCCGAGCGAATAGCTCGCTCTCCCCTCGGCGTGGCCCGCGACCTCTCCGGTCTTCGGGGAACCGCTGGCGCCCCGGAACCCCCGCTTTGCGGCGGCGTAGAAGATCGACCGGTTGAGCCCCCAGGAGAACGCCGACTCCTCGGGAAGGCCGAGATGACGGGCTCGCGCCGCTTGGAGCATCGCCATGACGGTGAATCGGTTGATCCGCAGGACGCGCGCCCGCGTCATGCATTCCCTCCGACCGTTCTCCCTGGATCCGGTCCGCGGGCGGTGCCGAGTCCCCACCGCCGTCTCCGACCCGAGTGGCACGGGGTAGCCCGTCCGCGTTCCGCCTCCCGACAGCTCGAGCGAGGGCGTCCCGGGCCGAGTTCCGCAGCGGAAGATCGGGTCGCGGGGCTTCCGGGATCGAGGGGGCCGCACGGCAGCGATCGGACCGGACCGAGCCGGTGGTCCATAGTCTACGAGAGCACAAGGTCGTTGATGGTCGTGTCGGTGGTGGAACCAACGAGAGCCGCCGATCTTCGGTGTCGGTCGAGGGCTCTTGCGCCGGCGACGTAGGGCGTGCTAGGGTCGGAACCCCGAGTTCAGGAGGCCCCGGAGCAGCTCGGCATGCTTCCGCTCGTCGGCCTCCATGCTCGCGATGAGGATCGCCATGGTCCCTTGGAGGCGGTGCGCCGAAGCCGAGTCCGCCTGGGCTTCGGCCCGGCGCTCGCCTTCGATCAGCGCCTCGATCTCCTTGCGCGTGATCCCCGAGGCGTACGCTCCCGATACTCCCCGATCGATGTACGGGGCGAGCGACGCGACGATCTCGGCGTGCCGGAGGCTGTCGGAGGCGATCTGCCGGAGCAGCGCGCGCGTCAGCTCGTCCCGTGCTCGCTGGGCGAGCCGCATACACTGGGTCACCGCGACCTGCTCGGCCTTTACCCGCTCGCGCAGCCACCGGGCCAGCTCGCGCAGCTGGGGGCCCTCGGTCGTGTCGGTGGGACGTTTGGGGAGGCGTTCGTGGCCCCCGGCCGATTCCGAGAGCTCGGAGAGGGCCGACGCGCCCTCGAGCACGGGCCGGGTCGCCCCCCGACCGGCCTCTTGCGCCTCGATCAGCTCCTCGATCGTCCGCCGGGCGATCGAACGGGCGCGCTCGTCCGACGAGTACTCGAGGAACCCCTTTTCGACGCGCTTGCCGGACAGGTACTGCGAGACCGCCGAAGGAGCGAGCCCGAGGAGGTCGGCGACCCGACGGGAGGAGAGCCCGAGCTGCTCCACACCTTCTCGCGCCACCAGGGCCTGCACGAGATGCACCCAGGCGATCGACGCGGTGCGCGGGTTCGACATGGTCGTGTCGTGAACCCCCCGGCCGGGTAGGCAAATTCACTCTGTGAACATAAGAGTGGCCACGTCACGCGCGCATCATCTAAATACTCACCTTCTCCTGCGTAAATCGGCAAGGGGTCGGCATGGCCGCGTCCGGCGGGTTGGTCGAGCTGCTGGTGCTCGCGACGATTCTGGGACTCGCGATCTTCCTCTCTCTTCCCCTCGTCCTCCGAAGGAGCCGGACGTTCCGCCTAGTGAATCTTCTCACCGCTGCCGCCATCGGCATCCTGATCTTCGTCCTGGCCGATGTCTGGGGAGACGTCAGCGGCATCCTCTACGCGCACGGCGACTTCGTCGCCGACCCGGCGCTCACCCTTCTCTTCGGCGTGGGCGTCATCGGGGCGTTCTTCGCGCTGTTCTTCCTTGAGCACTCGGGCCGGTCTTCCCGCGCGGCCGAGGAGCGCTCGGCGACCTCGACCGCCCTCATCGTCGCCCTGGCCATCGGATTCCAGAACCTGACCGAGGGCATGGTCCTCGGTGCGAGCTGGGCGGCGGGCCTCTCCGGCCTGCTCGCGGTCATCTTCGCCGGGTTCTTCCTTCAGAACGTCACCGAGGGGTTCCCTATCGCCGGACCCCTCTTGGGAGCGAAGGAGCGACAGGTCGGGCTCTTCTCGGCGTACTTTCTCCTCGGAGGCGTCCCGACGATCCTGGGGGCGGGGATCGGATTCTACTGGACCTCGAGCTATCTCACGGTCGCCTTCGATGCGCTGGCCATCGGGACCTGTCTCTACGCGATCATCCCCATGTTCCGGGTCGTCTTCCGCCCCGGGGCGGACGCGGTGGAGAACGCGCTCCGCACACGGCTTGCCTATGTCGGGGTCGGTCTCGGCTTCGCGGTCGGACTTCTCGTGAACGCGATCTGAAGAGGGCCGGGCGGGTCGCCTGCCGATCCCGGGCGGACGGCTTGGACCCACGGATCCCGATACGCCCGATGCGTCCCGACGGTCCTCCGGTTTCCACCTCACTTCGGGGGAGATGCATTCTCGGCCGTGAACGGCCCCCCTCGGACCGGCGCAGGGCGTTGAGCACGGCGAGGACTCGCCGTGGTCACAGTGTGAACAGTCGTGGTCAACTTTCACAAACGAGGCACTTATCTGGCCGGATCGAGAATTCCGTTCGAGAGCTTTCGGAGGGGAGACCGATCGATCGATGCCGGCGACACGGGAGGTGAGCCTGGGCTGTCCGGACAAGGCGTTCGAGCGGCCGACCGGCCGCTTGCGTCGGCTTCTTCCCGGATGGTTACAGGCGTGGGGTCCGGCCTGGCTCGTCATGATCGCGGACGTCGATGCCGCGAGCATCCTGACCGGCCTCGAGTCCGGCGCAGCCTATCGCTACGACCTGATCTGGTTCCTCCTCCTGCTGATCGTCCCCCTCTACTTCGTGCAGGAGGCGGCCGGGCGCATCGGGGCGGTCACCGGAAAAGGGCTCGGAGAACTGGTGCGCGAGACGCAGTCCCGACGGATGAGCCTCGCGGTCTCGCTGCCGGTCGCCGTGGCCGACGTGGCGAGCTACATCGCCGAGTACGCGGCGATCGGTCTCGCGCTGGGCATCTTCGGGGTTCCGCTCTACCTCTCTCTCCCGTGCGCCTTCCTGTTCCAGATCGGCCTGATCGCCCGCGGGAAGTACGTCTGGGCCGAGCGGATCCTCCTCGCCGTCTCGGGCGTCTTCGTCCTGACGGTCGGCTCGGCCCTCATGATGCGGGGGGTCCTCCCGTACACTCCCGTCTACTTCTCGGCGAGCCCGGCCTTCCTCTTCCTCCTCGCCGCCAACGCCGGGGCGGTCGTGATGCCGTTCATGCTGTTCTTCCAGTCCTCGGCCACGGCCGAGAAGCCCGGCTCGACGGTCCGGGGGGTCCGCTGGGAGACGATGATCGGCGCGATCACGAGCGAGGTGCTGATGGTCGCGTTCCTGATGCTCGGCGCCGGTATGCCCTCCTCCGCCGATCTCTTCACGTCGAGCGGGGTCGCCTCGGCCCTCTCGGCGGTCGGGGGAGCGCTCCTCCCCTACGCCTTCGCGGTGGGGCTCGTCGCGGCCGCCTTCCTCGCCCTCGTGGTCATCTCGCTCGGGAGCGCGTGGGGGGTGGTCGAGGCGCTCGGCCTTCCGCGCGATCGCGCGTTCTGGATCTACGTCGCGGAGGGCCTCCCGGCGGTCATCGTGCCGTTCGTCTACCCCCACCCGCTCACCCTGGTCCTGCTGATGATGGTAGCCCTCGTCTTCATCCTCATCGGTCCGGGCGTACTGGTCGGATGGATCGCGTCGAACCGCAAGCTCATGGGAGAGCACGCGTCCCGGGGATGGTGGAAGACCGCCTACTGGGCGAGCCTCGCCTCGGTGGTGCTCTGCGGCGTCATCGCGGTCGTCTAAGAACGGCCGATCGCCCGAGAGCTTATCCGGACCGAGCGATCTCCGCGGCCGAACCCACTCGTTCGACGCGGATCGCACGGAGCGAGGGTCGGGAGGCCACGGGCGATGGCCCGCGACGACCGACCGGCCCGATCCGCGAACGAGGCCGCGCATGACCGACCCCATGATCGAGGGCATCCGAGGGAACTACGTCGAGGAGGTTTCGGCCGAGCGGCTCTATCGCCGTCTCGCGGCGCTGGACGCGAACGAGGACCGACGGCGGCTCCTCCTCGGGCTCGCGGAGTACGAGCGACATCACGCCGAGGCGTGGGCGGGCCTGCTTCGCGCGCGGGGTGTCCCGCTTCCGGACGCCCGGTCGCTCGTCAAGCACCGGGTCTTCGCGGGTCTCGGCAGGCTCCTCGGGGTCGGGAGCGTCCTCTCGGCCGTCCATCGGGACGAGGTCGACGGGATCCGCAAGTACGAGGCCCAGGCGGCCGCTTGGAAGGATCCGGCCGCGGCCGAGGTGTTCCGGCGGATCATGCCCGACGAGCTCTCCCATGAGATCGACACCCTGGGAGAGGCCCGCGATGCCGCCCGCGAGGGCAGTACGCTCCGCAGCGCGGTCCTCGGGGCGAACGACGGGATCGCGAGCCTGCTCGCGCTCTCGGCGGGGGTGGCCGCCGCCACGAGCTCGAACGTCGAGGTACTGATCGCCGGCGCGGCGGCGCTCGTCGCAGGTGCGATCTCGATGGCCGCCGCGAACTATGTCTCGGTCAAGGCCGAGGCCGAGATGTACGCCGGCCTCCGCCGTCAGGAGAAGGTGAGCCTGGGCGTCGACCGGGAGGCGAAGGTCCGTCAGCTCCGGGAGGCGTACCAGAAACGCGGGTTCACCCCCGACGAGGCCGCGCGCGTCGTCGACCGGCTCTCCCGGGACGACGAGCAGTTCACCCGGGCCCTGCTCTCCGAGCGACACGGTCTCGGGGAGGAGACGGAGGCATCGAGTCCCGTGCGGCTCGGACTGATCACCGGCGTGGCGTTCCTGTTCGCCGGGTTCGTGCCGATCCTCCCGTTCTTCGTAGCCGCGAACGTCCCGGCGCTCCTCGCGGCGGTCCTCGCGAGTGGCGTCGCGCTCTTTGCGACCGGGGTCTTCCGCTCGATGTCGACCCTGACCTCGCTCACCCGGGGGGGTCTCGAGATGGTCCTTATCGGGCTCGGTTCGGCCGGGCTGACCTATGCGATCGGCCTCGCGATCGCGGCGGTGATCCACTAGGGGCGGCACCGGCATCGCCCCCCGCATCGTGCCGGTCCCTCCCGGTGGTGGGTCCGGGGCCCGACAGTTTCCGTTATCTTGGGCTCGGCCCTTCTCATCCGTGCGTATGGTCGAAGGAGCCCCGGCCACGGCCCGGCTCTTCTACGACGCGGGCTGCGGGCCGTGTACGTTCTTCGCCCGGGTCAGCCAGTGGGCGAGTCGCTCCCGGCTCCGCTCCCTGCCGTATGACGGCGAGGAGGCGCGCCGGGTGCTGGCCGATCTCGACGAGGAGAGGCGATTCGCGTTCGCGCACCTGGTCGATGCGCGAGGACGACGGTCCGGCTCCGCGATCATGACCCCCTTGGTCGCGCTCGCCCTGGGCCCCCAGGGGGAGCGGGTCGCCAAGGTCCCCGCCATCGAGCACGGGCTCTGGTGGATCTACGATCGCTTCTGGGACTACCGGAAGACCCGAGGGTGCGCCGCCCCGACGCGGATCGGTCCTTCCTGAGCGCGTCGTTCGGCGTGGCCGTGGGCACCCTCGCCGGGCTGGTCGCGACCGCAGCCATGTACGCGCTCGGCGCGGTCGACCTTCTTCTCACAGGGGTGCCGGGAGATTCCTGGCGCCCCGGGATCGAGCTCGCGTTCGGGGGCTCGGCGGGGAGCTTTCTCGGCCTGGCCGGTGTCCCCCTGCACCTGGTGCATGGTGCCCTGATCGGGGCGGTCCTCGGTGGGTTCGTTCCGCACCTCCGACCGGCGCGGCCGTGGAGCGTCACGGGAGCGGCGATCGGGCTGCCCGTCGGTCTCGTGCTCTGGGCCGGGGTGCTTGCGCTCTCCCCCGGCACGCGGAGCGCATCGGGCCCCGGTCCTCCGCTCTTCCTCTCCCTCGGGGCGCACCTTGTCTTTGGGTTCGTGGCCGTGGCGCTCCTGGCGGCGATCGCGTCGCGTCGCGCGCAGTGAGGACGGGTCCTCGGACCCCGGGCCCGGTCGCCCGGCCGCGGAGTCGCTGGGCGAGATCGCCTGCCCCGTACGGCGCCGCCCGCATCGGTGACGGAACCGGGCCCGGGGACGAGCGAGGGTTCCCTCAGGGAAGGTCGCGGAAGATCTTGTGAAGGAGCTTTGCCAGACGGTCCGGCGAGATCACCCCGGTCTCGGTCCGAACGAGCTCGCCGTCGCGGAAGAAGAGCAGCGACGGGATCGAACGGATGCCGAATCGGGAGACGAAGCTCGGCTCGTGGTCGGCGTGCACCTTGCCGAACCCGACCCACTCCCCCCACTCGGCGGCCGCGGCGGCGAAGGTCGGGGCGAACGCCCGGCAGGGGACGCACCAGGGAGCCCAGACATCGACCACGACCCGAGGGTGCTCCCGCAGGTACCGTTCGAAGTTGACCGCCGCGAGACGTTCGGGTCCGGGGGCTCGCCGGCGCGGGGCGGCCGGCTCGACCTTCCGATCCGCCTCGGGCGGGGGAGAAGGCTCTCGCCGCACGATATCCCGGAACCAGCCCATGGTCGATGCGTCCCTCCTCGTCGGGGCGCTAGCGGGAGCGCGGGAGTACTTGGGGAGGACGTCGAACCGGGAAGACTTTTCCGTCGATAACCTCTGGGTTACTTCCTCCGCCCTGACGGACGGGGGGAGCCACGATGACGACGATCCGAACGATCCCGGTGCACGAGATCGTCCAGCATACCTACCCGAGACCTCCGCCGCGCGAGGAGGACCATGTCGCGATCGCCGTGGGACGCGCGATCGACGGCTCCCTGGCGCAGTTCGGTCACGAGGTCCGGACGGGACGTCGTCCGACCGCCATGTCGATGCGGCGCCGGGCCGAAGAGCTCCTGGACGAGGCGCTCGAGGAGGAGGCCGTCGCGGTCGAGGGGGAGACGCGTCAGAGGATCCGGGTCCAGATGGAGGAGGTGCTCCAGGCGTACCGCACGAGCCCCATCTTCGGTCTCGCCCGTCCGAAGACACGGGTCATCGTGATCGGCGGCGAGGTCGCGGTCTACGCCCAGCCGGACTACTGGGACGGACGGGCCCGGTTCTTCGAGATGAAGAGCTACCGGGCGATCCCCCCGCCGCCGGACGTCGCGCTCCAGGTCCGGCTCTTCCAGCTCGCCTTCCCGAAGTTCGAGGCGGTCCTCGTCTGCATCGACCGGCACGCGCGGCCGGTCACGACCTCGACGGCGACCCTCCCCTCGCCGTCCCCCGACGAGGGCGCGGCGGCCCTCCGAACCGCGTACGACCTGGGCCGGCAGTACGGCCAGGAGAAGGTGCTCGAGTACCTGGAGGGTCCGTTCGTCCACTACTCGGCACCGCCGCCTTCGGGATGAGCACCGGGCCGCGTGGGTCCCGACCGGACCGTCTCACGGTACGGGCCCGGACGGTACGATCCGGCGCCGCGCGTACGCATAGAGGACGGCGGCGGCGATCACGCCGACGCTCACGAGGAGCGGCCGTCCGATGAACGGCGCGACGGCCAGCGAAATCCCGAGCGACACGACCGCGAGCCAGCGGGCGGAGCGTCCGGCGGCGCCCAGCGTGGGGCGGAGGCGGATCCCCGCGGCGCTCCCGACCACGTAGACCGCGATCGCCGCACCGCTCGCGACCAGGAGCGCGGTCGCCAGACTGACGTCGGCGATGTAGTAGGCCAGCAGGACCGTCGCGACCCCCCCGAACATCATCAGGAGCACCCGGTCGGGGACCCGGGTCCTCGGATCGAGGTGCGTGAGCGGGCGAGGAAGGCCGCCGTCGCGGGCGGTGACCCAGAGGACCCGCGACATCCCGGTCGTGTAGGCGTTCACGACCCCGAAGATGATGAACACGGCCAGGACGGCCGTTCCCATCGCCCCGTAGGGCCCGACCACGTTGCCCAGGATCGCGGCGAACGGCGCAATGCTCCCGCCGGCGGTGTAGGCGGCGGTCCCGACGGTCACGAACGCGACCGCGAAGTAGAGGGAGCCGACCAGGGCGGCGCTCGTGTAGACGCTCCGGGGGAAGTCCCGGACGGGGTTCTCGAACTCCTCGGCGACGTTCGAGACGTTCTCGTAGCCGAGAAACGACCAGAAGATCAACGCGGCGGCCGTCCCGACGGGCACGAGACCGAACGGGAGGAACGGGGTGAAGTTCCCGGGCCGGACCCGGGCCCCGGAGAGCGCGACCGTGACGACCAGGAGGGCGACGATCGAGGCGATGACGGCGAGCTGGACCCGGGTGCTGATCGTGATCCCTCGGTAATTGATGAGGAACGCCGCCCCGACGATCCCGAACCCGAAGAGGAACGTCTCGGGTCGGTTGAGCGGGAAGGCGTACCCGAGGTACGAGGCGGCGATCAGCGCGACGGCCGGCGCCCCGGTGAAGAGCCACAGCGCGAAGAGCCACCCGGTCACGAGCGCCGCTCCGGGTCCGAACGCCTCCTTGGCGAAGCCGTAGACCCCGCCGGATTCCGGCCGCCGGGCCGAGAGCGTGGCGAACGTGAGCGCGAACGGCAGGCTCGCCACCCCGAGGAGCGCCCAGGCGATGAGGGAACCCGGCCCTGCGATCTGGGCGGCGAGGCCGGGGAGCACGAGGACCCCCGAGCCCAGCACCGAGCTCACGTAGAGCGCCACCGCGTGGCGGGTACGGATCGCCTTTCGAAGGGAGGGCGCCGTCGCGGCCGCGGGAGGCTCGGACGGCACGAGGGGCACCGGCGTCCCGAGCCGGCCGGTCCCGATATCCCCGTCGCCCGGGTCCGGTTTCGCGACGGTCCCGCCGGTAGGAGGTCCGGCGTCCTTCCGCGTCGATCGGGGGGCGTGCCGGCCCGGAGTCACCAGATGTACGGAATGACCCGCTTGGTCCGCGCGCGGTACTCGAGGTACTCCGTGCCGAACCGGTCGATCAGGAACCTCTCCTCCACGTGGATCCGGTACCCATAGGCGGCCAGGGCCAGGGCGAGCGCGACGAGGGTCCCTTCCCAGGACCCGCCGGCGAGACCGATCCCGAGCACGGTGACGATCGCACCGGAATACGACGGATGGCGAAGGATCCGGTACGGCCCTCGGGTCACGATGCGATGGCCCTCGACGGCCCGGACGGAGGTGCTGAAATATCGCCCGAGGACCGCGATCGCCCACTGGCGTAGGCCCACTCCGGCGAAGATGAGGGCCAGACCGACGTACACGACGACCAGGGGAAGGGTGGCGAACCCGCTCCCGGCGAAGGCGTAGACCGCCACGATCGATCCGAAGACCCCGAGGAAGATGGCGAGCCTCGAGCCACGGTCCGTGCGCGAGGTCTCTCGGGCTCCCGGATCGCGGATCCGCGGAAGGATCGTCGACCCTACGATCTCACTGACGAACCACGTGGCGTAGGCGATGAGAAAGACGAGGTAGATCGCACCGCCGCCGGTGATCGCCGACGCCACGCGGCCCGGAGGCTCTCGGCATCGAAAAAAGGGAGCGGACCTACCCACCGGATCCCGGCCCTGGGGGGACCCGCCCTACCCGAGGCGGGGAAACGCGGGAGCGCCGAACGGTGCCGGTTCAATGGGGAGGTGGCCCGAAGAACTCGAGCCAGTTCCCGTCCGGGTCCTGCGTGTACACGATGTTCTCGTGCGGCTCTCGGATCCGGGCCACGATCTTCAGCTTCCGCCGACGGAGCTCCGCTTCCCACCGTTCGACGTCCGTGACACGGAACCCGAGGTGGTCGAACTCCGTCCCCTTGCGGAACGGCTCATAGAACCGGGTCGACCGCGGATAGTAATTGAGCTCGACCCGCTGCCGGGCCCCCGGAAAGACCAGGTGCACCCACTTTCCACCGTGGCCCATCGTGCCCCGAGCGTGGACACGGAAGCCGAGCTTCCGGTAGAAGGTCAGCGACCGGGGGAGGTTGCGGACCCTGAGGCCGGCGTAGACGTACTCCACCTTGAGCTTCGCCACGTCGCCCGGGAGCCGGTGTGCCAGTTAACGGTCGCGGTGCGGCGGGGAGGCAACGGGGTTCGGCCGCGACGCGACCGCTCGGTCGCTCCGTACCACCCTTCATAGCCCCGGCCGCGTGCTCTGGATACCGGAGGGACATGGCCGCTCCTCGCCGGCCCGGGCGCCGGGAGACCCCATCGCGCGCCCGGAGGGGCGACGCGCCCGGCGCACGACGCACGACGGGGAACCGGCACACGAAAGGCCTGCGCGTGCGACCCATCACCCTCGCCGACCGAGAGGCGTGGATCGCGCTCCGGCGGGAGCTCTGGCCGGACCATAGCGCGGAGTATCTCGCGAACGACGCGGACGCGGTGCTCCGCTCGCGGAGGCATCACCGACTCTGGCGGGCCTCCATGCGAATGACCGTCCTTCTGGCCGAGGTCGGCCCGGGCCGGATCGTCGGGTTCGCCGAGGTCGACCTGCGTCCGTTCGCCGACGGCTGTCGCACCTCCCCCGTCGGCTACCTGGAGGGGTGGTACGTGAAGGCGGAATTCCGCCGGAAAGGTGTCGGGCGGGCGCTGGTGCGCGCCGCCGAGGATTGGGCCCGCGATCAAGGATGCACCGAGATGGCCTCCGATACGGAGCTGCGCAATCTCGTTTCCCAAGGCGCGCACCGGGCCCTGCGGTACACCGAGGTGGACCGGCTGGTTCACTTCCGGCGCGACCTCGGCGCATCGCCGCGGTGAGCGGGCATCGACCGAGGGCCGTACCGTAGCTCCTTCCCGGCTCCCGCGATCCGAGGATCACGGCGTGTCGCGCGGTCCTTCCACGGATCCGGCCCGCGCCGGCGCGAGCTGGCGGATCGGGAACCAACCGGTGCGTCCCTGAGGGTCCCGACACCACAACCAACCGCTCTCCACGTCCGTCTCGACGACCTCGAGCACCTCACCCCGTGCGGGGTCGAGGGTCGAGGTGTCGTAGGGCCGGAGGGCCGTTCGTTCCGGGCCCGAGCCGCTCAGGAACCGTCGGGGTACCCAGCCGTTCACTCCCGCATCGTTGGTCACCCGCACGAACGCGGGCCATGCCGCGCTCGTCTCGTCCAGGTCGACCGTGACGTGATCGCCGGGTCGCAGGATGAGCCGAGGGCTCAGCCCGTCGAAGAAACCGGGACGGAACCCCTCGGTGACCCGCAGCCTCATGCCCGGCTGGTACTCTGGTTCCACGCTCACGGCGGCCGAGGAGGGTTCCCGAGGTTTGTAACCTCTCGGGGCCCACGATCTCGCCGGCCGCTCACCGGGGGTCGGAAGCGGCCTCGGGGACCGCCTCGGGAGAGGATACCGGACGGGCTTGGGCCCGGAAGTACCGGTGGCGCAGATAGAACGCCACGCTGACGAGCCCGAGCATGACGGGGACCTCCACCAGGGGCCCGATGACCGCGGCGAACGCCTCACCGGAGTTGATCCCGAAGACCGCGACGGCGACCGCGATCGCGAGCTCGAAGTTGTTGCTCGCCGCCGTGAACGAGAGCGTGGTCGTCGTCGGGTAGTCCGCCCCGAGCCTCCGGCCGAGGCCGAAGGAGACGAGGAACATCACGACGAAGTAGATCAGGAGCGGGACCGCGATCAGGAGCGCCGGGATCGGCAGGTCGACGATCACGGACCCCTTCAGCGAGAACATCACCACGACCGTGAAGAGGAGCGCGATCAGGGTGATCGGGCTCGTCCGCCGGACGAACCGCGTCTCGTACCAGCTCCGACCCCGGCGGCGGACCAGGACGAACCGGGTGAGGAGGCCGGCGAGGAACGGGAGGCCGAGGTAGATGAAGACGCTCTCGGCGACCTCGACGAGCGAGACCGGGACGGCGGCGCCCGGGAGGCCGAGCCAGGCCGGAAGCACCGTCACGAAGATCCACGCGTAGAGCGAGTAGAAGAAGACCTGGAAGACGGAGTTGAACGCCACGAGGGCGGCCGCGTACTGGGTGTTCCCCTGGGCCAGCTGGTTCCAGACGATCACCATCGCGATGCAGCGCGCGAGCCCGATCAGGATGAGCCCGGCCATGTAGTCCGGGTACCCCCGCAGGAACACGATCGCGAGGGCGAACATCAGCACCGGGCCGATCACCCAGTTCTCGACCAGCGAGACCGAGAGGACCTTGCGGTCACGGAAGACCTGCCCGAGCTCCTCGTAGCGCACGCGTGCGAGCGGCGGGTACATCATGAGGATGAGGCCGACGGCGATCGGGATCGACGTCGTGCCGATGCTGAGGCGCTCGAGCGCCGGTTCGATCTCGGGGAACGCCCGGCCACCGGCGATCCCCGCCGCCATCGCGAGGAAGATCCAGAGCGTGAGGTACCGGTCCAGGAGCCGCATCCGGGTCCGCGGCGGATGGCTCATTCGACTCCCCTCGATCGGACGGGCCCCCCGCTTCGACCGACGGACATCCCACTACTCGGGGACGGGGCCGGCGAGCTCCCGGCAGAGCCGCTCGACACGCGCCCGGAGCTCGTCCCGGACGCGCCGGAACCCGTCATCGTCCAGCATCCCGGGATCGGGGAGCGCCCAGTCGAGGAGGTCGAGGGTGCGGAGCCGGGCCGGGCAGCTCGCGCGGTCGAGACAGCCCATCGTGACCCGGATCGCCGCCTCGGTCATCATCTCGTCCGTCAGGAGCTGGGGCGGATGCGCGGGGAGCTCGAGATCGATCTCGCGGAGCATGGGGGCCGTCCGGGGGTTCGGTCGGCCCGCGGGAACCGTCCCCGCGGAACGGGCGCGCCATCCGTCGGGAGGACGCGCGTTGAACATCGCCTCGGCCATCAGGGACCGGGCGGCGTTCTCGACACAGATGAAGAGGACGGTCCGGCTCGCCATGCACCGTCACGCCGGCCGCTTCACCGCACGGATATCGGCCGGGACGACCCCGATCGAACGTTGTCCTTCGAGCGAAGAAGGACTCTCGACCGGGACGCGAAGCGCGACCTCGATCTCCTCGAAGCCCGCGGCCCGGAGCGTGGACTCGACCTCGCGCACCTCGAGCGCCCCCGACGAGCACGAGGACCAGAGCGCGAGGTCCGCCCGCTCCTCGGGAGTGATCGGCCGGGTCGCGACGACGTCGGAGATCGCGAGGCGTCCGCCCGGGCGGAGAACGCGGAACGCCTCCCGGTAGACCTGCCCCTTGTCCGGGACGAGATTGATGACGCAGTTCGAGACCACGACGTCGACCGAGCGGTCGGCGACGGGAAGGTGCTCGATCTCTCCGAGACGGAACTCGACGTTCGTCACACCGCTTGTCCGCGCGTTGGCGCGGGCCTTCGTGATCATCTCGGGCGTCATGTCGACCCCGATGACGTGGCCGCTCTCCCCCACTCTCTTCGCGGCCAGGAAGCAATCGATGCCGGCCCCGCTCCCGAGGTCGAGAACGAGCTCACCGGCCCGAAGGGAGGTGAGCGCCGTGGGGTTCCCGCAGCCGAGACCCAGATTCGCTCCTTCGGGAAGGCCGGCGAGGTCCTCTTCGCTGTATCCCAGCGGGGAAAGGGACCCCAAGGTCCCCCCACCGTCGCACGAAGCACTCTCCCCGCAGCAACCGCTCGAGGACGTCCCCCCGCAGCAGCCTCCTCCCTGGGCGAGCTTTCCGTACCGGTCCCGCACTTCGGCTCGGACCGACTCCTCGTCCGTCGGATCGCGCTCGCCGGTCACGGGATCCGTACCTCCGTCGACCGGGCGCGCCGATAGTACATCCACTTGCCCTCCTTGCGGGCGCGGACGAGTCCCGCGTCCCGGAGGACGTTCATGTGGTGGCTCACGGTCGCATGGGTGAGCCCGGTCGCCGCCTGGATCTCGCAGGCACACAGCTCCGGGCGACGTTTCAGGAGGGCGACCACGAGGAGCCGGTGCTCGTCGGCGAGCGCCTTCACGCGGGCGAGCGCCTCGGGGAACACGCGCGAGGTCCGCACGCCCTTCGCGAGCCGGGTATAGTCCGGAACGGCACACGTGCCGTCGTCCCCACACAACCGTTCGAGTCGTTCTTCAAGACCGCGTTCGGGACGGGTCGTCGCGACGGCCGACATGTTGACCCGAATCGACATGACTATATGTAGACAGCGGTCGACATGATGGAAGGGACCGCGCCGCAGGCCGACGGAGACGGTTCCGGGCCCCGGCCGACCTACGGGGCGCGGAACGGGCGCTCCGCCTTCGACTTGCGGGCGGAGTCTTCTCGCTGCACGAACTCGTTCGCTCGGACGATCCGCCCGAGCTTCTCGGCGAACGAGCTGAGCCGGTCGCCCCGGATGCCGACGATCATCTTGTCGATCCCCATGTCGGTGTAGATCCGCGAGCCGGTGCACCCAAGGCTCATCGCTACCGGGGCTCCCTGGTTCAGGATCGGCAAGATCGCGCACATGGGTCGGCCGTTCACGGGAACCGACCACGCGTCCGACCCCTCCCCCAGGCCCGCGGCTTCGCAGGCGAGCATCGCGCCGTGCGCGTCGGCGAAGAGAAGGACGCCGGTCGGGGCGAAGGAGAAGGCGCCGAGCGGTCCGTAGGCCACGAACTTCGGCGGGACCGGGTTGTGGGGGACCTTCGCTTCCTCGCCCGGGTTCAGGTACCCTTCCTTCTGCATGTCGCCGATCGTCGCCATGAGGCGTTCCCCGACCGGGCCCTCGGGCGGGATGCCGAGGACGAAGGCCCCGATCTCGCAGTCCTCGTGCTTCGGGAGGCCGGCGTAGAAGGCGCTTCGGGTACCGAACGCGAAGAACGTGCAGACCGAGGGGACGCCGCCGGGGTGCTCGGGGACCCCGGTGGGGGCGCTCTCGAGGTACGAGATCTGAACGGGCGGTCGGTCGAGTCGGAGTTCTCGCGTCAGATCCTCGGCGATGTGGGTCAGATCCTCGTTCATGTCCGGACGAGGACCGGACGGGGCGACGGTAATAGACGGTTCCGTCGCGCGGTACGCGACAACCGGTCGAACGTCGGCCGGCGGATGGGGGGCCGACGTTAGTGCTCCGTGCTCTCCGCGAACTTCACCAGGTCGTCCCACTGTTCCAGATCGAGGAGGTGGCCGAGCTTGCGCTGCTTGGTCTCGAGATACGGGCGGTTCACCTCGTTCGGCGGGATGGTGACCGGGAGGCGGCCGACGATCGGGATCCCGTGGCGCTCGAGGTCGGCGACCTTGTCGGGGTTGTTGGTCATGAGGCGGACCGACCGCACGTGGAGCGACCTCAGCATGTGGGCGGCGACCGCGTAGTCCCGCTCGTCCGGCCGGAACCCGAGGGTCTCGTTCGCCTCCACGGTGTCGTACCCGGCATCCTGGAGCTGGTAGGCACGGATCTTGTTCACGAACCCGATCCCCCGACCCTCCTGGCGGAGGTAGAGGACGACACCGCGGTCCATCTGTCCGATCCGCTCGAGGGATTCGATCAGCTGATCACGGCAGTCGCACCGGAGTGAGCCGATCGCGTCGCCGGTGAGGCACTCGGAGTGGACACGGACCGGGACCTCCGTTCCGTCGAAGACGTCCCCGTGGACGAACGCGGCGTGCTCCTTCTGGTCGGAGCAGTTCGTGAACGCGACGACCTGGTAGTCGCCGAACCGGGTGGGAAGGTCGGCCATCGCCCGGATGCGGACGCACGTCTCGTACGGCTCCGAGCAGGTGTGCTCGTCTCCCTCGTGGAGCAGCTGATCCATGCGCGGCCGTGCAATCCCCATGGTTCCTCCGAATCAGCCGTCCGCGCGGATAACAGCTCGGTGGGACTCGCCCGCGGACGGGGCGCGTCAGTTCTCCCGCCATCGAGCGAGGAAGAGCGCGGCGAGCCCGAAGAGAAGCGCGACCACTCCGAGCATCAGGAGGTCGAAGTACGGCGTGTCGAGGAACCCGACACCGGTCGTGATCGCCCCCCCGAGCCCCAGCACCCGGTCCGCGAGCTGGGCGCCGTAGGTGGACGGGGCGAGGAACGCCACCCACTGCCATTCGGCGGGGATCGCGCGGGCCGGGTAGAAGATCGGGGGCAGGACCGAAAGGAGCGAGAAGATCAGCGTGGCGATCGGCCAGATCTCGCGGAACTGGGTGAAGAGGGTCGACACGAAGAAGCCGAGCGTGGTGGCCATGAGCCAGGTGAGGAGCACCACCCCGAGGAGCGCCGCCATGCTCGCCGGTCCCACCGGGGTGACGAGCGTGAGGATGCCGAGGAAGAGGACCAGCGCCGGCGCGGCGAAGGCGAGCTCGCTCAGCGCCATCCCGAAGATGTAGGCGAGCTGGCTCACCGGGCTCGTGACGAAGACCTGCTGAAGCTGGCGCTCGAGCCGGAGGTACGCGCAGTCGTTCATCATCCCGCTCCCCGTGAAGAGGGCGGTGAAGAGCACCCCCCCGACGACCCCGTAGGGGAAGAGGCTCGGGGAGGCGATGATCTTGAGGAAGAAGAGAAAGCTGAACGGCGTGAGGAAGACCGCCGCGATGAGGAGCGGCGAGCGCCACAACGGAATGATGCCGTTGAAGTAGCAGATCCGGAACGCGGCGTACGCCTGCGCCCGCGCGGTCACTCCGGCTCCTCCTCGATCCCGCGGCCGACGAGCTCGAGGAACGCTTCCTCGAGGGTCACCGGACCGGCGGTCACGGCGACACCGCGCCCGAGAGCCCGGTCGGTCAGTTCGTGGGCGGCGCCGCGGGTCGTGAGAAGGATCACGCGGTCCCGGTCGCGGTAGACCTTCCCGTACGGTGCGAGCTCGTCGGGTCGGAACCCCCCTCGGAACTGCAGGCGGACCTCCCGTCCGAGGGTCGACTTCATCGACTCCGCGGTACCGTGGTAGAGGATCCGCCCGCCCTCGATCACCGCGAGCTCCTCGCTGAGCTGTTCGGCCTCGTCCAGATAGTGGGTCGTGAGGAGTACCGTCGAGCCCTTGCGGGCCGCCCGCCGGATCACCTCCCAGACCTGGCGCCGGGCGAACGGGTCCATCCCGAGCGTCGGTTCGTCGAGGAAGAGGAACGGGGCCTCCGTGGCGAGGACCATCGCGACGAGCGTCCGCTGCTGGAGCCCGCCCGAGAGCCGGAGCGCGACCACGTCCTGGTGGGGAACGAGCCCCATCGCCTCGAGGATCTCGTCCGTGCGGCTGCGGGCCGTCTCGGCCGACGCACCCCGCACCCGGAGGTACTCGTGGATGTGCTCGCGGGGCGTCAGATGGTAGAAGAGCTTCCCCTCCTGAGGGACGAGCGCCATCAGCGGTCGGACCGACGCCGGGTCCGCGACGACATCATGGCCGAACAGTTCGACGTCTCCCTCGGTGGGAACGAGGAGCGTCGACGAGATCTTGATGAACGTCGTCTTGCCCGCCCCGTTGCGACCGAGGAACGCGAAGAGCCGCCCCTTCGGGATCGCGAGATCGACGTGATCGAGCGCGCGCACCGAGCGCGTGCGCCGGCGATACGTCTTGGAGAGGCCGACCGCCCGCAGCGCGTCCATCGTCCCGGCCAGAGGGAGGGGACGAAAAGGCTGCGCCCCGGCGCCCGAAAGAGCGGCGCCTCCGAGTCCGCTAGACCGGGGTCTCGGGCGCGAGCAGACGGTCGAGGAGGCCGATCGGGGGACATCCGGAGGCGAGGAGCGCGTCGTGGAAGGCACCCAGGCGGCCGCCGAACCGGCTCTGCAGGAGCTTGTCGCGCGCGCTGAGGATCGCGAGCTTCCCGAGGGTGTAGCAGAAGTACTCCGGGTTGAACGTTCCGCGGATCGCCTCCCGTTCGGCCGGGAGCCGGTCGAAGTGGGCCTCGCGCTGGAAGAGCTCGGTCGCGGCCTCGAGCGTCATGCCCTGCGTGTGGAGGCCGATCGACGCCAAGAGGCGGCAGTCCCGGAGCAGCGCGTCATGGATCTGGGCGACCTCGGCCACCGGACTCTCGCTCCCGAGTCCTTGCTCGATCGCGAGCTGCTCGGTGTAGTGCGCCCACCCCTCTACGAACGACGGTGAGAGGTAGACCTTGCGAGCGAGCGAGCCGGCGCTCTCGCGGAAGTGCAGGAACTGGAGATAGTGCCCCGGATAGACCTCGTGGACCGTGATGTTCCGCAGCATCGGGTAGTTGAACGAACGCAGCCACTCCTCGGCCTGCGCCGGCGTCCACTTCGGATCGACGAGGGTCACGAAGTAGATCCCCTCCGAAGAGGTCGCGTCGAACGGCCCCGGGGGATTCATGCTCGCGGTCGAGAGCGCGCGCCCCCACACCGGGGTCTCCTCCACGCGGCAGGAGGCGGTCGGGGGGACCGTCGCGAGCGCGTGGCTCTCGACGAACCGACGGGTCTCCTCCACGAAGTTCCGTGCCGTGGGGAGCACGTCGCTCGCCGCGGGGTGGTGGGACGTCGTGCGGACCAGCAGATCCTCGACGCTGGTCTTCTCGACGCGGGCGATCTCGTCGAGGCGTGCCTGGTTGCGGGCGAGATCGGCAGACCCGGCGCGCCGGATCTCCTCGAACGGCGCCTCGATGCCCTCGCGGACGTAGAGGAGACGTTGGAAGCGCTCGGGACCGAGCGCGAACTCGGGCACTGCGCGGGGGAGCGCCTCCTCCCGGAGCCAGGTGAGGAACGGCGTCAGGGCCTCTTCGGCCACCGCGCGGGCGGCGGCGACCTCCTTGGTGAGATTGGCCCGCCCCGCGAACTCCTCCGCCTCGCCGAAGTGGGCCGAGAGGCCGCCCCCGATCGCGAGCGCGAGATCCACGAACGGCTTGGGGAGCGGCCCGTAAAGGCGAGCCCGACCCTGCGCGAGAAGACGGGGGACGCCCCGGAGCAGCTTCACGATCGACGCCACCCGTTGTTCGACGGGTGCATAGTCCCGGGCCAGGTACGAGGTCAGCGATACCGATCCGACGTACGACATCGGGTTACGGTCGAGCTCGCGCGACTCCCGGAGGTCGAACAGGGGACTCTCCAGGAGCAGCTCGAGCAGGAACCGGTCGATCCGACGATCGGGAGGGAGCGTCTCCGTCCCGATCGACCGGAGACGCGAAAGGAGACGGTCGGCATCGGCGCTCCACCGTTCCGTCGCCTCGGCCGACAGATCCGGCATCTGGCCATCGTACTCGTGCAACCCGAGCCCGACCGCATAGCTCGGCTGCAGGACGAACAGGTGATCGACGACCTGACGCTCAACCTCGTCCAGCGGAGCGGACGCCACGTGCGTATTGGACATTGTACGTCTTCCATGAGCGACCCGCGCACAAAAGCTTCCCCCCGGGCCCGGATGACCGGGAGCTCCTCACTCGACCCAGGTCATCCGGCACGTGGGACAGGTCGTGCCCTCGAGCGGAGAGCCGCAGACGAAGCATCTCCCGTACGGCCCACGATCGGAACGGATGAGGGCTCCCGGTTCCGGCGGTTGCTGCGGCAGGGGGGGTGGAACGTTCGGAACGGGGGGGGAGGGAGCCGCCGGGACTGCCGCCGTCCCGGGAGAGGGGGAGCGTGGCGATGGGACCTTGGTGGCCGGTGCAGACGCAGGGGGAGGGGCCGGCGGGGTCTCCACCGGCGGCTCCGGCGGCGGGGTCGGTTTCCTCCGGGCCTCGTGCGGGGTCTCTTCCTTCTCCTTGCGGCGCCGACGGAAGAGCAGCATCCCACCAGTAGTATCCTTCCCCGGCTTAAGAAATGACGGCGGGAACCGGAGGGAGCCGTTTTCTCCCCGAAACGGGTGGGCCGGCCGTGTCGCCCCTCCCCTCCGAACGGCTGCGAACTTCGGGGGTTGAGCTCCCACCCCCACCCCGGCCGGCGGGCACGTATACCCCGGTCGTCGTTGAGAACGGCCTCGCCTGGGTGGCCGGTCAGATCGTGCTCGAAGGGGGGGCGGTCGTGCACCCCGGCCTGGTCGACCGGGAGGTGCCGGTGGAGGCCGCGCAAACGACCGCGCGCCGCGCGTCCCTGCAGGCCCTGAGCGCGCTCGTCGCGGAGCTCGGTTCGATCGACCGTATCCGACGCATCGTACGGACCACGGTGTACGTCGCCTCATCCCCGGGGTTCGTGCGACAGCACGAGGTCGCGAACGGCGCCACCCAGGTCCTCGTCGACCTGTTCGGCGAGGAAGGCCGCCCTTCGCGCGTCGCAATCGGGGTCGCCGCCCTCCCGCTCAACGCGCCGGTCGAGGTGGAGCTCCTGGCGGCGGTGGGCTGAGCGCCGTGGAGCCGACGAGCGCCCGCGGCGTGTTCCGGGAAGGCCGGGACCTCTACACCGTCAACGCGACCCCCGGCGTCCGGGTCTACGGCGAGACCCTGCGGACCGTCGCTGGAATCGAGTATCGTCAGTGGGACCCGTTCCGTTCGAAGCTCGCCGCGTGGCTGCTCCGGGGAGCCCCCGCCCGTACCCTGAACGGCGTGCGCAGCGCGCTCTATCTCGGCGGAGCGCACGGAACGACCGTGAGCCACCTCTCCGATCTCTGGCCCGAGGCATCGCTCTTCGTCGTGGAGAAGAGCCCGACGTCCTTCCCCCGTCTGCTCGCGCTCGCCCGCCGGCGGTCGAACGTCCTGCCGATCCTCGCGGACGCCCAGCTCCCCGAGAGGTACCGGGCGGACGTCGGCTCGGTCGACTTCCTCTATCAGGACGTCGCGCAGCGGAACCAGACCCAGATCTTCATCGAGAACGCCCGCGCCTGCCTCGCGCCGGGGCGATCGGGAGTGCTCATGCTCAAGGTCCGTTCCGTCACCCAACGGGGCCCGTCCGCGGCGATCGTCCGAGCGGCCCGCGACGCGATCCGGAGCGAGGGGGCGAGCGTGCGTTCGGAGACGGCGATCGCTCCGTTCTCCCGCGAGCACGTGGCCCTCCTCGTCGACTACTGAGCCAGCATCCATCCTCCGCCGACCGATGGCGGTGGAAATACCTCGCGCGTACCACCGCCCATGACGGTGGGCGGTAGTGTCGCCGAAGAAGTGCGTTCCGAGGTTCTGCGGGGCCGCCGGTCTCCCCGCCGCGCTGGTGCTCGGGATCCTGCTGGGAGCGTGGAGCTCCCCGGTCGTCTTCCCTCCTTCTCCCGTTTCGGCTCCCTTCCTCGGCTCGGCCGCACCCGCGGCTCCCCAGCTGTCCGTTGCCCCCACGTCGTGGTGGATGGTGGCCGGGAACTCGACCGCGTTCGTGGCGACCTGGTCGGGCATTCCGCCGGGATGCACGAACACCCCCGTCTCGTTCCGATGGTCCGTACTCGCCGGTTGGGCCGAGGGGGCGCTCGGCCCCCTCGACACCTCGATCACCCACTTCACGGCGTACGGCGCCTCGTCCGGCGTCGCCCGAGTCGAAGTGCGGTCGGCGACCGTCGTCCACTGTGGGACGGGAGAGAGCGCGGACGTTCAGCGCGCGACCGCGAACGTCACGGTCGTTGTTCCGCCGCAACTCGGTCCGCTCGCCTTCGACACCGATCCGGCCCCCGTCGGTTCGACCGTGAACCTGACCGGTTCCCTGATCGATGGGACGCCACCCTACCGCGTCCGGGTCACCTGGGGGGACGGAGCGTTCTCGGAGCTCTACTTCACGAGCCCGGGAGCGTTCACGATACCGCACCGCTTTCCCGAGGGGACCTTCGCTCCCACGATCTCGGTCGTGGATTCGATCGGGCTTACCACGAACGGGTCGGTGGTCGAGCCGGAATACTCGAGCTCGAACTTCGCCGTGGGGATCGAAAGTGCGCGGTACTCGACGGAGGTGGGAGCGTCGGTCGCCTTCCGCGGACGGATCCTCGATCCTCCGAGCCTCTACAGCGAGGCGACGAGCTGCTCCGATGCGCGTCCCGTGGCGGCGGCCGGCTTCCGTTCCGGTCCCACCCCGAGCGGACCGACGGAGAACTTCAGCTGTGCGTTCGCCTCCCCGGGGAGCGCCGAGATCACCTTCGAAGTGGTCCCGTCCGGCGGCACGCCCCCTCCGGCGACCGCCACCCTCTCCCTCCCGGTGCGTTCCTCGCTCGGGCTCGGAGTGCACCTCCCCGACCCCTCGACCGAGGTCGGACAGCCGGCCATCGTCGCGGTGGAGGTGTCCGGGGGTGTCCCGCCGTTCCACGTGCAGTGGGGCCTGGAGGGAGACGCGAACGGTTCGCACACCACACTGTCCACCGATGGCACCCTGCTCGTCCCGGTCGACCCTGCCGTATCCGGGAGCTTCGGGGTCTCGGTCGTCGTCGAAGATGCGCTGGGCTTCGAGGTCCGCAACTCCTCCGCCCAGCTCGCGGTTGATGGGGCGCTGAACGTCTCGGTTACGGTCTCGTGCTCGATCCGGGCCGCCGGTCCCACGGTCCTCCTCACGGGAACCGTCACTCAGGGCGTCGCTCCGTTCCTCTGGTTCGTCGTGCCGGGTCTGCCACCGGCCAATAGCTCGACTCCCGAAGGGAACCTCTCCGTCGTCTCAGGGTTCGAGTGGACCGGCACCCTTCCCTACGAAGGGAACTCCTCGATCACGGTCGGTGTCATCGACTCGGGGGGAGCGTTCTGGTGGACGGACCGACCTCTGAAGCTGGTGGCTCCCCTCGAAGTGTCCGGCCAGCTGACGGTGGTGCCGGGAGATCCAAGCCCGTCCCTCGTGCTGAATCTTACCCTGGAGGGGGGTCTGCCTCCGTTCGCCCTCTGGGCGAACTCGACCTCCCGGCCCGAGGGAAACGCCTCCGCACCGTTGGACGGGTCGTACTCCTGGTCCTGGCCGACCAACGGGACGGGGAACGTACGGGAGGAGATCGTGGTCGTCGACCGTCTCGGCGTCCGGTGGTCCGAGAACGCGACCGTCCACTTCCCGACCGTCGCTCCGGGCTCGCCTCCCTCGGACTCCCCGCCTCCCACGGTTCCGTCGCCCCCGGCGGCCTCCGCGGCCGGTACGGGGGGAGCCGCTGTCACGGCCGAGGTGGGCGGCATCGTGACCCTCGTCCTCGTGGCGGTCGGGGGATTCGCGTGGTACCGGCGCCGCCGCGGGCGCGCTCGCACCCCGCCGCCTCCCGCCCCCGAGCCGGTGACGGTCCTCCGTCGGATCATCGAACCGGCGGACGGGATCGACCGGGCCACGGTCGAACTGCTCGCCGAAGAGGCCGGGGTCTCCCTCCCGACGACCCGGGCCACCCTCGAGCGGCTGGTCAGCGAGGGACGCCTGCGGAGCGAAACCGGCGCCGACGGAGAGGAGGTGTACGCATGGTCTCCCCGCGAGGTTTCCTAGCCGGTCGGCTCGCGGATGGTAGCCGGCGGGCGCCCTCCCCGGCGATGGCCACGGCGGTAGGGTTCGTCCTTCTTCTCATCGTGTCGAGCGGGACGGCGGGCGCCACCGCGGTCGCACCGGCGGTCCACGGGGCCTCGGTGACCGGAACCTCCTCCGCCGTCGGGAACTTCACCGCGGCGATCAACCGGCTCGTCGATCTGGTCGGGCTCGCCGGAGGCGGGATCCTCGCCCTCGTCTGGGCCCGCGTCGCGTTGAGCTGGTTCTCGAACGACATCACGAAGAAGGTGCAGGCGAAGGACCGGGCCCGCGACGCGCTGGTCGGGACGCTGCTCTTCACCGCCGCGGTGACGGGGTTGTTCTGGGGGCTGGCCCACTGGGTGCTGACGGGCTCGTGAGCGCGGAGGCACGCGGTGCTCGGCATCGACTGGACGGTGGTCATCCGGGCGATCCTGTTCGCCCTGTTCGCGGATCTCACGGCGATCGTGGTCGCGATCACCGGGCCGACGTACGACAACCTCCTCGTGCCCGAGCTCAAGGTCGGGGCGCTCTATCCGTCGGTCCTCGCCCCCGGGTCGGACCCCTCGAACTACCTCGCGACGGCAGCCCACTTCTCGACATACACGCTCGCGAACGTCGTCGATCCGGCGGCGACCCTCCTCGCCCTCGGTATCGCATGCCTCTACCTCGCGAAGCCGCTCGTCGCCCGCTGGGCCGCGACGTTCGACTCGCTCCTGCCCCGGCTCGTCGTCGGAGTGGTGGGCGCGAACTTCACGGTGCCGATCGCCGCGGCGCTCCTCTCCGTGGGGGGCGCCCTCTTCCCGGTGATGGCCGGCTGGGACGGGGGGGCCTGGCAGCAGTGGGTCCACCTCGCCGGCTGGGGAGAGCTCCGCTATTCGTGGGACAATGGCGCGCTCGCCTTCCTTCTGGCCGTGGTCGAGTTCCTGGCGGTCTTCGCCCTCATCCTGGCGATCGGGGTCCGGGACGCCCTCCTCGCCGTGCTGTTGGTCGTGCTACCGATCTTCACCCTTCTCTGGCCCCTCCGCCCGCTCTCGACCCTCGCCCGCCGCGCCTGGCTCCTGTTCGTCGAGCTCGTCTTCTTGCCGTGCGTCCTCGTGGTCCCGCTCGAGCTCGCCGTCGGCAGTCCGAACCCGGTCCTCCTCGTCGGGTACCTCAGCGCCGCTGTCGCCTCCCCGTACCTGCTCTCGCTCGCCGGCACCCAACTGGTCTCGTTCGGCTTCCCCGGCGCGGGAGCCACCATGGGAGGCGCGGTCACGCGCGGGGGCGCGGCGGCCCCCTCGGGTGCCGTGGCACGCTTCCGGCCGATCGCCGAGAGCGCACGCACGAGCGGGGCGATCGGCTCCACGATCTCGGGGACGGTGCGGGCCGCCGGGTCCGCGGCACTTCCCGCCGCCGCCCCTCTCGCGGCGGGCGAGCTGATCGGCCGGGGGGCCCTTCACCTACTGCGCCACGTCACCCGCAATGCGCGGAAGACCGGCGGCTCCACGCCGGGACCGACGCGTCGCCCGTCCGAAGCGAAGCGGTGGGGTCCGATCCGTAAGGGAGGTTCGTGATGGGATGGCGGCCGGTGCGGACGGCCTCCCCGTGGTCGCGCTCCCGGAGCGCATCGACCGTCGCCTTCGGCTCGGACCGTTCCCTTCGGCCCAGGACGCCCTCAAGTTCCTCTGCTACGCCGCGGCGGGGGCGGCGCTCGCCGAGCTCGCGAGCCTCCCCGCGGGACTCGCGGTCGTGGCCGTCGGGTTCGTCGCCGCCGTCTGGCGTCCGGACGGCCGGTCCTGGGAGGAGCGCCTCCTCGCCTTCCTCCGATGGCAAGGGCACGCGACCGCGGGAGGGATCCTCCTGAGCGGCCTTCGCCCGGGACGGTCCGCGCGGAGCGGTCTTCTGGAGCTCGGACCGGCCGACCACGTCGCCGTCGTCCGGACCGGAGGCATTCCGATCACCTATCTTCCTCCCTCGGACCTCGCCCGTCGGTTCGAGCTGTTCCGCGAGCTCCTCCGGGCGACCGACGGACGCATCGCCTTCCTCGCGACACTGGGATCGATCCGGACCGCACCGTTCCTTCCCGCCCCCGAAGACCGCCGGAGCGAGGAGGCCCCCGCGCGTGCCGGCTACTCGGAGCTCGTCGGACTGCTCTGTCGTCGTCGGTTCCGGCGGAAGATCTACCTCGTGGTCGGCGTCGGCTCGGGGGGCGCCGAGGCCCGGGCTCGGCTCGAGACGGAGATCGTCTCGCTCGAGGAGCGGCTGACGAACCTCGGCCTTCGGCCGGTGCGCCTGCGGGGTCGGGGACTGATCGAGGCCGCCCGTGAGATCGGCTGGTCGGCCGCGGAGGCAAGGGAATGACCGACCCCCGGTCCGTCCGGTTCCCCCCGATGGAGTTCGAAGTCTTCGGGAGCGCGATGGGCGTCGGCCTGGTGGCCGGGGCGCTCTCGGTGCTCGAGCCGTTCCTCGCCGCGCTCGCGGGGACCCTCGCCGCGCTCGCGTTGGCGGGCTGGGCTTCGATGATCGCCCGTCGGGGAGGAGGATGGACCGCGCTCGTCCGTCCCGACCGCCTCCTCGCGCTGGGCCTTCTCGCCGGCGGAGCGTTCGTGTATGGATATCCGGGCGCGGAGCTCCTCCCGTTCCGGGGCCTCCTCGTGACGCTCGCGGTCGTGCCGCTCTGGCTTGCGGAACGGCGTCGGCCCTCCGGGCCCGTCCGTCCGATCGGAGGCGGATGACGGCGCGCCCGTCGATCCCTCGGGCGGTGGAGGGGGCCAGCTGGATCCGCATCGGTCGCCACTACCGGGCCCCGGTCCTGATCCGGCAGTTCCCTCCCGAGCTCCCATTCGGGTTCTTGGGGCGCGTCCTCACGACGACCGAACCGGTCGAGCTCTGGGTCGAGGCGCACCGGATCCCGCCGGTCCGCGCCCTCGAGATCCTCCACGGCGCCCGCGCGGTGGCCGAGGCCGAGCTGCGCGCGGGGGATCCGGGGGGCCGCGCGGCCGAGCTCGAGATCGAGCGGGACTCCGCCGAGGAGCTCGGCCGCGCCGTGGCCCGTAGGACGCAGGAGCTCTGGAAGGTCGGTCTCCGCTGGACGGTGCGTTCCTCCTCACGGCCCCGGCTCGAGGCCCTGCGTACCCGCCTCTCGGAGCGTCTCACGACGTTCGGATTCCGCACGAGGATCCCCCGCTACGAGGTCCGGGAGGCGATGGCAGCCCCCGAGTTCCACCCCGCGTCGTCCCGTCCGTCCGGCTACTGGCAGACGCTTCCCACCGACGGGATCGCCGCCCTCTTCCCGTTCGCCGACGAGACGGTCCTCGAATCGAACGGCGTGCTGGTCGGCCTCGCCCTCTCCGACGCGAGCCCGGTCTTCCTCGACCGGTGGGACCACGCGAGCTACTCCTGGGCGATCTTCGGAACGACCGGATCGGGGAAGTCGTTCTCGGCGGCCCTGCTCGCGCTCCGAACGCGCTGGCTGCGGCCCGAGACCGACCTCGTGATCCTCGACCCGCTTGGGGAGTTCGGAGCGCTCGTCCGCGCGCTCGGGGGTTCGGTCGTTAGGCTCGCGGAGGCGGACGCAGGCCGGCTGAACCCGCTCGACCCCGCGACGACCGGGGGCGACCGCCGGGAGAAGGCGGCCCGCGTCGGGGCGATGCTCCGCGCCCTGTTTCCGAGCCTGCGCGACGAGGAGGCCGCCCGGCTCGACACGGCCGTCTCCCGGCTCTACGCGGAGGGCGGGGAGGGGCCGACGTTCGAGGAGCTCTACCGACTCCTCGACGAGCCGGGACGTCCCGCCGACCGGCTCGCCACGCTCCTCGAGGTCTTCCGCTCCGGTTCGCTCCGAACCCTCAACGGGCCGACCACCCTCGCCCTGGCCGACGGGCCGGTCTCCGTCGACTTCCGCGGGGTCGCCGAGGACCAGCTCCCGTTCCACCTCGCCTATCTGCTCGACTGGGCGTACGGGCGCCTCCGGGGAAGGCCGGGGCCGAAGCTCCTCCTGATCGACGAGGCCCACCTCCTCACGCACCACATCGCGACCGCCGAGTTCCTGGACCGGGTCGTGCGCCACCTCCGCCATTTCGGGGCCGGGGTGCTTCTCCTGAGCCAGAACCCGGACGACTTCCTCGGGCATGCCGCCGGCCGTTCCCTCCTCCGGAACCTCTACGCGAGTGCCTTCCTCCGGCTCCCGGAGGTCTCGGGCGCCTGCCGCGACTTCTTCGGCCTGACGACCGCGGAGGCGGAGTGGCTCCCAAAGGCCCGTCTCCCGCGGGAGGCCGGCTATTCCGAATCGCTCTGGCGGGTCGGAGAGCTCCACCTGCCCCTCGCGATCGTCGCCTCGACCCCCGAGTACGAGCTTCTCACCCGGACCCTCGGAGAGGACCCACGGCCCCCGGGCTGACCGTCTGCCCGTCGAAAGCGAGGTTTATACGGCCGAAGCCGCCGGTGGCCTTCCGTGGGCGACGAGGCCACCGCGGACGGTCCGGCCCGCCGCCGGGCGAGCTGGAACCTGAAGACGATCGTCGAGGAGGTCGCCGGGCGACCGATCTCGGAGCTCCAGGACCCCGCACGGCCCGTCCATCCCTACCTCCGCAAGAAGAACGCCGAGCCGGTACCGCCCACGGTCCCGGACCCCGATTTTTCGGACCCGGACGACCCGATCGGTCTCCTCTACCCTCCGCTCGTCGGTCCGACAGGACGGGAGTTCCACGGGAAGGCGCACGAGCACCATCGGGAGACGCTGGAGCGCCATCAACCCCCGGTCGACGCGGAGGGCCGTCCCCTCCGGCCTCCCGGACCCTCCCATCGTCCGGAGCGGCTCTATCTCCACTACCTGCTCTTGCACATGGACCGGCTCAGCGACTCGGCCCTCCGGTACCTCAGAGCGGCGGTCGAGGAGGAGATCGCCCACCGTTCACCGCCTCCTCCCCGCCGTGCGCGGCCGCCCCCATTGCCACCGTCCCCGGAGCCGACCGAAGAGACTCCCGAGCCTACTATCGGTAGCCCCGAGCCCGCGCCGTCGCCCTGAGCCGTCGGAATACCTCCGGGTCCCACTCGATCCCGACCGCATGACGGCCCCAACGGAGCGCCGCCCACAGCGTCGTACCGGTGCCGGCGAACGGGTCGAGGACGGTATCCCCGACGACCGAGAACATCCGGACGAGGCGTTCGGCGAGTTCGTCCGGGAACGCCCCGGTGCGTCCGCCGGCCGAACCCTGCGGCGCGCCCCGGACATCCGACCAGATCTGGGAGAACCAGCGGTCCCGCTCCTCCCGTGAGAACCGGCTCGCCGCGCGGGCCGGGTCGTGGGCGGCGAACCGGCGCAGCGAGCCTTTGCGGAACAATAGGATGAACTCGCAGTCGAGTGTCACGTAGGCGTTCGGGGGGAGGAACCCGGAGCCGAGGAACGCGTTCGGTTTGTTGGTCGGCTTCTTCCAGAGGAGGTACGGAAGAGGCGTGAACCCCGCGGAGGTCGCGGCTACCAGCGTCTCGGCATGGTTCGGCCAGAGGCGGAACTCGCCCCGGTCCGAGCGGAGCGCATCGCCGATGGTGACGGCGAGGATCCCCCCCGGGACGAGCAGGCGGTAGCACTCCCGCCAGGCGTCCGAGAGCACCCTCAGCATTCCCGGATAATCGGTCGCCCCCAGGGCACGGAAGAGCGCGTCCCACTGAGGGATCATCGGGTACGGAGGAGAGGTGACGACCAGGTGCACCGACCGCTCCCGCAGCCGGTCCGGCCGACGGGCATCCCCCCGGACAAGCCGCAACTGACCGGGCTCGGGCGACGGCACTATCGGGACGCACCCCCCACCGCGTTATTATCTGGGCCCCCCTCGGAGCGGCCATGCGGCTCGAGCGACCCGTACTTCAGGTCGCATTGGACTTCGAGAACCTCTCCCGCGCCCTCCAGGCCGCACGAGAGGCGGTCGAGGGCGGGGCCGACTGGGTCGAAGCGGGGACCCCGCTCATCAAGAGCGAGGGTCTGGACGCCGTCCGGGAACTCAAGAAGGCGTTCCCGGACCGCCGGATCGTCGCCGACATGAAGGTCATGGACACCGGGGCCTTCGAGGTCGAGATCGCCGCGAAGGCGGGCGCCGACCTCGTCACCGTCCTCGGCGCCTCCGACGACGACACGATCGCGGAGGCGGTGCGGGGCGGCGAGCTCTACGGGGCCGAGGTCGTGGTCGATCTCCTCGGCGTGCCCGATCCGGTCGCGCGGTCGAAGCGGGCCGCGGAGCTCGGCGCCGCCGCGGTCTGCTGGCACGTCGGGATCGACATGCAGATGGCGGCGAAGACGCCGTTCGCGGTCCTCGCGGAGCTCGCGAGGGCCTCTCCGATCCCGGTCGCGGTCGCGGGGGGTCTCAACAGCGAGACGGTCGCCGAGGCGACCCGCGCCGGCGCGCAGATCCTCATCGTCGGCGGAGCGATCACGAAGAGCCCGAAGATCGTCGAGGCGACCGAGCGGATCCGGCAGGCGATCGCGACCCAGAAGGAGGTCGCGACCGAGCTCTTCCGCCGCTACGCCGGCGAGGAGGTCCGTGCGGCGTTCCTGAAGGTCTCGAGCCCGAACGTGACCGACGCGATGCAGCGGCAGGGCGCGATGGTCGGCATCGTCCCCCGACTCACGGACCGGACCGTCCGCATGGCCGGGCCGGCCGTCACGGTCGTCACGCGGGACGGCGACTGGGCGAAGCCGGTCGAGGCGATCGACCGGGCCGGTGCCGGCGACGTGATCGTGATCGACGCCGGCGGCGGGTCGACCGCGATCTGGGGAGAGCTCGCGAGCTGGAGCGCGCACGGACGCAAGGTCGCCGGGGTCGTGATCGACGGCGCGATCCGTGACATCGACGCGATCCTCGATCTCGGGTTTCCCGCGTTCAGTCGCAACCTGAGCCCGAACGCCGGGGAGCCGAAGGGACACGGGGAGATCGGGGTCGAGGTCGTGGTCGGGGGCCAGAAGGTCCGACCGGGCGACTGGGTCGTCGGGGACGCGAGCGGCCTCGTCGTGGTCCCGCGCGAGCGGGCGGCGGAGATCGCGAACCGGGCCCTCGACGTACTCGAGCACGAGAACCGCGTGCGCGAGGAGATCCAGCGGGGCTCGACCCTGAACGCGGTCCAGAAGCTCGAACGCTGGGAGCGGGTCGGCTGATCCTCAGCTCGGGCCGAGAGGGAACTCGCCCGCGAGGGCGCCGAGCACTCGTTGGCGCAGGGCCGCCCGGGAACGGGCGAGCTCAGAGGCGAACCGTTGACGGCGGCTCGGTCCGTCCCAGCGATACTGCCAGGGCACGGTGTACTGCACCTCCCAGAGGACGAGCGGCTCGGGCTCGGCCATCGGGAGGGTCAGGCGCTCCCGTCCCGAGATCGCCCCGGTGAGACGACCGAGGGTCAGCCGGCCGGCGTCGATCTCTCGCAACGCCCCGACGATCTTGCGCACCATCCCCCAGACGAAGGACGGCGCACGGACCACATAGAGGGTCCCGACGCCGTCCTCCTCGACGACGACGGACCCGACCTCTCTCACGGACGGAACGGTGGATGGAATCCCCCGGCCGAAGGAACGCACGTCGACCCGGCCCGTGAAGGCGCGGGCGGCCGCTCGGACTCGGTCGGGATCCCGCAGGGCTCGGGGTTCGAAGTACCGATACTCCCGGAGGCGGGCCCCTCGGACCCGGAACGGGACCGGCACCTCCGAGACCGCCGTGGCGTAGATCGAGGGGTCGATCCCGTTGAGCGCACCCAGGAGCTTCGGTCCCGAGAGGTCGGAGGTGACCGCGAGCGCGTTACCGACCGCACTGACCCCCCGGTCGGTCCGGCTCGCGACCTCGACCGATCGACGAAGGCCGACCTGCGGATGGCGGTCCAGGTATCGGTGGATCTCGCCCTCCACCGTTCGCAGGCCGGGCTGCCGGGCCCACCCCGCGAAGGAGGCCCCATCGTATCCGAACCGAACGAGCCAGCGCGTCGTGATCGCGTCGAACGGCCGCGGGCCTAAGCCGCTGTGCCTCGACCGGGACTACGGTCTCCACGGTTGACAGTCTGTCGCAAATATCTACCTATTGTCAACTATACAGTCTAAAGTGACTTTCTATATATCATCCGCCCGAGTCGTCGCCCCCGATGAACGAAACCGCCGACCCCCAAGTCGGCCCAGGAGGAACACCACGCTATGAGTAGTTCCGGAGCGAGCCCACCGACGCCGAACGACCGCCTGACGGGCCCAACGCCCCGCGGGTCCCGACGACGTATGTTGGGGGCCGGCATCGTCATCACGATCGCCGTCGTCCTCTTGCTCGTAGGGATCGGGGCCGGATTCGCCGTCGGCGACTATTATGGGGCGGGCGCGTCCAAGTCGTCCGTCACCATCACGGAGACGGGGTCGAGCCTGATCTTTCCGTACCTCCAGATCCTCTCGCCGAACTTCACGTCGCTCTATCCGAACGTGCACCTTTCGCCGGCGTCTACGGGCAGCGGCACGGGTATCAGCTCCGCGATCGCGGGGACCGTGGATGTGGGCGGGACCGACGGCTACCTCACTACCGACAACGCGACGGCCCACCACCTGATCAACGTGCCCATCGCGATCTCCTCGCAGCTCGTCGCCTACAACCTTCCGGGGATCTCGGGCCACCTCAACCTGAACGGGACGGTCCTTGCGATGATCTACCAGGGCGTGATCACGCACTGGAACGACCCGCTCATCCAGGCGGCAAACCCCGGGGTGAACCTCCCGTCGAACACGATCCAGACGGTCCACCGGCAGGATGGCAGCGGCGACACGTTCCTGTTCACGTCGCTGTGCTACATGTCCTGGTCCGGATGGAAGCAGGGCTATGCGACCACGATCACCTGGCCGGTCGGCACGGGTGAGTCCGGTAACTCCGGCATGGTCACGGGACTGCACAACACCCCCTACGGGATCGCGTACATCGGGATCAGCTACCTCGCCCAGATGCAGGCCGACAACCTCCCGTATGCGGCGCTCGGCGACCAGAACGCGAACATCAACGGGACGGTCAGCGCGAGCGGCGCCGGTCAGGCGAACTACATCCTGCCCACGCCCCAGAACATCAGTGCGGATGCGAACCTTGCGCTGGTGAACCTCCAGCCACCGAGCGTCGCGATCAGCTTGATCCTCGGCGGCGTACCGGGCGCGACCAACCTGCAGCTGGGGCATGGCGGGACCCTCGCCCCCGCCGGCGTGCACCCGTATCCGGACACCAACCTCGAGTACCTCCTGATCTCGACGAGCCCGCACAGCGCGTCCCACCAGACATGGGTCGTGACGTTCCTGACCTGGGCGCTGCTGCACGGGGCGAAGTACGCGGCGTCCGCGCACTTCCTCCCGCTGACGGCGGAGGTCGTGGGGTACACGATCCAGGCCCTGGGCTCCGTGCCCACGAGCTCGACCTAGGAGCGAACTCGAAGGTGGCGTTGTGAAATCGGCCGACGGCGAACCCGTTCCCGGGGCGGGGGATTCGGTCCCTCCGCCCCCTCCTTCCCCCTCGCCCAAGGGGACGAGCGGCCGGGACTGGCGGGCCTGGGTGACCAGCCCGATCGCGCTTCTCCCGCTCATCCTCATTGGCGTGGTCACTGCGGTCCTGCTCTATGCGAGCCACCTGCACAATTTTGGAGCCACGTTCTGGGGCATCTACTACAACTTCATTCCCAACGATTACGCCGGTTCGAGCTGGGGGATCGGGACCTACGTCCTCGGCAGCGCGCTCACGGCGGGCCTTTCCCTAATCCTCGCGACCGCCCTCAGTCTCGCGATCTCGATCTCGATCGTCGCGTATCTCCCCTCTCTCCCGGGCCGCATCCTGACGATCGTCACCAACCTGCTCGCCGGGATCCCGAGCGTCGTCGTCGGGATCTGGGGGTTCGTCATCGTCGGTCCCTATTTCGGGCTGACCGTCGAGCCCGCGCTGCGAGACGTGCTGTTCTGGATACCGGGATTCGGGGGCCCGACCTCAGCGATCGGTGCCTGGGGGATCCTCCTCGCCGTGTTCCTCCTGATGGTCATGATCATTCCGCTCACGACCGCGCTCATGCGCGATGCCCTCAGTAATGTCCCCCGCGAACTCGTGGACGCCGGGCTCGCGCTGGGGAGCACGCGCTGGGAGGTCACGCGCCGGGTGCGTATGCGCTACGCCCGCCTCGGTCTCTGGAGCGCCATCCTTCTGGGATTCGGCCGCGCCATCGGCGAGAGCGTCGCGGTCGCGATGGTCATCGGCGGAGTGCCGAAGGTCCCGGGAAGCCTGTACTCCCAGTCGACCACCATGGCCGCCTTCATCTTCTATCAGCTCGACAGTGCGCTCGTCCTGCCGGATCTTCTCACGTTCCTGGTCGAGATCGCCCTCGTGCTCCTCGTGATCACCGTCGTGGTCAATGTCCTCGCCCAGATCCTCTCCCACACGGAGGTTGCGACCGCGACGACCCTGGGGGAGGTGCGACGGTGACCTCCGCCATCGTGCGAGGGACACCGGCCCCGATCCCGGACCACGAGCTTCTGGTCCCTTCCGGTCGGCTCCGCCGACGTCTGGCCTTTGACCGGGTGATCGGCTGGGCGCTCCTTCTCGCGTTCGCGGCGGTCTTCGTGCCGCTCGGCGACATGGTCTACTGGATCTCGGCCAAGGCACTGCCGACCTTCTCGATCGGAACCCTCACGGAGAACCAGGTCGGGTTCGGCGGAGGGCTCTATGCGATGATCATCGGCACCTTCGTCCTCATCGGGCTCGCGACCGCCTTCGGTTCGGCGATCGGACTCGTGGCGGGTTTCTACACGAGCGAATACGCCCCGCCGCGCGTAGCCCGGCTCGCCCGCATCGCGGGCAATGTGCTGGCCGGCGTTCCGGCCATCGTGCTCGGCTACTTCGGTTACTTTTTGCTCGTGCTGTATACGGGCTGGGGATACACGGTGCTCGCCGGCGGGATCACCCTTGGGATCTTCATGACGCCCTACATCTACCGGACCACGGATGTCGCCCTCAGCTCGGTCCCGGCCGCCCAGCGTGAGGCCGCCCTGGCGGTCGGGAGCCGACGGCACCAGTACCTGTTGCGCATCGCCTTCCCCATCGCGCTCCCGACGATCCTCACCGGCGTCTTCTTCGCGATGGCGCTGGGCTTCGGCGAGGCCTCGCTCTTGATCTACACCGCCGGGTGGAGCTCGACCCCGGTGAGCGGGCTGCTGGACCAGACCGCGTTCCTTTCCGGGGCCATCTGGAGCTTCTACGACTTCCCGCAGAGCCTGGGCTCGTTCCTCACGCTCGCGTTCCAGGCCGCGTTCCTGCTCTTCGTGATCATACTCGCACTGAATGTTGCGGTGCAGATCCTCTCCGATCGGTACCGGCGACGCTTGCGGGGGCTCTACGAATGATGAACAACGGATCGTCCGGCCTCGAACCGCCCGTCCTGAGCGTCGAGCACCTCACGGTGCGTGCCCCGGACCGGGTGATACTTTCCGATATCTCGCTCGATTTTGCGGATAAGCAGGTGACCGGCATCATCGGGCCGTCGGGCTGCGGCAAGACCACCCTCATCCGCACCCTCAACCGGATGGTCGAGACCAGCCGGAACCTCACCGTGAAGGGCTCGGTCCGCTACCGGGGGCAGGAGATCTATTCGCCGGCGGTGAACCCGGTGCTCGTCCGCCAGCGGATCGGCATGGTCTTTCAGCGGCCGGCCGTCTTTCCCCTTTCGATCTACGAGAACGTGGCGTTCGGTCTACGCCTACTGCGCACGGACGAGGATACGGTCGAGCGTACCGTGGTCTCCTCGTTGCGCCGGGCGGGCCTCTGGGACGAACTGGAGGGGAACCTCCGTCGCCCCGGGCTCGAGCTGTCGGGCGGGCAGCAACAGCGGCTGTGCATCGCACGGGCCATCGCCATCGAGCCGCGGGTACTGCTGCTCGACGAGCCGACGAGCGCGCTCGACCCGATCGCGGCGCAGAGGGTCGAGGAGCTCCTGACCGAGCTCCGCGCCGATTTCGCCGTCATTATCGTGACCCACAATCTGCAGCAGGCGGCCCGGGTCGCGGGCCGGACCGCGTTCCTCTACCAGGGGCGGCTCATCGAAGAGGGCCCGACGGAGGAGTTCTTCGAGCGACCCAGGGAACGGCTTTCGCAGGAGTACATCACCGGGAGATTCGGATGACGGAAGCACACGACCCACCGAAGAGCGAGGAGAGCCGAGGGCTCGACGCCGACCTCGGGCGGCTGAGGAAGCGGGCCGAGGAGATGGGGCAGTGGGCGCTCGGCATGGTACACGATGGCTGGCGGGCCTTCCGGGCCGGCGACCTCGATCTGGCACAGAAGGTGCTCGACCGGGACACCCAGCTGGACCAGTACGACCAGGCCATCGAGCACGAGGTCATCAGCTTCCTCGTCCTGCGGCAGCCGAAGGCCGGCGACCTGCGCACCGCCGCAGCCCTCCTCAAGGTGACAACCCATCTCGACCGGATGGGACGCCTGGGGTTCGACATGGCCCGGATCACGACCCCGATGGAGGCCCCCGACGTGGCCGAAATCACCGAGCTCCTCGACACCATGGACCGGGCGGTCGAGGTCATCGTCCACCGGGCGCTCGAGGCGCTCACCAAGGCCGACGAAGCGATCGCTCGGGAACTGTTCGTGCGGGATGACGAGGTGGACCGCCTCCACCGCCAGGCGACCCGGGTCTGTATCCGGGAGATGGTTCATGACCCCATGTCGGCCCAGCGGCTCTCGGGCGATCTGCTCGTCGCGCGCCACTTCGAGCGGATCGCGGACAACGCCTGCAAGATCGCCGAACGTACGATCTACGCGGTCACCGGCCAGCGACGGGCCGAGTACATTCCGCGTCACCCGTACCAGCCGTACGCCCTCGAGCGGCCCCGGGGGCAGTGACCTCGGGATTCGGGGGTTCTCCGCCGGGGACCGGGGCAACACTTCAAGCCTCGGACCGACTGCTCGGGCCGGCGGCCCCATGCTCCCGTAGTCTAGTCCGGTCAAGGATAGAGGGCCTTCGAGGCGCCCTTCGGACGCCGAGGATACCCTCCGACGTGGGTTCGAATCCCGCCGGGAGCATGCCCCTCTTTCCGGCCGCGGAGGGCGAATTCGGAGGGCTTAATTCAGAGAACCTGAGTCCCCGGACCGTGCCGCCGACGCGCCGCCTCGCCGCCATCATGTTCACCGACATGGTCGGCTACACGGCGCTGACCCAGGCGAACGAGGCACGGGCCATGTCCGTGCTCAAACGCCACGCCCGCCTCCTCAGGCCGATCTTCTCGAAGCACGCGGGGAAGGAGGTGAAGACCATCGGCGACTCGTTCCTGGTCGAGTTCCAGAGCGCCCTCGAAGCGACCGAGTGCGCGATCGAGGTCCAGCAGTTCCTCCACGACTACAACCTCTCGTCCCCGGAGGAGTGGAGGATCCGGCTGCGCATCGGCATCCACCTGGGCGACGTCCTCCACGACAAGAGCGACGTCTTCGGCGATGCGGTCAACATCGCGTCGCGCATCGAACCGCTCGCCGAGCCCGAGGGGATCTGCGTCTCCGAACAGGTCTACACACAGGTCCGCAACAAGCTCCGACTTCCGATCTCGACCCTCGGCAAGCGGGAGCTGAAGAACGTCGGTATTCCCATCGAGGTGTTCCGGGTCGAGGTTCCCTGGGAGAAGGGGACGCCGCCCCCCGTCGACCGGGACCGGACCCGGATCGCCGTGCTGCCCTTCCGCAACATCAGCCCCAACCCCGGGGATGAGTACCTCGCCGACGGCATGACCGAGGAGCTCATCTCGACACTCTCCCGGATCGGAGGGCTGCGGGTGATCTCCCGCTCCTCGGTGATGCGCTACAAGGACACGACGAAGAGCGTCCCGGAGATCGCGGCGGACCTGCGGGCGGGGGCCGTGCTCGAAGGCAGTGTCCGTATCGCGGCGGACACGCTCCGGGTGACCGCGCAGCTGGTCGACGCCCGGACCGACGAGTACCTCTGGTCCCGCGACTTCGACAAGCGATTGGACAGCGTGTTCGCGATCCAGACCGAGATCGCGCGCAGCGTCGCGGAAGCGCTCCGGGTGCGTCTCCTCGCCATCGAACGGGACGACCTCGAGCGGACGGCCACGGACAACGTCGAAGCGTACGCCATGTACCTCAAGGGCCGACACGCCTGGAACGAGCGGACCCGGGCGGGCAACGACCGGGCGATAGCCTACCTCGAAAAGGCGACCGCGCTCGACCCCGGGTTCGCGCTCGCCTACGCGGGACTCGCGGACTGCCACGTCATCGCCGGCGATTACGGATGGGAACAGCCGGACGCAACGTTCCCGCTCGCGATACGGTTCGCCCGCCGAGCGATCGAGCTCCGTCCTCGGATCGCGGAAGCGCATGCCACGCTGGCGCTCGTGTATACCAACTACAGCTGGAAGTGGTCGGAGGCGGAGAAGGAGTTCCTTCGCGCGATCGAGCTCGGGCCGAGCTACGCGACGGTGCATCAGTGGTTCGGCGTGCATTTCCTGATCCAGTTCCCCGAGCGGCGGGAGGAGGCCTATTCGCACATCCAGACGGCCCACGAACTCGACCCGCTCTCCCGGGTCATCAACCTCGACATGGGCGTGGCGCTGATCGCCCTCGGAAGGCTGGAGGAGGGCGAGCGACAGTTGCGCCGGCTCATCGAAGCGAACCCCGACTATGCCGCCGCCCACCTCTATCTGGGGTTCGCGCTGTATCTCCAGTCGCACGTGGATCCGGCGCTCCGGGAGCTCCGGAAGGGCGTCGCGCTGTCGGAGAACGAACCGGAGTTCCTCGCCGAGCTCGGTTTCGTGCTCGGCTCCGAGGGCCGGACCGACGAGGCGATCGCGATCCTCGACCTGCTCCACGAACGGTCGAAGCGCGGGTACCTTTCGAAAGCCTGCTGGGCGAAGGTCGAGTTCGGTCTCGGCCGACCCGCGAAAGCGTTCGACCACCTCGCCGAGGCGGTCCGTCAGCGCGCCCACAACGTCTTCGACTTCAACTCGGAACAGTGGTACGGCAAGGTCCGGGCGGACCCCCGGTGGACCGCGATTGCGGAGGGAGTCGGGTTGCGGAGCCGGGGAAGACGCGCGAGCCGCCGGGCTCGGTGAGATCGGCGTCGGACCGGCCGGGGTCGTGGTCTACGGGACGTACGGTCGAGCGTACGCCGTCTCGACCCCGAGCCCTTAGGAGACCCACCCTTCTCCCTCCGCCGTGTCCTCTGCGGGTGGCGGGAGCCCGGTGGGATCCGACCGGCCGTCCTGGATCACGCCGGCCGCGGCCCGTCGGGGTGCGTGGCTCCTGCTCGCGACCCGGATCCTCCGGGGGGTCGCCGCCGGCATCCTGACGATCGGGTTCCCGTACCTCGTGCTCAAGGACCTTCACACCGGGGCGTTCCTGCTCGGGGCGATCTACGCCGGGGGAGCGCTCTCCACAGCCCTCCTCGCCTACAGCTTCGGCCGGTTCGGGAGCCGGTCGGCGATGCGCACCGCGTACCTCGCGAGCCTCGCGCTGCTGCCGATCGCCTGCCTCGTTCTCCTCCTCCCCCCCAGCCTTCCGCTCGCGGCCATCGCGAGCCTGCTCGGAGGGTTCAGCGCGACCGGCTCGCTCGCGAGCGGAGGGGTCGGCGGGATCGAGATGCCGCTGCAGACGGCGATCCTGAGCGACTTCACCGTCGCGTCGGCCCGGACCCGATGGTTCAGCCTGTTCACGTTCACGGTCGGGGTCTCGGCCGCGCTCGGGGCGTTCAGTGCGGGATTCGGCAGCCTCGCCCAACTGTTCGTGATGGCGTTCGTCCTGAGCGCGGCCTCGTTCTTCGTGGCGATCGCGGTACCGGTACGCTCGGTCGCCCGTGGGCGACGCCCCTCGACGCGCAGCCGCGGCGTCATCCGGCGGTTCGCGGCGACCGGCGTTCTGAACGGCTTCTCCCAGGGTCTCCTGACGCCGTTCCTGATCCCGTTCTTCGTCCTCTTTTTCGACATCGCACGGTCCCACATGGCCATCTACACGACCGCGAGCAGCCTACTCGGGACGTTCTCGGTGCTGGCCGCCCCCTATCTCGAGGCGCGGTGGGGTTGGGTGATGTCGATCGTCGGGACCCGGGGCGTGGCAGCCGGGCTCGCGGCCCTGATGCCGTTCGTCCCGCTCGTACCGGCGCTCGCGATGTACGTCGCCCTCCCGGCGTTCCGCGTGGCGGCGATACCCGCCCAGCAGTCGGCGCTGATGCGGCTCCTGCCTCACTCGGACCGTTCGGAGGGGGCGGGAACGAACCAGGCGGCCCGCGTCGGGGCGGCGGGCGGCGCGACGGCGCTCGGAGGATTCGCACTCGAGGACGTCGCGGTCCCGGTCCCGTTCCTCGGCTACGCGTTCGCCCTCGCGGTCAACGCCTACCTCTATTCCCGTTTCTTCGGGTGGCACGGTGAGCGGCTCCGGGCCGCGGCGGAGACCCCGGCACCGGCGGCCGACACCGGGGCTTCCCATGCTCTTTCGACCCAGTTCCTCTCGAGCGACACAGAAACGTTCGCCGAGGTCCACGAGGGTCGGCCTCCCCCGAACGGTGAGGGCGAGACGAGGTAGGGGAACCACGGACGGAGATCGGAACGACCGGGCGTCGACCGAACTCGGCCCGCGGCTCGCGCGGGGCCGGCCCTAACGGTGAGACGCCCCTCTCCCTTCTTCTCTGCGCGCTTTCTGCCCGGGCCCGATGCCGATCCGTCCCGAGGCGCTCCGGGCGCTAGAGATCGAGGTGCACGGCGCGCTCACCGTCGACCCCTCCGCGCTCGAGCGGTTCGCCCGGGACGCCTCGCCCCTCTCGGGCGAACCCGGCGCCGCGCTCGCTCCCCGGGACCGGGAGGACGTCGAGCGCGTGGTGCGTTGGGCCCGGCGCTGGAAGGTCCCTCTGGTCGGCCGGGGAGGCGGGACCTCGATGGAAGGGGAGTCCGTCCCGCCCCCGGGGGCCCTCGTCCTCGACTTCCAGGCCTGGAACGCCGTCGAGGAGCTCGACACGACGGACCGGCTCGTCCGCGTGGGGCCCGGGATCATCAACCGGGAACTGAACCGCGAGCTCGCCCGGCACCGGCTGTTCTTCCCCCCGAACCCGGGGTCGTGGACCACCTCGACGCTCGGCGGGAACGTCGCCACGAACGCCTCGGGACCCCGGTCGTTCCGCTATGGGCCGACGCGGGCCTGGGTGCGAGGGCTCGAGGTCGTCCTCGGGTCGGGCGAGGTCCTTCGCCTGGGACATCGCGCCCGCAAGAGCTCGACCGGGCCCGACCTCCTCGGATTCCTCGTCGGCAGCGAGGGGACGCTGGGGTTCTTCACGGACCTCACCCTTGGGCTCGCCCCCGTGCCCGAGCGCCGCGTCGGGCTCGTCGTCCCGATCGCCCGCGACCGGGAGCTCGGGACGGCGCTCCTCCGCCTCCTCGAATCTCCGGCACCCGCCCTTTCGGCCGTGGAGTACATCGATCGGACCACCGCGGAAGCGCTGGCCTCGGAAGCGGGATCGCGCCTACCGTCCGGAACGCCGCTCCTGCTCCTCGAGCTGGAGAGCGACGCGGAGGGAGAAGAGCGGGCCCTCGAGCGGCTCTTCGATCGCGTGCGCGTCGCGGGCCTCGGAGAGGATGTCCGGGTCTACCCTGACGCGGATGAGCTGTGGACCCTGCGGGGCCAGAGCGGCGAGGTCCTCGACCGGCGCTTCGGCCCCCGGGTCCGGGAGGACATCGCGGTCCCCTGTTCCCGCCTCGACGAGCTTCTCCGCGAGGTGGAGACGATCGGGCGACGCTACGCGGCGGACGTGTACCTCTACGGCCACCTCGGGGACGGTTCGCTGCATCCCCAGTACCTCGTCGACCCGACCTCCGAGACCGCGCGGTCGGTCCGACGGGACCTCTACCTCGCGGCTCGGCGCCTGGGGGGAACCGTAAGCTCCGAGCACGGGATCGGCGCCCTGAAGGCGCCGTACCTTGCCCTCGAGCACGGGGCCGAGGGGGTACGCCTGCTGCGGGCGATGAAAGCCCTCTTCGACCCGGACGGGATCCTCAATCCGGGAAAGCTCTACCCAGCCGCGACCTGAACCGTCGGTCGGACCCTACGGCGCGTACGCCTCGGTCGCGAGGCCGGGGACCTCGCCTCCGTTCCAAAGGGACCGAGACCAGCCGCGATCGCTCTGGGTCGCGAGGGCGATCGTGAGTCGGGAGAGCTCGGAGATCCACGTGGCGTCCGCCACCTCCGCGAGCGGGACCTCCCGGATCTCGGCGATCTCGGGGGGTCGCGCGGTCGGCTCCCCGGCGACGTGCGTGACGGCGAACGCGAAGTAGACGTCGCTCGCATCGGCCCGGAGGACCTTGTGACGGGTCATGATCAGCCGTCCGACCTCCGTCGTCACGCCCGTCTCTTCCTCGAACTCCCGGACCACGGCCCGTTCCAGGGTCTCCCCGGGCTCGACGTATCCGCTCGGGATCGTGAAGCGGTTCCGATAGACCGCCCGGTTGACCAGCACCCGTCCGTCCCGCACGAGGACCCCCCCTACGCCGAGCCGTGTGTGGGGCGGAGGCAGTGGGGAAAGGGACGGTTCCGTGGACATTCGAATCGCAGCACGCGAGAGCGGTACGAGCAGATAGCGGTGACAACCCGGCCCACCCACTTCCGGACCCGGACCCCCGGCCCCGGGGGTCGAGCGGCCCCCGGAGCGATCGGACCCCCCCGGGGACCCACGCGGCCATGCTAGAGCGTGACAGGGGGTGGCATTTCGGGGCCAGACCCCCCCATTTCCACTGGAGATTTCGACTATATCCAGCTTCCCGCGGGACGCCTCGCTTATATAGCCCCCGAGGGTCGAATCGGTAGGTCATCATGACCGAGGAGGGAGAGTATGTCGGCCGATCCGATTCTACGTGCACGCCGCGCCGCGGACTCTCTCCTCGGGGGACCCGGCGTTAGGGAGTTCGCCGCCTGCGAGTTCCCGCGCGAGGACCCGGCCTGGGTCGCTGCCCAGACCCGTGCGTCCCACCGATCGAAGGTAGGGAACCGCTCGGGGTGGAAGTGGTTCCGGCGGGGGTGGGGTCGCTCCGGGGAGAGGGCACGCGAGGCGCCCCGTGACCCGACCGCTGGATGAGCCCGGTCGGAGCCCGCGCCGGAGGGTCCGCGATTCCGCGCGAACGACCCCCGGCCAACCTATTCGGCGAGCGGACCGGGCGAGGGCCTGTTCTCCGGCCCTTTGACCCTTAGAAGTCTGGACGGGAGTGGCGACCGGGGGGCCCTCCGGCCGGGGAGGGCGTTTCTCCCCGATGTCAGCGACCTACCTCTTGCTCGACGGTCACTCGGGACCGGACCGTGATCTCCCGCTGCCGTAGCATGCGGAAGAACGGGGCCGGGTCGAGGGACTCCGGGGGGTGCATGCCCGGCGTCCGGATGGTCCCCTCCAGGATCTGGATCGCCGCGATGGCAGGCGGGGTCCCGGAAAGGTAGGAGGTGGCGGTCACCCGGTGGATCTCGTTCGCCCGGCGGTGGCCGAAGGTCGTGTACAGGGTCTCGCGCCGCGTCCGGCCGTCCTTCTCTCCCGATGTCTCGACCGCCAGGATCGAAGCGCCCCGGATCCGTCCGGCGAAGTCGCCCGGCTTGGGGAGAGCGCGCAGGATCGCTTCCCGGGGCCCGGGGGCTTCGGGCGATCCGCGCTCCAGGAGCCGCAGGTCCCGCAGCATCTCGAGGACCCGCACGCTGGTGTCGTCGATCGCGAGCTTGAAATCGACGTACCGGACGCTCTTGCCGATGTACCGGGGAAAGCTGTCAACCTCCTCGTGGTCGACCGAGTAGACCTTCTGGGGTCCGACCGGCGCCGGAAAGTCGTAGACCTCGGCCTCCCCGAACGGAGGGACCTCGCGATACTTCCCGTTCTCCCAGATGCGGGAGCTGTTGAGCGTCTCTTCGATGAACGTCTCGGGGCTGAAGAGCGGCAGGAAGACGCTGTCGGGGCTCGAGGCGCTGTCCCCGTCCCGGACCCGGATCGAGTCGACGCGATCGAGACGGTCGGCGGAGTGGCGGGCCATGAGGTTCGAGAGCCCGGGGTCCTCTCCCATGCCGATGATCGCGATCCGGCCCTGCTGCTCCCACTCGCTCGACGCGACGTACGGGTCGCTCGAGTCCGCGGCGAGGTCGATGTAATCGGTGTCGGTCGCGAGGCAGGCCGCCTGCACACGGGCATTGTTGCCGGGGACCGAGGCCTGAATGACCACGGAGACCGTCTTCATGGCCCGTTCGAGCGCCTTCGCGTCGGTCGCGTCGAGCGCCTGGGTCCGGACCTTGGGGTTCGGCCCGAGACGCTCCGCCACTCCGCGGGCCGACCGCGCGTCGACGTCGGTGACCGTCAGACGGTTCACGACGGGGTGGTTCACGAGGTGTAGGGCCGCGACGGTGCCGATCGCACCGCACCCGATCAGAAGCACTTCCTTGTGCGCGCGAGGAATGCTATCCGGCTCCGTCCGAAACGAGAGGGGAGGTCCTCTTAGGGATTGCGCCAGGGAACGGCCGGTAGGGGGCATCGACCCCCCCTCGTGGGCGGAAGCGGGGGGAACATCCCCCGAACCCGCACGCCGTCCCCGTCCCTTTTAACCGTTACGAAGATTCCATGGGGAAGGTCCGATCCCCCTCGCTGCCGGCCCAGGACGGCTCGTCCGCTGGAGTGAGCCCCGCCGGGGGCCCCGGGAACGGGACCGTTCGGCCCATCTCGGACCGAGGATCGCGCGAGAGAGGGGTCGACGCCCGGCGCCGCCCCCGGGGCCGTCGGGCCGGGGTCGGGGGGACCGGACGCAGGGAAGGGAATGCAGTTGGCGTCGGTTCCGGCTCCCGGACCCCGCGGACCCCTCGACGTGATCGTGGTGGGGGCAGGGTTCGCGGGCCTTGCCGCCGCGCGGCGGCTGGTCGCGGCGGGCCTCCGGGTCCTCGTGCTCGAGGCCGCGGACCGGCTCGGGGGGCGCGCGTTCAGCGACTACCGGCTCGCCGATGGCCGTCCGCTCGAGCTCGGATCGATGATGATCCATGGTCGCCATGTCGTCACCCACGACTGGGCGCGTCGAGCCGGTCTCGGGGTCTCGCCCCTCCCGCTCAACCAGCGGAGCCGGCTCCTCATCCACCGACGGGTCGGCCGGTACCCCTGGTTCGCGTTCCCGTTCCATCCCGTGATCGGCTTGCGCGCCACCTGGGCCGGGCTACGGACGATCCCCGAGGCGATGGCCAAGGATCCCGGGCCGGATCGGTCGCTCCGCGCCTTCCTGTCCGAACGGCCAACGACCGACGCGAGCCGCTCTCTCGTCCACCTGTTCCACGCGCACACCTATTCGGCCGACCCGGACGAGATCGGGGTCCTCGGTCCGGCCGAAGAGGAGCGACTGGCGACCGAACCGTTCGGCTTTCGGAACTTCCAACTGGACGAAGGGTACGGCGCCCTCGTCCGTTCGGTCGCCTCCGAGCTCGGGGACCGGGTGCGGACGGGCACCCCGGTCGTGCGTGTGGTGAGAGAGGCGGACGGGGTCCGGATCCTCGCACGACCCCGTGGCGAGAACGGTCCCGCCGAGGAAGAGTTCCGCTCCCGCTACGGCATCGTGACGGTCCCCCTCGGTGTCCTGAAAGCGGGCGCGATCGACTTCGATCCGCCGTTGCCGGCGGCGAAACGCACGGCGATCGAACGGCTCGGCTTCGGGAACGCGTTCGTCCTTCACCTGCGGGTCCGGGGAGGCTCGGCGGTCCGTCGTCTCGGGGAGTTCGGGAATCTCTGGGGTGACACGTCAACCTCGTTCAAGCGACTCGCCGCCCCGCTCGCGAACGGGGATGCCGTCGTATCGGCGTTCACGACCGGTCAGGAGGCACGACGACGGAGCCGACTCGACCCACGAGACCTCGTCGAGGCGACTCGCGCCGAGTGGGAGTCCATCATGCCGGCCGGTGTCACTCTCGGAGACGTCGTCGACCAGGTCGTCCACCGGTGGCCGGTCGACCCCTGGGTCCAGGGCGCGTACTCGTTCTTTCCGCCCGGGGTCGGTCTCGACACGCGACGGGCCCTGGCCGCCCCGATCGACGCGCGATTGTTCTTTGCCGGGGAGGCGACCCACGCTGAGGGTGCCTCCGCGACGATCCACGGCGCGATCGAGACGGGGGAGAGGGCGGCGCGCGAGATCCTCGCGATCGCGCGGGCGTCCGCGACGGGCCCGAGCGCGCGTCCTCCATAGGTCACCCCGTCCCACGGGGAACGGCCCTGTAGGGGGACGAGGTCGCGTGGTCGCGTTAGACCGACTCCTCGATCTCGCCGGCCTGGGGGGTGCCGGCCAGACGTTCTGCGACCGCCCCCAGGATCTCGAGATGGCGATCGACGTCGGCGTCGGTGTGCTGGACCGAGATCGTCCACTGCTCGTCGGGTCCGGTCCCGGACGGGATGAGCCCCCGGTTCAGGCAGAGATAGTAGTAGAGCATCGAGCGGTCGCCGTCGACCGTCAGGAACTCCCTCCAGTTCCGGACCGGGTGGTCCGAGAAGAAGACCGTCCCCGAGGGCCCGTCCGCCGCGACGTGCGCGGTCACACCCGCGTCGTCGAAGATCTCGGCGTAGCCCTTCGCGAGCCGGGCGTTGAGCCGCGCCGACCGATCGAGCCCCTCCTCCGTCAGGATGTGGTCGAGCGACGCAAGGCAGGCGACCATCGCGAGAGGGTTCGAGTTATAGGTCCCCGCATGGGCCACCTTGCGCGGTCCCACCTCGTCCAGGACCCCGGGGCCCGCGGCGATCGCTGCCATCGGTACCCCGCAGGCGATCGACTTCCCCAGGGTGAGGAGGTCCGGACGGACCCCGACGCGACCGGCTCCTCCCCGGGGGTACTTCGCACCGGTCTTGATCTCGTCGAAGATGAGGAGGGCGCCGAGCTCGTCCGCGAGCTCCCGGAGCCCCGGGAAGAATCCCTCCTCGGGGAGGATGAATCCCATGTTCATCGGGATCGGTTCGGCGATGATCGCGGCGAGGTCGTCTCCGTGCTCGCGCGCGATCTTCCGCGTCGCTTCGAGGTCATTGAACGGCGCGATCAGGGTCCGCTCGCTGACCTCGGTGGGGATCCCCGGAGAGGCGGGCGCCGACTTCGGGTGATCGCGAGGACCGGCGACCTGGAGCCGGGGCTTGACCCCCACGAGGAGCGTGTCGTGGGACCCGTGGTACGACCCCTCGAACTTGAGGACGTAGCGCTTCTTCGTGCGCGCCCGGGCGAACCGGATCGCGTGGTGGGTCGCCTCGAGGCCGGTCGTGCTGAACCGGACCTTCGCCATCGAGTAGCGCCGGCAGATCCGCTCGGAGACCTCGGGGGTCCGATCCCATTCGTAGCCGTAGATGCTTCCGTTCTCGAGCTGGCGCGTGAGCGCCTCGACCAGCTTCGGATGGGCATGGCCGCTCTGGAGCGCGCCGAAGGCCATGTTGAAGTCGAGGTACTCGTTGCCGTCGGCGTCCCAGAGGCTGACGCCCTTCGCCCGGCTCACGTAGAACGGGTAGGGGTCGAGGAACCGGTAGTTCGAGTGGACTCCGAGAGGGCTCCACTTTCGGCCTTCTTCCCAGAGCGCCTTCGATCGGGGGGTCCTCTGAACGTACTCGGCGTACGCGGCTTCGAACCGAGGGTCCACTCTACCAATCCTCCGTACTGACCCGACCTCCCCTCCGGGCGGTCGGGCAGGAGGGGAGTGGGAGGCGCTACAAAAGGCCGCCCGGGACCCTCCCGGGTTCGCCCGATGCTCGCGGACGCCCGCGAGCGTCAAGACCCCGGACGACTCGGGGCCGGTCGGGGCGACGGATGGTCTCGGTCGAATCTCTCGAGAACTACGTGGATGGGGCCTGGGTCCGGTCGGAGGCCAACGAGCATCTCGACGTCCCGGACCCGTCGAGCGGCGCGGTGATCGCCCGCGTTCCCCGCTCCGGTGCGGCCGACGTCGATCGGGCCGTCGGGGCCGCACGGAAGGCGTTCCCCGGTTGGCGGGAGACTCCCGTCGCGGACCGGGCCCGCCGTGTCCTGGTCCTGCGCCAGCTCCTGGAGTCCCGCGCCGACGAGCTCGCACGCACGATCGTGCGGGAGAACGGCAAGACCCTCGACGAGGCCCGGGGATCGGTCCGCCGCGGGATCGAGGCCGTCGAGTTCGCCGCCTCGGCGCCGACGACCCTCCAGGGCTCGTTCCTCGAGGACGTTTCGCGGGGAGTCGACACGACCCTCCTCCGCCAGCCGGTCGGGGTTGTCGCAGGGATCACCCCGTTCAACTTCCCGGTGATGATCCCGCTGTGGATGGCCCCGCTCGCCCTCGTCTGCGGGAACACGTTCATCCTCAAGCCGTCCGAGCGCGTCCCGCTCTCGGGGGCGATCCTCGCGCACGCCATCGCCGAGGCCGACTTTCCCCCCGGCACCTTCAACCTGGTCCACGGGGACGCGACGGCGGTCAACTCCCTGCTCACGCACCCCGGGGTCGACGCGATCTCGTTCGTCGGATCGGCCCCGACGGCGCGTCACATCTACACGACCGCGACCGCCCACGGTAAGCGCGTCCAGGCCCTCGCCGGGGCGAAGAACTTCCTCCTCGTCCTCCCCGACGCGGACCTCGAGCGGTCCGTGCCCGCCATCGTTTCGAGCGCGTTCGGCCAGTCCGGCGAGCGCTGTCTCGCAGGAAGCGTCGTCGTCGCGATCGAGCCGGGGGCCGACCGACTCGTCCAGCGACTCGCGGAGGCGGTCTCCCGGCTCACGACGGGACCGGCCGACCAACCGGGAACGGAGGTCGGCCCCGTGATCCGGGCCGATCATCGGGACCGGGTCCTCGGCTGGATCGCGGAGGGGGAGAAGCTCGGGGCACGGGTCGTCGCGCGGGGAACGACGCCCCCCGACCCGGCGGGGTACTTCGTGCCTCCGACGCTCTTCGACCACGTCCGTCCCGAGATGTCGATCGCGCAGGAGGAGATCTTCGGCCCGGTCCTCTGCGTGATCCGGGCCGCCTCGCTCGACGAGGCGATCGAGGTCGCGAACCGCTCGCGCTTCGGCAACGCCTCGGCGATCTTCACGCGGGACGGGAAGGCGGCCCGCGAGTTCGTCCACCGCATCGAGGCCGGGATGCTCGGGGTCAACATCGGGGTCCCCGCGCCGGCGGCGTACTTCCCCTTCGTCGGGTGGAAAGGGTCGTTCTACGGGGACCTCCACGCGACCGGGCGCGACGCGATCGAGTTCTACACGCGGAAGAAGGTCGTCATCACCCGCTGGTTCTAGCGGGCTCGACCGGTGCCGGGAGCCGCAGCAGTCGCGGCAGGAAGAGGAACGCGGAGGCGAAGCTTCCCAGCGCGGCGACCAAGAAGACGTCCGAGATCGTCGTGCCGGTCGCGAGGAGCGTCCCGGCGAGGGCACCCCCCAGGAGGCCGCCAAGATTGAACGCCGCGGTGAGGAGGCCGACCGCACGTCCTCGTTCCTCCGGGCGGCTGAGCGCCGCCGCCTCGCGCACGCTTCCCACCGTGACGAAGACGCTGACCGGAAGCACCCAGACCGCGAACGTCACGGGATAGCTCGGGGAGAGAAAGAGCGCGCCCCAGATCGCCGCGTAGACGAACGCGAAGACAACGAGCGTGAGCCGCCGGGGGCCCACGCGCTCGGCGAAGCGGCCCGAGACCGGCGCGGCGAAGACGTTGAGCAGCGAGGTCACCGCGAGCCAGAGCGCGAGCTGGGCGGTCACGTTCATCGGGAGGCCGAAGAAGCCGTTCGCGCCGAGCCGCAGCTCGAGGAAGACCGGGATCGCGGTCACGGGAACGTAGCGGAACGTCGAGATCGCCGCCATCGCCCCCGCCATACGGAAGACGCCGGGATGGGACGAGATGTCGAAGCGGGCCGGGCGCACCGGCTTCGGAAGAGGGGGGAGGTCACCCGCGACGGCGAAGACCACGGCCGAGACGATCGTGAGCACCGCGAGCAAGGAGGAGAGCTCCCAGCCGGCCTCCGAGGTGAGGGCGAACCCCGGCCGGACCAGGAGCGGGAACACCGCCACGACCCCGGTCAGCATCCCCGCGCTCTGGGCGAGCTGGAGCCGGCCGAGACGGAACGCCGAGGAGACCGTGGGGTCCTCGGTCGCCTGGGTGGTGGCGAGGACGATCGACCCGAAGAGTGCCGCCTGGGAGACCCGTACGGCGAACAGCTCGGGGGCATTGAGGGTCGGGAACGTGAGGAACATGAGGGCCTGGGCCGCGGTGGCGAGAACAAGCGGCGTCCGACGCGTGCCGGTCCGGTCCGCGAGCCACCCCCAGCCCCACGAGGCGAGGGTCTGCGCCAGGAGCGGCGCCCCGATGACCAGCGTGGCGAGGAGGGGGCCCCCTCCTTCCGCGAGCTCCGCGATCGGGAGTACCGCGAGGAGGACCCCGTAGCTCGTGTAGGCGAGCCAGGTCCCTCCGAACAGGCGGGAGAAGGCGAACGGGCGGGACCTCGGAAGAGGGGACGCCGCCGCTCCCGGACCGCCGTCAGGCACCGGTCGCATGGCGGTCGGAGAGCACGAGCGCCCGGTCGAGGACCTCGACTCCGCGATCGATCTCCTCGCGGGTCACGATGAGCGGCGGAGCGACCACGAGGTGGGAGACCCAGCCGAGGCAGAAGACGCCCTCCTTCATCATCGCGTTCGTCACCTCATCGACGACCAGGGGCCGGCCGGCGAGCTTGTCGTCCTCGGTGTTGAACGGCTCCTTGCGGGCCCGGTCCCTCACGAGCTCGACCGCGGCAAAGAGGCCGAGGCCCCGTACCTCCCCGACCGACCGGTGCTTCGCGCCGACCTCCTGGAGGCGTCGGAGGAGATACTCCCCGTCCTTCCGGGACTTCTCGATGAGCCCGAGCCGACGGTACTCCTCGATCGCAGCGACGCCGGGAGCGAGCGTCAGGGGGTGGGCCTCGTAGGTGTGCCCGTGCGGGAAGTACGTATCGCGGAACGCGTCGTGCACGGCGTGCGTCGTCGCGGTGAGACCGAGGGGGATCTGGGCCCCCGTGATCCCTTTCGCGGTCGTGAGGATGTCGGGGACGACGTTCCAGTGGTTGACGGCGAACCACTCGCCGACGCGTCCCCATCCGCTCATCACCTCGTCCGCGATGAGGAGGACCCCGTGCTTCTTCGTGATCGCCCGGATCTTCGGAAGGTACTCCGGTACCGGGACGATCACGCCGTTCGTTCCGACCACGGGTTCGACGATCATCGCCGCCACGTCCCCTTCTCGGGAGAGCTGGTAGTCGACATAGTCGGCGCAGGCGACGTGGCAGTCCGGGTAGGTGAGCCCGAGCGGGCACCGGTAGCAGTAGCAGTCCGGTGCGAAGACCGTCCCTGGGACCTTCTCGAGCGGCTCGATCGCGCGGCGACGCAGCTCCCCCGTGACCGCCATCGACGCCGCCGTCGCCCCGTGGTAGGAGCGGTACCGGGCGACGACCTTCGATCGTCGGGTCGTGGCCCGCGCGATCTTGAGGGCGGCCTCGTTCGCTTCCGTACCGGAGGTGCTGAAGAAGAACCGGTCGAGCCCCTTCGGCAGCACCTCGAGCAGCGCCGAACTGAGCCGGGCCCGGGCCTCCGTGGCGAACCCCGGGGCCGCGTAGGCGAGCGTTTGCGCCTGGGAGGCGATCGCCTTGGCGACCCGGGCGTTGCCGTGCCCGAGATTGGTCGCGACCAGCTGGGAGGAGAAGTCGAGATACTCCTTCCCGGCGCTGTCCCAGAAACGCGAGCCCTCGGCCCGGGTCACGACGAGGGGTTCCCATCCACCCTGTCGGCGCCAGGTGACGTAGTTCGTCTCACGGACAATCTTACGGATCTCCTCGCCGTCCATCGACTGCCTCCGGGGTGGGCCGGCGCTCCGGGCGCCGAGCGCGCCTCGGCCCGAGCCGCCCGCAGCTTATGACGAACCCCCTCTCGCGCCGAGAGCCGGGAGTCCGAAGAGGCGGCGGGCGTTCCCCCCGAGGATCGCCTCTCGGTCCGACGCGGGAAGGTCGAGCCGGTCGATGAGGGAGACCGCGACCGAGAGCTCCTCGAGGGGCCAGTCGGACCCGTAGAGGATCCGGGTGGGGTGACCGATGGTGATCAGCGAGTTCAGGATCTCTTCGCGGGCCTGGATGATCATGCGGTCGAAGTACGGGGCCGACGGGTGCGCGAGCAGGCCCGAGGTGTCGGCGTAGACGTTCTCGTTCTTGTAGACCATCTCGGTCGCCTCGCCGATCCAGGGATTCCCGAGGTGGCAGAGGACGAACCGCACGTCGCGGAAGCGACCCGCGACCTCGTCGACCTCGAGCGGGCGGGAGAACTTGACGAGCCCGATCCCGTCGAGGGTGTCGCCCTGATGGATCAGGACCGGCAGGTTCCGTCGGTGCGCGTACTCGTAGACCGGGTCGAGCCGGCGGTCGTGCGGGTAGAATGCCTCGTACCCCGGATAGAGCTTGATGCCCGCGAGCGCGGCTTCGGAGTCCCACATCGCGAGGGCGGCCCGCACCGCCTCCTCCCCCTGCGTCGGGTCGACCGTCGTGACGGGGTGGAGCCGTCCCTGGCTCTCGTCCGCGATCTGACGGGCCTCGGTGAGCCCTTCCCGGACGCTCGGGGCCTGGAAGAGCTGGATCACGAGACCGTGCTCGATCCCGCTGCGGTCCATTTCGGCCAAGAGACCGCGGAGGGTGTAGTCGAGGTCCGCGCGATAGCCGGTGCGCCGAATGTCCCGCCACCAGTGGCTCAGGTGGAGGTGTACGTCCACGCGGTGCGTCCGGGGTGCGGAGGAGATCGCTTCGTTCGTAGGAATCGCCCTTCGCGCACCCGCAACCGCCCACCGATAAGTTCGTTGCGCGCCCACCCGTCGATACCCCACGTCTTGAATTCGACCGACGACCTTCGGGCGGCCCGGAGCCGGGACGCGTCGTGACCGATTCCCGTGACGTGAGCTGGCATCGACGGCCGGGTCTCTTCCTTGCGGTCCGCTATCTTCGACGGCACACCGTACCGATCGTCCCGACCCCGCTCACCGAGCTCCCCCAGCTCTCTCCGGGGATGATCCGCTTCGCGCTTCGTCTCTTCCCCCGGTTCCTCGACCGCGCTGACCTCGCCTTCCCGATCATCGTCGCGGGTCGCGGCTGGTACCAGGTCGCCCTCGACGGCCGTCACCGGATCTCGAAAGCGATCTGGACGGGAGAGACGCACCTCGTCACGGTCCGGGTCCCGTGGCGGTTCGCCCTCGAGCTCCTGATCCCGGGACCGTACCTCGCGGAGTGGCTCTATCTCTTCCTCCGCAACGAACTGCGTCGCGCGGGTCACTGGCATCCGACTCGGCGCCCCGGGGGCCCGGCGTCGCCACCCGCCATTGCCCCTCCGCCGGGGGAGCCGGCCGTCCCCTCCCGAGACGGGTCGCCATCCCAGAAGTGATATGGTCACACCCGATGCGACCTCTCGGTGGGCCCGATGACCGACCGGGTCGAATGGCTCAGCTTCCCGGATGCGCCCCGCATCCTCCACCCTCCGCCCGGTCCCCGATCCCGCGCGCTGCTCGCGGACCAGGCCCGATGGGAGACCGACGCGATCGGCTATCCTCACTACTTCCCGATCGCTCCCAAGGTCGCGCAGGGAGCGACGATCGAGGACGTCGACGGGAACCGGTTCATCGACTGGGTCGCCGGTATCTCGGTCCTCAACCTCGGTCACCGCCATCCCCGGGTCGTGCGGGCGGTCGAAGCGCAGGCGCAGGAGATCTGGCATGCGCTCGAACTCCCCACCGAAGCGCGGATCCGGTTCCTGGAGGAGCTCGAGGACGCGCTCCCCGGCCAGATGCGCCACCACGCCCGGATCTTCTTCACGGTCACCGGCGGAGACTGCGTCGAGACGGCGGTCAGCCTCGCCGACTTCGCGCAGGAAAAGCGCGGCACGGTCGCCTTCTCCGGCGCGTACCATGGCGTCCACGGCGGCGCGGTCCACCTGACGAGCGGGCGGCGATACCACACGACGACCAGCTTTCCGGCCGGGTCGATCGTCCGGGTCCCGTACCCCGACCCGTACCGGCCCGTGCTCGGCGCGGACCACGGGGCGGCGGGGACGATCTCCTATCTCGAGCACCTCGTGAACGACCCGTACTCGGGCGTCAACGCGATCTCCTCGGTCCTGGTCGAGCCGGTCCTGGGGGAGGGAGGGTACGTCGTCCCGCCCGACGATTTCCTTCCGTCGCTCCGGGAGTTCTGCGACCGGCACGACATCCTGCTCATCGCGGACGAGGTCCAGAGCGGTCTCGGCCGGACCGGGCGGATGTGGGCGGTCGACCACGCCCAGGTGACGCCGGACATCCTGTGCATCGCGAAGACGATCGGGGGTGGGATCCCGCTCTCGGTCGTCGCGTACCGCGAGGACCTCGTCCCCGAGCTGCCGCGAGGCTTCCATCTCGGAACCTACCGAGCGAACCCGCTCGCGCTCGCCGCCGGGACGGAGGTCCTGAAGGTCCTGCGGGAGGGGGACCTGCTCGAGCGGACCCGCCAGCGGGGCGCCACGCTCCTCGAGCGGTTCCGTAGCATCGCCCAACGTCACCCGACGATCGGGGACGTGCGGGGCCGCGGGTTCATGATCGGAACCGAGTTCGTCCGCGACCGCTCCGGGCGGCTCCCGTGGGGCGAGCGGGCGAGGGCGATGCGTTCGGCCCTGCTCGCCCGCGGGGTCCTGATGCACACGTGCGGTGCCTGGGACCAGACCCTGCGGTTCATGGCCCCCCTCACCATCGAGGACGAGCTCCTCGAGCGGGGCCTGACGGCGTTCGAGGACGCCCTCGACAGCCTCGTGGCGACCCCCGGGACGCCCCGTCCCACCGGTCCGGCGGCCCACCCACCGAGCCACCCGGAAGAGCCGCATCGGCCCCCGGAGCACGCGGTGCCCACACCGGGGGTCCCTCCGATCCCGACCCCGCACCTTCCCACGAAGGAGCCGGGGGAGCGGTCGGCCCGCGACCCCGACTAGGCGTAGTTGACCGAGATCAGCTTGACCTCGGTCATCTCCTGCATCGCGTAGCGCAGTCCCTCGCGGCCGAGGCCGCTCTCCTTGATCCCGCCGAACGGCAGCGCATCCCAACGGAGGGTCGTCGGGTCATTGAGATGGACCCCGCCCGCGCGGATCCGCTTCGCGAGGCGGAACCCCCGTGCGAGGTCGCGCGTGTAGACCGCGGCCTGGAGCCCGTAGGGGGTCCCGTTCGCGATCCGCACCGCGTCGTCGAGCGTCGAGAACCGGAGGATCGGAGCGATCGGTCCGAACGGCTCGTCCCGGGCGACCCGCGCCTCTTCCGGGACGTGGTCGAGCACGGTCGGGGCGTAGAAGCTGCCGTTCCCACCCCCGGCCGGGCGGGAGCCGCCGGCGAGGACCTCGGCCGAGCGCGACCGGGCGTCCGCGACGAGGGCCTCGATGCGCTCCACGGCCTCGGAATCGATCAGGGGACCGACCTCGGTGGTCTCCTCGAGCGCGGGGCCGACCTTGAGCGACTTCGCCCGCTCGGCGAGGGCCCGTGCGAACTTCTCCGCGATCGTCTCCTCGACGAGCAGGCGCTTCGAGGCAGTGCAGACCTGACCCGAGTAGCTGAAGATCCCCCGCGCCGCCGCGGGCACGACCACGTCGAGCGGGGCGTCGTCGAGCACGACGAACGGGTCCATCCCTCCCATCTCGAGGATCACCCGCTTCGCCTGACGCCCCGCACGCTCCGCGATCCCTTTCCCGACCTCCGTGGAGCCGGTGAACGTGACGAGCCGGGTCCGGGGATGCTCGACCAGGATGTTGCCGACCGTCCCCCCCGAGCCGACGACGACGTTCAGGGCCCCGGAGGGAAGGCCGACCGCCGCGAAATGCTCGGCCAGACGCAGCGCGGTGAACGGCGCGGCGCTCGTCGGCTTCGCGACGACCGGGTTCCCCGCGGCGAGCGCGGGGGCGATCTTGTGGGAGAGGAGGTTGAGGGGAAAGTTGAACGGGCCGATCGCGACGACGACACCGATCGGGTCGCGGACCGTGAAGAGGTAGCGCTGCTCGTTCCCCGGAGGGAGGGGGTAGGCGTCCGCGGGGAAGCTCTCCCCGCCCAGGTGGCGGATCTCCTCGGCCGCGAGCCGGTAGACCCCGACCGCTCGGTCGACCTCCACCCGCGCCTCGACGATCGGCTTTCCCACCTCGGACGCGATCAGGCGGGCCATCACTTCGCGGTCGGCAAGGAGACGGTCGGAGACGGCGCGAAGGAGACGGGCCCGCTCGTGGCCCGGGACGTTCGCCCATCGCTCCTCGGCCCCGGCCGCCGCGTCGACCGCGGCCCGGGCCTCGTCGGCCGATGCGACCGGAGCCTCTCCGAGCGTTCGGCCCGTCGAGGGGTCGACGACCGGGACGTACTTACCGGTCGAGGGCGCTCGCCACGCTCCGTCGATGAAGAGCGCGCCTTTCCCGCTCGCAGGGATGCCGTCGGTCACGGGCCCTCGGTCTAGGCCGGGTCCCCGTACACGGTGTAGTGCCAGCCCTTCCGTGCCTGCCCGGTGAGGTCGACATAGATGTTCTTCACGACCGTGTAGTCGTTCAGGGAGTCGGTCCCGAGGTCCTTGCCGAAGCCGGACTGCTTGAACCCTCCGTGGGGCGTCTCGGAGCCCAGGGGGAGGTGGTCGTTCACCCAGACGTCGCCGAATCGGAGCGCGTGGGCGGCCTTGAGCGCGGTGCGTACGTCCTCGGTCCAGACGCTGCCGGCGAGACCGTAGTCGACCCCGTTCGCGATCTCGATCGCCTCGTCGAACGTCGAGAACTCGAGAACGTCGAGGACCGGCCCGAAGATCTCCCGCTGCGCGATCGTCATGTCGGGCGCGACCGAGTCGAACACCGTCGGCAGGACGAAGGCGCCGTTCGGGAACCGCTCGTGGTCGTCGGTCCCGCCGATCTTGAGCGCCGCCCCCTCCGACTTCCCCTTCTCGACGAAATCGAGGACGGTCTTCTGCTGGACCGGGCTGACGAGGGGTCCGAGATCGGTCGACCGGGACAGCGGATCGCCGGCCCGTACCTGCCGGACCCGTTCCAGCAGATGCGTGACGAACTTCGCGCGCAGGCTCTTGTGGACGATGAGTCGCGTCGCGGCCGTGCAGTCCTGGCCCCCGTTCACGAACCCGCCCACCATCGCCCCCTCGACGGCGGCGGCGAGGTCGGCGTCCTCGAAGACGACGAACGGCGCCTTGCCGCCGAGCTCGAGCTGGACGCGCTTCACCGTGCCGCTTGCCGCCTCCATGATCTTCCGCCCCGTCGCGGTGTCGCCGGTGAGCGAGACGAGATCGACCTTCGGGTTGCGGGTGAGCTCGTCCCCGATCTCGGCGCCCGGTCCGGTGATGATGTTGAACGCCCCGGCGGGGATCCCGGCGTCCTGGAACGCCCGACCGAGCTCGAGCGAAGTGAGCGGCGTGTAGCTCGCCGGCTTCAGGATGACCGTGTTGCCGACGATGAGCGCCGGCGCGATCTTCCAGACGGCCATCATGAACGGGTAGTTCCACGGCGTGATCGAGGCGACGACCCCGACCGGTTCGCGACGGAAGATCGTCGTGCCGTCGCCGGTGAACTCCCCGGGACTCTTCGCCTCGAGCGTGCGGCCCGCGCCCGCATAGAAGACGAGGTTGTCGATCGAGAACGGCAGGTCGGCGTCGGCCGCCTGCTTGATCGTCTTGCCCTGGTTACGGCTCTCGAGCTCGGCGATCGCTCCGAGCCGCTCCTGGAGGATCTGGGCGGCCTTGAGGAAGACCTCGCCGCGTCCCCGGGGCGGCAGTCGGGGCCACGGCCCCTTGTCGAACGCTTCGCGAGCTGCGTCGATCGCGCGCCGGGCGTCCTCGCGGCCCGAGCGAGGAACCGTCCCGAGCGAGGCCCGGTCGAACGGGCTCACGACCGGCATCGTCGCCTCGCTGCCGGCGGCGACCCACTCTCCCCCGATCCACATCGTATGGTCCATCGTGCGCCCCTCGATCGTCCCGAGTTCGAGGGAGGGTAAGAGGGTGATGACGGCCGGGTGCCTTCTTTCATTTCTATAGCGTTTTCGAGGGGTTTATCAAGGAGGAGGGGTTCGGCGTTCTGGGCCAGGTGCTACGCATGGACCCAAGACGCAGAAATGTTGTCGTAATCGTCATCGTGGTAATATTGATCGGCGCCGGCGTTGGGGGGTACTTTGCGCTCCGAAAGAGCGCCGTCTCCTCTCCGTGCGGACCGGGGAAGACCAGCACGATTTGCGTCGACCAGGCCGAGATCCCGGATAATCTCGATCCGGCCGTCACCTTCTCGACACCGGGTTGGGCGGCCGTTCAGCAGGTCTACCAGGGACTGGTCAACTACAACGGCTCGAGCGCCACTTCGTATCTCCCCGTCCTCGCTCAGAGCTGGACGCAGTCCTCCAACTACAATTCGGTCACGGGCACGAACATCTCGACCTACACGTTCCACCTGCGGAGCGGGGTCCACTTCTCGAACGGTGACCCGTACAACGCGTACGTGCAGTGGTACAGTCTCTACCGCAGCCTCCTCTTGGAGCAGGGCCCCCAGTTCATCCTCGAGCAGAACTTCTACTCGACGAACTTCGACCCGGCGAACCCGCTCAATTACTACTCGGACAACACGACGATCCAGGCCGCGAACACGACGCTGGTCAATGACCTCAACACCTGGAACTTCTACAACCTGACCTCGTCCCAGATCCAGCAGATGGAGGTGGCGAACCAGTCGTTCCAAGTGATCGACAACCTCACGATCGCGCTCAACCTCGGGTACGGATACCTTTCGAGCAACTACACGTACCTCTTCGCCTCGATCTCCGCGCCGAACGCCTACGCCGTCGACCCGGCCTGGGTCGACCAGAACGGTGGGATCGTCGAAGGCTCGCCGAACGGCTACCTCTCGACCCACACGCTCGGCACCGGCCAGTACCTGCTCTCCAACTACAATCCCAACTCCGGCGGGGGCTACACGCTCACCCCGGACAAGAACTATTGGGGGACGGCGGCCGCCGCGACCGAGCCGTGGAACAACATGATCCAGCCGGCGAACACGACCGTCGACATCATCTTCCAGACGACGCTCGACGTGACGATCAACGACCTCAAGAGCGGGGCCGTCCAGAGCGCTTCGTTCTCCTACATCGGCCCGTCGACGATCAATACCCTCAAGGGCCAATCGAACCTGATCGTCTCCGAGGATCCCATCGTCTATGGCGCGACGAGTGGTTCCTGGTGGATCTACCTCGACCAGAACGTGGCTCCGTTCGACAACCTCTCGGTGCGGGAGGCGATCACCCACGCGATCGACTACTCCCAGATCATCAATCAGGCGTTCGGCGGGTACGCGACCCAGTGGGTCGGGCCGGTGCCGCCGTCGTACCCGTACGACAACGCGGCGACGGCCAACCTGCCCAACTACGCCTACAACCTCACTCTGGCGAAGCAGGAGATTGCGAACTCCCCGTGCGCCAACGGCGCCTGCGCGGGGAACGCCATCAACTACGCCTACCTCGATATCGGAGCGGACTGGGCCACGACGGCGTCGTTCCTCCAGACCGACCTGGCACAAATCGGGATCACCATCAATCCGGTGAAAATCTCGCTGGACGACCTCTACGTCGAACAGGTGCAGAACTCGGCCGGGGTCTGCAACACCGAGACGACCACGAACGGCGGACCGTTCCCGATGGGCCAGGAGTTCTACACGTCCGACTACATCTCACCGGACGATTGGACCCAGAACGATGCCTACAGCCAGGGCAGTGCCAACATGTGCATGGCCCACTTCAGCAATGCGACGGTGGACAATCTCGTCTACCAGGCCGCGGCCGAATCGAACGGGACGAGCCTGACCTCGGACTACACGACGATGGCCAACCTCCTGTACTACAACTACTCGGAGATCTGGCTGGTCGTCCCGACCTCGTTCTCCGTCTATTCGACCAACCTGCATGGGGGCATTCCGAACCCGATGGGGAGCGCGGAACCCTACGTGATGCTGTTCAACACGATGTGGCTGAGTCGCTGAGGGCCGACACAGCGGTCGAGTCATTCGGGTCCGGACCTGCCCGTCCGGGCTCGGCGGTCGTGAGCAGTGCCTCGGGCGGAATCGCTGCGACCTCCTCCGCCCGCAGGCAGGCGACCTCGTGCCCTGGGGCACCCGGGGCCGGAGCGAGCGGGGGGTCCGCCTCGCGGCAGCGGTCCTGGACGAACGGACACCGGGGTGCGAACCGGCAGCCCGGGACCGGATCGATGAGCGTGGGAATGTCCCCCCCGATCCGATAGCGCGTCCGGCGGCGGCCCACGTCGGGGACCGGGACCGCGGCCAAGAGGGCCTTCGTGTACGGGTGGACGGGCCGCTCCAATACTTCGCGGGTCGGACCGACCTCCAGGAGCTGACCCAGGTACATCACCGCCACCCGGTCGGCGATGTAGCGCACCGCCGCCACATTGTGCGTGATCATGAGGTAGGCGATCCCCCGCTCTCGTTGAAGTTCGACCAGACGGTTCAAGATCTGGGCCTGGACCGCGACATCGAGGGCGCTCGTGGGCTCGTCCAGGACGATGAGTTTCGGGTCGACCGACAGGGCGCGGGCGAGTGAGATACGCTGACGGCCCCCTCCGGAGAACTCGTGGGGGTACTGGTCGAGGCAGTCCGTGGGGAGCCCTACTGTCCCGAGCACTTCGCGCACCCGCTCGCGGGTCACGGCACGCGTCAGGCGAGGGGGCATACCGGGCACCGGCTCCAGCGGCTCGGCCGGAAGCGGTGGCTTCTTCCGCGCGGCCTCGCGGTTCCTTCGCTCCCGCTGGCGGTTCTCCTTGCGGATGCGACGGCGATTCCGACGGACGAGCGCACGCTCGGTCTGGGCCTGGGCCCGATACGGCTCCGAGACGATCTGCCAGACCTTGAGGCGGGGGTCGAGGGAGCCGACCGGGTCCTGGAAGACGACCTGAACGTTGCGCCGCCATGCCCGCAGCCGCGCGCCGGTGAGCTTGGTGACGTCGGTCCCTTCAAACCGGATCCCCCCTGCGGTCGCGTCGTGGAGGCGGGAGACCACCCAGCCGAACGTGGTCTTCCCGGAACCGGACTCGCCGATCAGCCCGAGCGTCTCGCCGGGGGCGATCGAGAGGCTCACGCCGTCAACCGCATGGATCGACCGACTCGGACGCCGGCCGACGACCTCCCCGATGCTGCGGGTGAGGGGGAAGTACTTGGCGAGGCCCGCGGTCTCGAGCAGCGGAGCGGCGTTCACGGGAGGTTCGCCACCTCCTCGGCGAAGTGACAGGCGCTCCGGTGGGCGTCGTCGGCCGGACCCCCCTCCACCGCCCGCAGGGGCGGGGGGGGATTGCGGCCGCAGGCGGGACGCGCGATGGGGCATCGGGGATGGAAGCGGCACCCGGGCGGTAGGTGCGAGAGGTTCGGGACGGTCCCCGAGATCGAGGGAAGCGCTCCGTCCGTCTTATAGCGGTTCGGGATCGACCGCAGGAGCATCTTCGTGTACGGGTGGCGCGGGGTCTCGAGCACCTCGGCGATCGGCCCGACCTCGATGAGGCGCCCGGCGTACATCACCCCGAGGTCGTCGGCCATCTCGGCGACGACCCCGAGGTCGTGGCTGATCAGAAGGATCGAGGCATGCACCTCGTCGATCAGCTCCTTCATCAGCGTCAGCACCTGGGCCTGGATCGTCACGTCGAGCGCGCTCGTCGGTTCGTCGGCGATGAGGAGCGTCGGCTTCTCCGAGAGCGCCATGGAGATCATCACGCGTTGACGCATGCCGCCCGAGAGCTCGTGCGGGTAGAGCCCGAGGATCGTTTCGGGGTCGTTGATCCGGACGAGGCGCAGGTACTCGAGCACCTCCCGGCGATAGTCGGCCCGTGTCCGGACCTTCCGACGGGCCGCTTCCTGGACCGCCTCCCCGGGGAGGAACGGTCGCGAGAGCACGTCCCCCGCATCGGGGAGGGGCCGCCGGGAGTAGTCGAACGGTGTCGGACCCGGCCGGAACATCGGGAGAAGCCCCTCCTCCCTCCAGTGACGGATCTGGATCGCCTCGGCGATCTGGTCGTAGACACGGAACGCCGGATTGAGGGAGTTGAGCGGCTCCTGGAAGATCATCCCGATGCTGGTCCCTCGTACCATTGGGAGCTTCGCTCGTGACACCGGAACGAGGTCGGTCCCCTGGAAGACGATCCGGCCGGAACGGATGCGGGCCGGGGGCTCGGGCAGGAGGCGGGGGATCGCCTGGGCGAGGGTACTCTTCCCGCACCCGGTCTCTCCGACGATCCCGACGACCCGACCCGGCGGGATCTCCAGGGAGACGTCCGAGACGGCCTGGAACCGGCCGGCGCCGACCTCGTAGTCGACCGAGAGGTTCTCGATCGACAGGACCGGTTCGGTCATCCCCCACCCCTCAGCTCCGGGACCGCGGTCTCGGCGAGCGCGGCCTCGGGAAGCGCCGGCGCCCCGGCCGTAGGCTCCGGGGTCGTGCTCGCTCCTCCTCTACCGGTCTCCGCGAGCGCCCGACGGCTGCGGGGGTCGAGGACGTCCCGGAGGCCGTCCCCGAGGAGGCTGAACGCGAGTACCGTGATGAAGATCGCGATCGCCGGGAAGGCGATCGCCCACCAGTAGGTCTGGATGAGGTAGTTGCCCTGATAGAACGACATCATCGTTCCCCATTCCGGGGTGGCGGAGGGATACGGGATGCCGCGCGGGATCACGAAGGCGATCGTCGAGAACGTCACGAGGACCGTGCCGATGTCGAGCGTGAAGTAGACGACGACCGGCTCGAGGACGTTCCGCAGGATGTGCCGCGTCAGGATCCTTCGGTCCCGAACGCCGGCAGCCCGGGCCGCGGTGACGTACGGCAGGTTCTTGACCGCGAGCACCTCGCCGCGGACGAGCCGTACATAGTACGGCCACCACGTCAGCAGCACCGCGAGGATCGTCTGGCCGATGCCGGGCCCGAGCGACGCGACGATCGCCAGGGCGAGGACGAGGCTCGGGAAGGCGAGGAAGATGTCCGTGAGCCGCAGGATCACCACCGAAGCCCCGCCCCCGAGGGTGCCGGGCCGGTCCCAGAAGCCGGCGAGCAGGCCGAGGGCTCCGCCCGCGAGGAGCGAGAAGCCGGCGATCGCAACGCCGATCCCGACGTCGAGCGGGAGGGCCAGGACGACGTTGGAGAAGATGTCGTGGCTGTTGCCGTCGGTCCCGAACGGGTGCTGGAGCGAGGGGGGATTCTGGAAGATCGTGGGGGGTTCGTTGTACTGGCCGGTCTGCTGGAGGGCTCCGTACGGAACGACGAGATGCGGGGCGACGAAGACGACGAGCGCCAGGACCAGGATGAAGGCGACCAGGATGAATCCGGCGAACGAGAGCGGGTTCGCGCGGAGCACACGGTAGAAACCGACGAGGGTCGCGCGCATCCTCGGTCCCCGCGGGATCCCTCCCGTATCGGGGGCCTCCCGATCCGGCCGAGGGAGGGGGGCGGGAATCGACCCGCGGTCGGAAGGGACCTCGGAGGGGACCGACGAATCCACGACCCCTCACCGCCACTCGACGCGGGGGTCGAGGAGCCCGTAGAGAATGTCCGCGACGAGGTTCGCCACGACCACCCCGAGGGCGAACACCACCACGACCGCGATCGCCCCATCGAAGTTCGGCTGACCGCCACCCCCGAGCGCGCTGAAGGCGAACGCACCGATCCCCGGCCATGCGAATACCTCCTCGACGACGACCGTTCCCGCGAGGAGCCCCCCGGCCGTGACCCCCAGGACCGTCGTGGTCGTGATGAGCGCGTTGCGGAGCGCGTGCTTGTAGAGCACGACGAAGTTCGAGAGCCCTTTCATCCGTGCCGATTTCACGAAGTCGAGCGGGAGCACCTCCAGCATGGAGGCCCGCGTCATCCGGGTCGCGATCCCCATGTTGATGAACGCGAGCACTCCCGCCGGGAGCGCGAGGTGCGAGAGCGCGTCGACCATGTAGGGGAAGTTTCCCGCGAGGATTGCGTCGACGACCGACATGTGGGTGTACTGCGGGAAGGGGGGAGTGTTGCTGAACGCCCCGTGGGCGGGCAGGCCGAGCGGTTGGGCCAGGAACACGGCGGCTATGATCGCCCCGACGTACGTCGGCGTCGCCCAGCCGCTCAGATAGAAGATCCGGACGAGGTGGTCCCCCCACCGCCCTCCGTATTGTGCGGCGATGACCCCGAGCGGGATCCCGACGACGACCATGAGGAACAGCGCGGCGAACACGAGCTCGAGCGTCGCCGGGACCGCCATCGCGATCTGCGGGTAGACCGGGACCCCGAGCTGGGAGGCCCCCCAGTCCCCTCCCAGGAGTTGGGTGAAGTAGGTCCAGAACTGGGTCAGGATCGGCGCGGTGAACTGGGCGGTGCAGCGGGCGATCGTCGCGTGGCTGGCCTTGGGGTACCAGCGGGGACACGGATCCACGGCGGCGACGTGAGTGACGATGAACGTCAGCAGGATGACCCCGAAGAGCACCGGTACCAGTTGGAGCAGCCGCCGGCCGACGAAAATCGCGAGATCGCTCAGACTACGACCCATCCCCCGACGACACTCCTAGGGGGCCGACGGATGCGTCCCGACGAGCACCTCGTTACGAAAGAACGCCCCTATTAATGCCCGTTCGCGCGACCGAGGGAAACGGAACCGGTTACGGAAGGTAATCGCGCGGCAGCGTCCGAAGCTCCTTGAACGTCTCGGTGGCGACCGAGATGAACTTCTCGATCTCGCGGTCGGTGTGCGAGCTCGAGAGGGTGAGCCGCTCGTAGTTGTCCGGATGGATGTAGATCCCCTTCTCCAGCAGGAGCTGGGAGTGCCGCAGGTAGAGATCCCAGTCGATCTGGAGCGACTCGCGGTAGTTCGTGATCTTCTTGCGACGGGTGAACCAGAACTGGAGCATCCCGTTCACGTGCTGCACGAGGATGGAGATCTTCGCGTCGCGCGCGGCCTCCTCGAGGCCCTTCGCGAGCTTCTCGGTAAGGCGGCCGAACCGGTTGTAGAGCTCCTCCCCGCCCCGATGCAGCATCTTCAGGTTCGCGAGGCTCCCCGCCATCGAGAGGTTGTTCGCGAAGTAGGTGCCGCCGAACGAGATCCGGCCCGGGGCGATCAGGTCCATGTATTCGGCCTTGCCCGAAACCGCGGAGACCGGGACGCCGCCGCCGAGCGCCTTCGCCCAGCAGGAGAGATCCGGCTGGACGCCGTAGAGCTGCTGCGCCCCTCCCGGAGCGACCCGGAACCCCGTGAAGACCTCGTCGAAGATGACGAGCATCTCGTTGTCGTGGGCGATCTCCACGAGACGCTTCAGATAGTCCGGTTCCGGCGGGATGATCCCCGAGTTCGCCATCACCGGCTCGAGGATCACGGCCGCGAGACGGTTCCGATAGCGACGGACCATCCGTTCGAAGGCGGTGACGGAGTTGAACGGGGCGACCATGACGTAGTCGGTGACCCCGGGCGGGATGCCGGCGGAGTTCGGGAGCGGCCGCGGATACTCGTCGAGACCGGCCACGATCGGGGGGGCCTCGGCACTGATCAGGGCGATATCGTGCTGGCCGTGGTAGTGGCCCTCGAACTTCAGGATCGCGTCCTTGCCGGTCACCGCGCGGGCGATCCGGATCGCGTTCATGGTCGCGTCCGAGCCGTTCGACCCGAACGCGACCCGCTCGGCGCTCGGGACGAGCTTCTGGAACATCTTCGCGACGTCGATCTCGAGCGCCGTGGGGGACGCGAAGTGGAGGCCGAACTGGGCGGCCTCCTGGACCGCCCGGACCTGCTCGGAGGGGGCGTGGCCGTTGATCAGGACCCCGTAGGCGAGGTTGAAGTCGAGATACTCGTTCTCGTCCTCGTCCCAGATCCGCGGGCCCTTCGCGCGCACGATGAACGGAGGGACCGGGTCGTAGGAGGCGACCCGGATGAGCGAGCTCGAGGAGTTCGGGATCCGCTTCTTCCCCTCCTCGAAGAGCTTCGCGCTCTTCTTGAGCTTCGGGATGAGCCGCTGGACGGAGATCGGGAGTGCCGGGACCTCGCTCTCGGCCGGTGCGACCGGCGCGACCTCTTTGGGCCCCTCCTTCACCGCGGCCTTCGGTTCCTCCTTCTTCGACTCCTTGGCCTCCTTCGGCTCGGAGGACGGCTTCGGCTCTTTCTCCTTCGGACCCTCGTCTTTCGGGGCCGGAACGGGCACCGCGGGGGACGGAACGGCCGCGTCCTCGGCTCGGAGCGCGGGGGGGAGACTGTCGTCCCGAAGGCTCAGGGAAGAAGTACCGCGTTCCCGGCCCGGGAACGGGGGAATCGAGGCGGGTTCACCATCCGCCATAACGAACTCATCTCGGACGGGGGCAGCACCTCAAATTGGCTATATATAATTGGCTTAGAACGAGAACCAGTCATAACAACGATAGACGTTATGACACCAAAACACCGCTCTAAGGTTCCGCTAGCGAAAGCATGTGGAACGGCCGTCTAATTGACGCGTAACCCCGTTCAAACTCGTCGGTTTCACCGCTCGAACGCGCGGTTCAGGCCTGCCGGAACGGGGGGAGCGGTGGCTCGAGCGGTGTGATGGTCGTCTCGATGCCCCGGGCGCGCAGGGCCGCCCGCATCGACGCGGAGGGGACGCATCGCTCGGGGGGGACGACCCCCCGCTCGGTGATCTCTCCCCGCGCGATCAGCTCGGCTCCGATCGCCCCGGCGACGCCGACCGCGTACTCGGTCGCGGTGAGGTGCCAGTCCGGGCGGGGCGGGAAGCGGGCGATCGCGTGGCGGGTGACCGACCGACCCTTCTGGGCGCCCTTCAGCTCGATGTCGCAGATCTCCCAGTCGTTGACGCGGATCCCCTCGGGGGCGCCGAGGAGCTTCTCGCGCCGGAGGAGCGCGAGCGTGAAGGCGCGGGGACTCACGGTCGACGCCCCGACGCGGAGCGGCTTGCGCGAGCCGAGCCCGAGCAGCGACATCGTCCGCAGCACTTCGATGCCCGGACCTCCCTCCTTCCACTCGCAGTGGACGATGCCCTTCGACCGGAGGCTCTGGGGCAGGGTCGCTGGCTCGGAGTGCAGGGTCCGGTAGACCCGGGTCCGTCCCACGGGGGCCTCGAAGTCGAACTCCTCGGCCCCGCTCATCGGGGGCTCCTCGCGGTACTCCCCCCCGTCGAAGACCATCGCCGGGAGGATCATCTCGTCGAGGAACGTGCTGGGGGACCAGGTGAAGGAGATCTCGGGGGCGCCGACCGTGAGGTCGCGCCAGCCGTCCCGGATCACGATCGATTCGAGGCGGTCGAGGTCCTGCGCCGCTTCCATTGCGAGGACGTTCGAGACCCCGGGCACCTGACCGAACCCCGGTATCGCCACCAGGTCGGCCTTACGGAAGGCGGCATCCAGCGTGAGCTGGCGGCGGGTCATGTGGAAGAGGCCGCCGAAGTCGAGGTAGGGGACCCGGGCCGCGAGCGCCGCTCGCATGACGTCGAGGTTGAAGTTGTACTGGACCGCGTTGACGACGACGTCCGCGCCCCGCAGGAGCTTCGCCACCGAGGCCCTTCGCCGGACATCGACCGTCACGGCCTTCGCCTTGGGACCCCCCGCCTTCGCGGCGGCGGCCGCGAGGCCCCGGTCGAGATCGGCGACGAGGACCGAGTCGAAGACCTTGCCTTGCGCGAGGTCTCTCACCGTGCACCGTCCGGTCAGCCCGCCCCCCCCTAGCACCACGGCCCGCATCGTTCGAACCCCCGGGACCGCGGGCGCTCCCCGCGTTAAACGGCTTCGGGGGTCCCACGGATTCGCTAGCCCGACCGCTTCCGGCGTCCCTTCGTGCCGCCGGCGGGAGGGGCCGGTGGCGAAGGGACCGGGGGAGGGGGAGATCCGGCGGTCCCGGCGCGTGCGGTCCGGGCCTGGAGGTCCCGGAACGTCTCGAAGTGGCGCAGGAACGGATCGGCTCTCCGACGGTCCTCGAGCTCCCCGAGCGCGATCTCGAGGAGCGCTCGGGACTTCGTGTCCCCCGCCTCGGCGTGGGCGAGGTAGACGCAGAGGACCTGGTAGAGCGGCAGGACGAACGCATCGGTCCGGGGCGTGCTCATATCGCCCTTGCGAGGGCGGTAGATCCGTTCGATGGGAACGGCCAGGGCGACCGCCTTCCGGTGCGTGAAGCCGAAGTAGCGGCCCGGTCCGAGGACCCGGGTCACCTCACGGATGTTGCCGTTCAGGTTGTTGGTGAGGCGGTCGCACTCGTGCCAGCACCAGAGGCCGAATCCATAGTCCCCGGCGAGGTAGGCCTCCCACCCCTGCGCGTAGAGCTGGCGTTCCTGCTCTTCTTCCGGGAGTTCCGGGGAAAGCGCCGCCTTCCAGTCCGAGACGAGGACATCGACCCGCATCGTCGGGGAGAACTCCTTCCGGAGGGGGACGCTCGGGGGAGCCGACATCGACCCGGGACTCCGGCACGGAGGTTATACGATTACCTGCGGGAGGGGCCCGAGCGCGCGTACACACGACGGCCTCCGGTCCAGGTCTCGATGACGCCGCTCGCCCCCGCCGGGAGGGCCCGGGCGAGGTCGGTGGCCTCCATCACGAGGAGGTCCGCGCGCGCGCCCGGCTCGAGCGTCCCGAGGTCGGACTCCCCCAGCACACGACCTGCGTTCCGTGTGTAGAGGACGACCGACTCCTCGGCCGAGAGCGCTTCGGCGGTCTCGGGGTTCGCCGAGCGGCCGAGGGGGTCCCGACGGGAGAGCGCGGCGGCGAGTCCCCGCCACGGGTCGACCGGGTCGGCCGGAGCATCGCTCGAGCCGGCGAGGAGATGACCGCGGTCGATGAGCGTGCGGAAGGCATACGCCCACCGGGTCCTCTCGGCCCCGAGCCGGGCCGGGAGCCAGTGATCGCTCCAGACGAACCCGGGCTGAACGACCAGGGCCGGGCGGACCCGGTCGAGCTCCGGGAGGAGAGCGGGGGGGGTGAGCGCCGCATGTTCGATCCGCGCGAGCGCCGGGGTCCGGCCGGCCAGGGGTGCGAGGACCCGCAGGGCCTGACCCAGCGCCCGATCACCGATCGCGTGGACCGCCGCTCCGAGCCCGATCCCGGCGGCCCGTTCGAGCCGGGCCGACAGCTCTTCCTCGGTGGCCGTCGGAAGACCCGCGTCGGCCGGGGAGTCCGAGTAGGGTTCCGAGAGCCAGGCGGTCCGGGGACCGAAGGCGCCGTCCGTGAACGCCTTCACCCCCAGCAGGGCGAACCGATCGGTCCGTTCCTCCGCGCGAACTCCTCCCGCCGGAAGCCTATCGAGCTCCCGCAGGCTCAGGTACGTACGAAGCCGGACCGGAGACCGCTCCCCGATCGCGAGCTCGCGGAGGGCCGAGTTCTCTTCCCGGCCCACGTTCACCGAGACGACGGTCGTGAGTCCCAGAGCGGCGAGCTCGCCGAGGGTACGGACCAGCGCGCCCGGGTCCGGCGGGGCGATGTCCTGGACGCGGGAGGCGACCAAACGGACCGCCTCCTCGTAGAGGAGGCCGTTCGGAGTGCCGTCGGGCTCACGGCCGAGGGTACCATGGGGGGGATCCGGTGTGGTCCGGTCCACGGTGGCGGCCCGAAGCGCCGCGCTGTTGGTGACGGCCATGTGGAGGCTCGTGTGGTAGAGGAGGACCGGTCGGTCCTCGACCGCCCGGTCGAGGATCTCTCGGTCGGGAGGGCGTCCCTCCCGGAACTGCTCGACCTCCCAGCCTCCGCCGACGATCGAGACCCCGCCCCGCTCCCGGGCCCATTCCCTCAGCCGCTCGACCAGGAGCTCGAACGAGGCAATTCCCCGGGCGTTGAAGGATTCGCGTGCGCGCACGAGTGCGGCGACGTGCAGGTGGGCGTCGATCAGTCCGGGGAGGAGGAGGTGGCCTCCGAGATCGTGGACCACGGTGCCGGTCGGGGCCTGGGAGCGGAGCGCTCGCTCGGTTCCGACCGCGACGACCCGGTCTCCTTCGATGAGGAGCGATTCGGCGTACCGGAGGCCGGTGAAGACCCGGCCGTCCTTCCAGAGGTGCGCGTCGACCATCCGCTGCCGGGCGCAAGAGCGCCCGCAGCACCACCCAGCGTCCGGGGGATGAAAGGGTTGGCCGGGCGGACCGCCGGCTCAGGTCACACGTCGAGGTATCGGTAGAACTCGTACGGGTGGGGACGCAGGTCGAGTTCGAGCTGCTCTTCCCGCTTGAGCTCGATGTAGGTGTCGAGGAGCGAATCCTCGAACGCCGGCTTCAGGAAGTCGCGGTCGGACTCGAGACAGTTGAGCGCCTCCCCCAGCGAGCCCGGGAGCTCCCGGACCTTGAGCTCTCGCCGCTTCGCCGGCGAGAGCCGGTAGATGTTCTCATCGACCGGAGGAGGGGGCTCGATCTTGCGGCGGATCCCGTCGAGACCCGCGAGCGCGAGCGCCGCCTGGGAGAGATAGATGTTGGCGGCGGAGTCCGGAGTGCGGTACTCGATCCGCTTCGCCCCGGGCCGCCCGCGCTGATAGAACGGGATCCGGACGTTCGCCGAACGGTTCGCCCTGCTCCATGCGATGAAGACCGGAGCCTCGTAGCCCGGCACGAGTCGACGATAGGAGTTCGTGATCGGGTTCGTGATCGCGCAGAGCGCGCGGGCGTGCTCGAGGAGTCCGCCGATATAGTACCGGCAGGTCTGGCTGACCTCGGCGTACGCGTCGGCCTCGTCGTAGAACATCGGGTCCCCCTTCGTCCAGAGCGACTGGTTAGTGTGCATCCCGATGCCGTTGTCGCCGTACAGGGGTTTCGGCATGAAGCAGGCGGTCTTGCCGTGCCGCGTCGCCACGTTCCGGATGACGTAGCGCAGGTCCTGGACGTGGTCGGCCATCGGGACGAGGTCGTCGAACCGTAGGTTGATCTCCGACTGGCTCGCCGTGGCCACCTCGTGGTGGTGGGCGTCGAGCGTGAGGTGGAAGTCGTCCGTGAGGATGTTGCAGACCTCGTCGCGGAGCGCCACCAGCGAGTCGTGGGGGGGCGACCGGTGGTACCCTTCCTTGAACCGGACGGTCGCCTGCATCGGGCCCGCCTGCCAGGGCGCTTCGCCATGGTTCAATAGGTAGCCCGATCCGGCCCAGGCATCCCGTACCCCCACCGCGGACGGGATCAGCTGGACCGAGTCAAAGACGAAGAACTCGACCTCGGGGCCCCAGTACGAGTGGTCGTAACCGGCCGAGGCGAGCACCTCCTCGGTCTTCCGGGCCACGGCGCGGGGATCGTGGGCGTACGGTTCGGAGGTCCCGCCGATACGGGTATCGCAGATGAACCGGACCGTCCCCCCCGACTCCGGGTTCCAGGGGATCGAGGCGAACGTCTTCGGGTCGGGGACGAGCAGCATGTCCGAGTCGAAGATCTCCCGGAAGCCCCGGACCGATGAGCCGTCGAGCTTGGGGACGCCCCCTCGGAACATCTCCTTCTCGAGCCCCGTCCGTGGGATCGACACCAGGTTGAACCCGCCGAACACATCGGTGTAGAACAGCTGCACCCAGCGGATGTTGTCGCGCGCAAGGGTCTCGAGGATCGCATCCACCCGGTCCGTCTCCGTCGTGCCCGCCGTAGGCTCCACCGCAAGTGCCGACACCCTTTTCCCTCGAGGGCGCGAGGACGTCGCGGTACATCAACACTCCTTCGCGATGATTGGACGTTCTTCCAATTCCTATCACGACAGGTTTAATTCCAACCGATGGATTCAAGCCTCATGCGCCGGACGTCCATATTGGATGACCTCGACCGGTCGATTCTGGAAGAGCTGAATACCGATGCACGTCGAAGCCATCGAGAGCTCGCCCACCGGCTCAAGGTCTCCCCGACGACGGTGAGCACGCGGATCGCGCGGCTCGAGGCACAGGGCGTGATCCGGGGCTACATACCGGTGCTCGACGACGAACAGCTCGGCTGGGACCTCTGGGCGGCGGTCGGGATCCGGATCTCGAAGGGCCGCCTGCGGGAGGTCGAGGAACGGCTCGGCAAAGACCCGCGGGCCTACGCCATCTACGACGTCACCGGCGACAACGATGCGCTGCTCATCGCGCGGTTCCGCGATCGGCGCGACCTCGACCGTTTCGTCAAGCACGCGCTCCAGGACCCGTACGTGGAGCGCACGAACACCCAGGTCGTCCTCAATCGGGTCAAGGAGGACCGACGGGTGCCGGTCTCGCTGCGGTCCGCGGACCGCGAGCTCGCCTCCGGAGCGGAAATCGCCGCGCGGCGCCCGGCAACACGCTTTTAGGACGGGGGCGGCTCGAAGCGACGAGGCACAGCGATGGCGTGGGGACTCAAGAACCGGATGCACCGGATGTTCTCTCCGGCGAGCGGCAACTCGGTGATGCTCGCGGTGGACCACGGGTACTTCATGGGACCGACGCATCACCTCGAGAACGCCCGCGCGACGATCGCCCCCCTCCTGCCCTACGCGGATGCCCTCGCGCTCACCCGGGGAATCCTGCGTAGCTCGGTCGACCCGACGGCGACGACCCCGATCATCCTGCGCGTTTCCGGAGGGGCGACCGTCCTCAAGGAGGACCTCTCCCACGAGGCGCTGACGACGTCGATCGAGGAAGCGATCCGACTCAACGTGAGCGCAGTCGCGATGAGCGTCTTCGTCGGGTCCCCCCACGAGCACGAGTCGCTCGTCCACCTCGCCGAGCTCGTCGACCGGGGCGAGGAGTACGGTATCCCGGTGCTCGGGATCACGGCCGTCGGGAAAGAGCTCGCGAAGCGCGACGTCCGCTACCTCTCGCTCGCCTGCCGGGTCTCGGCCGAGCTCGGAGCGCACGTCGTCAAGACCTACTACTGCGAGGAGTTCGGAAAGGTCGTCGAAGGCTGCCCGGTCCCGATCGTGGTCGCCGGAGGGCCGAGACTCGACAGCGACCGCGCCGCGCTCGAGCTCGCCCGGAACGCGATCGATGAGGGGGCGCACGGGATCGACATGGGCCGGAACATCTGGCAGTCGGACCACCCGGTCGCGATGCTCAAGGCGCTGCGGGCGATCGTCCACGAGAAGGCGACCGTCCGGGAAGCGCTCGATGTTCTCACCGCGGAGAAGTCCCATCCCGGGGCCCGGGCACGGGCGGCCCCGGCCTAGAGGGTCCGGACGGACCTCGCCCTCGGAACCATCTTAAGGCCCACCCCGCTCGGCCCCGCCGCGCGGGGATTGCCAAGCTTGGCCAAAGGCGCCAGATTCAGGGTCTGGTCCCGTAGGGGTTCGTGGGTTCAAATCCCTCTCCCCGCACCGCCCCCGGCGGTTCAAATACCACAAATAGCAGGAACTCCATGACCTGTTCGTGCCGGCTAGAAGATCCCGAAACCAACCGAGCGAACAGGCCCACCGGGTCCTTGGCCGACACCGGGTGTTGCTCGATGATCCGCTGGTCAGGTCCTGGTGGGACGAGCGATCGCTCCGGTCCCGGCTGAGTGCTGACTCCTACCTCCGCCACATCGGCCTCTTCGTCGAGCGCCTCAATCGAAAGCCCGCCGAACTTCTCGCGCTCGCACGGGATGACCCCGACGCGTTTCGGGCTCTACTGATCAAGTACGCCGCCGAGCAGAAGAGGGCGGGTCTTCTCGACAGCTACATCTCGAAGACGTTCGAGGGTCTGAGGTCGCTCTTCAAGCATCATCGCGTCCGATTCGACGAGTTCCCTCCTCTCTCTCCGATCCGCGGCGCGAGCCTCGCGGACGAGAGGGTCCCGACGCAACAGGAACTGGGTCAGGTGCTAGAACGGCTTTCCCAGCGGGGACGGGTAATCGCTCTATTCCTCGCGCACACGGGAGTCCGCCCGGGAGTTCTCGGGTCGTACGGCGGCGAATCGGGTCTCACTCTCGGAGACCTGCCCGAGCTCGATTTCGGTCCACCGATTCAATTCCGAGAAATCCCATTCGTAGTCCGAGTCCCTGCAGAGCTTTCCAAGACCCGACGGCAGTACATCACGTTCGGAACGGAGCAGCTGGCCACTGCGTTGATCGCTTATCTCAACGCGAGACGGGAGGGAGGAGAGAAGCTCAACGAGTTCTCTCCCGTAGCCATTCCGGGCACTCTCAGGGGAGCGGCGGCCCGTTCGCGAGGCGAGGCCCGGTTTCACCGCGGGTTCATCGCAATGAAGAACATCGTGGGTGAGATCCAGAAAGTCCTGCACTCCACCGCGCCCAAGGGGGTGAGGTGGCGACCCTACGTCCTCAGGAGCTACTGCTCCACTCGACTGCTCCTCGCAGAAGGACAGGGCAGAATCTCGAGGGACCTACGGGAAGCGATTCTTGGCCATGATGGCGGTGTTGCCTCCCGTTACAACGTGGGCAAACGCTGGGGCGAGGAGTTGCTGGCGGAGGCCCGACGGGAGTACGCGAACGCCGCCGAGTTCCTCGAGACGAACGCACAATCACGAGTGAACGTGGCCGCGGAGTTCAGACGCACGCTCCTCGCGGTCGCGGGGATGTCGGAGGAGCAGGCCGCGAAGCACGTCAACGACTCGAACGAGGAGCTGCTCACGATCCTTCGACAGAAGCTCACGGGACGCGATGCTGCGGTCCCCGCACCGGCTAACGGGAACGGCAACGGACATGGAACCCAGAAGCCCTTCACTCTCGAAGAAGCGGAGGCACTCCTCGCGCAGGGCTGGACGTACATCGCGAACTTCGGGCCTAATCGGGTGCTCCTTCAAGCACCCCGAGAATCATGGACGACTTCGACTCACTGATCCAGGACGCGGAGCGGCTTCCGTTCCGGGGCTGGGATTTCGGCCCACTCGGCGACCGGTGGGAAAGTCGGGGACAGCCACCGTGGGATCTGCCGGCGATCTTCCGTGAGCACCTCCGGACTGCGTCCGCTCTCCTCGACATTGGCACCGGCGGAGGCGAGTTCCTCTCGACATTCGCGCCGCTTCCACCGAGCACGTACGCCACGGAGGCATTCGCTCCCAACGTGGGGATTGCCCGCGCTCGGCTAGAGCCGCTCGGGGTTCGCGTCCTCTCCATGAGGGAGGACCAACGAATCGACCTACCAGCGAACTCAGTCGATTTGGTGCTCGACCGGCACGAATCCTTCGACCCGAAAGAGGTCGCCCGCGTCCTGCGGCCCGACGGGACTTTCATCACGCAGCAGGTCGGAGGAAGGAACCAAGAGGACCTTCACCGACGCTTCGGCGTGAAACCCGAGCTCGCCTACAACCGGGTCGACTCAATCCATGATCTAGCGGAAGAGGTCGCGGCCTCCGGACTTCACATCGATGTCGCGAGAGAGTGCACCTATCCCGAGAGGTTCCACGATGTGGGAGCCGTGGTGTACTTCCTCCGAGCCGCACCGTGGGAAGTTCCGGGGTTTTCCGTAAAGCGATTCCGGCCCATCCTCGAAGACATTCATTCGGAAATCGAGCGCCGAGGTTACTGGGAACTCACAGCGCATCGGCTGCTCCTGGTGGCGACCAAGAAACAGGCCGGAAACTGATCACTATTGTCTTTCGAAGATTCGGCTCTTTGGGGACACCCTCGCCTCGGTCTCACGCACATGTCTTCGAGTCGCTCATTCAGGGCTGCCTCGAAACGGACGGAACTCCTTCGCCAGGAGTCCGAAGGAGACCTCACTATGCCACCGGCCGTCTCGGTAGAGAACTTCCCGCTTCCTCCCCTCTCGCTCGAAGCCGAGTTTCCGGAGGACGCGCATGGAGCGGGGATTGAACTCGTAGACAGCGGCGTCAATACGGTGGAGCTTGAGCGTTCGAAACGCGATCTCGCATACCGTTGAAGCTGCCTCGGACGCGTACCCTTTGTGCCAGTACATCGGTGCCAGCCAATAGCCGGTCCATCCGTGACCGTTGTCCCAATCAGGAATCTCGAGTCCGATCCCTCCGATGTGAATCCCCGACTCCAGTACTTGGCCATCCACCGTCTGAGCTGATAGACTGATTTCTCGGAGTGCCAGTGGAACCCGGCGTTGAAGAGAGGAACACCGCGGACGATGTGGTGTGCACCCAAACCGCCGCGGCGGCGGCC
>JBJKRJ010000047.1:0-4026 GCA_046704665.1 Thermoplasmata archaeon | reverse complement strand
TGAACCCCACGATGTTCTCAACGGTCAGCCGGTTGGTTGCCTCCAGATGGACGACGCGAGCCATATGGCTCTATTAGAGTAGTACTACCGGATAAACCTACGTACGAGTTTTCACACGGTCTCCCTGATTTCACGCCCGCAAGATTTCAGGATACGGGGGGCACACCGGACTATAGCACCCAACACGAGGGGGGTGGCGCCAGCCCCCGGACTGATAGAGGGCCGCTACGTTCGACGTTGACGGAGGAGTCCGGCTCGTGACGCGGGCCGCGCTGTCAAGGTCTTCCAGCTCGCGCGCGGTGAACCTTGCATTCGGTGAGGTTGCCCCCCACGAATCCAGCACTTGGCAATGATCACAGTTCTCCCGGGATAGCTATTCCCTGACGGCGAAGGCGTGGTGGTAGCCGTCGGTGGTTCGTCACCTCGGTGAGGTTTCCGAGGCGGTATCCTACTGCCCGGAACAGCATCTGAAGCAGGTCCTCGAAGCGGAGGAGTTCGGTCCGGATCTGAAATCCTACTGGACCTTGGCGCCCTTCGCTCGCGTACTGCAATCGCAGGATGACCCATTCGTTCTGGAGCAACATTCCCACCCCGACCTGAAGCAGGCGCAGCGCCGGGGAGCGGCTCGAGGTCCGGGCCAGCGCCTGTCCCAGAATTCGGTAGCTCGACTCGATCCCGAAGCGCCCTCGATACGGTCGGCCACCTCCTCGAGCGCCATCTCCCCGAGCACCGCGTAGATCAGGTACTGGCACCCGTGCTTGCCCCACTTCCTCCCCATCTGATACCGAACCACGACGTGGATCGTTACCTCGAGGGGCGGGTCGCCTCGACGCGGCCCTTTCAGCGTGTGGGTCGTCGTGTAGGAGCGGTGTCCGTGCTCCCAGCGCTTCCGTTGACGGGAGCCCAGGCGCAGCGGGATGACCGCCGTGAGGCCCTGCGCCTTGAGCCACGACAGGACGGCGTAGTTGTAGAACCCTCGGTCGAGGAAGACCGCCCGCATCTGGCCCCCGACCATCTGGAAGTCGTGGAGGGCGGCCCGAACGGCGGCGAGGGTGCCGCCGTTCCTCGGATGGAACCGGAGGGAGGCGACGAGACGGAAGCCGTCGCGGAGGATCGAGAGGGAGGCAAAGCGGTGGGCCCGGTGAGTGCCCCGCTCCTCCTTGGTCTTGACCACTTGGCGTCGGTGCGGGTCTTGGGGTTGGCCGTAGTAGGGTCGGTCCGTGAAGTCGATGGCGACATCGACGGGTTCCTGAGGAACGTAGGGCCGGATCTGACGACGGAGGGTGAGCGTGAGCGACCGCTGGGTGTCTCCGAGGCCGAGATGACCGAACAGCCACCGAGCGGTTCGGTCGGAGTGGCCACGTCGGCACTGGGCCCGAGCGCGATGGACCGAACCTCGGAGGGCGGCGGCGCGGAGGAGGAGGTCGGCCGTATCGTAGAGGGTGGAGGGCCGAAAGGACCGGCAGAGGGCGCTCTTCAGGAGGGGGAGGAGCCACGCCAAGGCGGTGGAACGTACCTGACGATCGGCGAGGGTCCGCGGCCTCCATCGGGTCCGGCGGAGCGGAGGGTATTTCTCTCGGAGGCGAGCTCTCTTCGCTGCGGTCTCGCGACCGCCGCCGCGGGCTGTTGGGCACACACCAAATGGTCCGCGGTGTTCCTCTCTTCAACGTCCATCTCCATCGGAAAGGGGGATGGCCAGAAGCCCCCGAGAAGTCGTCAGTTCACGTCAGGCGGCCGGTTGCCAAGCACTGGAATCCCAAAGCAGAAGCTCCTCGCGGTTCAGTGCCGCAAGGTCCAGAAGCAGACGGCTGCGGACAAACCAAAGGCCACGCGGCTGACCTCCTGGTTCCACACAAAAACGATCCGGGTCAGTCCGCTCTGAGCGGCACATGATCCACGCGCGACCTCCCGAAACGAACCTGCCCCAAGGAACCTCCGTGGGATCGAAGTCGAGGTGATTCTCTCTCGCGAGCGCCGGAGTTTGTTCCGGGTCCACCAGTTGCCACCCGGACCGACGCCCCTCCCAGCGCTCCGCTATTGTGTGGTCGATCCAGTAGCGCGACGACTCCGACGCGAAGTAGTTCGCGAAACCGACGCGGATTCGGGTGGGGATCCTCTTGTGTCGCGCCACCGAGGTGAAGAGTGTCGCGAAATCGCGACAGCAACCTATCAGCCTTCGGTCCACCGGGCGAGGCTGGCTCAGAGGACGTGGGTCGAGCTCAAGGATGCGCTCGAGCATCCGGTCGACGTACCGGAGGTTGACTTCGCGGAACCGTCGCTTGGGAATCCGGGCTGACCTCAGGTTTCTGTCTCGATAATGGACCACCAGGCCCTGTACGACTCTCGAAAGGCCGTATGTGTCGCTCGGCAGAGGGTCGAAGAGCGCTTGGTGCGCCCCCGGTGAAGTGAAGGGGCTCTGGCGAAGGTATCCGCGAACGGAACGAGGCGCCGTTCCGGACGAACGAGTTCCCCGAGCCATCTCTCTCGCTCACTGCCTATCGCCGCTGGCTAATGAGGGTCATCCTGTGCTACTCTCCTCCCTCGCGTCTGCGGGGGCAGGGGACGTGGTGGACCCGCTCCCAATCTAGGCGCTCAGTCACATCCCGGGACTCCTCTCGAACCCAATCCTGCGGAGACGATGAGGGACTTTGGTCACGGTCCAAATGGGGCCCCCTGCGCGGCACCACCCCGTTCACTCGGTTGAGTGACCCTTTCCCGCGTCGAGGGTTGTCCCCACCCAACCTAAACTGTCCCGTTTGGGGCAATCAGAGACGAGCAGATTATCCCCTCGACAGCAATAGGGAGATCGTTCACATGGTCCCAGCTCGTCCAGCGGAACGCCCCGATCCGCCCGCGCTCCGCGAGCGTCTTCTCGATCTGGCCGCGGGCTTCGAGGTCAGTCAGGCAATCTACGTTCTCGCGAAGCTCGGCATCGCGGACCTCCTCGCCCCGGGCCCACGTTCGGTCGATTACCTCGCCCCTAAGGTCGACGCGCAGCCGAAGCCCCTCTTCCGACTGATGCGCTTCCTCGCAGGGATCGGGGTGCTGACTCACGATTCCTCAGATCGGTTTGGCCTAACACCGATGGGGGAGCTGCTAAGAAGCGACGTCCCCGGCTCTGCCCGAATCCACGCGATCTCGGTGAACGAAGAGGAGTACCGGGCAGCGGGAGAGCTCCTCCACACCGTTCGCACCGGCGAAACGGCGTTCAACCATCTTTTTGGGGTGGGCATCTTCGAGTACCTCAGCTCTCACCCGGAGGCCGGGGCCGCGTTCAATGCTCGCATGGCGGCCGTACTGACGAAAGGCGAAGAGCTGCTCACACTGTTCGACTTCTCGTCCGCGCGCACCGTGGTCGATGTCGGTGGCGGACGTGGTGCCGTCCTCGCCAACCTCTTGAATGCCCACCCCCACCTCCAGGGAATCCTTGTCGATCTTCCGGGAGCGGTGCGCGAGGCCGAGAGCTTTCTGTCGGACCGGGGGGTGCGGGCCCGATGCCAACTCATCTCAGGTTCGATTCTGGACTCGGTGCCGACCGGCGGGGATACGTACCTCACATCGGCAGTCCTTCACACGTTCGACGACCCACAGGCGGCCCTGGTTCTCCGTAATATTCGGCGTGCAATCCCTCCGAATGGCTCCCTTCTGCTCTGGGAGTTCGTTGTCCCACCGGGCGGTGTGCCCTCCCGCTCGAAGGTCCTCGACCTGCGAATGCTCTATGCGAGCGGAGGGGTCGAACGTACCGAACCCGAATGGGCGAGGCTTCTCTCGGAGACGGGCTTCCAATTGGAGAAGATTGCGAGGCCGACCACCCCTCGGTCCCTCCTTATCGCGAAGCCGAGGTAAGTGGCCCGACGGAAACGAGCGGTCGTCGCTCGCAGGCTCCGTTGGTCCGAATAGCGCTCCCCGCTGCATTCCACCATCCGACGATTGTCAGAGGCCAAGGGCCGGTTCAGATCAGACGGCAAGTGGCGCCTTGTGCCCGCCGAACCGCTCGAGTTTGTCGGCGGTCGCCCCCTTCTAGAC
>JBJKRJ010000046.1:0-57316 GCA_046704665.1 Thermoplasmata archaeon | reverse complement strand
GCACCTCGTCCACGCGGTAGACGGTGAGGTTCCGGGGCGCGGCATGGAGGTTCTCGGACGTGTCGGTGATCGCCCGTTCGAACGCCGCGATGTACCGTTCGAGCTCCCGACGGCTCTCGGTCTCGGGGAGCTCGACCATGAGCGACTCCTCGACCAGGGTCGGGAAGTAGACGGTCGGCGCGTGAACTCCCTCGTCGAGCAGGCGTTTCGCCAGGTCGATCGTGTGGAGCCCTCGTTCCTTCAGAGGCGCGCCGGAGAGGACGAACTCGTGCTTCACCAGCGGCCGGAAGGGACGCGGAAGGTACTTGCCGAGGCGCATCCCGACATAGTTCGAGTTGAGGACCGAGCGACGCGCGACCTGCTTGAGCCCCTCCTCGCCGTGGGTCAGCGCGAACGCGTACGCGCGGAGGTCCAGCCCGAAGTTGCCGAACGCCGTCTTGATCTTGCCGATCGATTTGGGCCGGTCGTAGTCGAGGCGGAACTTCCGGCCAGTCTTGACGACCCGCGGCACGGGCAGGTACGGTCCCAGGGTCTCGTTGGCGGCGAGGACCCCGGCGCCGGGACCCCCGCCTCCGTGCGGGGTCGCGAACGTCTTGTGGAGGTTCAGGTGCGCGACGTCGAACCCCATCCGACCCGGGTGCGTGATCCCCAGGATCGCGTTCAGGTTCGCTCCGTCGTAGTAAAGCATCCCGCCGGCCCCGTGGACGGTCTCGGTGATCTCGTGAATGTCGCTCTCGAACAGCCCGGCCGTGTTCGGGTTCGTCAGCATGAAGCAGGCGGTCTTCTCCGAGACCGCGGCCCGGAGCGCGTCGACGTCGACACAACCGTTCTTGGACGGAATCTCGCGGGTCGTGAAGCCGGCCATCGCCGCGGAGGCGGGGTTCGTCCCGTGCGCGGTGTCGGGCAGGAGCACCTCGGTCCGGGTCGCGAGTTCGTCCTTGTCGCGGAAGTACGCCCGGACCATGAGCAGCGCCGCGTACTCGCCGTGGGCCCCGGCCGCCGCCTGGAGCGATATCTCGGGAAGGCCGGTGACCTTCGCGAGGATCCGCTCGAGCCGCCAGAAGATCTCGAGTGCGCCTTGGGCCGTCTCTTCGGGCTGGTACGGGTGGAGGTCCGCCGCGACCCGGCGTCGGGAAAGCTGCTCGGAGACCTTGGGATTGTACTTCATCGTGCACGATCCTAGGGGGTAGGGGGCCGTATCAATCCCGAAGTTCATCTGGGAAAGGCGCGTGTAGTGCCGGACGACCTCGGGTTCGGAGAGCTCGGGCCATCGCACCGTCTCCTTGCGTCGGAACCGGTCGGGGACGCCGGGAACGGTCGGCGCGCCCGTCCCCGCCGGCACCGGAGCGAGCTCCCAGATCGCGGGCTCCTCCCAGCGCGCCTGACGGAACGTCATAGTCCCCTCCCGACCGATGCGATCGCGGACTTCGCTGCGCGCGCGTACTTCTGGATCTCCTTCTCGCCGGTCCGCTCGGTGGCCGCGACCAGGATCCGCTCGGGGCCGGTGGGGGCTCCCGGGCGCGGATCGGCCAGCGAATGGCCGCCCAGGATCCGTGCGCGACGCAGCCGGTCGAGGAACTCTTTCGCGGTGCCCCGCTGGAGCTCGACCGTGAACTCCCCCAGGTACGGCGCGTCGAACCTCGGCGCCGAGAGACCATCGATTCCCCCCAGCGCGCTCGCGAGCGTGCGCGCCTTCTCCGCGAGCGAGCTCTGGAGCTCCGCCAACCCGCGCGGTCCCTTCAGGCTCGCGTAGACGAGGAACGCGATCGCCATCAAGGCCTCGTTCGTGCAGATGTTCGAAGTGGCCCGGTGACGGCGGATGTGCTGCTCGCGTGTCGTGTGCGTAAGACAGTACGCGGGCTGGCCCGCGGCGTCAACGGTCGCGCCGACGATGCGTCCCGGGGCGGCCCGAACGTGTTTCTTGCGACAGGCGAAGAGGCCCAGGAGCGGCCCCCCGTAGGAGGGGGCGATCCCGAAGCCCTGACCTTCGGCCACCACCACATCCGCTCCATAATTGCCGGGTGCCTCGAGGACGGAGAGGGCGAGCGGATCGGTCGACACGACCAGCGGGACGTCCCCTATCGTGGACTTCAGGTCGAGGACTCCTTCGTCCACGTGACCGAAGCCGTTCGGCACGTCCGCGAGGACGCCGAAGACGTCCTGGTGCACCACGGCGTCGCGGACGAAATCGAGGTCGAGCCGGCCGGTTCGGTCGTCGTACGGGATCTCCTCGACCTTCAGGTTCGGACCGCTCGCGTAATTGCGCAGGACGCTCTTCTCCTCCCACGGGAGGCTCGCCGGGACAAGGAAACGATCCCCGTCGTGGACTCTTCGGCAGAAGAGGAGGGCCTCGCCCTGGGCCGTCGACCCATCGTACAGCGAGGCGTTCGCCACATCGAGCCCGGAGAGCTCGACCCACAGGCTCTGGAACTCGTAGAGCGCGCGGAGCATCCCCTGGCTGGCCTCGGCCTGATAGGGGGTGTACGCCGAGTAGAACTCGCTGCGGGAAAGGATCGCGTCGACGGCGGCGGGGACGTATCGGCAGGCGACCCGTCCGCCGAGGAAGTTCGCGAAGTGCGAGAGCGGCCGGTTCCGCTCCAGGACCCGGTCGATCTCCGCCACGACCTCCGGTTCGTCCCGCCCGGCTCCGAGCCCCATCCGTCCGATCCGTGCCTTCTTCGGCACGTCGGTGTAGAGCTCGTCGACCGACCCGATGCCTAGGGCCTCCAGTAGGGCGGCTTCCTCACCGGGCTCGTTCGAGATCCATCGACTCACGCGACATCCCTCCCGGGCGCGACCGAGCGGCGGGGCAGATAAAGCGGTTCGCCGCGCCCGGAGGGTTCGGTGCGTACCCTCGGACGCCTGGGCTGGCTCGCCCTCCGTCGGAAGGAGGGGGCGATCCGTCGCCCCCGCACGCTCTGCCGTTCCGCCGACGGGCCCGAAAGGGGACCGGCCAACGGGATCGGCGCGCCGGTGGCCACCGCTCCGTAGGTTCCGTGGGCCGGGGTATCGTTCGCGTGGGACGAGACTGCGAGGTCCTCCGGTCCCGAGCACGGCAAGCCTATTCGCCTGCCCGGTCTCGCCGTGGGACGGCGATGGCGAAGAGTCCGCGACGCGAGCGGGTCCGGAGTTCCCCGGCCCCTCCTCCTTCCGTCGGGATCCTCGACACCGCGTTCCGGCGGGCCTCGCTGGTCACTCCTCACGGAGAGACGAAAGCCGCTCGCGATCGGCGTCGGGCCGAGCTGAAGGTCGTCCGGAGCGGTGCGACGGTCCTCCGCCACCTGCGGCTCGAGAGCCGTCGTCTCTCGACGCCGCCCCTCACCGAGTTCGAGCACGCGCTCATCGCCGGTGCCTTCGGGGACGGAACCCTCGACCGTTCCCTACGTAGGCTCCGGCGGGCGGAGGAGCGAATCCGCGGGATCGAGCGGGACGCCGAGCGCGAGGTCCGTCGGGCAACCGGTGCCGACGAGCTCGGGGACGTCGTGCGTGCCTTTTACGGCCGGCTCGCGAGCTTCGTGCGGGAGGTCGACCCGGACATCGTTCGGTTGCGAGCCATCGCCGGGTTTCGGTCCCGAAGGCCCCACCTTGAGCCCGATGCGCCCACGCTCGTAGTCGCGGGCTTTCCGAACGTGGGCAAGTCCTCCCTGGTGGCGCGTCTCTCCTCGGCGCATCCGAAGGTCGCAGAGTATCCGTTCACCACCCTCTCGATCGCGGTGGGACACGCCGACCTCGGCTTCGACCGTCTCCAGGTCGTCGACACTCCCGGGGTCCTGGGGCGGGTCGGCAGGGCCAATCCCGCCGAGGCGGAGGCGGAGACCACGGTCCGAGGGGCGGCGACCGTCGTGCTCTTCGTCCTCGACCCCTCGGGAGGGGCCGGGGTGCCGCTCTCGGAACAGGAGGCGCTTCTCACGCGGTGGCGCCAGGAGTACCCGGATCTCCCGATCCTCGCGGTCGAGACGAAATGCGACCTGGGCCGGTCCGGCACCGACCGGCCGAAGGTCTCGGCCGTGACGGGAGAGGGCGTCGACGCGCTCTGGAAGGAGATCCGGACGCTGGTCCGTCCCAGGGGCGAGCTCCCTCCGATGGAGGAGAGCTGGACCGACGGTTCCGAGGAGCTCGGCTCGGGACGCGGAGAAGGGACCCCGGACGAACCGGAGCGCGACGCCGGCGCCTCCCGCGCGGGCCGTCGTCGCACGCGACGGGCGCGCGACTGATCGGCCGGCGCTCCGCTCAGATCGGGAACGCCTTCCCGTTCTCGGGGAGCACGACCTGAGCGAACCCTGCGAGCGCATCGCGGAGGGCCTCGCGGTGGTCGCCGTGCATCAGGACGATCGTCTCGGCCCGGCTCTCCTTGGCCACCCGGACAAGGTCGGAGTGCCCCGCGTGCGCGGAGAAGTCGAACTTGATCACTTCGCACGAAGGCCGCACGACGGTCTCATCGATCACCAGGGTCCCCTCGTCGAGGAGCTTGCGACCGTTCGAACCCTCGACCTGGAATCCGGTGAGGTAGATCGAGCTGTTCGCGTCGTCGTAGAGCTCGCCGATATAGTACAGGACCGGCCCGCCGTCGAGCATTCCCCCGGTCGTCACGATGACCTCCCCCTCGCGGAGCGCCTTCCGCCGGTCGCCCGGGTGCTCTACGACGTGCACGCCCTCGAGCGCCCGACGGAATCGGCGGGCATCGGCCAGGTACTCCGGTGCCGCCTCGTAGATCTCGTCGACCTTCCGCGCCATCCCGTCCAGGTAGACCTCGAACCCGGAGGAGGCGAGCGACATCACGACCTCCTGGGCGCGCCCGACGGCGAACGCGGGAACGATCGCCTTCCCGCCCCGTTCGACCGTCTCCCTCACCTTGTCGCGGAACCGTCGCTCGGTCTCGGTGCGGTCCGGGTGCTCCCGCCCCGCGTACGTCGATTCCATGACCAGGACGTCGCACTCGACCGGTTCGGCGCCCCCCACGAGCCGTGTCGGCAGGGTCTGGAGATCGCCGGTGAACAGGAGGTCCTTCTCCCCGCGATACAGGAGCATCGACGCACCGGGGATGTGGCCGGCGGGAGAGAACTCGACCTCGATCCCCCGGTGGCGGAACGTTCCGTGCCGATCGACGGCCGTGAAGCGGGAGTGAAGCGAGTGGATGTCCTGGGAGGTGTACGGGGGCAGGTATCCCTCGAGCCGGGCGATCTTCAACGCGTCCTTCGTCAGAAGCTCGGCGATGGCGATCGTCACCGGGGTCGCGATGATCCGGGCGTGCGGGAGGCGGCTCAGGAGCGGCGTCATCCCGGAGTGATCGAGATGACCGTGCGAGAGGAAGGCGAGGTCCACGTTCGTCGGGGCGGGTCGAGGATAGGCCGGCGGGTCCGACGGCGTGATGCCGTAGTCGAAGAGCAGGGTGCGGCCCTGGTCTCGAACGACCAGGCCGAGCGAGCCGACCTCGTCGGCCCCGCCTAGGAACTGGAGCTCCATCGCCGGGCCGAACGGTTCCCCCTCTTAACTTCTGGGAAGCGCGCGGAGACGCCCGGCCGACGCGCGTCTCTTTAATCCGGTCCCCTTGCCGCCGGCATGCCCGGTCCGTTCGCGCGCGACCTCGAGGTCCTCTACCGGGTGAGCCTCTCGGTCCATCGGGTCGTCCGCGACTGGGCGAGCTCGCCCCTCCGGGGGGACGTCGTGGCCATGGGGGCCGACGGCACCCCCACCGAGGAGCTCGATCGGCTCGCGGAGGCGGAGATCCTGCGCTCGCTCGACGCCGAGGGCGTGGACTGGGACGTCGTCTCCGAAGAGGCCGGGCACGTCCGGCGGGGGGGCGCACGGACCCTCGTCGTCGATCCGATCGACGGCACGATGAACGCGATCCGCAACCTCCCGTTCTCCACGGTATCGCTCGCGCTCGGGTCGGGTACCCTCGCCGGGGTCGAGCTCGGGCTCGTCCACGACCTCTCGCGGGGGACGACCTGGTGGGCCGTGCGCGGGGAGGGTGCGTTCGTGGACGGCCGGCGGATCCATACCCGGGGCCGGTTGCCCCGGGGCGAGATCTTCCTCGTCAACCTCGGTCACCGCGCGACCGAACGTACGGTGCGCTTCGCGGGACGCACCCGCCGGGTGCGCTCGCTCGGCTGTGCCTCGTACGAGATGTTGATGGTCGCCCAGGGGAGCGCCGACGGCTTCCTCTTCGAGAACGCCGAGGCGTCCCGCAACCTCCGGGCGACCGACATCGCCGCGGCGTACCGCATCGTCCTCGAAGCCGGAGGCGGTGTCTCCGACGCGACGGGAGGATCCCTCGAGGCGTTCCCGCTCGGGATCGAACAGAGGACGAGCGTCTACGCCTGGGGCGACCCCCAGATCGCCCGGGGGCCGCCGGGGGAGGGAGGGGTCCCCCTATGAAGATCGGACTCACGGCCCATCCGACGAAACCGGCGGCCCACGACCTGTTGCTACGGACGATCGACGAGATCGGAGGTCGGGCCGAGCTCGTCGTGAGCGACGAGATCGCCGGAGTCGTACCGAAACTTCCGCACCAGCCGCTCGACGCGATGCATCCGGACGTCCTGATCGCGATCGGAGGGGACGGGACGTTCCTCTACGCGATGCGTCGGTGCGATGCTCCGCTCCTTCCGATAAACGCCGGGACCGTAGGGGTGCTCGCCGAGGTCGAGGCACGGCGGCCCGACTCGCTCGACGGCGCCCTCGATCGCCTGCTCCACGGCCGGTACTTCATCGAGGAGCGGATGAAGCTCGGCGGCCAGGTGGGAGGGAACCCGGTGCCGGATGCGGTCAACGACCTCGTCCTGCACGCCGCCCACGTCGGCAAGATGGGCCTCTTCGAGATCGCCTTCGACGATCACGTCGTCGGCCGGGTCCAGGCCGACGGCGTCATCGTCGCGAGCCCGACCGGCTCGACCGGCTACTCCTTGAGCCTGCTCGGGCCGATCGTGGACCCGACGCTCGACGCGCTCGTCCTCACGACCATCGCGCCGTTCCGGGTCGAGACCCGGGCGATCGTGGTCGACCCTCTGCGGACCGTCCGTCTGCGCTCGGTCGAGCCGAGCCGACCGTCGGTCGTGATCGCCGACGGGCAGGAGGAGTTCCCCCTGCCACCCGACGCCTCCGTCCTCGTGTACCGCTCTCCGCGACGGGCGAAGGTCGTTCGGTTCGGTTCGCGGTTCTTCGACCGCCTTCGCGGCAAGCGGATCCTTCCATGGAGCGAAGGGGAACCGGAGGACGGCGAGGAGGCGCGGGGTGCCGATCTTCCGCCCCCAGCGTAAGCGCCCCGAGGGAGCGCCCCGCCTGGGGACGACCCCGCGGGCGATCACCCGGTCGTTGCTCGACCACGCGCTGGCGAGCGCACGCTCGGCCTACCCGAACGAGTTCGGTGGGGTCCTCCGCGCGGACCCTCCCGGTCTGATCTCGGAGCTCCTCCTCGTTCCGGGAGGAACGGCCGGCCGGCGCCATGCGAACTTCCACCTCTACATGCTTCCCGCCGATCTCTCGGTCGTGGGCAGCGTCCACTCCCATCCGTCGGGAGCGCTCCATCCGTCGGGCGCGGACCTGCGGATGTTCCGTGGGTGGGGGCGCCGTCACCTCATCCTCGGCGCGCCGTACGGTCTGGGCTCCTGGCGCGCCTACGACGGGAACGGACGCGAGACGACCCTCGAGGTCATGGAGCGGGGAGGTTCCTACCGCGCCGCCGAGTCGCTCGAAGAGTACCGCCCCCGGGCGGTCCACCGGCCCTTGCCCCCCACTTCGAACGACCTGTTGGACGACGAGGAGTGAGGCCCCGACGGGCCGCGGTCACTCGCGAACGGGGATCGTGGGGGGCGGCAGGCGCTCCGGATTCAGGTTCGGGTCGCCGAGGGGACGGCCGGGGCGCCGGGGGTTGCTCGACAGTCCGTGCATCTTCGCGATGAGGTCGAGGAAGCCAACGAACCCCCGGAAGGCTCCGCGGTAGAGCTCGGTGTGACGTCCCTCCCAGTCGAAGAAGTCGTTCAGCATCCGCTTGGATTGGCGGAGCCCGTGCGAGAGCGCCCGTTTCAGCAGCTCCTCCTGCAGCGGGCTCAACCGGTCCCGGCGGAACCAGTCTCGGGTCTTCAGATGCCCGAGGGGGACGAAGAACATCGGTACGAGGAGCGCCTTGAAGTCCCAAAGGTCGTCGATCAGGTCGATCGTCCTCTGGACGTCGTCCTCCGTCTCCTGAGGCAGTCCCACGATGAACGTGCAGGCCGGGAACACGTGGTTGTCGTTCATCAGGCCGGCCGCCTGGACGACGAGCTCGGGCCACTGGCTCGCCTTGAACGGGGCGACCTTGCCGGGCATCGCGGCGGTGATCATCCGGGGCGAGCCGGTCTCGACGCCCACCTCGACCCCCCACCACGACTGCTTCTCGTCGATGAGGACCTCGGCGCACTTCGGGAGGAGCTTCGGCTTGGTCATCAACGAGGCGACCGCCACGTGGCTCCAGCCGACCTGCTCGTAGTGCCGTTTCGCGAGCTGGAGCAGTGGGATCAGCTTCTCTTCGTGGGGCATGATGTTCGGGCTGCCGTAGAAGTAGACGTCGTCGGAGTGCAGGATCCCCTTGCGGACGTCGATCCGAGCGTTGACCTTCAGTTCTTCCTCGATCTTCTCGAGCGGGTACCAACGCGTCGGCCGGGTCGTGACCGAGCAGAACGAGCAGCCACGGCAGCAACCGCGACCGATCTCGATCAGGCCGTTCACGCTCGGGTACTTGATCGTGGAGATCTGCTCGACCCTCGGTGCCTCCTTGGCCCCGAGGACGACGTGCGGCGGCAGGAACTCGTCGCGGAGGGCCTTACCGACGATCTCGCGCACGAAGACGTCGCCTTCTCCCTCGACCACGGAGTCGATGCCACCGAACGAGTCGACGAACTCCTGGATCCAGGGCAACTTCATCCGGGTCGCGGGCGAGAGCTGCCAGGCGCACGGACCGCCCGCAATGATCTTGAGCCCCTGCTTGCGCGCCTCGACGACCGCGGGCTGGGTCATCATCCGCTTGAAGTTCACGCAGTTGAGCGGCTCCTTGCGCATGACCCCGCCGAACGTCGAGCTCGGGGGGTTCAATCCAAAGTAGTCGTGCCCGGAGATCAGAAGGACCTTCGCCTCGCCGGGCATGTATCGGTTCAGGTAGCTCGGATGGACGATCCGGGCATCGAACCCCGCGTCGACCAAGGACGCCTCGATCTTCCGCATCCCGTACGGCGCCTGCCTCGGGAAGCCGTTCTCGTCGGCCTCCATCAGCGGGAAGAACAGCTTCTGATAGACGGACTCTGGAAAGATGTAGGCCGGAGTCGTCGTGCCAAACCCAAGGAACTCCTTCCCGTGGTGGTTGCTCATCATCGTCCAGTCGCACGTAATCACGACTTCCGGCATGAGACTACCCCCGATCGGCTCCGAGAGTCGGTGCGCTCCACGAAGTTGGCCTTCTTATGTGTTGCGAAGTCGCCGGAGCGACAATTTCCGCCTTCGCGGGCAGGCACGGGGGACCCCCGCACGGTGCGGGCTCAGTCGATCTCGGACTCGTCGTCGTCGCGGGGCAGCACTCCGTCCAACGCGTCGCTCGACTCCTCGGGAAGCTCCTCCCCCTCGCCGCTGGCATGGAACGCCGGGTCCCGCTGCAACAGGTGGATCCGGACGCAATCCCGGTGGGCCGGAAGGCCGTTCCAGGAGCTCGTCTCGGAGGGGTCGCCCAGGGGTTCCTTGCAGAGCGTGCAGATCTCGGGCGGGGGGCTGATCCAGGAGATGCGCCGGGGGGGTGACTCCATAGCGGCGGGTACCCTCTACATCAAGGGGGTCCATTACCTTTCGCCGGTGCCCCTCTTCCCGGCTCCGCCTCCGGCCGAAAGGATTACGGGCGTCCCGAGAGGCCGGGGCGTCGGCCGGGACCGATCGGGGCCGCGGTACCGTGGCCCTCGAACCCGCCCGCGCCCCCCCCCCCCGTCCCTCCTGGCACCGGCTATCTGCACTACGTAGGCAAGGACCCCCGGCGGGGCGGCGAACGAACCCTCGGGGGCGCTGTTCCGGCCCTCCCGGTCGACCGCAGGGCACCGCCCGTCTGATCCCCCCCAAACGCCCAAATTCTCGACGGCAGGTGCCCTGCGGATGGACGCGATCACCGAACTACGTCGACGTCGCGCCGCACTCGGCATCTCGCTGGCCGATCTCGCGCGCGCGGTCGGCCGCAGCGACGCCACGCTCTCCCGCATCGAGCGGGGCCAGATCCGGCCCTCGTACGACCTCGTTCAGAAGATCCAGAGCTTCTTGGAGGCGCAGGAAGGGCTCGCGACGCCGAGACTGACCGTCGCCGACCTCGTGAGCCCCGCGCTGGTCTCGGTCGAGTCGTCCGCCACTCTCTCCACGGCCGCACAACGGATGGAGTCGGGTGCCTTCTCCCAACTGCCCGTCATCGACGACGGACGCGTGGTCGGCTCCCTCTCGGAATCCGCCCTTCTCAAGGCCCTCGCGCAGCCCGAGACCCGCCGGTTCAAGGTCCGGGACGTCCTCGAGACCGCCTATCCGGTGGTGGACGAAGGGTTCCCGGCCGATCTGCTCCCGCCCCTGCTCGGCCGGTATCCGGGGGTGCTCGTGGCCCACCGCGGGGAGGTCCGGGGCATCGTCACGAAAGCGGATCTGATCCGGGGCCTCCGGGGCACGACCCTCCGCCGGCGGCCGGTCACCTAACCTCGGGTGCGCGGCGCGCGTCGGCCGTGTCGAGCCGGCATCACCGCGCCCAGCACGGCATCGACCGCGAGATGCGCCGCCCGTACCCCGATCTGGTCGGCCCACTCGCCGGGCCGGCTCTCCCGCAGCCGCGGGCGGACCCGCTCGGTGGAGACGGCGAAGATCACGTCGCCGTCGGTCGTGCTATGGAACGGTACGATCGCACGGGCGAGGCCGGAGTGCACCATCGCCGCGACGCGTTGGAGCGCCGGCCTTCCGATCGCGAGTTCGGTGACGACCAGTCCGAGCGTGGTCGCGCCGGCATGGTGACGCGGCGCGAGTCCCGGCTCCGGTGGGGCGATGCGGCCTCCTCGGCCCCGCGCCCCGGCGACCCACGCACCGGAGGTGGGGTCACGAATGGCGCCGACCGAATTCACGACGACGATCACTCCGACGGCACCGAGACGGGGGTCCCGAACCGCGGCGGTCCCCACGCCGCCTCGCATCGCACGGTTCCGCCCGAGGTACTTACCGACGGTCGCCCCCGCACCCGCGCCCGCCGGCCCGGTGGAGACGATCCCCGGCTCGGCGCGTCGCGCCGCTTCGTAGCCGAGGGGCAGGTAGTCCGGGATCGGTCCCTCGACCACCGGCAGGTCGAACAGTGCGGCTCCCGAGATCGGAACGACGACGTTCGGGTTCCGGAACGTCCGGTGGCCGCCCCCGGTCTCGGCGATCCGCGTCCGCACCCCCCGCGCGGCGTCGAGCCCGTACAGGCTACCCCCGGCGAAGAAGATCGCCCAGCGCCGGCCGAAGGTGGCGTCGAGCGAGAGCGATGCGGTGTCGAAGGTGGCCGACGCTCCTCCGCGCACGTCGATGACGGTCGGGAACGCGTCCTCGAACCGGACGACCGTGACGCCGCTGGTCCCGTCGGGGGTCGCGGCGTGTCCGACGGCGATGCCCCGGATCGTGCCGAACTCGATGGGGCGCGCACTCACATGCGACGGAAGTCGCACGCGCAAAAAAGCGTGCGTTCGTGGGCGCGCTTCGGCGGTCTTTATCTTCCGAGTCCATTCCCGCAGGGGATGAACTCGGCCGAAGAGGAGGCGCGCGCCGCGCGCGAGCCCGGACCGGACGGGTTCCGCGCCGAGCGTACCCTCGCCGCCGGTCGCTACGCGATCCTGAAGGTCTTCCCGCGCTTGGACCGACTGCCCACGGCCGAGAGATTGGTGCCCGAGCCGAGGGCCCGTGCCGAGCTCTTCCAATCCACCGAGGTCGCGCTCGTCGACCAGGACCTGTGGATGTACATCTCGCCGTTCGAGAAGCCCCACGCCACGTCGACGCGACGGCGCTGGGAGCCCGTGATCTCGCCGGGTCGGGATTGCGTCGTGGTCGGTCGTGAGCACTTGCGCACCAGTCCGTCGCTCCTGCTGTTCCTCGACATCTACCATGAGCTCTGCCACGTCCTCCAACGTCGGGCCGGAGCGAACCTCTGGCCTCCGGGGCTCGGTTACGTCGAACGTACCACGGAGGTGGACGCCTACCGGTTCGTCGTGCACGAAGCGCACCGCCTCGGTGTCTCCGACGCGTTCCTGCGCGAGTACCTGCGCGTGGAATGGATCTCCGACGAGGAGCACCGGGCGCTCCTCACGAAGGTCGGGGTCGCCGCCGAAGAAACCTAGACCGAACGCGCACGGACGACGCGTGTCCGGAGCGCGTGCCGAGCGTGTTCACATGCCTCCGCCTTGCTCCACGAACCGACTCTTTATCCCCCCCGCCCCAGGTTTCGACTACTCACGGGGGTGCGGAGCACGTGTCGATCGACGTCAAGGCCCGCACCGTCGTCCGTCCCTCCTCGAGCGATCTCTGGTTTCTCGCCTATCTTCCCCTCGCGATCTCCGACGGGATCGCGGCCCCTCTCATCCCCCTCCTCGCGCTGCAGCACTTCGGCGCGACGGCGTTCGTGGTCACGATCATCATCGCCGCGAGCGCGATGAGCCAGGTGCCGTTCACGATCCTCTGGGGGAACCTCTCCGATCGGATCGCCCACCGGAAGTTCTTCCTGGTCGGTTCGTTCCTCGCGACCGGGAGCGCGATCATCCTGATCGCCTTCGCCCACGACCTCCTGACCTACTTCTGGCTCAACGTCGTCGAGGGGCTCGCCTCGGCCGCGAGCGCTCCGATCGGGACGATGCTCCTCCTCGAGACCCGGCACAAGCGATGGTGGCCACAGGACATCGGGCTTTTCGGGCTCATCTCGGGACTCGGTACGACGGTCGGCCTCGCGATCGGCTTCGTCTGGCTGTTCGTGATCGGGTACAATCAACCGGCGATCCAGGTCATGACCGGTCTCCTGATCGTCTCGGGGGTCCTCGCGCTCGTCTCGGCCGGGATCGCCTGGGCATGGATCGAAGAGCCGGCACCGACCGCGCGCGTCGACCGCTACACCGTCGCGGACCTCGTGCATCTGCACCGGGGCGTCGTCGAACGTCTCCGACACTTTCGCAGCCGGGTGGTCGGGATCGTCGACCTCGCGCGCCCGACCCGGGACCGACTCCCGGCCCGAGAATATCTCTTCCTGGCCGCGCTCGGCGTCATGAGCGTGGGGTTCGACATCTTCTACGGACCGTTCCCGGTCTTTCTCTGGCAGAACGCGCACTTCACCGATGCGGGGGTCTTCGTCGTCTACCTCGGTGCGGCGGCGGCCTCGACCGCGCTCTTCTTTCACTCGGGAAAGGCGGTGGAGGAGCACTCCCCGAAGAACGTCTTCCTCGGCTCGCTGGGCGGGAGGGTCCTCCTGATGGTGCTGTTCCTCTGGGGACCGATCTACGTACTCTTCGGTCTCGGGAGCCCGGCGCTGCTCGCCTGGCTCACCCTCCTCAATGCCCTCCTCGGCGTCACGTGGGCGTTCATCAGCACGGCGAGCACGCTGTTCCTCGTGCGACTGGTCGGTCGCTCGGCCCGCGGCCGGGCGCTCGGACTGTACAACGCGTTCGCGGGAGCGGGGAGCCTTCTCGGCACCCTCCTCGGGGGCTGGCTCTACGCGAGCTTCGGCGTCGACTTCGCCTACTCCGTCGCGGCGGTGACGGTCACGGCCGGAGCGGTGATCCTGATGCCGATCCCGTTCCACATGTTCTCCTTCTCCCACCATACGGTCTCCCGCCGCCGCCCGTCCGAAGAGGCACGGCCGACGATCCGGAGCACCCGCGCGATGGGGAGTCCCTCGCTCAGCCCGTCGGGACGGCGACGCTGACCCACGCGATCAGCCGAACATCTCCCACGTGAGCGTGCGGACCACGTAGCCGACCGCGAGGTTCGCGAGGAAGATCTCGAGGTCCGCCGAGTAGTCACGGATCGCGCACGAGCGGAAGCCGAGCTGACCGAGCGCGACGGGTTTGGAGCCGTTCAGGATCGCGAATCGGCCGGTGAGCCGCTCGTTGATCGTATACTCCACGCCCCCGTACTCGATGGTCATCGGTCCGAACGTCGTGGAGCGGGTCCGCCAGTACTCGTCGCCGACCTGGATCCGGATCTCGTCGCTCTTGGGCCGGTACGACACCGAGGCATAGACCTCTTCGGGACGCTCGGGACGGAGAACGACGTAGTCGGTCGAGAAGAGCGCCGCGATCCGCTGTCCGAGACCCGGGGCGTCGGCCTGGACCGGTCGGCAGGTCCAGGTCTCGCCGCCCACCGTCACTTCGATAACGTTCTTCAGGACCCGGGCGGTCGCCTGGATCATCGAAAGGCCCGGGTCATACATCGGGGCCGACAGGTAATAATTCGTACGGAGGTCCGCGGGAAGTGCCTCGAAGCTCACCGGCGCCTCCGGAGACCGACCGGGAGCTCGGCCTCGGGTTCTATCTGTCGATGTCTCCGGGGATCCCCGGACGGACCAAAGCGGCGGCGGAGGAGTTCCGGGTCTCCGAGATATCGAGCTATCCTCGCCCCGACCCCGAGGGAGCCTACACGGTGCTCCGGGTCGCCAGCCGGGACTGGGAGCAGCATGAGCTCGCCTCGGCCATCGCCCGACGCCTCCGGCTCCCTCCCCACGCGATCGCCTGGGCGGGAACGAAGGACCGGCGCGCCGTGGCCGACCGGCTCTTTTCCTACCGTGGCGTCCCCCCGACGGGCGAGCTCGGCCTGCCCCGGGTCGATCTCCTCGAGGCGTACCGGGCGCGCGACGGGCTGGTGCTCGGGCATCACTACGGAAACGCGTTCGAGGTGCGAGTGACCGGCCTGACCGGGCCGCCGACCGAGGCGGTCGCCGCCTTCCGTGCGACCGAGCACGAGCTCCGCGAAGCCGGAGGGTTCCCGAACTTCTTCGGACCCCAGCGGTTCGGAGAGGTGCGTCCGATGACCCACCTCGTGGGACGGGAGGTCGTACGGGGAGACCTCGCCCGGGCCGTCGATGTCTACCTGACCTCCCTGCCGAAGGGTCGTGCGGAGGGGACCGGGGACGAGGCGCGTCGGGCCTACGTCGTACACCGCGACCCGGCGCGAGCCCTCGCGGAGTTTCCCCCGGAGTATCGGTTCGAACGTACCCTACTCGAGCACCTCGCACGGGGCCACGCACCCGAGAGGGCGCTGCGCGCTCTCTCGCGGGAGCTCCGGCTCCTCTTCGTCCACGCCTACCAGGCGCTCCTGTTCAACCGGTGGACGAGCCGACGCTACGCACGGGAGCTGCCGTTCGACCGTCCGGTCGACGGCGACCGGATTCTGCGTGTCGGGCGCGACGGCACGGTCCGGGCCCAGGAAGCGGTGCCGGTCTCGACGGACAACCAGCGCGAGTGCGAAGAGCTCGTGCGCCGCGGCCGGGCGCTCGTGGCCGGACCCCTCATCGGCTACGACACGCCCCGGGTCGGAGGTCAGGCGGGCGAGCTCCTCGAGCCGCTCCTGAACGAGGAGGGTGTCGAACGGACGATGTTCCGCCTGCCCCGGTCCCCCGAGCTCGCGAGCCGCGGGGCGTGGCGGCCGGTCCTCCTTCCGATGCCCCCGCTCTCCCTGGTCCCGGACGACGCCGGACTGTGGTGTCGGTTCGCGTTGCCGAAGGGCGCGTACGCGACGGTCCTCTTGCGCGAGTTCCTGAAAGCGGGAGCGACGCGGCCCGCGTAGCGGATCCCGGGGGCGCGCGTTCTCGGTATCGTCCCTTCGTGCACGGATCCGGTCCACGTCGGTCTCCGCTCGAAGAGAGGCATCTAATACCCGACCCCGGGCTGAACGCCAGTGGCCACGGTCCACATGTCGCTCGAATCTCCCCGGCCCTACCTCTACCCCACCCAGTCGGCCGATCCGGCACGAGCCCCTGCGACGAAGGAGGCGCCGGCCCGGGTCCCGAGCGGGGTCCCCGATTTCGACTTCCTCACCGGAGGATTTCCGGTCGGCTCCCTGGTGCTACTCTTCGGAGAGGCCGGTGCCGGCCACATGGAGTTTGCCCTCACCTCGGCGGCGCACCTCATGCTCCGTTTCGACGAACCGAAACTGTACCGGCTCCACCTCGGAAGCGCCCCGGGCCCGTTTCGGTTCCCGGAGGCGGTCGCCTACCTGAGTACCAGCCGATCGGAGTCCCAGGTGATGGACGAGGTCCGCTCGGCGTTCAGTGGCGTCTATCCCGAGGTGCTCGCACGGCACGTGAAGTTCCGCGACCTCTCGCCGAGCTACTTTCAGGACACGGTCGTTCCGAGCGAGTGGGCCTCCGTCCGGAGCCCGCTGCTCTCCGGAACCCCGGCGTCGGCGACCCCGGACGGCGGTCCCGTGCGTGCCCTCGCGGACGCGGCCGAGGCGGAGGGTCCGCAGAACCTCGTGATCCTCGACTCGCTCACCGACCTTCTCGTGCGCCCCGGGGTCGATGCGTCGGACCTCCTCACCCTGCTCAAGGGTCTGCGACGCCGGGCCAAAGAGTGGGGCGGGGTCGTCTATCTCCTCCTCTCCCAGGGGGTCGTCTCCGCCGCGATGGAGCAGGCGGTGATCGACTCGGTCGATGTCGTACTCCATTTCACGTGGCAATCTAGCCCTCACCGATCGCACCGGCAGCGGACGATGCTGATCCAGAAGTCGATGCCGGTCCTCTCGCATCTTCCGCCGGAGTTCCAGAGCCGGTTCGTCGTTCGGGTCAACGCGCTCAACGGATTGGTGACGACGCAATATGAGCGGGTCTGAAGGGACGCACACGCGCGTCGCGACCGGAATCGACGGCCTCGACGAGATGCTCGGGGGAGGTCTCCCGAGCGGTCACGTGGTCCTCGTCACGGGTCTCCCCGGGACCGGAAAGACCTGCCTCGCGCTCCAGTATCTCCTCGCCGGAGCCGTCCGCGGCGAGCGGGGCGTCTTCCTCTCGCTGGAAGAGGACGTGGCGCCCCTCCTCGAAACGGCCCGCCAGTTCCGTTGGCCGGTCGATGCGGCGGTCAAGGACGGGACCCTCAAGGTGCTCCGGATCGACCCCAAGGAGACGCGGCAGAGCCTTCACCGGATCCAGGGCGAGCTCGGCCGCGAGCTCACTTCGCTCAAGGCCCACCGCATCGTGGTCGACTCGGTCTCGCTCCTCAACATGTTGAGCGATGACGAGGCAAGCCGCCGGGAGACCCTCTTCGCCCTCGCCGCCGCGTGCCGGGAAGCGGGGGCGACCACGGTACTCACGGCCGAGGCCGACCCGATCCACCCTGAGGTGAGCCGCGACGGGCTCTCCGAGTATGTCGCCGACGGGGTGATCCTGCTCGGCTACCGGACGGGCGCCGACGGCCATCGGGTAGGTCTCGCGCTGCGGATCCTCAAGATGCGACGAACCGCGCACGTACGGACCGTCCAGCCGTACTCGATCGGGCCCGGGGGCATCGCGGTCGACGCGAAGGCCGTGGACTTCGGCGGTCCGTAACGGCGGCCACTGGCCCGTTCCGAGACCTCCCCCCGTCCCGCTTTGTACCGAGGACCCCTTCGGTCGGTGGACGGACCGATGGTGCGCGCTCCACCTCCCCGTTCCCCGCCGGGCCGGGCCGGTCTGCCCGGGATCCCGCCGCCCGCCCGGCCGTCGCCGCGATGGGTCGTCTACGTCGACCTCGATGCGTTCTACGTCGCGTGCGAGCTGAGGGACCGACCGGAGCTCGCGGGCCGTCCCGTGATCGTAGGTCCACCCCCTTCCGAAGGCCCGACCCGGGGCGTGGTCCTCTCGGCCAGTTACGAAGCGAGGGCGTTCGGGATCCACAGCGCCCAGCCCGCCGGGCAGGCCGTTCGCCTCTGTCCGGACGCGACCTGGATCCGGCCGGACTTCGCCAAGTACGAGCGGGCGAGTCACGAAGTGCGAGAGCTGCTCCACCGCTACTCCGAGGAGGTGGTGCCGTTCAGCATCGACGAGGCCGTCGTCCGGCTCGATTCGCCCTCAGCGGAGGAGGCCCGGGACGTGGCGATCACGATCCAGCGCGAGCTCCGTGAGGAGCTCCATCTCCCGGCATCGCTCGGGGTCGCGACGAGCCGGGTCGTCGCGAAGATCGCCACCGACCGCGCGAAGCCGGGCGGCATCGTCCTCGTTCTGCCGCAGGACGTGGCGTCGTTCGTGGCGCCGCTTCCCGTGCGCGCGGTCCCGGGTATCGGTCCGAAGACGGAGGAGCTCCTCCATCGACACGGGATCGAGTGCGTCGGGGACCTCGCCTCGGCCCACCCGTCCGAGGTCTCCCGGTGGCTCGGCGCGTTCGGTCGGGAGCTCGTGGAGCTCGCGCGCGGAACGCCCGTCGAGGAAACCGAGGTCGAAAGCGGACCCCGGTCGAGATCGACGGACCGGACGCTGGTCGAGGATGCACATCGATGGGAGGAGGTCGGGCCGACGGTGCGGTCGCTCGCCGAGTCCCTCGCCGACTCCCTCCAGAAGGAAGGCCTGCGGTACGGGACGGTCGGGGTGACGTTCCGCTGGGCCGACTTCGCGCGGAGCCAGAGAGCACGGACCCTGCCGGCGGCGAGAGAGGGTCCCGGTCCCCTGGTCGAGCAGGCGCTCCGGCTCGCCCGCGAGCTCTGGGAGACGGAGTCCGCCCGTTCGGGAAGGGCGGTCCGCACCGTCTCGGTACGTGCCGAGAGGCTCACGGAGCGGACCCAACGTCAGGGGCTGCTCGACGACTTCGCGACCTCGACGCCCGCGACGGGCGGCACGCATAAGTAAGCGCTCCGGGGTGGCCGCCCCGGCGGCCGAGAGGCGCACCGCGGGTCGGAGGAGAGGACAATGGCCCCGGACGTCGCGCGCGAGGCAGAAGAAATGCTGAGTCCCGTTGCCGGGCTCGGCCTGCCGGTGCCGGCGTACGGGGGCCGCTCGCTGCCGAACGTCATGACCGCGGCGCTTCACGCGGTCGGGTGGCGTCCTCCGGGCGAGACTCCCCTCCTCCCTTCCCTCGTGCGCGAGCTGGATCCGTTCCGCGGGCGCGCGGCCGAGGGTCCGATCGTCCTCTTCCTCGTGGACGGCCTCGGGTGGGACGCGTTCGGGGAGGCGGCTCGGGCCCTAGGGTCGTCGGTCCCGCATCCGTGGGCCGAGCGCGCCCGACCGATCACGAGCGTCTTCCCCACGGGGACGACGGTCGCTCTCACGAGCCTTTCGAGCGCGTCACCCCCCGGTCGTCACGGGGTCGTCGGGCATCGCATGTACCTCCCGGCGTACGGTGCGGTGACGGAGATCCTGCGGATGTCGCCGATCGGGGTCTCCTCGGCCCAGGCGCTCACCGGACCGGAGTGGGAACCATCGATCGTCTCCGGTGTCCCGACGGTCTTTCGCCAGGGCGCGCCCGGCCTCGCGCTGACTCGGGACCGGTACGAGAGGGAAGCCTTCACGCGCCTCATCTACGACGGTGCCTCGTTCCAGGGGTACGCGACCGCGGCGGACTTCGCCCACCAGCTCGCAGCGGTCCTCGGACGGACGGATCCGCCGCCGATCGTCTTGGCCTACTGGGACGAGCTCGACACGGTCCAGCACCTACGGGGACCGGGGAACGACCTCACCGGGTTCGAGGTCGGACAGGTCGCGCGGATCCTCGCGTCCGCGCTCCGTCGGCTCGACGCCGCGCGCGCCCGACACGTCACGGTCCTCGTGACCAGCGACCACGGGCAGGTCCGGGCGGAACGATCGAACGAGATCGCGATCGACCGGGAGCCGGAGATCCTCGCCCACCTCCAGCATCCACCGAGCGGGGACCGACGTGCCGGCTACTTCGCGGCGCGACCGGGCCACTGCGAGGCGCTCGAGTCGGCGCTCGCGCGTCGTCTCCCTCCGGGCCATCGGGTCCTCCGGACCGAGGACGCTCTGCGATCCGGCCTTTTCGGACCCCCGCCGTTCCATCCCGAGATCGGGCCCCGGCTCGGAGACCTCCTCGTCCTCGTCCCGAGCCCCGCGGGTATGACTTACCGGGTCCCGGGGGCCGCTCCCCGCGCGCGGTACCTATCGGGGGCCCACGGGGGACTCGAACGCGCGGAACTCCTGGTGCCGCTCATCGCGGGCTCCCTCCCCGAGCTCTCGGCGCCCTGACCCGCTCGTTCATAACGGCGACACGGCTCGGGAGGCCGACATGTCGAGACTTCGCCAGGACCCGATCACGGGCCGGTGGACCGTCTTCGCGCCGGGTCGGGTGCAGCGGCCGGACGAGTACCCGAAGCGGCCACCGCCCTCGTCCGCCGCGAACTGTCCGTTCTGCGAAGGCCACGAGTCCTGGACCCCGCCCGAGGTCGCGGCGATCCGGCCCGGGGGGGGTGCCGCGAACGGTCCCGGCTGGAGCGTACGGGCGATCCCGAACAAGTTCCCTTCGCTCGCTCCCGACGCCCGAGAGGAGGAGGCGGCCCGCGACCCCGAGGGGTTCGCGCACCAGCCCGGGCGCGGTTTCCACGAGGTGATCATCGAGACGCCCGACCACACCTCCCGCCTCGCGAGCCTCTCCTCGGTTCAGGTACGGAGGTTCCTTCGGGTCCTTCGCGACCGGGCACGGGCCCTTGCGGCGATGCCCGAGATCGCTTCCCTCGTCGTCTTCGAGAACTCGGGCCCCGAATCCGGAGGCACCCTCTTCCATCCGCACGCGCAGATCGTGGCGGTACCCGAGATCGTCCCGCGGCTCTCCGAGGAGCTCGCCGGGCTTTCCCGTTTCCCTCACGCCCCGGAGGGAGGCTGCCCGTTCGAGACGGTGACCGCACGGGAGCGGAGCGCCCGGACTCGGATCGTGCGAGAGGCCGAGGGGTTCACCGCGTACTGCCCGTTCGCCTCGGAGTTCCCGTACGAGGTCCGGATCATGCCGCACGGCCACCACGGCTCCTTCGGTGAGGCGACCGATCCCGAGATCGACGTGCTCGGGGAACTCCTCCCCGACCTGCTCCGACGGTACGAAGAGATCGCTCCCGAGGCGTCGTACAACTTCGTCGTGCGCTCCGTCTCCGATGCCCGACCCGAGCAGGCGACCTACCACTGGCACCTCGACCTGTTGCCCCGGCTCATCCGTCCGGACGGTTTCGACGTCGGTGGAGGGATCTTCGTGAATCCGTTCACCCCCGAGGTCGCGGCCCAAGAGCTGCGGTCGGCGGCGGGCCGGCCCGCGCCGGCCGAGCGACCTCCCAAAGACTAATCTCTCGCTGGCCGTCCGCCGGCCTGTGACGGAGCTGCGTGAGCCGATCGTCTCGCTGCTCGGTCACGTCGACCACGGTAAGACCACGCTCCTGGACCGGATCGCGGGGAGCGTACGGGCGGAGAAGGAAGCCGGCGGAATCACGCAGCACATCGGCGCGATCGAGGTCCCCGGCGCAACGGTCCGCCAGCTCTGCGGCGGGATCCTCCGGAGCGATCAGCTGCTCGTGCCCGGACTCTTGTTCATCGACACTCCGGGCCACCGTTCGTTCGAGACCTTGCGCCGACGCGGCGGAGCGCTCGCCGACATGGCGATCCTCGTCATCGACGTCCGGGAGGGTGTGATGCCCCAGACCCGGGAGTCGGTCCAGATCCTCCGGCACGAGAAGACCCCGTTCGCGATCGCCCTGACGAAGATCGATCTCCTGCCGGGGTGGCGGAAGCCGTCCGGGCCTGTTCGGCTCTCCGAGCACATCGCCCGCGCGACCGCCGAGTTCTCCCGGGCGCTCGACGAGCGACTGTACGCCACGGCGGAAGAGGTCGTCCAGCTCGGCTTCAGCGCCGACCGCTACGACCGGGTGAGCGACTTCACCCACAACGTCGGGATCGTCCCGGTATCGGGGAAGACCGGGGTAGGGGTACCGGAGCTGATCGCGCTCCTGGTCGGTCTCTCCCAGCGGTTCCTTCACGGCGAGCTGGTCTTTTCGGGCGAGGGGGGGGAGGCGACGATCCTCGAGCGGAGCGATCAGAAGGGGGTCGGGCCGGTCGGTAACGTCATCGTCTACCGGGGGAGGCTCCGGGTCGGCGACGAGATCGTCGTCACCGGCCGGTCCGAGCCGTTCGCGTCGCACGTCCGTGGGATCTATCGACCCGTCCTCCTGAAGGGAGGGAAGGTCAAGCACTACCGGCTGGACTCGTTCGATGAGGTGGTCGCGGCCGCGGGCGTCTACCTATCCGCGCCGGGCATCGAGGAGGCGATGCCGGGAGGACTGTTGCGCGTCGTTCGGAACGACGAGGAGAAGGAGCAGGTCCATGCCGAGCTCGCCCGAGAGAGCCAGCCGGTCGCCGAAGTGGCGATCACCGGCGTGGCGATCTACGCCGACACCCTCGGAGGACTGGAGGCGCTCAGCTTCGAGTGCAAGGACAAGGGGATCCCCGTCCACGAAGCCGGCGTCGGCCCGGTGAGCCGTGCGACGATCCTTCGGATCGCGGACGTGAGGGACCCGACGCATCGGGCCGTCCTCGCGTTCAACGTTCCGATCCTGCCGGACGCCCTGCCCGAGGGCGAAAGCGGACCGGTGAAGATCTTCCGGGCCGACGTGATGTACCGGGCGATCGAAGAGTACCTCGACTGGCGCGGAAGGCGGGCGCGCGAGGTCCAGCTCGAGTCGCGCCTGCGCTTCGTCCATCCGGCGAAGCTCGAGGTGCTGCCCGGGTTCGTCTTTCGTGCCTCGAAGCCGGCGATCGTAGGGATCAAGGTCCTCGGTGGCACGCTCCGGCCCGGGGTACGCCTCATGCATCCGAATGGGACCCAGGTCGGGGTCCTGAAATCGCTCCAGAACGAAGGGAAGTCGGTGACCGAAGCCGCCGAGTCGACCGAGCTCGCCGCCTCGATCGATGGCGCGGTCATCGGGCGGAACCTGAAGGAGGGGGATGTGCTCCTGGTCGAGCTTCCCGAGTCGGTCGCCCGGGCGCTCAAGGGGGAGAGCCTCACGCCGAGCGAGACGGCGATCCTGGAAGAGGTCGTGAAGATCCATCGCCCGATACACCCGTTCTGGGGCCAGTAGGCGCGACGAGCTCCTCTGGCGGAGCGGACGATCGTTCCGCCCGCCGGTGGGCGACGCGGCAGAACCCGGCGACCGACCGACCCGGGCGCACGGTGAAGTACGGTGGAATATCGGAGAGAGGCGTTCGAGGGCCGGCCCACGCGGCTCCTGTCGGATGGGACATGGGTTTATACCTCTCTGCGGTGCCGTGGTACGCCGTGACTGAGCCCGGGCCTGGGGCACCTGTCCGGCCGACCGGGGCCGGAACTGCCTGCCCGATGTGTCACAGTACCCATCGGATTGTCGACCCGGTGCGCGCGGAGACCCATTGCGCCGAGTGCGGTCTCGTATTTGCCGACACCGAGATCCTCGCCACGCCCCCCCCTCCGGCGGAAGCCGCGGGATCGGACGGCAGCGGTCGCGGGATCGGTCCGTTCGTCCGGCCGGGGGGGACGAAACGGTTCCTCGGCTCGACGCTGTCGCTCACACGCGACGGACAGGGAAAGCGGCTCGACTGGCACCGTCGCTACGAGTTCCAGCACCTCAAGCGGGTGATGGTGCGGCAGACCGCCCGCGCGGTCGATGGCCCGCTCGATCGGACCCCGGCCCGGACGGAGATCCAGGCCGCGGGCGAGACCATCGGGTTGCCCGCCGTCGTGCTGGCCGAGGCCGAGGGGGTCTACCGCGAGGCGAAGCTGCGGGGGCTGTTCCGCGGACGGAGCCTTCCGGCCAGTGTGGGGGCCTCCCTCTATGCGGCGTGCCGGCGCTATGCCATTCCGCGAACGCTCGGCGAGGTCGCGACGGCGGTCGGGGCCAAGCGCTCGGAGGTCGGGCGCACGTTCAAGGTCGTCCAGCGGGGAAGCGGACTTTCGATCCCGGGTGTCGGGACGAAGTCGTTCCTGACCCGGTACGCTCAGGAGCTCGCGCTCTCGCCGCGGGTCCGATCGACGGTCGAGGCGATGCTCGACAAGGCGCGCGACGACCCTGAGCTCTCCGGCCTCAGCCCGCACGGTCTGGTCGCGGCGCTCATCTACCTCGCGGCCGAAGCGAACGGCGAGCACCGCTCCCGCGCCTCGGTCGCCCGGGTGAGCTCCGTGACGGAGGTCACGCTCCGCTCGACCAGTCGGCTCGTGGAGCGGGTCTGGGGCCGCGTCTCCGGGGGTCCGAAGGACGAGGGCCGGTCTATCTGACGAGGTAGTAGCCGGCGGCCTTCTCGCGGACCTTCCGACGCGCGAACCCCTTCGTCTGAAGCTCCTGCAGGGCGTTCATCACCATGGTCTTCGGAAGCCGGGCCGACTGGGTGATGCGTTCCGCCGTGCCCATCTTCTCCTCCGAGAGCATCGCCATCTCCTTCATCGCCTTGTAGACCTTGACGGCCTGCGGACCGACCTCGTCCTCGATCGACATGGAGCATCCTCGCTCCTCCGCGACCTCGTCCGACAGATAATCCCTGCGCCCGGAGACGGCGGTCGAGCCGGGGATTTATCGCCAAGGTCCGATATCTGCCCGACGATGTCCCTCGGGGCCCACGCACCGCGCGACGCGCCACCGGACCCTTCGTATCGTTCCCCCCCTCCGCCCACCGGCACGGCCGGTCCCGGGGAGGGGAGGTGACCGCCCCGGGGCTCAGCCTCGTCTGGGACGACCGTTTCCTCGACTACGGCTTCGGCCCGGACCACCCGTTCACCGAGCGCAGCCGCGAGCTCGCGGTCCGTCTCCTCCGCGCCACGGTGCCCTCCGGGAGCGATCGGATCGCGTGGATCGACCGGGTGGAGCCGGTCGAGCGACCGGTGCTCGAGTCGTTCCACCGACCCAGCTACCTCGACTTCGTCGCCGCGGCGGGCCGGTCGAAGAATCCGCCGTCGCTCGACGGCGGAGACACGCCCGGGTTCCCGGGCTGTTACGAGACGTCGGCGCGCCTCGTGGCCGGGACCGTGCGCGCCCTGGGGCTCGTGATGTCGGAGAACCGCCCGGCGTTCCAGCCGGGGGGTGGTCTCCATCACGCCCGCCCCGATCGCGCGAGCGGTTTCTGCATCTTCAACGACCTCGCGGTCGCCATCGCGCAAGCGATCCGCGACGGCCATCGTGTCGCCTACATCGACATCGATGCGCACCAGGGGGACGGGGTGATGTACGGCTTCTACGACTCCGGTCGAGTCCTCGACATCGACTTCCACGAGGACGGACGGACGTTATTCCCCGGGACGGGGTTCCCGAGCGAGACCGGTCGGGGGGACGGCGCGGGACTCAAGGTCAACATCCCGCTCCTCCGCGGATCCGGCGATGCGGTCCTCCTCCCGATCTTCCGTCGGGTCGTCCCGCCGCTCCTCCGCTCCTTCCGACCGGATCTCCTCGTGGTGCAGCACGGGATCGACGGTCACTTTCGCGACTACCTCGCCCATCTTCAGTACACCCGCAAGTCGTACATCGAGATCGACCGCACGCTCCTCGCGCTCGCCCGCGAGGTCACCGGCGGTCGGGTCCTGGTCACGGGAGGAGGAGGCTACCACCATACCCCTGTCAGCCGTGCCCTCGCCCGGGCCGGGCTCATCTTCTCGGGCGGCGAGCCGCCGGACGAGAACGCCGAGATGCCGGAAGCGTGGCGTCGGTACTTCTCCTCGAGGGTCGGAGAACCTGCCCCCCGGACCTGGGGCGAAGGGCCGGAGCCCCCGTACTCGGGTCTCGGACCCGAGGCCGCCGACCGGCTTGTGGCGGTCCTCGAACAGGAGCTCGGCCAGCGATTCCCCCCGCCCGGCTAGAGACGCTCGCCCCAGGTCGTGCGATCGAGCCAGTCCTGATCCGTCGCCGCGATCCCCTGCGAGACGTCCTCTCGGTTCAGGCGGCCTCCCGCCTGCCCGTGCAGCGCCCGCCAGATCACGGCGCGCGTGAGCGTCTGCGCGCCGATCTCGAGGAGACCGAGCTCGGCCCGGTCGAGCACCGAGCCCTCCGGTTCTTGCAGCATCTCCTCCTGCACCGCGGCGAGGAACGCGTCGCGGTCGAGCCAATAGCGTAGGTACCCGGCAAGGAGCCGCATCGCATCCGGCTCGAGCTCGGGAGGGCGATCCGGTGGAACCAGGGTCGCGAGTACGCGAGGATCACCGGACGGCCGGAGCTCGATCGCTTCCCAACCGCCCATCCCTCGAGCGAGTGCGACCGGTCCGTCCCGGTGGTCGAAGAAGAGCGGGAGATGCTCAAGACCCTCGGCCCGCGACGGTGGCCCCTCGACCGGAAAATCGCGCAGACCCGGTACGGGAGGATATCGGGCCAGCCGCTTCCGCACCTCCGTGGGGTCCTCCCATCGCCCCTCGGCTCGCAACCGGCGCTCCACCCCCCGCCCTCGCCGGCGTGCCTGGTCGAGGCGACGGGCCACGGAGGGTCCGAGTCGTTCGGAGATCGCCGCGAGCTCGTCGGCGAGCCCTTCGGGCTCGGGTAGGTCGGGACGCGCGTCCGGCGCTTCGAGAGGGTCCGTGGCGATCCCGGGACAGGAGAGCACGATCGAGGCCTGGAGCCGGTAACCGATGTGGACGGTGATCGGGAACTCCCGACAGGGATGCGGGCGAACGGAACGGGCGCGGCATCGATGCCGGTCGAGGAACTGACAGGCGCCGCCGTTGGGGCGGGCGGCAAGGAGCTGGACCGGACCGGAGCCGACGAGACGGGCCCCGGGAAATCGACTCAGGATACGGTCACGCTCCTCGCCTCCGACCTTCGGGGTCGCGTAACAGCAGAGACCACAATCGGGTCGGCACCGGAACCGAAAGCCCCGGAGGAGCTCGGTATCGATCCCGAGGGGGGAGCCGTCACCGGCCACTGGATCCACCCCGTGTCGTCCGTCCCGGGGCGTCCGCAGCGTCGAAGGCAGCGTCCCGCCTCGTTCCGTTCGTTCCGTGAGACCGGCAGGCTCGCGTGCGGCACCCTCGGGCGCCTTCCGGCCCGCTTCCGCACCCTCTAAATCCCGCGAAGGTTGGCACGCCCATGGTACTCCTGGCGAAAGATATCATGGACACCTCGTTCCTATCGATGGACGAATCGACGGACGCGCTCACCTGCGCCCAAACGATGGTGCGCGAGCGGAAGGGCTACGTGGTCGTTACGCGACAAAACGGTGCCCAGGTGGCCGGGATCCTCACCGAGTGGGACTTCGTCGAGAAGGTCATCACCCCGCAGCTCGAGCCCCGGGCTCTTGCGCTGAAGGATATCGCCTCCCCGACGGTCTACGCGTGCACGCCCGAGACCCCGACCGACGAGGTCGTGGGCATCATGTCGAAGCACGGGATCCGACGCCTGGTCGTGCGGACGGGCGACCGGGTGGTCGGCATCATCACGGCCAAGAACGTCCTCGCGATCTTCCGGCAGTACATCGACAAACTGTCGGCCGAGATCGCCGGCTACCAGTCGAGCCAGACGCCCCTCGGATAACGACGGGGCGCTCTCCCGAGGCGTAACTCGTGGCCTCCGCCGCCCTATCGTGCACCGTGGACCCTTCGGCCGCTGACCGAGGTCGTCTTCCCCCGCGCCGCCGGCGAGGAAGCTAGCCGTGCAGTACAAGTGGACGGTCCTGTCGAACACGACCATCGGGACCCTGATGGCGGCGATCGACACGAACATCGTCCTGATCTCCCTGCCCACGATCGGGCGCGAACTACCGGGGACGAGCCCGACCACACTGCTCTGGATCCTCCTCGGCTACTCGCTCCTCACGGCCGTTGTGCTCCTGAACTTCGGCCGGCTCTCCGACATGTTCGGTCGGGTCCGGCTGTACGTCATCGGCTTCGCGATCTTCACGATCGGCTCGCTCCTCTGCGGTCTTTCTCAGACCGGCCTCGAGCTCGTAGGCTTCCGTCTGGTCCAGGCCATCGGCGCGGGGTTCCTCTTCTCGAACTCGGCGGCGATCATCACGGACGCGTTTCCTCCGAACGAGCGGGGCCGGGCGCTCGGGATCAACCAGGTCTCCATCGTGGTCGGTGCCGTCACCGGGTTGATCCTCGGCGGGATCATCACGTCGACGCTGAGCTGGCGCTGGATCTTCTTTGTCAACGTTCCGGTCGGCCTCATCGCCACCGTGCGGGCCAGACTCGACCTCAAGGAGCTCGCACGCACCGAGGCCGCTCCCCGGATCGACTGGGTCGGGAACATCGTCTTCGCCCTCGGGCTGACGGTGCTCCTCCTGGGCATCACCCTCGGCGCGCTCGGGGAGTTCGACGGGACGTGGATGATCGCGACGGTCGTACTGGGGCTCGCGCTCCTCCTGGTGTTCCTCTGGGTCGAAACGTGGCAGCCGTCGCCGATGCTCGACCTCTCCCTGTTCCGGATACGGGCCTTCGCCGGTTCGGCGTTCACGATGCTGCTGATCGCCCTCGCCCGCGGGGCGTTCGTCTTCATCCTCGTCTTCTATCTCCAAGGGCCGCCGCGTTTCCTCGATCCGTTCACCGCGGGCCTCTTCCTTATCCCGGTCTCGGCCTCCCTCGCAGTCTGCGGCCCGATCAGCGGATGGCTCTCGGACCGTTTCGGACCCCGACCGTTCCTCCTGATCGGCCTCACGACCTCGGCGATCGGATTCCTGTGGCTGTCGAGGATCGGGCCGGACGAGTCGTTCCTACAGCTCGTGCCCGGGCTCGTGCTCGTCGGCGCCGGCTTCGGGATCTTCGCCTCACCCAACCGGGCGTCGATGATGACCGCGGTTCCGCCCACCCAACGGGGGGTCGCGTCGGGAATCGGAACGACGTTCATCAACTCGGGGGTCACGATCAGTCTCGGTCTGACGCTGGTGATCATGTCGTCGGTCCTCTCGCGGACCGCGATCACCGAGGTCTTCCTCGGATCCGTCCCATCGGGAGTCCCGTTCACCGCGGGAGCCGGATTCCTCGATGCGATCCATCTCATCTTCCTCTTGTCCGCCGCCCTCTGTCTCGCGGCGCTCGTCCCCTCCGCGTTGCGGGAGAAGAAGGTCATCGAGCCGGAGGGCGCGTCGGCCGAAGCGGACTGACCCGGAACCCTCCCGTCCCCGGTGGGAACCGCGCGCCGGGGAACAGAGGGCGCGGGGGCCCTACCGACCGGATCCGGGGACCCGTTCGGAGCGGCGCGGGAGATCGGGGGTCACCGCGCGACCTGGAGCGAGCTCGGCAGGGCGGGCCGGCCGTGCATGATCGAGTCGAGCATCTCGAGGAACTGCTGGGTCTCGAACGGGAGCCGGACGAAGTGCACGTTGGGCGGCCAACCGTGGCGCTCGCGCGCGGAGCGGTCGCCGACGACCACGAGCGGCAGGTTCCGTGCCCCCGGAGGGAACGCCTCCGGGAAGATCCGCAGCATCTCCGAGCGCGGCTGGTTGCTCGCGAGGACCACCGCACGGACCGGCTCCTCCCCGAGGGCCGCCAGGCGGGCGATCGCCTCGGGCACGCGGTCGATCGCGATCACCCGGAACCCGACGGTTTCCAAGAGGAGCTGGACCGAGTCGGCCAGGCTGGCCGTCTCACGGACGACCACCACCACCGGACCGGCCATACCCAAGAGATTCGGGGGGTGGGTTTTCCTCTCGCCGTGGACCCGACTTTACTTGCCGCCGGGGTCCGCCCGGGGAGCTCAAGAGCGGTTCCCTCTATGCCGTTCTCCGCGGAGGGTCGAGTGCCGGATTGGTTCGACGCGACGTTCGGCCGGGGGTCCACGGGGGCCGTTCTCCTCGACCCGGAAGGGGTCGTCCAGCGGGTCAACCATGCGTTCCGCGACCTGATCGGGGCCGAGGAAGAGGTCATCGGTCAACCGCTCCCGGAGCTCCTGTCGTCGTCGGGGGAAGCGCTCGAGCGATCGCGAGAGGAGGCGATGCGGACCGGGCGCAAGCACGAGCTCGCAGGGTTCGCGCTCGAGCCGATCTCTCGTGATCGTCGGCATCTGGTCGACGTCGAGCTGTACCCCCAGTTCGACGCCCGCGGCACGGTCGCCGGGGTGCTCATGGTCGTGCACCACCGGAGCGGCGGACCGGGGGAACTTCCCGACTCGGCCCGTCTCTTCTACCAGGCGTTCCTCCACTCGACGAACGCGATGGAGCTCACCGACCGCGACGGCTTCCTGGTCGACGTGAACCCCGCCTTCGAGCGGATCTACGGATACCGTCGGGAGGAGGTGATTGGACGGAAGCCGAACGTCGTGGCGAGCGGAAAGACCGACCGCACCATCTACACCCGGATGTGGAAGGAGCTCCTCGACCCGAACATCGGGGCGTGGTCGGGAGAGGTCATGAACCGGGACCGCGCCGGGGTCGACCATCCGGTCCTTCTGGCGGTCTCGGCGATCTGGGGCCCCGACGGGGCGATATCGCACTTCCTCGGGGTCGCGGTCGACCTCACCGAGCGTCGCGCGTGGGAGCGGGCGGCGATCCATTCCGAACGTCTGTTCTCCCTGGGCCAGCTCGCCGCGGGCGTGGCCCATGAGATCAACACCCCCCTCGCCAACATCATGCTGATCGCGGAGTCGATGCGACGGCGTTCGACCGACCCGTGGACCACGAACCGCGTCGACTCGGTCATCCAGCAGGCGGAGTCGGCGGCCCGTATCGTCCGGGGGCTGCTCGACTTTGCGCGTCGTCCGGAGCCGAAGGTCGGCGAGGTCGACCTCGGGGAGCTCATCCGGTCCTCCGTGGAGTTCCTCAAGGGCAAACACTCGTCGGAGGTCGAGCTTCGGGTCGAACTGCCGGCGCGGCCGGTCCTGGTGCACGGCGACCGGGAGCAGATCAACCAGGTCGTCGTCAACCTGCTGAACAACGCCTACGAGGCGCTCGACGGCCGGGGCCGGGTGACCGTCCATGTCTTCGCGAGCGATGAGTGGGCCCACGTCCGTGTCTCCGACAACGGTCCCGGGATCCCCGCCGAGGTCCAGGCGCACCTGTTCGAGCCGTTCTTCACGACGAAGCCGGAAGGAAAGGGGACGGGCCTCGGTCTTGCGATCTGTCATGGGATCGTCCAGTCCCACGGCGGGGCGATCGAGGTGGAGAGCGAGCCCAACACCGAGACGACGTTCGACGTCCGGCTGCCGCTCTCGAGCCGATCGCCGCGGGGCCCCGTACCGGCCGCGGGGTAGTGCGGAGGCCCTCGGCCCTCCCCGGTTCGCGGGTCCGCCCGCTCACGTTATGAGACCGGAAAACGGTTCGGTACCGTGCGCGTGCTCGTGGTCGACGACGATGCGGTCTTTCGCGACGAGCTCGCGACGCTCCTCTCGGATTGGGGGCACCAGGTCGAGTCGGTGAATTCGGCCGCGAAGGCGCTGGAGGCGCTCGAGATCGCGGAGTTCGACTCGGTCCTTTCGGACGTCCGAATGCCCCGAATGAACGGTATCGAGCTCCTGCGTCAGATCCGGGAGCGCTGGCCCCGGGTCTATGTCGTCATGATCACCGGTTTTGCGACGGTCGAGACCGCGGTGGAGGCGATGAAGCTCGGCGCCTTCGACTATCTCAGGAAGCCGTTCCGCGTCGAGGCGGTCCGGCAGATCGTCGAGCTGATCCAGGAGGAGCGGGCGTTCTCGCTCGGCGGATCCGGGGAGCGGGATCCGATCCGGCTCGCCGAGAAGTGGGCCAAGGACAAGCGGGAGGTCCTGCTCGTCGGGGCGACCCCCAAGCGTCCGATCCCCGGGGTCGTGACCACGGACCTCCCCCTTTCCGACTCCGGCATCGGGTTCCAGGAGATGATCCTCCGTTTCGTAGAAGAGCACGCACGGCCCGGCGTCGTCCTCGCCGGCGCCGAGCGGCTCTTTGCGCTCCATCGGTCGGACGAGATCGCCCAGGCGCTCGCCGAGCTCCTCGAGAAGATCGAGGGCAAGGGGCCGGTCGCGATAGGGTTCGACCCGGGACTGGTCTCGGACCGGGCGGTCCTGGAGATCCGCACCGCCGTCTCCGCCGCCCGAGTCCACGGGGTCCTCGGGGCCCTCTCGAACCCGCTGCGCCGCCACATCCTCCGGAGGCTCGAGGACGGGCCGACGTCGTTCACGGAGGTCATGCGGGCCGCCGGGATCGACGACTCCCCGAAGCTCTCCTTCCATCTTCGTACCCTTCAGGAGGACGGCCTGATCGTGCACTCGGGGGAGGCCTACCGCCTCTCGGCGAACGGCAAGGAGGCCGTGCGCCTCCTGAAGGAGGTCGACGAGATGGGTACGAAGGAGGAGGGGCGCGTCCTCCTCTTCCCGATCCAGCCTCGCCCCTCCGGCGCCCGCTCCGAAAGCGGGGCCTGACCCGCGGCACCGGATCTGCCCCTCCCGTCCACCGGGCGATCTCGAAGCACGGAGAAGTCCCCGGGCCCCCGGCGCTGTTCCCCGACCCGGCCGGCCCGAGCTCCTCTAAACGGCTTCGTGCGGAGGAACACCACCGTCCCTTTATGACCGTCCGAGGCCCCACCCACTCCATGCCGCGAAAGCGCGTGGTGATCATGGGAGCAGCGGGCCGGGACTTCCACAACTTCAACCTTCTCTATCGAGGAAATCGGGACTTCGAGGTGGTGGCCTTCACCGCGGCCCAGATCCCGAACATCAGCGGCCGCGCCTACCCGGAGTCGCTCTCGGGCCCGGGCTACCCCAAGGGGATCCCGATCGTCCCGGAGGCCGATCTGCCCGATCTCGTCCGTAAAGAGAAGATCGATCAGGTCGTGATGTCCTACTCGGACCTCCCGCACCTCGAGGTCATGCACAAGGCCTCGATCGCACTCGCGGCGGGCGCGACCTTCGTCCTCCCCGGGCCCACCGAGACCGAGCTCGCGTCGAAGAAGCCGGTCGTCAGCATTTGCGCCGTCCGGACGGGCAGCGGGAAGAGCCCGCTGACCCGGTACGTCTCCCGTTACCTGCGCGGCAAGGGGCGCACGGTCGCGATCGTCCGTCACCCGATGCCGTACGGGGACCTCGCCGCCCAAGCCGTCCAGCGCTTCGCCACGATGGAGGACCTCGACAAGGCCGAGTGCACCATCGAGGAGCGCGAGGAGTACGAGCCCCACCTGAGGGAGGGGGCGATCGTCTTCGCCGGCGTCGACTACGAGCCGATCCTCCGGGCGGCCGAGAAGGAGGCCGACATCGTGATCTGGGATGGGGGGAACAACGATCTACCGTTCTACCGGCCCGACCTCCACTTCGTCGTCGCCGATCCCCACCGCGCCGGACACGAGCTCTCCTATCATCCCGGAGAGGCGAACTTCCGGAAGGCCGACGTGATCGTCGTCAGCAAGGTCGATTCGGCGAAGCCCGAAAACGTCCGCGCGGTCGAGGAGAGCGCCCGAAAGGTGAACCCGAAGGCCCCGCTCATCGAGGGGGCGCTCGCGATGACGGTCCCGCACCCGGAGCAGCTCAAGGGCCGACGGGTGATCGTCGTCGAGGACGGTCCCACCCTTACCCATGGCGGGATGCAGTACGGCGCGGCGACGCTCGTCGCCGAGGCGAACGGGGCGGTCATCGTGGACGCGCAGCGCTCGGCGGTCGGCTCGTTGGCCCAGGTCTACGCCAGCTACCCGCACCTGCGCCGCATCCTCCCGGCCATGGGGTACGGCGAGAACCAGGTCCGGGAGCTTGAGGCGACGATCCGCGGATCCGACGCGGAGCTGGTCCTGGACGGGAGCCCGGTCGATCTCAAGCGGCTGGTCCGCGTGCCCCAGCCGATCGTGAACGTCGACTATGCCTACGACGACCGCGGGGGAAAGGTCGCGGCCCAGCTCGACGAGTTCCTGGCGAGCCACCCGAAGTAGGGAGAACGACGCCCTCCGGCCCGCGGGGCTCCGGCCCGAAGCTCAGGCCGCCGACGCGACGGGACCGTCCCCCTTCCTGCTCGCCCGAGTCGGCCCGATACCGGACGGCGTCCGATCTCCGTGGGTGCGGCGCGTCCTGCGGTCGGCGGGAGCGCCGCCGGACTCTAATCCTCCGGGGCACTTTCCCCCTACCAGCATGGAGGACCCCGCATGGCACTGAGCATCGAGCGAACGACGACCGCCCTTGTGGTGATCGATCTCCAGAAAGGCATCGCCTCTCCCGATCGGCCGATGGCCCCTCACCCGGTCGAGACCGTGGTCGCGAACGCCGCGAAGCTGGCCGATGCGTTCCGAGCCGCGGGGAGGCCGGTCTTCCTAGTGCATGTGGCCGCGGCGCCCGAGGAGCGGTTGACCCCGGAGTCGGACGACCCGGGGTGGCGCTCCCGCACTCCCCTGCCACCGGACGCGACCGACTTCGTGCCCGAGCTCGCGCCCCGACCGGGTGACGTCGTCATCACGAAGAAGCAATGGGGCGCGTTCTACGGTACCGAGCTCGAGCTCCAGTTGCGCCGACGGGGGATCCGAACGATCGTGCTCTGCGGGATCTCCACCAATTACGGCGTGGAGAGCACGGCACGGTGCGCCTACGAGTTCGGGTTCCAGCAGCTGTTCGCCGAGGATGCGATGACCTCGGCCTCGGACGAGATGCACCGCCTGTCGGTCGATCACGTCCTCAAGCGCATCGGACGTGTCCGTACGACCGCGGAGCTCCTCCAGGCCATGGCCTAGCGACCCCCCGGAGGCACCCGGTACCGGTCGCACAGGTCGGACGGGACGCTCGGGGAACGACCCAGGGAGGGGTTACAGCCCGTCCGCGGACCCCCCCGCGGCGGCGGGCCCTGGTCGACTCCGGCGGAACAGCGCGCGGCATGGGACCGGCTTGACGTGAAGGAGTTGTAGTAGGATCCCGTACTCCGAGGCGAAGGGGGTCGGGCCGTGATCCGTCTCGCACGGAGGGCCTCGCGGCGCCACGCCAGGGACCCGGAGCTATCCGTCCCGGCCCCGTCTCCCCGGCCCCGAACCCGTACGGCCACGAGGTCCGTCGCCACCCCGAGGGGGGAGGAGGTGATCTCGGTCGACCTCCTCGAGAAGACCTATGGCCGGCTGCACGCGGTCGACGGTATCGACTTCACCGTCCAATCGGGGGAGGTGTTCTCCTTTCTGGGGCCGAACGGGGCCGGAAAGTCGACGACGGTCGAGATCCTCGAAGGGCTACGTTCCCGTTCGGCCGGTGACGTCCGGGTGCTGGGCTACGACCCCTGGACCGAGCTGGAACGTCTCAAGCGGCGGATCGGTGTGATCCCCCAGGACTTCCACTTCTTTCCGAAGTTGAGCCCCCGTGAGGCGATCCGACTGTACGCGAGCCTCTTCGGTCTCCGGGTGGACGTCGAGGAGCTACTGAGCGAGGTGGAACTCACGGACAAGGCCGACGACTTCTACGACACGTTGTCCGGCGGACAGCAGCAGAAGGTCGGGGTCGCCCTGAGCCTCGTCAACGATCCCGAGGTCTGCTTCCTCGACGAGCCGACCACCGGCCTCGATCCGAGAGCGCGTCGCTCGATCTGGGAGGTCATCCGACGCCTGAAGTCCGAAGGGAGGACCGTCTTCCTCACGACCCACTACCTCGAGGAGGCCGAGCAGCTCGCCGACCGCATCGCGATCATCGACCACGGCCGGATCATCGCGACGGGCGCCCCCGACGAGATCATCGCCCGCTTCGGCCGGCCTGAGCGGCTGCGGATCGTGGGGGAGGCGGCCCTTGCCGACCGGCTCGCCGCGTCGGGGGTGAACGTGGTGCGGGGAAACGGCACCGTGGAGATCGAGCTCCGATCGAAGGCCGAGGCGCTCCGTATCCTGGACACGGTCGCCTCGAGCGGCCTCCGCTGGGAGAGCTTCTCGACGAGGTCCGACACGCTCGAGGACGTCTTCATCCGGCTCGTCGGGCGGCCCGAGGAGGGGTCGGTCCCCGAGGGACCCCTCGTGAAGGAGGACCCGTGAACCTCCGGCGCGTCCTGGCCTACTTCCCGGCGTTCGCCAGGGGGTACCTACGGAACCCGCTCGGTCTGTTCATGTCGTTGATCTTCCCGGTGATCCTGATCCTGATCTTCGGGGCCGTCTTTTCCAATTCCGGGGCCCAGCAGGTGCCGCTCACGGTCCAGAACCTGGACCAGAACTCCTACTGGAGCCAGGTCTTCCTGAGCGGCCTCAACCAGACGGGGGCGGTCTCGATCACGATGGTCTCCCCGTCCGTGGGGAACCTCTCCGCGTACCTGAACCACAACAGCCTATCGGCCGGGCTCGTCATCCCGGCCGGGTTCAACGCCAGCGTCTCCCATCGCTTGCCGGTCTCGCTCCTCCTCTACACGAACCCGTCCTCCGGGGGCGAGGCCGGGATCGTCCAGGGCGCGGTCCAAGGGGTGGCGAACGGGCTCAACCTTCAGCTCTGGGGCGGAAGCACGGTCGTCTCCTCGACCAACTTGCACGTCGGCAGCACGCTCTACACCTACATCGACTACCTTGTGCCCGGCCTCATCGGCTTCTCGGTCCTCGTGAGCCCGATGTTCTCGATGGTGAACATCGGTTCGACGTGGAAGCGCGACAAGCTGTTCCGCCAGCTGTCGCTGACCCCCCTCACGCGGGGAGAGTGGCTCACGGCCGCCCTCCTCTGGTACGTCGTCCTCGCGGTGATCTCGGCGGTCCTCCTGGTCGTCGTCGGGACGCTGGCCTTCGGCGCCCACGTGACGCTCACGATGCTCACGCTGCCGTTCCTGGTCGTCGGCCCGATCCTGTTCGTGGCGATCGGTCTCCTCGCGGGCACGGTCTCGAACACGCCCGAGAGCGCCGCCGTGATCGGGAACATCATCACGTTCCCGATGATGTTCCTCTCGGGGACGTTCTTCCCGACGTCGCTCTTTCCCCCGTGGCTCCTCACCGTCGCGAAGGCGCTGCCCCTCTACTACGTGGTGGCGGGTCTCAATGACGCCATGGTCTTTGGGAACGACGGCGGGGCGTACCTGAACCTTCTCCTCGTCGCGGCCCTCGCGGTCGGGTTCGCCCTCGCCGCGGTGCGGTTCTTCAGCTGGCGCGAGGACTGATCTCTCCCAGCAGAGAGGACCCCCGGCCGAACGTCCGGGGCGAGCCGTCCCCCGTGGGACCGATCGTCCCTAGCGGGAGGAGGAGAGATGATTACCGTCGACCGCGAGCCATCGCCATCCCGACTTCGTCTCTACGGGGACGACGACGATGTCCTGGTTCGCGAGGTCGGCCCGATAGGCACGGAGCCGCGCGAACACCTGCTCGGGGGTGTCCCCGGTCAAATGCGAAAGCTCGGCGGTCGTTCCCACCCAGTTTCCCCTTTCCATCAGGGACCGCAACGTGGATACGTACCGGGGTAGCCCATCGTCGTTGACAGGAGGAAGGCTGCGCCCTCCCGCGATGGACGCACGGAGCGGCGGCGGGGCCCTCGGCGGCGCCGGGGCCGTATCGACCACGTCGTTCCAGGCCGAGGGCACCTTCGCCACCGGGACGGGGGCGACGTCCGGCCGGGAGATCACCCGCTCTTCCCGCGCGATCGAGCTGATCGCCTCATCCCAGCGGCTCGGCCGGTCGGACCCATCGGGAACGTCAGCGCCGGGATTGGCCGCGCGCTTCTCCCCGTTGGCGGGACTGGAACGACCGAGGTCAAGGGTGGGCACCAGGATGTCCGGGTCGGACACGCGAGCCTGCACCACCCGGGCGAACTCGGCCAGCTCCTGGTCGGGCAGGGGCCGAAGGCTACGGTTCATGCGGAACCGGTCGAGTGCCTCGCGCAGCTCCCGGCTCGGCACTCGGAAGTTCCGGTCGTGCTCCCCGTCGCGCAACGCCACGTACGGGTTCCCTCGACCGTCTCGAAAGAGCCGAAGACCGGCGCGCAGGACCAGGTCCCGGTAGAGCTCGTGGGCAGCGGGACCGCCCATGGCACCGATCGGCGGGACCCATTCCTTGGTGCCCGGACCGCTCACGTCCCGGATGACGATATCTCCCATCGGTACACGAAGGAGACGTGGGCCGAGGGCGCGGCGGGTCGGTCGGCGGTCTCCTTCGAACGGCTCACGTTCGACCGATTCGGTTCCAGTCTTTAGAGCTTTTCTCCGTAGCGGCGCGGGCGAAAACTGGGCCAAAGGGCCTCCCCCACCCCGTTCCGGCCGGGGCTTCGATACGGCACGCCCCTCGATCCCCGACCCATAGACAAATACGGTCCCGGCCTCACTCGCGCGGGCGAACCCCATGTCCGTTCTGACGTTCCGCGGCCGGGCCTTTGACGGAAGGAACTTCCACCGGTCCGCGGTCGTGACGATCGACACCGACCGGGGCGTCATCCAACGCGTTGGCGGCCGAGGAGAGGCGGAGGGCGCCCGGGACGCGAAGACGCTCGAGATCGAGGGGGCGACGATCCTTCCCGGGCTCATTGACGCCCACGTCCACTTTTACTCCTCGAAGGGCCAGGGAGTGGCCGCCTGGGCATCGGTCCCCGACACCCTGGCCGTGCTCCGGGGGGCCGGGGATCTGAGCCGCCTCCTCCTCTCGGGCTTCACGGCCGTCCGGGAGCTCGGGACCAAGGGGGGGGCGCACCTCGCGCAAGCCGTCGCCGAGGGTGCGATCGAGGGGCCCGAGGTCGTCTCCTGCGCTCGGGCCCTGGCCCAGACGGGTGAGGACGACGACCCTCCGACCTTCCCACTCGATCTGGCGCAGCAACTGGCGTCCTACACCTACTTCTGCGATGGTCCGTGGGAGTGCCGAAAGGCCGTCCGGAAGGTCGCGAGAGAGGGGGGGAAGGTCGTGAAGTTCTACGCCTCGGGGGCGTTCTCTCGAGGCGGTCGGATCCGACCGAACTATACGGGGGAGGAGATCGCGGCCATCGTGGATGAGTCGCGCCGGCTCGGACTCAAGGTGGCGGCCCACGCCTACGGGGAGGAGGCGCTGCGGAGCGTCGTCGCCGCGGGGGTGGACTCGGTCGAGCACGGGCTCGGCCTCACGTCGGGGATCGCCCGCGCGATGGCGAAGCAGGGGATCTTCTACGTTCCGACGCTCGTGACCTACAGCCGCCCGGACTACACGAACCGTTCCAACGAGATGGTCAAGCGGCATCTCTCGGAGGACATGGTCATCGCGCGGGAACAGGGGGTGAAGGTAGTGATGGGATCGGATATCGTCGGGGACGCGGCGAGACCCCACGGCCGGAACTACGAAGAGATCGTCGCCGAAGCGAAGTTCCTGGGGAACCAGGAAGCGCTGATCGCCGCCACCTCCCGTGCTGCCGAATGCCTGGGCCTCGAGGACCGCGGTCGACTGAAGGCAGGGTACAGGGCGGACGCGGTGATCGTCAAGGGGGACCCGGCCACGGACATCGGGGCCCTCGCCCCCGAGCATGTTCTCTACGTCATCCGGTCCGGGAAGCTGCTCTCACCCCGTCAGTACTGACCCGGGACCCACCCCGCTCCGGCCCGCCTCCGGTTGGAGTCCCGTAGCCCCTCCCCCTGCCGCCGAAACCCGGGAGCCTTGGGTCGAGGAGCACGGTCGGCGGGAGCTCGCCCGAAGCGGATTCGCGGCCGCGTTCGCTCGAAAGGGTTGCCACCTCCTCCGACCCGGGGGGAGGGGTCAAATCAAAGACCGCTCTCTTCCCGCGAGCAGGAACGGGGGCTCGTCCCCGATCGCTTGACTCCTTGCCGAGGTCCTCGCTCGACCCCTGGGGGTGTGGTCGACCCGCCGGGTTCGAACTTCTGGGTCGTGCCCGTCCGTCAAGGACGCCTACCGGTCCGCGCAACGTAGGACGTGGGCCTTAATCTAACGGGGGAGATTCCACCCCGTGTCCCGGGCCCGACGACTCGCCGCGATCATGTTCACCGACCTCGAAGGGTTCACTTCACAGACCCACGGTGACGAACCGAGCGGGCTGTCTCTCTTGCGCGAGCAAGAAAAGCTCGTTCGTCCGATCCTGGAGACGTACGGTGGCCGCAAGGTCAAGTCGATGGGCGACGGTCTTCTCATCGAGTTCCGCAACGCGCTGGACGCGGTCAACTGTGCGGTGGAGATTCAACGACGAGCGCACGAGCGGAACGTGGCGGCCCCCACCCCTCCGCTACGGATCCGTATGGGGGTTCACGTGGGCGACATCGAGCGGCGAGGCACGGACATCGTCGGCGATTCGGTCAACATCGCGTCCCGGATCGAACAGCTGGCGGAAGCCGGCGGCGTCTGCTTCTCCGCCCAGGTGTTCGACCAGGTGCGCAACAAGGTGGCCTTTCAAATCGCGAAGCTCGGCCCGAGAAGCCTGAAAGGGATACGAGAGCCCGTCGAGGTGTTCCGGGCGGTGCTCCCCTGGGCCGTCGATGGAAGTCCGGCCCGAGGCCCGAGCCCGCACCGGCTCGCCGTCCTTCCTCTGACAAACATCAGCCCGGACTTGAAAGACGAGTACTTCGCGGACGGTCTCACGGAAGAACTGATTTCGGTCCTCTCTCAGATCCGGGGTCTCCGCGTGACCTCCCGAACTTCGGTCAACCAGTACCGGGGAACGGCCAAGCCGATTCGACAGATCGGAAACGAGCTCGGCGTCGATTCGCTCCTCGAAGGAAGCGTGCGAAAGGCCGGCGACCAACTCCGGATCACGGTCCAACTCATCGACCCCCAGACCGACGAACACCTTTGGGCCCAGACCTTCGACCGACGGCTCGAGAACGTGTTTGCGATTCAGAGCGAGGTGGCCGAAAAGACGGCCTCTGCGTTACGACTCAAGTTGCCCCGTTCCGAGCAGGAGGCAATCAGCACCCCTCCCACGTCCAATCTCACGGCGTACGGATTCTACCTCCAGGGTCTGCACGCGTTCCATTCCTCAAGCTCCGCCGACTGGGAGAAGGCAATCGGATTTTTCGAGGAGGCGATCCGGGTCGACCCGGGCTTCTCTCTCGCCCACTCGCACCTCGGAAATGCCTTGATCGCCGTCTCCGGGGAGACCCGTCCATTCGCCAAGGCCCTCCCCCGAGCACGCGAGGTCACCCTCCGGGCGCTCGAGCTGACTCCGGAGTCGTCGGAAGCGCACACGGCGAGAGGAAATCTCGCGTTTCAAGGGGAGCACGACTGGAAACTTGCCGAGGAGGAACTGAGGCGGGCGCTGGACTTGAATCCGAGCAGTTCTGCCGCCCACACGTGGTACGGCATCCTTCTCGTGACGCTCCAGCGGTACGACGAGGCGAAAGATCAGCTCCGAGATGCCATGCAACTGGATCCCGGTTTGGATTGGATCCCTCTTCATCTGATCCGGGCCCATCTGCAGACAGGAGAGATCGACGCCGCGATTTCCGTCGCCAGGGGGTGCATCGACCGTTTTCCTCGTTCTACGACTGGGCGCAGCGCACTCGCAATCTCCTACTTACTGGCCGGCGATCTCGCGAGAGCGGAGAGGGAGGGGAACATGGCCATTCTGATTGCCTCCGAGAATCGCTATTCGGACACCCAAACGTCGGAAGCCCGGTTTTGGCATGCGATCGTGCGTACCCGTCTCGGACACCCGGACGACGCAAAGAACCTGCTGGCGGAGTGGGAGAAGAGCCCGAAGACGCAGCTGTTCCGGACCGCGTACCGGGCGGGCCTCTTCGCGGTCCTCGGGGATACCGATCTGGCGCTGACTCTCCTGGAGGCCGCCGCCCGGGACGGACACTCCGACCTGTGGTTCGACTACCAGAATCCCTATCTCGACCCTATCCGGAATACCCCGAGGTTCGCCTCCCTTCTGCGAGCGCTCAACCTCCCGGACTTCCACCCAATGCCGCGCCGGGTCCCCGCGACGGACCCAAACGCGCCGGATCAATAGCTCGTCCCGGTCCCGTGTTCGCACCACGGCGGGAGTCGGTGGGGGTTGATCTCGAGGAACGCCATCCATTCGTCGAACCCGTCTGCGAGGTCGGTGGGAGGCCCAAGTCCTGGATCCGTGCCTCAGGGGTCAGGTCGCCTTGGAGCGCTCCCTAACGCCTCCGCTTCTGCTTCCACTCCTCCGAGACCTGACGCCGAGGAATCCGCGGTCCCTCCTCAGCCTGGCGTATCGTCTCCGTCTCGAACTCTTCGGGTACGTGTACCGCGATGAAATCGATGAGGCCATCCTCCCGGGTCCTGTCGCCCTACTTGAAAGGCTGGAGCATCCTTAGGGTCGAGGAGTGGATGGAGATCGAGGGGAGCGGGTCGGTGGCCATCGACGACGACGTGCCATGGACACTATTCTGAACATAGCCCCGAGCGGATCTATCAGTAAAGGGGTTCGAATCCTGTCAATCTAGAGACGGTCTGTGACTCTTGGTCAATGTTCGTGCCGCGCAAATTGCGGCGGGAATCATCCATCCCAGTCGGGCTTTACCGCAGTGGCGAATTCAATGAACCGACCGAGCCGCTTCGATTCCGAATCTGACAGCCCCAGCAACTCCCCAACGGCCATATCTAACTCTTCTTGGAACCCGTTAGCCCTCATGTCTTTGGGGCTGGTGATCCTCCTGTCCGCTAGCTTGGCCACCCTCGTGGAAAACGCCCCGGCCTGCCCGATCGGGAGGAGCGGAAGAGTCGCGATGGTCCACTGGACGTACTGCTTGAATGGCACCCCCCCCTTCGGGTCTGCGAGGACGTACGCCAGGGCACGGTACGGTGAGGAGTTGAGCAGGCCGGTCAGATAGAGGGCGGCTCGCCGTGGTTGTGCATCTAGCGTGTAGGCCGAGTGGTCGACGAGTACGACTCGGTCCCGGGGAACCTCCGGTAGCCGGACCGTGTTTGGCACGAGCGACGCCTTTAGAGTCGTTTCGATAAGTGGGTACGCTACCCTGTCGCGGTCGAGCTTGCTCGATGAGATGCGGAAGACCATGAAGAAAGGCTTCTTTGCCCTTTGGTTTGCATAATCCTGTCTGCGGATTAGGGCCTTGTAATGGCGTTTGAAATGGGCGAACGCCTCCGGGTAATCTCGCTCTAGCTGCGTTTCGGCGTAAGGCTTCCAGGTCTTGGGGTCGTGTGGCAAGATCATCCACTCGTACGTAGTCGTCCAAGCTCCAACGTTCTTGCCCGTCACGAGTGGATAGAGCAAGTCAGTCTCAACCTGGATGCTTTCTCCTCCGAGTGTTGTCACCTTTGCAATCGGGCCATCGACCTTATCGATTGACCTCAGGAAGAATGTCTTGTTGTCGTCCGTCTTTATGCCCATGTTCATTGGGTAAACGTCTCCGATCCTAGGGTGTCCGTCGACCATCTTTCGGAAGATCGAGAGAATCTCGGGTGGGGCAACAAGCCAGGGCGCTCTCTTATCGGACCTTGAGAGAGGAATCAGTGACCGGTCGATCTCCCACTCGTTGTGGACCAGGTCCGGTTCCAACTCTGCACCAGTCTTGTTCTTCCTCGCCCCACGTCGTTGAACATAGTCGTACAGCAATCCCTGCGAAACGGGAGGGTTCTTCAGCACCGGTACGAAAGCCCAACAGTCCGCGCCTTCGTGGATATCTGTAATAGGCGTGAGGTCGACGACATGGTCGAGTCTGTCCAAAAGGACCGATTCGCGCCAGCCCCCCGCACCCAGGCTCCGCGCGAGAGAACTGGTCAGTAGAAACGCGATTCGCGAGTTGGGCCCAGGATTAAGGTAGCGATCAAAGGCAACGGGGACGAATGGAAGACACGAGACAAAAGCCGGTTCCCCCGCTCGGAAGCGCGCCGTCGCCTTTGTAAGTCGAGGGTCGTAGACTTCTTGGTATCCGGATCCCCGCATCAGTTCGTCGACGTGGTCTCTGTAGATCTTCGGGACATGAACGGGGGCGACCCACGGCGGGTTACCTACCACGTAATCGAACTTATCAAGGAAGAGTGGGGCAAAGAAGTTCTCGACAAACCTCGCCCAAATTCCATTCGCATCACGTGCGTGAAGGCCCGCAACAAAACGATGCAGCTCTCGCAGGATCGGGCGGTACTCTTCCTCGTACTGAACTCCAAGAGCGTTCCGGACGGCGTTCAGGTAGTCTTCGGCTCCGTGCGAGGCATGCTCCTCAAGAATCGTCAGGACGCGGTAGGTGGCATCCGGATTCTTCGCGGAGAACGGAACTATCAACGTTCGATCCCAGATCGGGACTTCCGCGACCGGCGCCTTAGGGTTCAGTCTCGTTTCAGAGGGCACAACGACCGAGTTACACAGGTAGACCGGAATCCTGATTCCTCGCCGAATCTTGGCAGAACGGACTACGTCAACAACAGCAAGAAGGTAGTTGATCCTAGCCGTGGATACAGCCACTGGATTGAGGTCAAGTCCCACAACGCTCTGAATGAGTTGTTCGAGGAGCTCTGGCGGGTCCGTCGATGGGTGTGCGTCGATGTACCGCCCGATCGCGAGGACGAGGAAAGTGCCGGAACCGCAACTTGGGTCAAGCAACTTCCCCCTTCCTTCGTACTGGACGGCGTCGAGGGTCAGTTCCGCAGCCCAATCTGGCGTGTAGAACTCGCCCAGAGCCTTGCGCAGTCGCCAAGGGATAATCTGCTGGTAGACTCGCTTTAGGACGTCCCGTCGAACGCTGGTTGCATCATACGCGTTTACCCTAATGGCGACCGAGCTGAACGCAGTGGTCAGTTCAGTCCCGGCCCCGAGTTCGAACCACGAAAACACATCCTTCTCGATGAGATTCGCAGCGAGCCGGGGCAACTGTTCCTCGGCTTGTTTCCATTCCACCGAGGGGTTCTCTCCGATCCTCTCCAGCAACGACACTGGACCAAGCAGTTCCACCGTGTCGGCCACCAAGATGGCGGCAAACTTCAGAAGGACCGCGTAGAATGTGTGGAGAACGAAGAGGAACTCGTGAACTTCCTCCTCCGTCCTAACCTCAGCTGCCTCGATTCCATACGCTCGGATCTGATCTTTGATGTCTTCGCCACCCACAACCTTTCGGGTGCTAGCGGAAAAGAGGATCTCCCACTGCTTGTAGAATGACCCCGTTCTCTCACCGGATTTGGTCATCTGGAACTCCTCCCAGAGCCTCCTGAACAGGTTCCTGCCGAGGTCAGTTCCTGGGCCGAAGTCCTCAAGCAAGTTTTCTGGCGACAGCTCCCTAGTCGTGAGGGCATGAATCGATCCGTCCAGCCACGGTGCGGTCTCAGTGAGAGGACGGAAGGAGAGCGGGTCGCCGACCGAGTGGCCGTTGACGTCGACAGGAACGAAGTCCGAGGACGGCGCGTGCCATCCTAGACTCTGTGCCGTCTCGCCGTCAGTCAACATCCCGCGGAGCTTAGATGATTCGACGCCCAAGCGTGACGCGGTCTTCTGAAGGTTTTGGACCGTTTCGTCCAGAGCCGCCCTCCTTTCGCGTGGGTTCGACAACCTCCCCGGGTCCTTGAACTCGAAAACCATGTAGGCGACACGCGCGTCGGAACGACCGCGGGCTAGACTCTCCTCGAGCCTCAGCTGGACCTTCCCGCGGGTCTTGGATTCGAGCAAGCCTTGGAGCCCCTTGAGAAAATCCTGACGCAGTTCCGCCTCTCCCCTGAACTGATCCGAACGAGACTTCTGTTCAATATCGGCTAGGAACGGCCCAAACTCCGACATTTCGTACGAGCCTGACCTCGCACGAATGAACCTCGCACTCATAATGGTCGCTTTTGGGATCGTAAACCGGACCTCGGGAAGTAGGACCCGATCGTCGAGGACTGACGGCGCGGCACAGCCAGGGTAGAGCCGGAGAGCCCCGATGACGGCGGACTTCGACGGTGTACACGCGTGGCCCTTGCCTGACGATTCCCGAGTCCGGGCGCTGGGAGATTAGGGATTGAGCCCCCTCGCGAGAAGATTCGTAGACATCCGAACCTCAGAGGCAGCGACGAAGGGGCTCCACGTCGGCGGGCACCTCGGGCCGTGACCGGCGGTGTCGCGGGTGGACGGATAAGGGTCCGCGGCTACACGAAGCGAGGTGCGGTGAGATACGACAGCTCGCGCGCTTAACCGGGCATCCTGGCCCGCTCGAGATAGGCACAGAGCTCGACGACCCGAATCTTCTCCCAAGGAGCCGAAGGCACGTGTGTCACCCCCAACATTTCTCTTGATGGGCGGTGGAATCGACTCAACAGTTCTGCTGCAGATGTATAAAGCGCGTCGCGCACCGGTCGTCGGCGTGCACTTCGATTACGGCCAGCCCGCGCTTCGAGGGGAGCGAAGGGCAATCCGCCACCTCGCGAAGAGGTACCAGGTGAGAGTCCACGCTCGTTCCCTGAGCCGCATCAGAGCAACTGGAGACGAGTTCATGTGTAGAAACGCGATCTTTGTCCTCGCGACAGCCGCGGAGTTTGGACCCGGACCAATCAAAATCGCAATCGGCGCCCACGCCCAGGCGCCTTACTATGACTGCTCGGCTGAATTCTTCGGCGCTTTGCAGCGAATCCTTGATGGATACTTCCAGGGTCGCGTTATCGTAGAGACACCCTTGATTAGGTTCAACAAGGCAGACATCGTCGGGTACGCGAGAGTGCATCGGGTACCGCTCGCGCAAACCTTCAGCTGCACACGGGGCTCATCCGCACCCTGTGGCAAGTGCCCATCTTGCCTTGATCGCGCTGCCCTTGGAGTCCGGCCATAGGAAATGGAGAGAAGGCGAGTTCCTCCAACTGGCGTGAGAGCTCCGCTCATAGTCCCATCGTTTTCGAGCCACGGGTTTCTGCATGTGGGGGCGTACTTTGAGTCGTTTGTGAGGTACACTACGCCAAGCTATCTGGTGAGCGCGTACGACGTCTTCCACGAGTTGCTCCCCTCAGACTCGTTTACTCAGGGTGACATAGTGATTCTTGACAGCGGAGGCTACGAGGCGTACGCTAGCTCGGAGCTCTCCAGGGCCGCGCCGTGGGACTTCACATCTTACGAGGGCATCATTGCCAAAGCCGAAGGAGAGCCGACGGTCCTCCCAGTCTCGTTCGACTACAATCTCAGGGGAACCCCGTTATCAGGCCAGGTTAGTCTGGCCCTCGAGCTCGCAGATGCTCACTCCTTCAGGTCGTGGGACTTTCTTGTGAAGCCGGTCACGGGGGGAATCGTGCCCGAAGCGCGCGAGTTTATTCCCTTCATAGACGCCATCGCTAGACTTGGCGTAATCGGCTTTGTCGAGGACGAACTTGGACAGAGTCTCGTGGCGAGAGCAAGGCGAATCCGCGATATACGCTCGGAACTCACTAACTACGGGCTGTCGAATCCCATACACCTCTTTGGGTGCCTTAACCCCCTGACCATTCCATACTATGTGGAGGCTGGCGCGGACATGTTCGACGGCCTTGAGTGGCTGCGGGGCCGAATAGATTACCGGGGGGTACAGCGATTCTCAGATTTCCTCGCTCTGACCTGAGTTCCTGCGAGTTTAGGTAGCAGGTAGGTAGTCGAGTCCGCCGAGGGCGGAGAGCATTTCCTTGTGCTCCGTCGTGAGGCGGGTGCACCATTCGCGGATCGATTTTCCCGTTCCAAATCGAACCCAGGAGACGCTCTCGAGAGAGCGGAGCGCCTCCGCGAGGTGTTTCTCGGGGTATTTCTCCTGGAGCTTCCGCTCCGCCCAACTCCAGAACAGATACGCCAGGTAGACCACCGTAGCATAGGCGTCGAGCCGATCCTTCCGTCGGTAGCGCACGGGCCCAAGGGAAAGCTCGCCTTTGCTGGTGCGGAACGCCTTTTCGATCGCGTCCTTCGCGAAGTACATCCGATACATTGCTCGTCCATCGAGCGAGAGATCGGTCGAGAAGAGCAGAAAACGGCCGTCCAGCGTCCGTTCCACCTCGACCGCCTTCGGATCCACGCGGAACCCCCTACGACCCGGGGACGGTACGATCACCTCACCGAGTTCGGCGCGAATCTCCTCCAGCCGTGCCTTGGAGACCGAACCGTCAAGCTCCTGGAGCATCAAGTCACGCGCCTGTCGGTCCTCGGCCTTCCTCGAGAGATTCTCGACGACGGCGATCCGCATCTTCGCAAACCCCATCAGCGGGGCCGTGAACGCCCGCGCATACACTGCCCCGCCGTGGGAAGTCCCCACAACATAGTCGGCCCGCTCGAGTTGCTCCCCGGGCCATCGCGAGGCATACGCTACGGCCTCCTTGCTCCACCCCTTGACCGAACCGATGACGTGGTAGCCGGCGGCAACCGCCCGAGCCACGTTCGGCTTCGAGGTCATCCCCTTGTCCATCGCCAGTGTCAGGTGCTCGAGTCCCTCTCCCTGCAGCATCTCGAGGGTCGGAGCGACACTCAGCGAATCGTTCTGCCCGCCCGGCAGCGCGCGGCAGAGGAGCGGGTGGAAGTGTTCTCTCGAGACGACCATCCCGAACCCGACGACGGGAGCGGTTCCCCGTTCGTCGTGGCCGAGTTGCCCGTAGGGGCAGTGGCTTCCGTAGTAGGCTTGTTTGGTGATGTCGTAGTAGGCGCCCGCCGGCTCGCGCGAGCCGTTCCTCCAAGCGCGATTGACCTCGTGTTGGAGGAGCAACCCTCGATCCTCCCAGATCTTCGTGTCCGTCAGGTGGCAGAGGGAAGAGAGCGCGCCTTCGAACGATCGAGCGGTGAGCGCCTCGGCCTTCAGTGGCAGCCACTTCGGCAGCGGACTGGCCCTCACCCAATCGGGGAGGCGGTAGATCGGGACCCGAGCTGTCGCTTGGTTGAGCCCGAGGGTGAGCAACACCGCCGCCTCGGTATCGGAGAGCGAGAGCACCTTCCGAATGCGCTCGCGCACCCGGAGCTGCTCAGCGGCAGCAAAGAAGACGACCAGCGGTCCGACTGGGAACGCCGAGTGCACACTATCGAGTCGGACCTTCGGGGGAGCGAGGATCCGCCCCTTCTTGTCGCACGGTCCGAGGTAGCGGACCATCCTTTGGTGGGTGCGCAGACGCTGAGGGTCCCAGTAAGACTCGTACTCGTAGGCGTATCGGCGCTTGCCCACGACCTTGTAGACCCGGTGGGTCACAGCATACGTCATTACGTATGCACTACAAGAACCTGCCGGCCGAGAGGAACCCACGATCTACGAGAGGGAAGGCGGGCTTGGGTATGCACCTGCTACCCAAACGTCACGGAAAGCAGGTCTGACTGGAGAACTGGAGGCCGTTGAGGGGGATCGGGAACTGAGCCTGAGATTACAGAATCTCCGATTGCTGCGGGAACTTGAACGGAACCTGCGGAATTACGTCGAGACGGGAGCAGTCAGCGAGCTCCACCTCCCAGGGGAGCGGATCGAAGCCTTCGAAGCCTTTAGGCAGCTATTGACTTCCGGGTAACCAGATGTGCGGCGGTGGAGGGTCGGGAGTTGGTGACTATCCGACGCCCAACCGGCTCTCCGAACTGACTAGGCAGTCAAACAGCGCTCAGGATAGAACCGACTTCGACCTGCGTGTTAATCAGTCATTGCAGGAGGTTCTGGCAGAGGCGAACGCACGAGACGCCGCCGCGCTGGGGGCGCACATTGCGACCGTCAGGTCGGCGCTGGAAGGGCTGCTCGAGGAGACTGTCGAACTCAGGTACGGTGGATCCATTCGACGCCACACGTACGTCGATGGGCTCAGCGACGCTGACCTCCTCGCGGTGCTGAGATCGGCAACCGCAGCGGATGCCGGTCCTAAGGAGTTAATTGAGGAGTTCGCCAGGGCTCTTTCGCAGCGACTACCCCAGACCGACGTCTCCACTGGGAGTCTCTCGGTGAAGCTGCGGTTCAGAGATGGTATTGAAATGCAGGTTCTGCCGGCGTTCAAGTCGGGCGGAGGATTCCGAATCGCCAGACGTGACGGAGAGACTTGGAGCGGTGTAGTCCGCCCCGATCTCTTCGCAAGAGAGCTAACTCGAATCAATCAGCAGACCTCGGGAGCTGCCGTACGAGCTATCAAGCTTCTCAAGGTCGCTCAGGAGTCGGGAACGCCCGAAGATCGGATGGGGGGCTATCACATAGAGGCAATCGCAATCCGCGCGTTCGAGAACTACTCGGGGTCGACCCAACCAAAGGCGGCCTTTCTGCATTTAGTGAAATTTGCCTCGGAGGCTGTCCAGAATCCCACCGAGGAAACGACGGGTCAGTCGGCACTCGTGGACCGCGATCTAGGAGAGGCAAACAGTCCCGCACGAACCAGGATCTCTAGGTTTCTCAACCGCATGCATCGTCGGCTTACGGTGGCGGATGAACAGTGCGACATCGCCGGTTGGGAAGATCCGTTCCGAGAATGACGTCGACCTCGCAAGACGAGCTTGCCCAACGGCTTGACAGTGTTCGGCGCAAGGCCGACCAACAATGTACCGCACATGCATACTTGCGTGACCGATACAGGCTCCTGCAATCGGCAATCACGACGTTGTCTCTCGTTTCCGGTGTTACCCTCCTCGCGGTCGTGATGGCTTCGCCCACCCTGGTCACCCAGACGACTGGCCTGTCAGCCGGGCAGTACCAGTGGCTCACTGCATTCCTCGCCGCATTCAGCTTTTCAATCGTTGTTGTGCTACTCGCCTGGAGGTTTGACGTCCGGGCCGGGCTACATGACCAGGCGGTCCGACACTATACCCGATCCCATTACCATGCGTCCCGGTTGAGAGCAGAATCGACCCCCCTGTCCCTCGATGCGGTCGAGCGCCTAGAAGACGAGTACTTGGACGATAGAGACCTCCCAAGGATACCTGAGAAGAAGTTTCTGTGGCTCAAGCAGTGGCACCTTCAGAAAGTGGCCATTAGCAAGAGGTTGGACCGCGATCCGTTCACTCCCCTCAGGTCGATTCGAGAGGAGTTGAAGTCGGCACCTTCGTCAACATCCCCTAACCCTTCTCCCACCACGGCAGACCAACCGTCCAGTGGTACAACGCCCCCGTCTGATGGATCTTCGTCCCGACAATGAAACCGCGAACCGTATGTTGCTGAAAGGGAGCGCGAATCCGTTCAGGGCGCGTTGAACCGACCGTCCTCGAAGTCGCGCGTTCTTCCCGCTTACCCGAAACCGTCCCTTTCCGAGCATCTGGAAACAGTTCTTATCCACCGCATCGGTGGGGTTGAACGCTTGAACGGGCCGGTCAGGTCTTTATGACCAACTCGAGTACCCGGCCCGTATATGCCAGAGATAAAGATCCTAAAGCACGAGCGGGTAAACATCCGCGACCTGGGGCTCGACGAGAAGTGGGTCCACGAACAGATCGCGAAGGACCCGTCGATTCTCGGGCTCGGCGACGATCTCGAATTAATTCGCCGCGAGCACCGACAGCCCGGAGGCGGCCGTCTGGACCTCCTGCTCGCGAACCGCGGAGATGAGCCGGAAGAATGGTATGAGACCGAGGTGCAACTCGGGTCCACCAACGGGGATCATATCATGCGGTGCCTGGAGTACTGGGATAACGAGAGAGCCGACCACCCCGAATGCGAACACACCGCGGTCCTCGTCGCGGAGGACGTCACCAAGCGATACTTCAACGTAGTCCAACTCTTCAACCGAAAGATCCCGCTCGTCGCGATAACCATGGCAGCCGCCAGGGTGGGGGACGATGTCGTCCTACAATTCATCAAAGTGCTGGACGTGAGGGAGCAGGTCGGACAAGAAGAGAGGGAGAGGGCAGCGCCACAGGTCGGACGGGAGTACTGGGAGAAGAAGGCAGGCGCCGAATCCATGAAGATGGTCGAGTCGCTCCTCCAGATGTTCAGGGAGCTCGACGGACAGGTGCACCCGCGCTATACCCAGAGCTACATCGTTCCCGAGGTCGGAAGCGACAACAAGTGGTCCGTGTGGATTCACCCGAAGAAGAAGTTCCTGCGGGTCCACGTCAATCTCCCGGACCCCGAGACCGCGAACGATTGGAAAGGTAAGCTGGCGGACGTGGGGCTAGTGGTCACTGGTCGTCGGCGACCGGAGGCTTTGCGGATCGTTCTGACGCCCGAGGCGGTGGAACGCGGCGTGCCGGCATTGAGGGAAATGTTCAAGGCGGCAACACCCGGCGGTTGACGCCGGCTCCGAAGACCAAGTACCGACGGCCGATAGAAGGGGTTCCCCGGATCCATCACCGAGAGGATGCACCGAAGCAACATGCGCTTCGTTCCCTCCCTCGCCTTCGATTCGGACGAGTGATTGTCGCCCACGCTTGGGGTTGTCTTCACCTCGCCTAAACTGTCCCGGATATGCGTGTTTCGAGCGCTCGTAACGGGTTCGTCGTCACCCTTCGAGTCGTGGACGAAGGCAGCTGGCAAATTTGAATACCCACCCGGGCCATCCGAGCGAGGTCGAGCTGAAACCCTTGGAGCTTGCAGAAGTTCGTCGCCGGCTTAGGGAGGCTGGTGTAACCATCGTGCATGAGGCGCGATTAGGCAACAATTCGGGCTATCGTTTGGATTGCTCTGGTGGAGAGATTGTCAACGTCTACGACTCTGGGGCAGTTGTTGCGCAGGGCAACCGGATGAAGGAAGTCGCCGAGATCCTCGGTCTTCGATTCAAGGACCGCTCACCCGTGATATCGGGTCACCGCCCGAGGCCCAAAGTGTTCGTGGTCTACGGCCACGACTCACATCTCAAGAACGAACTCGAGGCGCTGCTCCGCCGATGGCAGCTCGAACCAGTGATACTGGATCAGCTTGCATCAGCGGGTACAACGGTCATCGAGAAGCTTGAAACCTACATGGCGGAGAACGATGTCCGATTTGGAATCGTACTGGCGACTCCCGATGACCAAGGGTATCCTAAGGACGAGCCGGAACAAGTGCGCTTTCGAGTTCGCCAGAACGTGGTCCTGGAGCTGGGTATGCTTCTCATGAAGCTGGGTCGCGCCCGAGTGGCAATATTGTTCCAGTCTCCAGGAAGAACCGAGAAGCCCTCTGACATCGCCGGCCTCGTCTACATCGCCTTCGAGACCGCAATCAAAGAGGTTCAAGTTGACCTCGTCAGAGAAATGACTGAGGCCGGCATCGAAATCGACGTTGCGACCCTCTGAGCATCGGCGGCCACATGACGACTACGATATCCCCCGAAATGCATGAGGTACTCCGGGAATTCTTGAAGGGACGGGGATACCAGTTCGAACAGAGACCCCATCAGATCTTTCTTGCAAAGGGCAACCAAACCGTTGTGAATCTCTATTCAAACGGGAAGGTTGTGCTGGGGGGATCAGGCGCGGATGAGCGAGAGGCGGTTCTTAGATTCATAGAGTCCATCGGTGGGCAACCTGAGTCTGCAGACCTGTCAGCGACGACAGCGACACCGTCGTTGGACTTCCACGAGACCCGAGTCGGCATGGACGAGGCTGGAAAAGGCGATTACTTCGGACCACTCGTCGCGGCCGCGGTGCTTGCGACAGAATTCCAAGCGAAGAGAATGAGGACCAAGGGGATCCGAGACTCTAAGGAACTGAAGGATCCGGTTATTCAGGAGCTTGCCTCGTGGCTACGCAAGGACGCGCTCGCACAGGGTCAGTGGCGCCTGGTTTCAATTCCCCCGGCTCGCTACAATCTGTTGATTTTGCGGATGGGGAATCTAAACAGGCTCCTTGGCTGGGCTCATGCGAGAGCACTCGAGGATGTCCTAAAATTCAATGAGCCATGTGAGTTGGCGATTGCGGATCAGTTCGGCGATCCAAGTTACATCGAAGATGCGCTCATGGCGAACGGAAGGCAGGTTCGACTCGTGCAAACCCCAAAAGGCGAACGAGATGTTGTGGTCGCTGCTGCCTCAATTCTGGCTCGAGACGGCTTCATCAGTGCGATGAAGACCATGAACCAACGCTTTGGCGAGAGTTTCCCCCTTGGAGCATCTAATGTGGAAGTGTTCGCAAAGCGCCTTGTAGAAAGACATGGAGTTGGTATCCTGCTGGACACAGCCAAGATTCACTTCGCGACTACTGCCCGAGTCGTCAAATCCATCGACACTTTGACCGACATCTTGACCGAACGGGATACAGCCGACAAGGCTCGCGCACCTACGAGCCGCAATAGCCCTCCGTTTTCCCGTTAGGCACAAAGCGCGCAGCGTCGGACCTCGGTCCATTGAGTCAGGAACAGGCGCCTCACGCCCTTTCCCCCTGCTCCAGTCTAACTGGTGACCCTTACCCACCAGGGGTTTATCGAACATACCCCAAATCGTCCCGTTTAGGTGCCGGGGGGTGTCCTCCAACGCGTCCGAGAGCGTTCTATTCGTTTAGAACGCGGGGTATTGCGGTCGACGGGGCGGGTTTGACCTTACGGCAGGTGATCCAGTTGATTCCCACGAACTGAGCTACTTCTTTCCACGGTTTGCCCTGTCCATACCGCAGCTCGCGGATTCGCTCGACCTTCTCGTCGGTCAGGACCCGGGGACGTCCGATCGGCTTACCATTCGCGCGGGCGCGGGCGAGTCCCGACTTCGTGCGCTCGGACAGAAGGTCGCGCTCCATCTTCGCCGCCCACCCCAGCACCGCGAGCAGGAGGTCCCGGGTCGGTCCATCGACCGAGACCCACGGCTCCTGGACCGACGCGAGGCGCACCTTCGCGGAGTCGAGCGCTCGGACGATGTCGAACAGGTCGCCGATCCCGCCGCGGGTAAGCCGGGACAGCTCCCAGGTGAGCAGGAAGTCGGCCCTTCCTGTCTTCGCCAGCTCGAGCGCCCGCGCGAGGCCGGGCCGGTCGACCTTCGTCCCAGTCATGCGCTCCCGGATCTCCTCGACTACGTCCCACCCGCGCTCGGCGGCGACGCGGCGGAGGTCATCGACCTGGCGCTGCTCGTCTTGGAGTATCGTGCTGACCCGGGCGTAGAGCGCGACACGTGGGGATGGGGCCGTCTCAGTCATAGGGTCTACCTCCCGCCGTTCCGCCAAGTGCCACAGGTGGCTCGGGTGACTGGGCTTTTCTATCCGACGGCGAACTCACCCGAAACAGCCTTGCGCGTTGCAGTACAACCCCTGCCACCCCAGCCACCCCTGCCACTTTCTACCCCGATCCCCCCTTCCGGGCCCGTCCGTCGGTCTCCGGCTCGGCTTCCTGAAGGGAGACCCCTTCCCAGGTCGGCTCCCTGCGCTTCCCGATCTGCCTCCTACCCGGCTTGACGCTGGGCAGCAGCAGGGGCAGCTCGAGCCCGACGCGGACCGCGTCCTTGGGGGCGACGTTCCGGTCCTCGCAGAACTCGGCGTAAGCTGCCATCAGATCCTTCTTCCAGACCCACCCGTCCCCGCGGGCAGCCCTGCACTCCGCGACGAACCACCGCAATGAGTCCGACCGGTTGCGCCAGGTCTCGGTCGCGGACGCCACGGTCTCAGAGTCCGGGAACCGACGGCGCTCTAGGAGCCGCCACAGCCCCCCGAGCGACCAGTTCAGGATGCCAGGGCCCTCGTCCCTGACGAGCCGCTCCGCGAGGCCGGGGTCCTGCTCCCCGATCGGGATCCGGACGGGGAACTCGGTCAGCAGCCACCGCCGGAAGAACGCCACGGCGTCCGCGCCGTCGGCCTGGACCTCGGGGAAGGCGTTGGAGGAGAAGAACAACTTGCAGCGGTTGACCGTGTGGTACATTTCGAGGAACTTCCGTTCGGCGGGAATCTCGTCCTCGTTTCCGAGCAGCATCTTGAGGACGCCCACGGCGCGGAGGGTCTGGTTGGGGAGGTCCGGGAAGAGGTTGGCGAACTTGTGGTCGAGCCCCGAGGAGGCGAAGCGGTTTGAGTCGAACGACTGGAGGGGGATACAGGCGGTGTTGCGGGGCCCGAGCAGCCCCTTGAGGACCGCCTGGAGGGTCGACTTGGCTGTGTCGGTCTCGCCGTACCAGTAGAACCCCATCTTGAACGGGTTGCCGAGCATGAACGTGTAGCCGAACTCCTCCCGGATCAGCAGCCGGATCTCGCCCCCGGGGAGGACCCGGCGGAGGAAGGCGAGGAAGCCGGGGCACACTGCGCCGGGCACGTGGGAGACGGCGAGCTTGTAGCGGAACCGTGGGACCGACGCGTGGGGCCGGGTCGCCCCGGTGCGAGGGTCGAGGACGCAGTTGGCGAGGTTGGTCAGGCCGACCGGGTCGAACTCCTCGCGGTCGACGTGGTTCGCCGCGCGGAGCGAGTAGATCGCGGCGGAGGCGGTCGCGCCGGAGCCCACCCGGAGCTTTGATCGGAACTCCTCCTCGACCCACCCGCGGACGAACGCCTCGGCGGGGACATACATCCCGTCGCGGTAGTACAGCAGCTCCTCGTCGGCGGCCTTCCTCGCCGGGATGGAGGCGAAGACGGCGGCCTTCTCGAGCGTGTCGACGAACCCCCCCAAGTCAGGCTCCTCCGTCGGCGGGTCGGTCGACGTGTCGATCCGCCAGCACGCCGGGTTCGGGTGCCCGGCCAGGGGGTCCGCGGGCACCGGCATGGTGGGGGCGGGCGCCGTCGGCGCAGGGGCCGGGGGAGCGGCCGGGGCGGTTGGTGGCGCGTGGTGCTTGACGGCCCACCGCGCGACGTACTTCGCGCCGTCGTCGTAGGGCTTGTCCCCCGGCCGTTCCGGCGGGAACTCCGCCTCTTGGAAGCGGCGAAGGTTGTCGTAGATCTCCCGCTCGGACATGCCGGCCCGGGCGAGCGTCCGGGCCTCGCGGCACAGCACCCGGCGCCGCGATCCGTAGGGGACCTTCCCGGCCACGCGTTGGACCGTCGCGACCGGGCGGTCGGTCGGCCGCGCGATCCCGAAGACGTCTCGGATGTCGTCGCGCAGCTCGGGCAGATCCGCCATGTGGGGCACGCCCTGATCCCACCGGTACGGCTCGCCGCTCGGGTGGACACTCGGCGGCACCAGGACGTACCGGCCGTCGGAGTGCATCTCCATCTCGCCATGCGGGTAGGTCGAGGACGCGATCCCTTCGGTCCCGGGCGGGGCGCGGAACCACCAGTGCGCGCCCCTGTGGCTCCACACGGTCGGCGGTCCGAACAGCCCGAGGAAGTAGTCAGTCGCCTTCGGGTCGTTGGAGATTACGACGACAGGCCCGCGTCGTGCGGGCCCGGTCGCGACAGCGATGTTCGCCCCGTCCGGGATCGGATACTCCTCGTCGGTCTCGGACCACCCGGCCGGGGGCGTCTTCTTCTCGCGCGGCGGGAGCGGGAGTAGCCGTAGTCCCTGTGCGCGCAGGTTGTCAACGTCGCTCACGCCCGCGCCTCTGTGAAGGACACGTCCGCGAGGACGTACCGCGGTGGGATTCGGCGCGACGAAATCCACGCGCCCTGTGGGTCGTACGAAGCAGGGAGTGGATCACGTCTGAGGGGCCACCGCCACGGCAATCCGACGACGAGGATCTTTGGGCCGTCGACCCACTCCGAGAGACTGTTCGTTCCCCCATGGAGGCGGTGAAGCGTCGCCACCTCCTCGTGCATGACTTTGCGAATCGCCGCCCACTTGACGGCGCTCTGGAAGTCGTCCCAGAGGAACACTGCCGGACCATGGCGGTCGGGAGGTTTGCGAGCGAATGGGTGGACGAGCCATTCGTGTTGTGGAATCAGTCCCTCCGACCCGAGTTTGGAGATTCTTGAGAATCTACGTCAGAAGAGCGTTGGGGGTATGTCATGGAATTAGTCTCCCTCGCCATGTCGTATCGATGAGTCCAGCGATATGTTCATTATGTTGGGGGTA
>JBJKRJ010000045.1:0-27909 GCA_046704665.1 Thermoplasmata archaeon | reverse complement strand
GCGGAGCTTATTCCCTTCCTCGTCAGTGATCTCGCGGACCCGGATGACCATGCACCTGGGAATAGCGTTCCCTAGCCTAGACTTTTCGGTCCAGTTTCCCGAAGAGCTTTCCTAGCCGGTCCACTAGCCGGAGCCGAGGAACCTCATGGGGCTCCGGACGAACCGACGACGGCAGGACTCCGCACAGAAGTAGTAGGTCGTCCCCGCATGGACCGCGGAGATCGGGCCCGGGACCTCGACCTCCATCTGGCAGACCGGGTCGACGGCCACGCCCGCGGTCACCCCCGTCGGTCCGGGTTCGGGGGCCCTCGGTTTCGACGTGCGCCGCACGCGGACGACCTCGGCGAGGACGCTCAGCGCGATCTCCTCCGGCGTCCGCGCCGCGATCTCGAGCCCGACCGGGGCCTGGATCCGGCCGATCGCCTCGGAGGCCACCCCCTCCTCTCGGAGCACCGCGAAGATCGAAGCGGACCGCTTGCGGCTCGCCACGAGACCGACGAACGCCACATCCGCGCGGGCGATCAGGGCCAAGGCTCCCTCGTCGTACTTGCCCATGCTGGCGACGATCACGTAAGTGTCGGGCGAGAGGCGGGACGTGAGGTCCTCGAGATGGTCGACCACGAGATCGGCCTCGGGAAGGTCGGCCCGATCGGCGCCCGGAGCGACCAGCACGACCCGGAATCCCAGCACCGGTGCGAGTACGGCAAGGCTGGTCGCGACCGGCGTGTCTCCCACAACGACGAGGTTAGGCTTCGGTACGTTCGGTTCGATGAAGACCTCCACGGTCCCTCCGCTCGCGCAGACCATCGGTCGCTCGACGACCCCGTCTTCGGCGTTCCCCTCGGGGCTCGGCGTCGGCGTAACTCGTAGGACTCTCGGAGAGCCCTCGGCCAGTGCCCGGCGCGCCTCCGCGACCAGAATGTGCTCCGTGCAGGCACCTCCGACCCACCCGACATGGGAACCGTCCTCACGGACGATCGCCTTGTAGCCGGGCCGTCCGGACGTGGGCCGGACCGCTCGGACGACCGTGGCGAGGGCGAACGGGACCCCTTGCCCGCGAAGCTCCTGGGCGATCGCGTCGACGTCCGGGGCGTGGCCGAGCCGCTTCGGCACCGGGTGCTCCGCCGGAGTCTGGTGCAGCGTCCAGCGGGGCGCGCTCAGGAGGTCGAGCAGAGCGGGGGTCGGTTCCCGTCCTTCGAGTGCGCGTTCGATGGCCGCGAGCTCGCTGTCGGTGTCGATGTCGATCAGCACTCCCGGGTCGTCCACAGCGATCTCCCGGATCTCCCCGGCATGCTGGGGGAAGAGGCCACGACAGCCGACGTCACCCGTCAACCGACCGAGCTCGGGGACGAGTCGCGCGTCAAAGACCACGGGATTCCCCCGCACTCCTTTGTACGTGGGGATGAAGATCAGGCCCGGGTCCGTCTCGGCTCGGCGAAGGAGCGCCCGGATCGTCCCAGGCGCGACGAACGGCTGGTCCCCGAGTACGGTGACCACGTGCGTCGCCGCCAGCCCCACCGCCTGGGCGCCCAGACGGAGCGAGGTGCTCATTCCCTCCCGAAACCGGGGGTTTTCGACCACGATGGCGTCCCCGAGGTCGATCTCCGCACGTATCTCATCCGCCCGGTCGCCCAGCACGGTAACGACCCGGGAAACGCCGGCTTCGCGGAGCGTGTCGAGCGTCCGAGCGAGCATGGTCCGCCCGCCGACCTTCACCAGGGGTTTGGGCCGGCCCATTCGGGTGGAGGCCCCGGCCGCCAGGACGACCGCGGCGACCCGACGAAGCGAACCGGCAACCCGCGAGGTTCGGCCTCTCGCCGCCGCCACATCCCCCGCAGTTCACCGCACGTCTGTAAACCTTCCGTTCCCGCATCGGACGGTACGGGCGGAAGAGGAGGCGAAGTGCGGCGTCGCCCTGTGGTCGAAGGGACGCCGAGTCGCGAGGGAGCCGCCTCGTAGGGGGAGGGACCCACCCGGCGTGGGGCGCCCCCTCGCGTGTAGGAGGTCGGGCGCTCAGCGCCCGCCGGGTCGCCCGGATCGCACCGGCCGATCACGGGTTCGGGGCTCCCGGGCCCCACGGCGCGGGTGTCTGCCGGATCCTGTGCCGGCGGGGAGTCGCCCCGTGGGCAAGAGGGGGAGGGAGCGCAGGCGAACACCGGTCGCATCGCAGATCGCATTGGCGATGGCCGGCGCCACGGCGATCATGGGGGTCTCTCCTCCCCCCGCCGGGGGGAGGTCCTTACGGTCGATCAGGACGGTGTCGATCTCGGGCAGGTCGGAGAATCGAGGCACGCGGTACTGGGAGAGCCGAGCGTTCCGTATCCGCCCCTCGTGGAAGTGGATCGCCTCGAAGAGAGCTCCCCCCAGGGCCATCACGGCCCCTCCCTCCAGCTGGTTCCGAAGGCCGTCGGGGTGGACCACCGCCCCCGCCTCGAATACCGTCACGATCCGGTCGACGTGGACGGTGCGGTCCGACCGGACCGAGATCCGGGCGACCGTCGCGACGTGTCCCCCCTTCTCCCGTGCGAGTGCGAGACCCCACCCCGTTCTCGGTTTCCGTGTGCGTCGCGCCCAGCCGGCTCGCTCGGCCGCGGTCCGCAAGACCGTGAGGAGACGGTCGTCGTCGAGGTTCTTCTCGCGGAATGCGAGAGGATCGATCCGGGCGAGCGCGGCGAGCTCGTCCATCGCCGACTCGCGCGCGAAGTTGTTGGTGTTGGCCGCGAGCGACCGATACGCGCCCTGGGGAAGGGGGGACACGGAGAGCTCGTTGTCGACCTGCTGATCGGCGACGGTGTACGGGGTCGGCAGGGCCGCCGCGCCCGCATTCGTGTTGTGGAAGCTCCAGCTCGCGAGCCGACCGTCCTGATCGATCCCGGCCTGCACATCGATGAGCGCCATCGGCCGGAAGTACCCGAGGCGGAACTCCTCCTCCCGGCTGAAGGTCAGAGAGACGGGTCGCCCACGCGCACGAGCGAGCCGCGCGGCGGCGAGGGCGACGTCGCCTCCGTGCTTCCCTCCGAACCCGGAGCCCGTGAACGGCACGATCACGCGAACGCTCTCGATCGGGATGCCGAGACCGGTCGCGACATACTCCCGGGCGCGGAAGGGGGTCTGGGTACCGACCCAGACGGTGAGGCGCGAGTCCTCCCACTCCGCGACGGCCGCACGGGTCTCGAGCGGCACGTGGGCGATGTACGCGGTCCGGTACGTCGCGCTGAGTCGGTGGGCGGCGGAGGCGAACGCCCGTTCGGGGTCGCCCGTGCGGACCTCGTCCACATCCCACCCCTCTCCCGCCTGGGGATGCGATCGCAGGAACGCCTCGATGTCCTTCTCCGCCGGGCCGGTCTCCCCCTCCCATGCCGCGTCGACGTGGTCGAGCGCCGCGCGTGCGAGACGAGGGGTGGCGGCGACCGCGCCGATGAAGTCCCCTTCCTCGACGATCGTCGCTCCGGGGACCCTGCGGGCCTGGCTCACGTCGACCCGCGCGAGCCGAGCCCCCACCCACGGCGGATTCAGGACGGCGCCGTACTCCATTTCCGGGCTCCGCAGGTCGGAGGGAAAGACCCGACGACCGGTCACCGCCCCCTCGGCGCGGGGCACGGCCGCGGGACGGCCGGCCGTCCGCCACTCGGCCGCAGCCGTCACCGGCGTATCGCGAGGGACCGTGACGACCTCCCGGATCCCCCGGACGAGATCGGCGAAGGGGGCCGAGTCCGCGGCCCCCAGAGATCGTGCCCGCTCGACCAGGGCGTTCCGGGCTCCGGCGGAGACCGCGCGAAGGACCGGCAGCGCGTCCGGCATCGACCGGCTTCCGAAGGTCCCCATGTCCCACGGGCAGAGGTCCGTGTCGCCCATGACGAGGTCGACCTTCTCGAGAGGGAGCCGGAGCTCTTCCGCGACCGCGAGCGAGAGGGCCGCCCGGGTTCCCTGACCGACCTCTACCTTGCCGGTGAAGGCTCGCACTCGCCCGTCGGATCCCACGTGCACCCAGGCCTCCAGGGCGGGCGGGAACCGTCGCGCACGGGCGGAACCTTCGGGGCGTTCCAGCTGGGCCACGAACCCGTCCCCAAGGACATCAAAATAGTCGCGGTCGGAGGGTGCCGTGCGGTCCCACGGTCGACGCGGCCGGTGCTCGCTCATGCATCCCCTCCCCCGGAGGGCTCCGCAAGCTCGGCCGCCCGCCGGACGGCCCGCACGATCCGCGAGTACGCTCCGCACCGGCACACGTTGCCTTCCATCCCCTCGACAATCTCTTCGTCGGAAGGCCGTGGGCTCTGCTCCAGCAGTGCGGTGGCCCGGACGACCATCCCCGGCGTGCAGTAGCCGCATTGGAACGCCCCGAGCTCAAGGAACGCTCGCTGAACGGGGTTCAATACCCCGCCGGGCGCGAGGCCCTCGACCGTCACCACCGTCCCTCCGTCCGCTTCTCCCACCGGCACCTGGCACGATGGCACGGGCGACCCGTCCAGGATCACGGTGCAGGCACCGCACTCCCCTTCCCCGCAGCCATACTTCGTTCCCGTGAGCCCAAGGTCGAAACGGAGCAGTTCGAGCAGGCTCCGCTCCGGTGACCGGGGCGCCGAGCGGCGCTCGCCGTTGACGGTGAGGTGGATCTGAACAGGGGCGCCTCCGGAATTCGGTTCGGATTCGCTCGCCATGGTCGGCAAAGGCGGGCCGGCCTATACGACTTTGGCGGGGTTCGGACGAGTCCCGGGGCGCGGTCGTCTCCGCTCAACCCGTCGTGCCCTCCGGTCCTCGGGTGCACCGGTCGAGGACCCCTTCCGGGGATCTCGGGCTCGTGTGCGCTGGGGACAAGGCGGTCCGGTCACCCGGTCCTCGCGGGGTCGGAACGAACGACGCGACCATTGCATATGCAACGACCGAGCTCTTCGGCCGCGTTCCCGTGGTCGACCCAAGGTGAGTCGTCATGCTGACCGAAGAGAACCGAACCGAGGTCGAACGCTACTTCCAGAAGTACCTTCCCCCGAGCGGAACGGCGAAACTGCTGACCTTCGTATCGCAAAAGGAACGCCTTACCTGCGTCTACTGCGATGACGTGACGCAGCTCGCCGACGAGCTCGCGGAGCTCTCGCATGGACGGGTGACCGCGGAGCATCACTCGATCGAGGATTCCGCGGAGCTGGCGGCCCGCTTGAAGGTGCGCCGCACGCCGGCGACGGTCGTCACGGACGGAGGGCCCGGGCTCGCACTCAAGTTCTACGGCCTACCGGGAGGCTACGAGTTCACGGCTCTTCTCGAGGATATCGTGGACGCGATCCGGGGCGAACCCCGGCTCAGTTCCGAGACCGTCGCGGCGCTCCGCGGCCTCACCACTCCCACCCAGATCCAGGTCTTCGTGACTCCGACCTGCCCGTACTGCCCGAAGGCGGTCCGGATGGCCCACCAGTTCTCGCAGTCGAACCCCCAGGTCATCGACGCGGAGATGGTCGAGTCGATGGAGTTCCCTGATCTCGCGAGCCAGTACTCCGTCATGGCCGTGCCGAAGGTGGTCGTGAACGATCGGGTTCAGTTCGAGGGCGCGCTCCCCGAACGGGATTTCCTCGAGCAGGTCATCGGGGCCGCCGGTACTCCCTGAAAGGGTCTCTCACGCGTGCGGCGCGCGGGACCATCGGGTGCCGGTCGTCGCGGCGCACCGGCGGGACCGGGCGGTCCGGCCCTTCACGGCGCCTTGGTCGGCGGCGCGGAGGGGGTCTCGGAACGGACGACCAGGACCGAGTGGTGGGAGCGGTGCAGCACGCCGTCCGAAACGCTTCCGAGGAAGACGCGGCCGGTGGTCGAGAGACCCCGCGTCCCGACCACGATCAGCTGGCAGGGGTTCGCCTCCGTGTACTCGAGGATCCGCGTGGCGGGGTCTCCCTCGAGGAATACCACCTCCACGGGCGCGATCCCCCTCCGCTCGAGATCGGACTTCGCGCGGGTCAATCGGTCGCGGATCGCGGTCATCGCCTCTTGGGCCGCCGCCCCCGGGGGGATCTCCGCCCCGTACGGCACCGCATTGACGGGAAAGACGCACAGGATCGTGAGCTTGGCGCCGGTGTGGGACACGATCTCCGCGGCACTGTCGAGCGCGGCCACCGAATGCGGAGCGCAGTCATAGGCGACGACCACGGAGGTAAGCGCCATCGACCCCGCTCAGGTACGAGGAACGGATATCCGTTAGGGCGAGGGGGCAAGATCCCGCAGGGTCGGGTCCGCCCGTTCGGGCCGTCGCCAAACCTAAGCCGTGGGCTCCCTCTCTCTTTCCATGTCCCCCGGTGGTGCCGAGGAGACGCGACCGCTCGTCGTACTCGGAGCGGGGTACGCGGGGCTCACCGTGGCCCACGGCGTCTGGAGCCGCTCGAAAGGGACGATCCCGACGGTCCTGGTCGACCGCCATCCCGTCCACGTTCTGCGGACCGAGCTGTATGAGGTCGGCCGCATCGCCGAGTCCGAGGATGCCGGGGGCTGGACGGTGGCGCTCGGAAAGGTCTTCGATCGAACCTCCGTCCGCGTGCACACCGGCACGGTGGAATCGATCGACGCGGCCCAGCGCCTCGTCCGGACCGACGCCGGCGAGGTCCCGTACCGGGTGCTTGTCATCGCGCTCGGGAGCGTTCCCGCCTACTACGGCGTAGCGGGAGCGGCCGAGCATACCCACCAGGTCTACGGTCTCCTCGGAGCCCAGCGTCTGGCCCGGACGATCCGGGAGACCGAGAAGGGCTCGGTCGCGCTCCCTGGCGAGCGTCGCCCCCGCATCGTGGTGATCGGAGGTGGGTCGACAGGGACCGAGCTCGCCGCCGAGATCGCCACCGCGGACTGGGCCGCGATCTCGGACCCAAAGGCGCGTGCCCCGGACGTCGTTCTCGTCGCGGGGTCGCTCCCGTTCCTCGCCGGGTTCCCCCCGTCCCTGGTCGACCACGCGCGCGCGTTGCTTCGAAAGGCCGGAGTCCACCTCATCCTAGGGCTCAACACGGTTCGAGTCGAGCCGGGAAAGGTCCACCTCGAAGACGGTACGGTGCTTGCTTGCGATGCCGCCGTGTGGTGTGCGGGGATCGAGGCCCCCGCAGCGGTCCGTTCGCTCGAGGTCGCCCACGGGAAGAGCGGTCGAATCCGGGTCGGTCCCGCGCTCGAGGTTCCCGGACATCCCGGGGTCTTCGCTCTCGGGGACATCGCCGAGTTCCGGGACCCGGGCTCCGGGATGGTCGTCCCGGCCACCGCTCAGGCCGCCATTGCGGAGGCCCGCCGCGTCTCCGAGAACGTTGTCGCGACCTGGAATGGGGAGGCAACGAAACCGTTCACCTATCGGGAACGGGGAGTGCTGCTTGCCCTCGGCCTCGGTCGGGGCGCGGCGTCGGTGCATCGGATGACGATCTGGGGGCGACCCGCGTCCCTCCTGAAGCGGGCGGTACAGCGGGAGTACGAGAGGACCGTCGTCCGCGGAGAACCATCCGGCCTGCTCTAGAGACCCACTCCCCCAAGGGCGATATCCTGGACTTGGCTCCCCGAGGCGTCATGAAGGCACTCGTTCTGATCGGGGGATTCGGGACCCGGCTCCGCCCGGTCACGTACGCGATCCCGAAGCAACTGATCCCCCTGGCCGGGAAACCGATGCTCTACCACATCTTCGATCTGGTCCCGGACGATGTCGAAGAGGTCGTTCTTGCGACGGGGTACAAGGCCGACCAGATCGACGCGTACGTCCGGGCGCACCCACCCCCGTGGCCCGTGCGCACGGTCCCCGAGGCCGAGCCGCTCGGAACCGGGGGCGGCATGAAGAACGCCGGGGACGGCATGAGCGATCCGTTCTACCTGCTCAACTCGGACGTGATCGCCTCCGCGGACCTCTCGCGCCTCGCCCGGGAGCACGCCGCCCACGGCGGCATCGGCACGATGGCCCTGGCGGAAGTGGAGGACACCCGCCCGTACGGGGTCGCGGCGCTCGGGCCGGAGGACCGGATCACCGGGTTCGTGGAGAAGCCCGAGCCGGCCCAGGCCCCCTCCCACTGGATCAATGCGGGGCTCGCGGTCTGGCGGCGGGAAGTCCTCGACCGGATCCCGGCCGGTCGGCCTTGCAGTTTCGAGCAGGAGATCGTTCCCCATCTCCTCGACCGGGGGCTGTACGCGTACCGACTGTCGGGGTTCTGGGACGATGCCGGCACTCCCGCGCGACTTCTCCGCTCCCAGCGGCTCCTGTTCGATGCGGGACGGGGAGGACCGGTCGCGCTCCCCACGGGCGCCAGGGGGAACGGCCCGGTCGCGGCGATGGCCGGTGCCTCGGCCACCGGTGCCACCTTCGGCCCATACGTGACGCTCGGCCCGGGCGCGGTGATCGAGGCCGGGGCCCACGTCGAGAACTCGATCCTCATGGACGGAGTCCACGTCGAGAAGGACGCGACGATCTCCGGCAGCCTCATCGGTCCCGGTGCCCGTATCGGCGCGGGCCACCAGGTCTCCGGGCAGGTGCTGGGCGAACGCGCGGAGGGATGAGCCCGCTCGGCGGACGGAACCGCTTGGGCCCGCGGAGCGCCCGCGGTCCCGGAGGATCGGGACACGGTCGGACCCCCACGAAGAGCCTGACCCTTCGGAGGGAAGGGACCGCTAGGTGAAACCTCACACGCAGGCCGAACCGACCGCGGACGTTTCTCAGAACGCCGAGCCGGTGACCACGACCTTCGCGCTCTCCTCGGGCCGCCCTGCCAGACGGAACGCCTCGTCGATCCGGGCGAGAGGGAGCCGGTGCGACACGAGGTCGGAGATCCGTAGCTCCTCGGCGACGACCATGCGGTGCACCTCGACGATGTCGGGATCGGTGGTCGCGTAGGACGGCACGAGACGAACCCCCCGGAGGTAGAGATCCTGCAGGTCGGCGTCGAGCCGGCTCCCCGCTTCCGGGAGGCCGAACAGGTTCACGGTCCCCCCTCGGCGCACGAGTCCCGTCGCGGCCCGGACGACGGCCGGGTGCCCGGTCGCCACCACCGCGAGGTCGACGCCCTGACCGCCGGTCCCGCGATCGATCGCGGTGCGGAGCGCGCCGTCCTCCCGAGGATCGATCGTGACGTCGATCCCTCCCCGTTCCGCGACGGCGCGCCGCAGGGCGGAGATCTCGGTTCCCCCCACCCACTTCGCGCCGAGCGCGCGTACGAGCCGTGCATAGAGAAGTCCGACCGGACCGAGGCCGAGGACCATCACCGACGCCTTGGCCGGAAGTCCGACCTTGCGGAGGGCCGTCAGGGCACAGCCGGCGGGCTCGAGGAGGCTCCCCGCCTCCCAGTCGACCGACGATTCGAGCCGGAGCACCGCGCCCCGGTCGACGTTCTCCTTCGGAACCCGGAACGTCTCGGCGAACCCGCCGGGGTCGATATTGCTCCGGGAGTACGATGGGCAGAACGTGTAGTCCCCTCGCGCGCAGACGTCGCACGCGTAGCAGGGGACGTGGTGGTGGACGAACACCCGGTCCCCGACCGAGAGCCCAGTGACCCCCGGCCCGATCGAGGCGATCCGTCCGACCGGCTCATGGCCGATGATCCCCGCGGTGCGGTAGTTCCCCCGCAGCTTCTCCAGATCGGTTCCGCAGACCCCGCACGCCGCAAGGGTCACGGTCACCTCCCCCGGCCCGGCCACCGGTGGAGGGATCTCGGCGAGGCCGAGCTCGCCCGGGCCGGCGAGCCTACCGAACTTCATACCCGAGCGCGCGCGGCCCGAATCGCGGCGTCCAGGACCTCCATCGCTTCGTCGATCTCCTCGCGCCGGACGATCAGGGGCGGGATGTACCGGATCGAGGAGCGGCCGCACCCGAGAAGGATCAATCCCCGGCGCGCCGCCTCCTCGATGATGAGGTCGCGGAGCTTGGCGGCCGGCTCCTTCGTCGTGCGGTCGGTGACGAACTCGGTCGCCGTCATGAGCCCGAGGCCCCGCACGTCGCCGATCTCGGGGTGCGCCTCCGCGAGGTCCCGAAGCCGGTCCAGCAGGTACTCTCCCTGGACCCGGGCGTTGTCGAGGAGCTTCTCCTTCTCGATGACGTCGAGGGTGGCCATCGAGGCCGCGGCCGCGACCAGGTTCCCCCCGAAGGTGTTCGAATGCGAACCCTGGACCGAGTAGTCGAGGTCGGCGCGGAAGATCATCGCGCCCATCGGAAGACCGCCGCCGAGCGCCTTCGCGGTCGTCACCATGTCCGGCACGACCCCGTGGTGCTCGATCGCGAACCACTTGCCCGTACGGCCCATGCCGGCCTGGACCTCGTCATCGATGAACAGGATCCCGTGCTCGTCCAGGATCGACTTGATCGTGCGGTGCCAGCCGGCCGGCGGCACGACGTAGCCGCCCTCGCCCATCACCGGCTCGGCGATCATCGCCGCGACGTCGTCCGGCGGGATCGCCGTCTGGAAGTAGAGCTCCTTGAGGATCTTCGCACAGTAGAGGTCGCAACTCGGGTACTCGAGCTTGTAGGGGCACCGATAGCAGTACGGCGCGGGGAAATGCATGCCTCCGCCGACGAAGGGGGCGTAGCGGGCCCGCTGGACCGGCTTCGACGCCGTCAGGGAGAGCGAACCCATCGTGCGGCCGTGGAACGCTCCGAGCAGTCCGAGGACGATCGGCCGCTGCCGGTTCCACCGGGCGAGCTTGAGCGCGGCCTCCGCGCTCTCCGTCCCGCTGTTCGTGAAGAAGACCTTCTTCGGAAGGTCGCCCGGCGCGATGTGGGCGAGACGCTCGGCGAGGCGTACCTGGTTCTCGTAATAGAAGTCGGTGCCGGCAAAGTGGCTCAGGCGGCCCACCTGCTCCCGGACGGCGTCCACGACGTCGCGGTGCGAGTAGCCGACCGCGGTCACGGCCACCCCGGAGGCGAAGTCGAGGAGACGGTTCCCGTCGACGTCGGTGATCCAGACCCCGCTACCGGACTCGGCGACGACCGGAAACCCCTTCGTGGTCGTCATCAGGTACTTGCGGTCCTCGGCGACGATCTTCTGGGCCTTCGGCCCCGGGATCGGGGTCTTGAGCAGGATCCCTCGCTTCGCGGCGCTCTTCGACAGATAGGAGGAGGACGGAACGCGGGTGCGGGTCGCTGGGCTCATGAAACCACCGCGGGCGAACGCGTTCGCGGAGGCAAAAAGCTCTCGGTGGGCCCCGGAGAAGCTCCGGCATCCTGTCCAACGTCTCCTTTTATGCCGACCGACCGGGTCGCCGGCCGACGATGCCCCTCCAGCGACCTCCGGAGGAACCGTTCGAGCGCGAGGACGAGGAGATCCGGGAGATCGTACCGGCCCGGGCCGTGCTCACCGAGCTCGCCCGGGGTTTCCTCTTGGTCCACGAGACGAACCCCTCGCGGGCGGTCCGCTTCGCCGAGACGTTTCTCAAGGAGCGCGAGGGCCGGGCCGCCGAGGCGCGGGTCGCGCCCGTCCCGAACGTCACGCTCGCCCGGCTCTCTCTCGGGCGGAGCTACCGGGGAGCGATCGAACCCGGGGTGACCGCCTCCTCCGATTGACGCGCTTCGGAGCATCCCGCCGGGCCGCCTCTCGGACCCGAAGATAGGCGGCCAGGTCCCGGGGGAACGACCGGCGGGTGAGGCAGATCCGGACACCGCCCTCCTCCTCGAAGAGGCGTCCGGGGCAGACCAGGACCGACGACCCGAGGCACCGGCCGACAAACCCCTCCCGGTCCTCGGGGATCGCTCGATCGAAGGCCACCGGTGCCACAGGTACGGGATCCGACGGGAAGCGCGACCGCCAGAGCTCCCGGTTCGGGGCCAGGACCGCACCGACCTCCCGCCGGAAACTCTCCCGGTTCCGTAGTGCGACCTCGGCGGCGGCGACGGAGTAGTCCGATAGTCCGCTGCACAGCAGGCCGTGGTAGCGTGCGAACGCCGGGACCTCCTCGGGCGGGGCGACGACGAAGCCTACGCGCAGCGCGTCGGCCGCGTAGAACTTGGTGAACGACCCGGTCCTCCAGACGGCGGAGTCACCGAGTTCGCTCAGGGAGGGAGCGTTCGCGAACTCCCGGAACGTCTCGTCCACGAGGGTGTTCGCGGCCCCCTCCGTCCAGCGGACGAGCCGGGGGAGGTCCCAAAGGTCGCCCTCGGGATTGCGCGGTTGGGAGATCACGGCGAGGTGCGCCGGCCCCGCCCGTTCGGTCAGGCGAAAGCCGGACCACCGGGCGGCGTCGAGCAACGGAGGGTACTCCGGGCGTCGGACCCGGCACGCCCCGCTCCGGCCCTTGCGGCGCCCCAGGAACTGCAGCACGGCGGCGTTCCCTTCCGTCGCGCCGTGGGTGAGGAAGACGCCGGAGGGATCGGTCCCCAAGAGGTCGGCCAGCCGACGCCGAAGCTCTTTCGGATCGGCCGCCCGAAGGTCGCGCGCGGTAGGGGTCGGAGGGGCGATCGACCCTCGCATACCGCTCTGCGCCAGGTTGTGTCGGCAGTCCGAATGGTCGTTGATCCAGTCGGCGAGGGGGAACAGCATCGCCGCGGGAAGATGCGCCAAGTAATGGAGCTGATGGCGAGAACCGCGCGATCGCTCCGGGCTCAAAGGCCGAGGAGGAGCGTCCCGAAAACGACCGCGAGGGTCACGGCGGCGAGGGGCAGGCCGTACCGAACGAACGTCCCGAGCCGTAGGGAGACCCCGGCCTTCTCGGCCTGCTCGACGACGATGAGGTTGCTGGCGGCGCCGAGGAGGGTCACGTTCCCGGCGAGCGTGCTCGCGGCCGCGAGCGCGACCCACGCGACCGGCGTGGAGGGACCGTAGCCGAGGCCGTGGAGGAGGGGGATCTGGAGCGCGACCCACGGCACGTTGCTGACGACCTGGGAACCGAGCGCCGAGGTCGCCACGATCGCCCCGAGGCCGGCCGCCGCGTTCCCGGGTCCCGGGACGGGTAGATACGCTTCCACGGCGGCGACGACCCCCCCCATGAGCGCGCCGGCGACCACGACAAACAGCCCGGCGAAGAGGAGCAGGATCGTCCAGTTCACCCGGTGGACGATCTGCGTCCGTCCGCGCGATAGGAGAAGGAGGAGGATGGCACCCACAAACGCGGTCTCCCAGATCGGGACCACGGGTCCCTGCGTGATCGCAGCGCTCAGGTCCAGGGTCACGAGGACGATCATCGTCCCGGGGAACACCCAGAGCACGGGGTAGCGGAGAAGACGCTCCCGCCAACCGTCCCTCGGGAAGAGCGGCGGGGCCGCGGCCCGCACCACGGCGAAGTCGGCCTCGTGCGCGTGCATCTGTCGCGCGAAGGTCCGGCGGAGGTACCAGGCGCCGAAGGCGAGGTTCACGATCGTGGGGAGCAGGAGGTAGCGCAGGAAGACCGTCACCGGGGCAGAGAGGTCCCCCGAGGTGGAGACCAACAGGTTCTGGGGACTGCCGAACGGGGTGAGGGCGCTTCCGACGGTCACCGAGAACGCGAGGACGAGGAGGAGCGGCCGCGGGTCGACCCGGGTCCTCCGGGCGACCGAGAAGAGCAACGGAACGCCCACGAGAACGAGGGCGTCGTTCACGAGAAACGCCGACGTCAGCGCGAACCCCACGAAGAGCACCGCCGGGAGATCGACCGCTCGGCGGGCGCGTCCGACGAGCCACCGGGCGAGGTGATCGAGCGCCCCCGCGCGCTCGAGGGCCTCGGCGAAGAGGAACAGGGCGAACAGGAAGAGGAGCACCGGAGCTGAAGCGACGATCGCCGCCTCAGCCTCCGCCGTGGTCAGCACACCCAGGAGCACCGTGAGGAGCGCCCCCGCGAGGAAGATCGTCCAGACTCCCGGTCCCCGCCCGGCGAGCTGTCGCGCGATGACCGCCGCGAACACGACAGCGAGTACCACGGCCGCGACCGGGTTCGTGAGAGACCCTCCTGGAGGGGAGGACCACGGACCGGCAGGTTCTTAGTCTACGTGTCGAGCCGAACGCTCAAGAGCTCGGCCGGGGCGTGAGGCGGTCGTGCCGCCGACCCCCTCGCGCTCGCCGTCGGTCGAGCTCGGTCCCTCCGGAAGGATCCTCGCGCTTTCGAGCGCTTGGTTCTCGGACGGAGCGCGGCGGCGTGCCGAGGCGCGGCGGGCCGCCCGATGCGTGGAGTGCGGCCGGGAGCTCGCCAGCCACCGGACCCCGTACTGCTCGCGTCGGTGCCGTTGGAAGTTCCACGGGCACTACTTCTGGGACTCCGCCCGGTCCTACGTGATGCTGAGGGACCGGTACACCTGTCGCATCTGCGGAACGCGTCACCGTGCCCGCGAACTGGAGGTCGACCATATCCTCGAGGTCGTCCAGGGAGGCCCCGCGCTGGAGTACTCGAACCTTCAGACGGTCTGCCGTCCCTGCCATCGGGCCAAGACCCGGGCGTTCTTGCGGGCCCGCATCCTGGAACAGGGCGGATGACGACGCGAGGCCGTCGGATGCCGGCGACGCCGGCGCCGGTTCACCCGCCGACTTGGCCCGAGAGCTCGTCCACGGAGAACGCGATTCCCGTGCCTGTGTCGTAGAGCAGGACCCGCTCGCCCGGTCGAAGGGATCCCTGCTGCACCAGTTTCGGCAGCGCGGCATAGGGGGCCGCGGCCTCCGGAGCGGCCGAGACGCCGTGGTGTTCGGCGAGGGCCCGCATCGCGCCGACGATCTCGGAGTCGGTGACCGTGACCCCTCCGCCGTGGGTCGAGCGGACCGCCGCGAGGATCTGCTCGGAGGCGAAGGGGGCGGGCACGAGAAGTCCGGGCGCGACGGTCCGTGGGTTCTTCCATGGGGTCACCCGAGGCGCCTCGTCCCGCAGCGCCCGAACGACCGGGGCGCATCCTTCGGGCTGGACGGCGTAGAGACGCGGCACATGATCGAGGAGGCCGACGGTCTTGAGCTCGGTGAACGCCTTCTCCATCCCAACAAGACCCGTCCCGCCACCGGTCGGGTAGAGAATCGCGTCCGGGAACGTCTCCGGATAGGTCTGCTCGAAGATCTCGAGCCCCATCGTCTTCTTCCCTTCGACCCGGTACGGTTCCCTCAGCGTCGAGACATCGAACGAGCCCCGCTCCTTCTCGCGCTCGCGGCCGGTCGCCCCCGCGTCCTGGATCGTTCCCGGGACCGCGACGACCTCCGCGCCGTAGAGGGCGCACGCGTTCCGAGCCGCTAGCGGGGTCCGCTCCGGAAGGTAGATCCGTGTCCGGAGCCCGGCCCGGGCCCCATACGCCGCCAGCGCAATGCCGGCGTTCCCGGCGCTCGGAACGTAGAGCTCGCGAAGTCCGAGCTCTTTCGCCCGCGAGACGGCGGCGGCCATTCCTCGCGCTTTGAACGAGCCGGTCGGCAGTCCGCCGTCGTCCTTCAGGAGAACCTCGACGGCCGGAGCCTCCGGTATCTCTCCGAGAGGGAAGACCGGCGTCAAGCCTTCGTCGAACGTGACGATCGCCTCGTCGTTTCCCACCGGCAGGAGTTCCCGGTAGCGCCAACGCGACCTCGGCCGGTCCCGCCACGACGCCCGCCAGCGACGGGGGTCGAGACGATCCAGGACGTAGACCGCAAAGAGCGCGCCACCGCATTCCGGGCAAGTTCCCACCGCCAGCATGCGATCCACGACGTTGCCGCACGCTCGGCATTCAAGGCACTGGAGCAACGAACCGGTACCGGACATCGCTCGGGAGAGGGTACCCTCCTCACGATAATCTCTCGCACCGCCCTTGGCGGGACCGGGGGCAACTCCTCGCCCCGCCCGACGTCACACGTCTCTGCTGTGCGCGACTATTATAGGTCCTGTCGGACGACCTCGGTCGCATGGTAACCTACCTCGCGTTGCTCCGAGCGATCAACCTCGGCGGGTCGACCCGTCTCCTCATGACCGACCTCCGAAGAGTCGTAGAGCGGGTGGGGTTCACCGACGTCTGTACGGTCGGGCAATCCGGAAACGTGGTCTTTCGAGGGGCCGGGAACGCCACGAGGCAGATCGAGCGTCGTATCGAGGGGGCCCTCTCCGCAGCGCCGGGCATCCATACCGAGGTCTTCGTGCGGAGCGCCGACGAGTGGAAGGCGCTCGTAGACGGGAATCCGTTCCGTGCCGAAGCGCGGGCAGACCCGGCCCACCTTACGTTGTGGCTGCTCAAGGACGCGGCGCCGGCCGATGCGGCGACGCAGCTGCGCGCCCGCGTCGTAGGACGTGAGAGGTTCCGGATGGCCGGACGCAGCGCCTATATCGTCTACCCCGACGGGATCGGGACATCCCGGATCACGGCGGCGGTCGTCGAGAGGGCGCTCGTTACTCGGACTACGGCTCGCAACTGGAACACGGTGATCCGCCTTGCCGACCTTTCCTCTGGCCGAGGGAACTAGGGCCTATTCCCGGCGATGCCTTTGGCGTCGAGGGCCCTGGGACCCGTCAGTGGGACCGGGCGACCTGTTTCGTGGGCCCTATGGTCGATCGCAGGGAACCGATCAGGGGATGCCCAGAACGAGCGCCGAGGCCTGGACGGGTCGGGAGAACGTGTGGTCCATGGTGGATGATTCCGAGCGGGTGGGCCAGGCTGTGTGTTCCGTGGTGGGTGATGGCGGAGGGCTGACGGGGAGTGGCTCACGCCGGAAGTACCCCGGGGGCGCGGGGGGTGCCGGCGGGAGCGGCGGCGCGCTGCCTCTCCGCGTCCAGAGAGGCTACGGAGACCGGGATGAAGATGCCATCGTGTCGCAGTCGAGTGAGCGCCCGTGCCGGCGATCTATGAGCGCGTCCTCGCGAGGTTCTCCTGATCCTCCTCGAACGCCGCGCCGAGGGCCTCCTCCATCACCGATCGCAATAGCTCCTCTGACAGGACCGAGGATCGGTACTCACCGACCACCACGATGCCGGTTCGCTCTCCGTGGGGGACGTAGTACTCGAACTCCCTCGAACCGGTCAGGGGGCCCTCGAGGTACTCCATCACGAAGCCGAGCGGGGGATAGAGGGTGATCCGAGCCTTGATCGGGACCGCGACGCCCCGAGCGACCGCTGTCCACTCGAGGAAGTGAGCGTTCGGACCGTCCGCGGGCGTTGCGCGCAGACCCTGCATGCTGGCGTGGCGGTGGTTCTCCTTCGAGCCGAAGAGCGCCCAGACCCGTTCGAGCGGAGCGTCGAACTCGCTTCCTTCGTCGCGCAGGAATACCATCCAGGAGGGGTGTGTCCCGGTGAGGAAGAACCCTTTGTCAACCGGGGTCCATTCCTCCTCCTCGCATCTCCCCGGGCACTGGTCGATGCACGTGCCGACCTACCAGCCGACCTTAGGATAGACGCGGCCACTCCCAAGGCACTCGCAACCGAGTTGGGTCTCCTCGTGGAAGCCGCCCTAAAGCGGACGGTGGAGATCACTCGAATTCCGGCCGAGGGCGAACCTACCTGGCTCGACCACCATCGCCCGTGAAATGTCGACGACACCAAGGACCCCGAGTTCGTTCGTCTCTATGGGCCGCTCACAGCGTGCCGGCAACAACTGATCGACGCCCTGGACGCTGTACATCCGAAACTGCAAACGCTGTCGAAGGTGCTCAACACTTGACCGGAGCTGCCGCCGTGCGAAGGGCCGTTGGGGACTGCTCGGCTACTCCCGATTGCTGCGGACCCACTCGCCGTCGATGTGGGCCACGCCCAGGTTGACCCCCGCTCGGAGTCGCCGTAGTGGGAACCTTCGCCGTCGTCCGTTTCGCTCTCGGTGTCGGCGCCTCGGTCTTTCTTCGTCCTCCCGGTTCATCTCCCGCATCGTCGCTTCATCCCGCCACGACCGTATCAACGATCACCCCGCTCCGTACCGGCGCCATCGTCCCCCTGGCCACCGTTTCCGCTTCCGCCAAGCGGGATGGCCGCGACGTTGGCCGAAGGACGGGGGCACTGCGACCGCTCACTCAGCGGAGTGCTTCCGATGCGCCTTCAGGAACTTCGGAAGTACGGCGTTGTCCTCCCGGTAAGCCTGAGCCCAGGACTCGCGCCAGTGGGCTCTCAGTTCCCGGGCCGAGAGCGTGGGCGACCGCAGGCAGGCCCAGATCTCCAACCGCGTGCGCTTCCCCTCGGGCCAGTAATGGTACAGCGTGACGGTCCCGGCATAATCGCCCTCCAGATGCTCGTCGACTTTGCAGAGGGGAGGGTAGCGCGTGTGGCGGCTCCGGTACTTGCCCCACTTCCCTCGGTTCCGCGTCTCGTAGACGGCCTCGAAGCTGGTCGGCGAGAGCTCCTTACCGTGGAAATTTCGCAAGGTGGCGTGATGCGCCCCCGCATGGAACTCCTCATCCTCCATGAACTTCCAGAGGAGGTCGATAGGGGCGTCGTACCACGTCTTCGCATCATGGTAGAAGATCTCCACCGGCTTCGGGACCCGAGCGCGGACCCGGGTCGCCTTCCTTCCGCGCATGTCTCCCGACCATAGGGCCGAAACAAGAACCTGCGGTTCGTTCGCTGCGAAGGGTTTCGGATGGACCAGAAGGCCCCGGAGTCGCTCCGGACTCGTGTCCCGCCCGCCCCCTCCGCGTCGATCCCCGCAAGGGGTCGATGATTCCCCGCCTCGAGAGGCGCCTTCCACCCGCCTCACCCCCGGCTGGCCCGTGACCCGTACCTGGGACCGAGCGACCTGTTACGTGGGCCCCATGGTCGATCGCTGGGGACCGATCACAGGCTGCCCGGAACGAGCGCCGAAGGCTGGGTGAATCGAGCGGAGCGAGAGAGGGCCCGGCCCCGAGGGCCCTGCCGGCGGCCGATCGGAGAGTGCCGCATAGGTCGACCAGTTCCGCGAGGCATTTCACTGACGGTAAACGGGGGGACTGGTCTCGGCTGGAGGGCTTACCATTACATGCGCCCGGGGGACGTGGGCTCGGCCGGATTCGAACCGGCGATCTTCGCTGTGTGAGAGCGACGTCGTAACCGCTGGACCACGAGCCCGACGCTCCGACGCGAGCGCTTCGCCCGCATAAGCGATTCTACAGGACGAGGACAGCCGGGAGGATGAGACTGGCCGCGATGGTGAGGATCAATCCAGAGGCGAGTGCGAGGCTCCCCGCGTCCTCGTCCCCGTAGCGCAGGACGAAGTACAACGTAGTGTCCATGGCCGTGGCCCCCCCGAGGGAGGTAAGCCCGGCCCCCCGCAGCCGCCGCCCGAAGAAGGGGGAGGAGACCATCGTGAGGTTCTCCCGGAGGAAGTTCATGAGGAAGGCGAGCAATCCGAGCACGGCGCCGTCACGGGCGACGACCAACGGACCGGCGAGCGTGTACCACCCGAACGCGAGGGTCGTCGCGAGGCTCACCGAGAGCGGCATGGCCGAAGCGAACGAGAGGATCACCGCGGCGCCGAGCGCCCCAAGGATCGCCGCGGTGAGGGGGAGCCACAGGTGTCCGAGCGACCGGGTCCCGAGCTTGAGGCCGAAGCCGACCAGCGCGAGCAGCGCGTAGAGCGCGTAAGAGATCAGGCCCGCGTAGCCGAAAGGGGCCAGGATCCCGAACCCATAACCTACGACCAGGGCTCCGAGCAGACCCGCGCTCAGCGAGAAGCGGCCGGCCGTGAGCGGGGCCGGGGCGGCCGGTTGCGGGTGCGGGGCGATGTGACGCGCCAGCGCAAGGTAGATCCCGGCCGTAAGTCCGAGGATGAGTAGGGCGCCCCCGAGCGCGATCGGAATCGCGAAGAGCAGGGTCGCCCCCGCGACCCCGCTCAGCGACGCGCCAAGAAGGCCGACCAGCACGACGATGGTGGCGACCGTGGCCCGGGAGATCCACGGCCCCGGATGGGGAAGGGTCCTCCCGGCCACCACTCCGCCCGCGAGGGCCACGTAGAGGAACGGATCGAAGCCCACGGCGACTCAGCCGGACCAGGCCGCGAGGCCCGTCCCCGGCGCGACCCCGCCGGTCGTGTCGAGACGCACCGTGTCGTCGCGCGCGGGTCCGTAGCCAACGTACTGGACCGGGACCCCCGTCTCCTCGGTGATCCGGGCGAGGTACCGGCGCAGGGTGGAGGGGAGGGCCCGCGCCCCCTCGCGGCGCAGCCGTTCCTTCGCGCGCTCGTGGAACGTCGGCCAGCCCGGGAGCCGCTCGTAGACCGGTTGGGCCTTCGCGAGATCGTCGGCCTGGGAGGGCAGGACGTCGCGGACCGTCGTTCCGTCCGGCAGGACGTACTGCACACAGACCGGTATCTCGTCGAGCCCCCCGAGTACGTCGACCTTCGTGATCGCGAAGGAGGTCAGTCCGTTCAAACGGGCTGCGTAGCGAAGGTGGACCAGGTCGAGCCAGCCGCACCGCCGGGGCCGGCCCGTGGTGGCGCCTCGCTCGCCGCCGACGCGCTGAAGGAACTCCCCGACCTCTCCGGACTGCTCGGTGGGAAAAGGTCCGCTGCCGACGCGCGTCGTGTAGGCCTTCGACACGCCAACGATCTCATCGACCTCGGTCGGCGGTATCCCGCTCCCGACCAGGGCTCCGGCGCTCGTCGGGTGCGAGCTCGTGACGAACGGGTAGGTTCCGAAATCGATGTCCAGGAGCGCGCTCTGCGCTCCCTCCAGCAGGATCCGATCGCCGCGGGCGATCGCCGCCCAGAGGAGCGGCTCGGTCGGTTGGATGAGGGGCGCGAGACGCCCGCCGGTCTCGGCCAGCTGCGATGCGAGCTCGTCGATCGGAGGAAGTCCGCTCAGGTGGGTCTTCGTCGCGTAGAGCATTTCGAGCCGTTCGCGCAGCACGGCCGGCCGGGTGAGGTCCGACATACGGATCCCCCACCGCGCGGCCCGGTCGGCATACGCCGGTCCGATCCCCCGCCGCGTCGTTCCGATGCCTCCTGTGGGGTTCCTCTTCGCGCGGAGCTCGTCCTGCCACGCATCCTCGATCTCGTGCACCGGCAGGAGCACATGGGCCCGGTCCGACAGGACGACCTGGCCCCGCAGGAACCCCTGTCGCTCGAGGTCCTGGATCTCCTGTTCGAGCGAAATCGGCTGGAGGACCATGCCGGGTCCCGAGATCCCGACCACGCCATGTCGGAGGACCCCCGAGGCGACCTGATGGAGGACGACCTTTCCCTCGGGGACATGGATCGAGTGCCCGGCGTTGGGGCCTCCCCCGGTCCGTACCACGTACCGGGCGTCGGCCGCGAGAAAGTCCGTGATTTTTCCTTTGGCCTCGTCCCCGAACTGCGCTCCCACCACGACGCAGACGCTCATCCGGCCCACCGCACGAAGCAAGGAACGATAGCCATAGAAGGCACTTGTGGCCGCGAAACGGAACCGCGGACCGACGCGCGACACGTCACGCCGTCGCACTCCACAACAATAATGAGGACCACTTCGGTCCGCGGCCGGATGGTCGCCGAAAGGGTCCACCGGGTGGAGGTCTCGGGCATCCGCCGGATGTTCGAGGGAGCGCCCCCCGATGCCGTCAATCTCGGCCTCGGCGAGCCGGACTTCGACCCTCCGCCGGTGGTAATCGAGGCGTTCTGCGAGGCCGTGCACAACGGGATGAACCATTACGGTCCCTCGGCCGGCCTTCCCGAGCTCCGGGATGCGATCGCGGAGCGATATCGCGACCGGAGGAGCGCGACCGACCGAGAGAACGTGATCGTCACCGGTGGCGGTTCGGAGGCGTTGATGTCGGTCGCGATGACCCTCTACGAGACCGGGGACGAGGTGCTGGTCCCGAACCCCGGTTTCGTCCTTTATGCCCCGCACGCGCGGCTCGCGGGCGCGACGCCGGTCCCCTACAGTCTGAGCGCCGCCCGGCGGTTCCTACCCGACTTCGACGAGCTGGAACGCCTGGTGACGCCGTCGACCCGAGCGATCGTCGTCAACAGTCCGGCGAACCCGACCGGGGCGGTCTTTTCCCGGAGCGTGGTCGATCAGATCGTCGCGTTCGCGGAGGCGCACGATCTCACCATCGTCTCCGACGAGGTCTATGAGGAGATCGTCTACGATCGACCGGCGACGTCGTTCTGGGGCCGCACCGAGCAGGTGGTCATCGTCAATTCCTTCTCGAAGACCCTCGCGATGACCGGTTGGCGCCTCGGTTTCCTTCTGGCCCCGCGCGCGCTCGCGGTCGAGCTGAACAAGGTGCACTATCACATCATGGCCTGCCCCTCGACCCCCGGCCAGGCCGCCGTTCTCGCCGGACTGCGGGCCGGGGACGGAGCGACGGCGGCCATGGTCCGGGAGTTCCGGGCCCGTCGCTCCCTCGTCGTCGGGCAGCTCGCGAGGATCCCCGGACTGTCGCTCGTCGCCCCGGCCGGAGCGTTCTACGTGTTCCCGCACTTCTCGTGGCCCCGGTCGAGCCACGAGGCAGCGATGGAGCTTCTCGCCCGCGGGGTGATCGTCACTCCGGGAGATGCGTTCGGTTCGCTCGGTGCCTCCCATCTCCGTCTCTCCTTCGCGACGTCGCGATCGGCGCTCCGACGCGGGCTCGGGATCTTGCGCGAGTACGCCCGCGAGGTCGCCGAAACGGACACCGCCTGAGCTTCTTCTCACGGCCGCCCGCGGGCCGATCCGCTCAGCGGCCTGCCACGTCCCGATACAGCTGTCGGTGACGTTCCACCGCCACCGACCAGTCGGCGGCGCGTGCCTGATCGCGGGCGTTCCGCACGAGCTCGTCCGTACCCGCCCGGTCCACGAGCACGCTCCGAAGCGCGGCCGCGAGCGCTCCCGCATCCCCATACGGCACGAGCCGTCCCGCCCGGCCCCGTGCGAGCACTTCCGGCACTCCCCCGACCGCGGTGGCGACGATCGGCGTGCCCGCGGCCATGGCGTCCAGGAGGACGAGGCCGTACGCTTCCCATTCGGACGGAAGTACCAGTGCGAGGGCACGACGGACCACGCCGCGGTACATCGAAGGCAGGGGCACCGCGCCCAGCCATTGGAGGTAGTCGGCGATCCCCAGACTCACCGCCCGGCGTTCGAGTGACGGCCGTTCGCCCCAGTCCGGGCCCATGAGCACGAGCGCCGGACGTTCCGGGGGAGAGAACCGAGCCAGCGCCTCGAGGAGGAAGCCGAGCCCCTTGTTCGAGGCGATCCGGCCGACGAACAGTACGTAGCGCTCGGGAAGGTCCAGACCGTCCGTCCGATCACGCGAAGGATCCTCCCACGCGGCGCCATCGATCCCCGGGGGGACCACCCGTATCCGATCGGGTGGAGCGAACTCTCGGACGAGGCCGGCTTCGAGCTCGGACTCCGCCACGAGCGCACGCGCGACTCGGTAGGCGGACATGCCGAACCCGACGTCCTCGCACCGGAGGAGCCCGCGGGTGAACGGGGACTCCCGGCGGTCGGCCGGATGGTAGTGGGTCGAGACCACGAGAGGGATCCGATGCCGTCGGGCGACGGCCGCGGCCTGGAGGACATGCCCGTACCGGTGCGAGTGGGCATGGATCACGTCCGCCCCGCTCCCGCGCAGTGCTTCGGCCAGCCCCTCCATTACCGGGAGCGAGAAGGAGCGAGCGAAAGGTACGAAGTCCAGCACGCGTGAGAGGGGACGTCGCAGCGCGGGGAACCGGCGTACGGGCACCCCGTCGACCGCCGGACGGAATGCGTTCCCACGGACCCACCCGGACTCGTCGACCAGGTCGCTCGCGAACACCTCCACCTCGTCGCCCGCCGCGGCGAGCCGGCGGGTGACCTCGCGCACGGTGGTTTCGACGCCACCGGGAGCGTCGAAGCGCAGGGTCACGTGGACGATCTTCATCCGGTCCGCCGTTCCGTCCCGCGTCGCAGCGACGACCAACCGGGCCCTCCTGCACGGGAACGCCGAGATCGAGGCGGGGCGGCGAGCAGTGGTCGTGCGCGCACTTCGCGCGAAGGCCCCGCCGCGCTCTTTACCGTTCGGCCCGCGGACCGGGTCCGATCCCCACCCCGGGGCGGACACTCCGGCAAAAGGCCCATCTACGGGTCCTCCCTCCGCGACCGGGGAGGGAGCGAATACGATCGTGCGACTGCTCGGCTACCTCTTCCGGGTGATCGCGCGGTTCACCCCCGGGGAGGCCGGCCGGGAGCTCGACCACGTGGGAGCCGAGCTGGTGCGCCTGGAGCAGCACCCCCCTCACGCCGCCGCTACCTCGCGGTAGAGCTCCCGAAATCTCTCGGCCGAGCGGGACCAGTCGAGCCCTTGGACCTTGGTCCATCCGTTCTCCACCCGGATCCCGGCACCCCCCGGGTCGTCCACCACCGAGCGGAGGGCCCGGCTCAGCGCCTCGATGTCGCCGTACGGGACGAGCAGGCCGAGCCGGCCGTGCTCGAGCACTTCCGGGACGGCTCCGACGGCCGTGGCGACGATGGGGGTCCGTGCCGCCATCGCCTCGAGCAGAACGAACCCGTACGCCTCCCACTCCGAGGGGAGTACGAGGGCCCGGGCCCCGCGGATCACCGCCCGGTAGACCCGCCGGTCGGGCACGTAGCCAACCCAGAGAAGCTCCTCGCCGATCCCGAGCCGGCGGGCCGCCACCTCGAGGGCGGCCCGTTCTCCCCAGTCCGAGCCGAGGAAGACGAGGGGCCGACGCGCGGATGCCGGGATGCGCGCGAGCGCCTCGAGAAGGTTCGGCAGCCCCTTGTTGGCGGCGATCCGTCCGGCGAAGACGAGGTAGTCGCGGGGCAGAGCAACTCCCTCGGCCCGGTCCCCCCCCGGATCGCCCCACTCGGCAAGGTCGATCCCCGGGGGAACGATCCGTACCCGGTCGGCCGGAGCGAACTCGCGGACGAGACGGGCCTCGAGCTCGGACTGGACGACAATCGCTCGCGCCACTCGATACGCCGACATGCCGAAGGCCACGTCGTCCAGTCGGAGTAGGGCCCGATTGCGGCGCGACTCCCGGCGGTCCGCGGGGTGGTAGGACGTGGAGACGACGAGCGGGATCTCGCGTCGGGCCGCCACCGCCGCCGCCTGCAGTACGTGTCCGTACCGGTGCGAGTGAGCGTGGATCACGTCGGCGCCGCTCTCCCGGAGGGCATCGATCAGGCCGACCATCATCGGCAGGGTGAGGAACGGAACGAGCTTGCGGCGCACCGGAAAGCGTCGGACCGGAACCCCGTCGACGATCGGGCGGAAATCCGATCGGCGGTCCCACCCGGCTTCATCGTAGAGGTCGCTCGCGAAGACCTCGACATCATCCCCCGCAGCTCGCATCCGACGGGCGAGCTCGCGGACGTTCGTCTCCACCCCGCCGGGCGCATCGAACCGCAGCGTGACGTGGACGATCTTCAATGAGAGAGCACCCTCCGATAGAGCTGATCGAGCCGGTCGGCCAGGGCCTCCCACGTGAACCTCGGGACGACCTCGGTCCGGCCGTACTCCCCGAGGCGACGCGCCAACGCGGGGTCGTTCCATACGCGGACGATCGCCGCCGCGAGGTCGGACGGAGCCTTCGGTGGGACGAGAAGGCCGGCCTTGCCGTCCTCGACGACCTCCGGGATCCCACCGACCCGGCTCGCGACGACCGGCGTACCTTGGGCGAGGGACTCGAGCAGGACGAGCCCGAACGCCTCGTACTCGCTCGGGAGGACGGCGAGCCGTGCCTCCCGGTACGCCGCCGCGATCCATCGCTCGTCCTCGAGATGACCGACCGCGTGGAGACGGCCCTCCACTCCCACGGAGCGCGATCGGGCTTCGACCGCCGAGCGCATGCCGCCGTCCTCGCCCACGAGAACGAGGTGCGCGTCGGGGGCTTCTCGGAGAACCTGGGCAAAGGCGTCGACCAGATCGAGGAGGCCCTTGTTCGAGGCCCACCTTCCCACGAAGAGCAGGTAGGGACCCGGGATCCCGTACCGGGCCGAGAACGAGGGGGCCCCGGGGGGCGGCGAGGGAAGCGGACGATAGCCGGGAGGCACGACGACGAGCTCGGGGAGCGGGAGCCCCAGCAAACGGAGGAGTCGCTCTTCTTCGCGGGTCTGGACGATGACCGCGTCCGCCGCATGGACGATGGGGCCGGCGATGCGCCGGTCGTAGAAGCCCCGGATCCGGCGGCGTAGCCATCCCCCCTCGATCGACCATATCGGATGGAAGTGGGCGGTCAGGACGAACGGAGCGCCGAAGCGTCGGTGGTGGCGCCGGGCGACGGCGACCTGGTTCGTCCCGTAGGTGTGCGCGTGCAAGAGGTCGGGCCGGTCCCGGGCGAGCACCGTGTCGAGGTCCCGGAAGAAGGTGTAGTGAAGTTCGCCGGGGAACGACCAGACCCGAAGCCGGTGGACGCCTCCAAAGCCGGTCGCCTCCTCCCGCGGGACCGACGGGGGGAGCCGCTCCCAGGGGAACTCGCGGTAGAGCTCGCTGGTGTAGACGTCCACGCGGTGTCCGCGGGCGGCGAGCAGAGGAGCGAGCTCCGCGACGTGCCGCTCGACCCCGCCGGGGCCGGGCGGATACCGGGTCGCCAGCTGCGCTACCTTCACGCCGGCGGTGTATCCCTCCCCATACTTGACGGCCCGGCCGTTCGGCCGATCCGGCACCTCAGGCGGGAATCCGCGCCACGGAGAGCCGTTGGGCGTACTTCTTGTAGACCTCGGTCGCGCGCGCGACCGACTCGACCTTGACGTACTCGTTCGCCTGGTGCGACAATTCCTCCTCCCCCGCCCCGTAGATCACGACCCGCGGGTTCACCTGAACGTAATGGACCGCTTCGGAGGCATGGACCAGGACCGCCGACTCCGTCTGGGCGACGTCCTTGAGCAGCTTGACGTGCTCGGAGTTCGGGTCGATCTGGACCGCCGGCATCGTCAGGATACGGCGCAGGGTGAACGGTGTCTTGATCCGACGCAGATGCTCTTCGATCTCGTGGTAGAGCTGGTCCGGCGTGTACGGTGGGGGGAAGCGGATGTCGACCTCGGCCGTGGCCCGGTTGGGAACGACGTTGAGCCGGGTCCCGCCGTTGAACGTGCCGATGTTGAGGGTCACCGTGCCGAGCTCGGGGTGGGCGATCCGGCCCTTGAACGACTCGAGCCCGCGCAGGATCCGCATCATCTTGCCGATCGCGTTCTCGCCGAGGTGCGGCATCGCCCCGTGGGCCGCCTTTCCCCGGGTCTCGATCGCGAGGTCGAGCACCCCTTTCTCCGCGGTCGCGACGCGAAGCCCGGTCGGCTCACCGACCACGACCGCCCGCGCCCGCCGCAGGGGGAGGGTCTTCGACAGCGCTTGGGCGCCCAGCATCGCCGTCTCCTCGTCGGTCGTGAACGCGAGGACGACCGGGATCTTCCGTGCGACGAGGTCCTGGGCCGCCTCGAGCATCGCGACGACCGTCCCTTTCATGTCGGCCGCCCCCCGGCCGTACATCCGGCCCGACGCGAGCTGGCTCTGGGAGAAGCTCCAGTAGTCCCCTACCGGCGGAGTATCGAGATGGCCCGACAGGACCACTCCCCCCTGCCCGAACTCGGCCAGGAGGGCCGGGGACTGGGAGTCCCCGAACAGGGTGTTCCGCATGTGGATCTGGTCCGTGAACGACTGCACGTAGTCGAGGACCTCCTGCTTGTCGGAGAACGGGTCGCTCGGGACCTTGATCAGCTCGGCAAGCATGTCGACCATCTGTCGTTTCATCGGAAGTGTACCCTCGGCCCGCCCGACGCCGTCCGGCCTGCGCGGCCGCTCTCGCATGGCCCCGGTATGCTTAATTCAATCGGAGAACGGGACACGTTCACTGGCGGGCGGCGAGGCGGGTGCGGGCCAACGCCCGTCCGAACCCCTCGGGGGAACCGACCGAGCGCCACTCGCCGAACCGTCGGTCGAGCACGAAGGCGGCGACCCGTCCCCCCTGCTCGATCAGGCGCTGGATGCCGTCCGTGAGCTCGAGCTCCCGGGGGTGGTGGCGGGCCCGGTGCTCCTCGAGCGCGGTGAAGATCGACGGAGCGAAGGCGTAGACCGCCGTCGCCGCCCAGCGGCTCTTCGGGCGGCTCGGTTTCTCCACCATCCGCGCGACATCGAGCCGCCGCATGCCGTGGAAGAGGGGACCGAACGTCCCTTCGATCACTCCGTAGCGCCGCGGGTCGGCGACCGACCGCACGAGCAGCACCACGTCCGACCCGG
>JBJKRJ010000044.1:0-7238 GCA_046704665.1 Thermoplasmata archaeon | reverse complement strand
GTGCTCATGATTTCTTCATGAGCCGCCCACTCATAAGAACTCCTCCCGCTTCGACCGTGCTCGAAGTCTACCCCCCGGAACGCCCGAACGTGTGTACCGTGGACCTTCCGGTTGGGACCCAACTCCTCACTTGGGACCCTTCTCCGAGTTCGGTGACTTGGTCGGGTCGGTACGTGGATTCCCCGTCCCGATGTTGCTTCGACCCTCCGGGCTCCTCGTGGATCTGAGGCCGAGGAGTGCGACGGCAACGACAATGGCCCCTCCCCCCAGGTACTGAGTCGCGGTCAACGTGATTCCGAGTAGAACGAACGTGGCCGCCCCAGCCGCGATCGGCTCCACGGAGGACAGAACCCCTACTTCTGTCGCCGGCAGGCGGCGGAGCCCTACGAAGTAGAAGCCGTACGCGATCAGCGTTCCGAACCCTACGAAGCTAGCCAGCCCAATCACTTCCGTCACCGTTGAGAATCCATGTGGAACGGAGTAGTTGAGAAACCCCGTTACTCCGAACGGGAGACTTACCAATCCGCCGACTAGGAATCCCCAGGATGTGGTGGGCCAAACTCCGTGGACCCGGGCAAATCGACCCCCGGCAATCGTTTCGTAGGTGACCGTTACCGCGGCCAAGAGCCCGAAGAAGAGGCCGAGCGGGGTGATCGAGACGCCGAGCGATGTGCTCATCGGGTTTACCACGAGCAGCACCGTTCCGATAGCTGCCAGAGCGAGGACGGCGGTCCACCTTGGCGACCAGGAGATCACTCCACGCAGCCCTTCGTAGGCTGCGACCATCGGTAGAAACAGGAACTGGAGCAGCGTGGCGGTCACGGCGTTCGAGTTCTGGATCGCCTCCAGGTAAGCAAACTGCGAGAGGGCGAATCCCACGATGGCCAAACTAAGGAATGATCGTGAGAATGGCGGCCGGTTGCCGACCCCGAGGATTGCAACGAGCACAACACCGGCCAGGAGCATCCGGATCGTGAGCAACCCAAGAACGGGAAAGTTCCACCGAATGAACAGGACCTGGGCGACGGTTCCCGTCACCCCCCAAAACGTGCCAGCGAGGAGCGTGGCAGCAGTTCCCGAACGAGCCGCGGAGCTCACGGGCGCACTCGACTCCTGGCCAGGACCAAGAGTGCTGCCTCAGGCGAGTGCCTTCGGGCGGCCGGATTGATGACGAACGCGCCGTCGATAGTGCGGCCCAGCACCGGAGGGGGAGAGCCCTCACATTGCCAGGCCATTGCTCGCCCGCCCTGCCGCGGAAGGGGACGAATCCGGTTGCGAGCGCTAACGCGTCGCGGTTGGACTTGGGTGTGGGAGAAGGGTCGCGACTCCGCCAAGGATGGGGCGCTCGGGTTCGTCCACGTGCATCGATCATCGTCCGAAGTTCGCGTCACGAAGCGTGGCGGGGCCTCATGGTTCGATCCTCGGATCAGCAGTTTCACCACAAAGGCCCGGGCGCACACAAATTCCCCGCCCCGTTCCGACGACATCTTCGAGCCATCTCAGCGATGCGGACAACCTGCCCAACAACAAGGGCGGCGCATGCCGTTGCGCATCTTGTCCAAGCCGACCGTTATGCGACGTTTCCTGGTCTCGTCCTTTCTAGCCGATGTGACCCAACAGATCCACTCATTGCGTGCCAGCGGTGTGATGTCCGCCCACACTTCCTTCACAACAGGATCGGACTCGATTGCTCGGCGAAAGTCCGCGGGCACTCGATGTACGGCACCCGTGAGAGCTTCTCTCTTGGTCATGTTTCCCGTTCCACTTTCTCGCGACTCAGTATCGAAGCGCCTTCACGCCCGGAAGTAGCAAGGCAAGAACACCGGCGGCGAGGCACCCGACTCCGATCACAGATCCGAGGAGCTCCGGCGTCGCACTTCCTGCCAAGAATCCCAAGGCGAGAGCACCCACGGAGCTGGTGATTCCCGGAAACAGATACATGTTGGAGCTTACCCGAGCAAGCTTGTTGGGGTCGATGGATCCCCCGATGAATGCGTACTTCGAGTCGACGTAGCTGGAGGTCGTGAATCCGATCGCCAGCCAGGTCAGTGCGAAGAGTGCCAGGACGGGCGGAAACAAACCCGAAACGAGGAAGACCACCCCGCTCGCCATCATGGAGGCCACCATGATGAGCCCGGCCCGCCCTCGCGGGTTGGCCATCCCCAGTACGAGACCGGCGGCCACCCCTCCGATCACGTATCCCGCGAAGAGAGTCCCATACGCGGACCCGGCCGCGGCGAAGATGGTGACCGAGCTCAGCGCTATCAGGAGGGCAGCGCCGGAGGCGAAGAACGCACGGATCGCGTCGACCGATGCCAGTTGCAGGAGCGAATGCCCCGACTCAGACGTGAGGACGCGCCAGCCTGACCTCAGACCCTCCGAAAAGCCTGAATCCGAAGGGGGACCCGGCGAGATCGAGAGCCACAACGCCAAAACCGCCCCCAGGCCCAGTAGACCGGCGTAGAGGTACATTCCACCGGCTGCTCCGACGAAGACAATCAGTACGCCACCCACTGCATATCCCGCGATCGAGTTAGCGCCTCCGATCGCTCCTGAAACGCCGTTCGCGGCAAACAACTCTTCGGGAGTCAACAGCAGCCTCGGCGCCGCCTGGCACGCAGCCCAAGCGAGGTCCCAGAGCGCTGAGATCACGAAGATCAGGCCCAAGAGCAACGGAACCGTCAGGAGTCCGTCGTACGCCCCTAGGCCCAAGACGGTCGCCGCGAGGGCTTGGGCCGGGTAGCATACCAGGTAGATGGTCCTCTGGTTGGCCACGCGGTCTGCAATCGGCGCGAGCAGGAAGGTGCCGGCGTACGTGGCGTATTCTACGAAGAGCGCGAGTCCGACTATCAAGTAGCTGTGAGTTGCGACGTAGGTCAGCCACACGATGCTGATCGAGTACACCGAGTAGCCCACGTTCGCAACATCGGACGACGCGAGCCAAAGGAGATACCGCCGATTCCGTAGGACTGTCCGGAACCCCGGCGCGGACACGTCTCCGACCTGGTCCATAGGCCGCGACCTCGCTCCGCGACTCACTCACTCTGGCCGTTCTTCTGAAGCTCAGTGAGAGACTCGGTCGGGTCGCCCCGGCAGCGGGAATCACCCATCCGCGAACCATCCCGGTGCGAGATTGCGAACGTTCGAGGCATGACTCCGAAGGGATCTCTGGGTGAGCTCGGTCCTCATCCCACCGCTCGCTTCACCAGTGCCGCGATCTTTGCCTCTTCGGCCCCCGTCAACTTCGTCAGCGCGAATTCGGTCGGCCACATGTAGCCGTCGTCGAGTTTCGCCTCGTCGCTGAAGCCGATCGTCGCGTACCGTGTCTTGAACTTGGAGGCGTTCTTGAACCAGCAGACGACGTTCCCGTCCTTCGCGTACGCCGGCATCCCGTACCACGTTCTAGCGGTGAGACTGGGAGCGGCGACCCGTACGATCTCATGAAACCGTTCGGCAAGGTGGCGATCTGGTTCCGGCATACTGGAGATGCTCGCGAGCGCGGCGCTCTCTCCCTCCGCCTTCTCCGCGCTCGCCTTTAGCTCTCGAGCGCGCGCCCTTACTGCGGCCTTTTCCTCGGCGCTGAAACCCCGCCTCGCGCTGACGGGAGGCTCCTTGGTAACCTCGGATCCGCCCTTCTGTGTGGGCGCCATAATCATGCCCCCCCGAGAAGCGCGGCCAGCCGGCCCCACGCCAACTTCGCTCCGGCAGCGGCCCCGTAATGGATCATCGCGTCACGCGCTTCCTTGGAGGAACAGAGATTGGTCAGCGTCAGCCTCGTCACCCCATCGACCTCCTGGAACTCCACGGTGGCCGTCACTCCACCCTGGGCTTGGCCCTCGATTGCGAACGAGTAGACGAGGCGCGACGGAGCCTGGGCCTCCAGGTAGGACCCCGAGTACGCCACCTCTTGGCCGTTCGACAGCCGCTGGACGTAGCGCCACTGGCCGCCGGGCCGCACGTCCATCCGGTCGACCCGGAGGGACCCGCCTTTCGGGTCCCACCATTGCGGAACGAGCGTCGGGTCCGTATAGGCGGCGTAGACCTTCGCTATCGGTGCTCGGAAGGAGTATTGCATGGCAAACTCCCGTTCCGATTTCACGCGGGCGGTCACAGCGTTCGTCGCGGTCTGCTGGGGTTCGGTTGAGCCGGTTTCGCTGGGTGTCTTCACGGTGGGTTCACCGCCCTCCCCATGGTTCGGGCGCTCTTGGGACCGCGCCGGGCGCGAGCAGGGATTCCGACACTCCCGGCGATCCCCCGGGGGTGACGCAGGTATCTCCTAGGCGGAGAGGCGGACCGGACCGGTGCGTGCGCGCGATGCCCTTTCGACACCTTCATAGAACGTGGGACGTTAGGCGAATCTCACGGGTATGTTGCACCTCGACGAGCTGGACGTGCGAATCCTCCGAGAGTTCAACTGTCCCGACTCTCCGGAGTGGAAGCTGCGGGTCTCTTTCGCCACGATTGCCCGCCGGCTCAAGGTGGACGAAGAAACGATCCGGCTCCGCGTCGTGCGGCTCCGGGACTCCGGGGTCATCCCCACGTGGGGGATTGCGATCAACCCGCGACTTCTCGGCTGCGAGGAGTACGGTCTCGACCTCGAGATCGAGAACGAGTCGGACAAGCCCGCGATGGTCTCGTGCCTCCGATCACTACCGGGAATCACCCAACTAGCCGACTTCCAGGGCCCGGGGATGTTAGCGATCCTCTGGCACGATCGCCCCGACGTGTTGCGCTGGCTGAAAGAACAGCTTGACCCGATCGGCGCTTGGTCGCTTCGGGCCAACTGGACGACGTCGTTTCCCGAGCCGTCGGTCCGGATGCGCACGCTCGATTGGAGGATCCTCGCGTCGATGAAGGACGATTCGAGGAGGGATCTGCGCGCAGTCGCGGCCGAGCTGCGCACGACGGTCAGGACCGTCCAGCGACGTCTCTCCGCGCTCACCAACGGGAAAGCCGCATTCGTCGTCGGGGTGCCGAACGTGGACCGAGCCGCAGGCCTGATGTGCAATTACCTGGTCCGGTGTACGGACCTCGATCGGAAGCGCGCTGCCGACCGGACCGCGCTCGAATCGATTCCCCGGGTCGGCACCTACGACACGGGCCCTGAGCAGATCTCGATGTTCGGGGTTTCCTGCGAGAACCTCTCCCAGGCCGAAGAGGTGCTCGCGCAGCTCCGTTCCTTGTTCGGAGTCGAGACCGTCCGGATGGGAATCGTGCGGAGGATATTCAGCGTGGACGACTGGCTCAACAGCCGCCTGCGCAGATTCGAACGACCCGTCCCCAACCCGACCCCGGTCGCGCGGGCCGGCCGAAGTCGCGGGGAACCTAGCCGATACTCCGCCAGGACCTCGGGACGCAGCGGCGAGATCGAGCAGCTTCCCCCCGGGTCCGGACCGGCAAGAAGGACCGGGTCCCCGTGAGATCAGGGCCTTCTGGCGAACTTACGGATCTCCTCATTGTGCATCTCGAACAGTTCCGAGAGGACGCGAACCAGAAGCTGCTCTGCCTGCGCGTCCGGAGTCCCAGGTAGTACGAATTCGCCGTAGACATCCACCCGGGTCTTCCGGCCCGAAGGGGTGTAGACATGGACTAGGATCGAGCCGGTCCAGGGGCCTTTGATGGTTTCGACTACCGAAGCGATTGGCGGAAACACCGAGACTCGATTCACGAGGGGCACCCATTGATCCCCTACGAGGACTTCCGAGCGACTGAGGAAGGTGTTGTCGTGGACCAGTTCGACTCGTTGATTGCGCTCTCCTCGGTGTGCTGCCTGGTGGACCTCTGGGGTGCTCAAGAACCTCCAGACCACCTCGATCGGTGCATCAAACTCGCTTCCCTCGTCCCGGACCCGGACCATATTCCGGGAAACACCGGGGAACGAAAGTAGATTCGCTTGGCGCGACGCGCGCCGGCTAGGTGAGTCCGAGGTCGTTCTGAGAGTGTTTGATATGAGTGAGTATCGCGATGCGCTGCCCCCAGGGGGATGTGCGTAGGAGTGTTCGACGAGCCGCGGCGTGCCGGAGACCTTGACATGCTGCCCCTCGACGACCCTTTCGGTGGGCGGCTCAGTACCCGCGAAGTCTGGATAACTGCGAGGCGATTCACTTGTCGCGGTTGAGATAACGATGGACCTCGCGTTCAGGACCGGCTTTGTGCGCGCCCTGGGCCGGCGACTGTACTACGAGTCGATCGGAGATGGAGAGCGGGGATCCCTGCTCGGCCTCCACGGCGGGCCGGGGGCGACCCATGACGAGATTCGTCCGATCGCTGCCATCGCCCAGTTTGGATACCGAGTTGTCCTGTATGACCAGCTCGGATGCGGTCGATCAGAGCGCCCCCGCAGTTACCGGGGGATGACGATCCAGCACCTCGCGGACGAGGCAGACGCGGTCCGTCGCGCCTTGAACCTCGGAGTTTGCCACCTGTTCGGGTACGGCTTCGGGGGTGCGCTCGCCATGCAGACCGTGCTTCTCCACCCGCACGGGTTCAAGAGTCTCCTGGTCGGGAGCGGTTTCGCGAGCATGAGGCAAAGAGAGGATGAAGTGCTTCGACTGGTCTCGACGCTCCCCTCGCGAGATCGAAGCGCCATCCTCGAAGGGGAGAGACCCGGAGGCCGGCGGGGGCGTCGCTACGAACTCGCGGCGGCGCGCTTCCTGCGCTCGCACCTCTCCGACCTAGCGGTGACGCCGATCGACCTGGCACTCACCGAAAGCAATTCCAATCAGGAAGCGGGTCGCGCCGCCTACGGCGCAAATGCCTCTCAGCTGATCACCCCTCGAGCGACAGGGACTCTGGCCGGTTGGGATATCCGAAGAGATCTCTACCGCATTCGCGTCCCGACGTTGGTGACCGTCGGGCAACGGGATCATATGACGCCCGCGTGTGCAAGAACGATCCATCGCGCCATTCGTGGCTCGCGGCTAGTGGTATTTCGGAACAGCGCGCATGACTCTCTTTTCAAAGAGGGAGACCGTTACCTGCGGGTCGTGCGAGATTTTCTACTCAGGATCGGAACCTAGCCGAAGAACGCGCCATAGGTCAGCGGATAGAAGTCACCCAGAAGCACGACCAGCGTCAGAAGATGGCGCCTGGGGGCGCGTCGTAACTGCTAGAGAGTGTGTGAAAAGTAGCCGGGCAGCGCCGGCCGGCCGTCCTTCTGGCCTTGGTTCGGGAGAGCGCTCTTCTCAGCCTGTTCCGGCCAATCTTCTCGATCGGGTGGTCAACTGGCCCATCAGTCT
>JBJKRJ010000043.1:0-72092 GCA_046704665.1 Thermoplasmata archaeon | reverse complement strand
CCCGAGACCGAGAGCCGTCGGGAGCTCGAACGGTACATCGCGGCGTTCGAACGGGCGATCACCGACACGTCCGAGAACCTCCATGCCGCGCCCCGGAACCTCACCGTCTACCGCGTGGACGAGGTGCGGGCCGCGCGGGACCCGGTGCTCTCGTGGAAGGACCAGCGCCTTCGGAGCGCAAAAGCTGAAACGTCCTAGCGACTGGAGCGGGTCATGAAGTCCCGCGTGGAGAAGGTCTTCCGGAACCTCGAGCCGAAGCCGGACGCGCTCCTGATCGCGAACTCGGTGGAACCCCATCTCGATCAGACGTTCTTCTACCTGTTCGGAGTGCCGGGGGGCCTCTTCGAAGGCTCCGTCGCGGTCGCCCACTCGGACGGCGAGCTCGACATCCTTTCCTCGCCGCTCGAGGCCGAGAGCGCGGAGCAAGCGGCGAAGCAGGATCCCCACGTCAAGGTCCATGTCGTCAACCGGGGCGACGACACCGAGGCGGCGGTGCGTCGGCTCGTCGGCGGGTCGTCGGAGCTCGGCCTCCACTTCCACGAGCTCACGCACGAGTGGTTCCTCCGGTTCGCCAAGATCTTCCCCGAGGCCCACTGGGTCGATGCGTCGAGCGCGATCCGACAGGCCCGGGCCACCAAGGAGGCGGACGAGATCGCGCGCTTGAGAAAGGCGGCGGAGATCGGCTCGGCCGTCGGGCGAGAGATCCCCTCGCTCCTCCGGACGGGGATCTCCGAGCTCGAGCTCGCGGCGGAGATGGAGTACCGCATGAACCGGCTCGGTGCGAGCGGTCGCTCCTTCTCGACGATCGTCGCGTTCGGCGCGCACAGCGCCGAGCCGCACTACCAGCCGGGCGAGACGCGCCTCAGGTCCGGCGACTCCATCGTCTGCGACTTCGGCGCCCTTTCGGAACGGTACGCGAGCGACATCACCCGTTCGTTCCACTTCGGAGCGCACGACGCCGAGATGCAGCGCGTGCACGAGACGGTAGAGAAGGCCCAGGCGGAGGCGCTCCGAGCGATCCGACCGGGGGAGCCGGCCCGCGAGGTCCACCTGGCGGCCGAGCGCGTGATCGACGCCTCTCCCTGGAAAGGACGGCTGACCCATGGGGTCGGGCACTCGATCGGTCTGGCCGTGCACGATGGCTGGGCCTACAACGCGAAGGCCGAGGACCTCCTCGAGGAAGGCATGGTCTTCACGGTCGAGCCCGGGATCTACCTCCCCGGTCACGGCGGAGTACGCATCGAGGACGACGTCGTCGTCACGAAGTCCGGGTACGAGTTCCTGACGACCGCCCCCCGCGGCTACCTCGAGGTCCCGGCGTGAAGTTTGGCGTCCTGACCGGGGGAGGCGACTGCCCCGGGCTCAATCCGGCGATCCGGGCCGTCGTGCTTCGCGCGGCGAAGTTCGGTCACGAGACGGTCGGGTTCCTGGACGGATGGAGAGGCGTCCGGGACGGCGAGAGCCGCCCGCTGTCCTCGGCGGACGTGCGGGGAATCCTCGGAAGCGGCGGCACGATCCTCGGGAGCTCCCGGACGAATCCGTTCGCGAAGGAACCCGACGCCGAACGGGTGCTTGCCACGCTCCGCACGCAGGCGATCGATGCGCTGGTCGCGATCGGGGGGGACGACACGCTGGGAGCGGCACGGGAGCTCGATCGGAGGGGGGGCCACGTCGTCGGGGTCCCGAAGACGATGGACAACGACGTCGCCGGGACCGATTGGACGTTCGGGTTCCATTCGGCGACCACGGTCGCCGTGGACGCGCTCGAACGCCTTCGCGACACCGCGAAGAGCCACCACCGCGCCATCGTTCTCGAGGTCATGGGCCGCCACGCGGGATGGGTAGCGCTCGCGACCGGCCTCGCCGGCGGAGCCGACGTGACGCTGGTGCCGGAGGAGAAGTACGACGAGGACCGGATGATCGCGCACGTAGAGAGCGCCGCCCGCGAACGGGGCTACGCCCTCGTGGTGGCGAGCGAAGGTATCGACCTCGGACCCCGCCGGGGATCGGCGGGGGGAAAGGACGAGTTCGGCCACGAGCTGCTTCGCGAGCGCCAGGTCGGGTCCGAGCTCGCCCGGCGGATCGAGGAGCGCACCCACATCGAGACCCGCAGCGCGCAGATCGGACACATCCAGCGCGGCGGCGCTCCCGAGCTCTTCGATCGCATCCTCGCGACCCGCCTCGGGGCCTACGCGGTCGACCTTGCCCTCGCGGGCCGGTTCGGCGAGGTCGCCGTGCTCCAGGGCCCGGCGATCCGGGGGATCCCGCTCGGGGAGGCGGTGGGGACGGCGAAGATCGTGACCCCCGACTGGCTCGAGCTCCTTCACACCTTCGACGCCTAGGGGGTGGGGAGAGTACCGATGGGAGGGCGTGCCAGTGCCGTCCGGGCCCTGTGGTACCGCGACGGGACGCTCTTCCTGATCGACCAGCGACAGCTCCCCGGACGGACGGTGATCCTCCGGCTCAAGCACCTGCGGGAGGTCGCCGAGGCGATCCGGACGCTCACGGTCCGCGGGGCCCCGGCGATCGGGGTTGCAGCGGCCTACGGCATGGTCCTCGCCCACCGGGAAGGGCGGCTCGGCCCCGAGGCCGCCGCGCGGGTCCTCCGGGCGACCCGCCCGACGGCGTTCGACCTCTTCGTGGGCATCGAGACGATCCGTTCGGCCTGGGCCGAAGGACGGAGCGTGGAGGCGGCCGCCGAGGAGTACCGACGAACGGTCGTGGAGGAGTGTCACAGGATCGGTGTCGCCGGCGCCCCGCTGTTCGCCCGGACCCGACGGGTCCTGACGCACTGCAACGCCGGCGCCCTCGCCACCGTGGAGTGGGGCACCGCGCTCGCGCCGCTCCGGGTCGCCACGGACCTCGGGGCGAAGCTCTTCGTCTGGGTGGACGAGACCCGTCCGCTCCTCCAGGGCGCTCGGCTCACCGCGTGGGAGCTGGCCCGGGAGCACATCCCCCACGCGGTCATCGCCGACAACGCCGCGGGCCACTACCTGTCGACCGGTCAGGTCGACGCCGTCGTCGTCGGGGCCGACCGGATCGCGCGGAACGGCGACTTCGCGAACAAGATCGGTACGTACGAGAAGGCGGTCGTCGCCCACGAGAACGGAGTGCCGTTCTATGTCGCGGCGCCCTGGAGCACGTTCGATGCCCGCCGGCCGAGCGGGCGTTCGATCCCCGTCGAGGAGCGGAAAGAAGAGGAGGTGCTATCGGTGGGGGGGAACCGGCTCGCCCCCGCGGCAAGCCATGCGCGCAACCCGGCGTTCGATGTGACCCCGGCCCGGTACGTGACGGCGTTCATCACGCCCGCGGGCATCCTCCGTCCCCGCGACATCGCCCGCACGCTCGCCCGGGTCGACGCCGAGCGGCACCGATCGGGGCGGGCCGACCTCTCTCGGCCCTCTCGGGGAAACCCCTAGAGGGAGAAGAGAGGCTGACCCAGAAAGTGTTCCGTGCTGTGTAGCGTAGTGCCGAGCGTTGCGCTCAGGTCCACGCCGAGGTGGTGCAACGCTACCACGAGGCCCAGCACGCCGACCAATGCCACGAACCAACTCATCCACGCACTCATGGTCCGGCCTCCGCAGCTGAACGGTCCGATTCCCGAAAGCGCTACATAAACGGAGAGTTCGACTGGCAAGAGAGGTCGTCGACCCCTCGAAATTCTCGCCGGGAGAACGCGTGCGCGCGCCCCCGCGCGCCGGCGCGCGGAACTCCGGAACCGGGCCGCCCCGGTCGCAGTGGGACCCCGGCAAGGCTCATAGGCACGAGCGAATAGGCTCGCGAGGTTGCCCTGGTAGTCTAGTGGTCTAGGATGTAGGTCTGTCGAGCCTGCGACTCGGGTTCGAACGCCTCGAGGGGCCTCCCCCTCGGGCCGAAGTTCCCGACCAGGGCGCCTCCCCTCGAGGGCCGGAGGGCCGGCCCGTACGGTGACCCCTTATCCTCGGTCGGCGCATACGAGTTCTGTGACGGAGCCGCACGACGCGAAGAAGTCCGCCGGTCCTTCCTACCTTTCGCACATCGTAGGGGACGCGCTGCGCGACCTCACCGAGAAGCGTCTCCTCGAGCTCGTCCTTCAGGACCCGGTGCCCCGGCACCTCGCGATCATCATGGACGGGAACCGGCGGTTCGCGAAGGAGGCCGGGATCGGGATCAAGGCGGGCCACGCGAAGGGACGCGACACGCTCGAAGAGCTCCTCGACTGGTGCCTCGAGCTCGACATACCGATCCTGACCGTGTATGCGCTCTCGACCGAGAACCTATCGCGCTCGAAGGATGAGATCGACGCGCTGATGGACCTGTTCGATCGGGCCCTGCGTCAGATCGCGGTGGACGAACGGGTGCATCGCCACGGGATCCGCGTCCGGGTCCTCGGCAACCGCGCGCTCCTTCCCGCCCGGGTCCAGGAGGCGATCACGATCGCGGAGCGAGCGACGGAGCGCTACACGAAGTACCAGTACAATGTCGCCCTCGGCTACGGGGGCCGGGACGAGATCGTCGAAGCGATCCGCGCGCTCGCTCGCGAGGTGAAGGAAGGTCACATCCAACCGGAGCAGATCGACTCGGCCGCGGTGAGCCGACATCTGTACACGAAGGACCTTCCCGACCCCGACCTCATCTTCCGGACCAGCGGGGAAGAACGGATCTCGAACTTCCTGCTCTGGCAGTCGGCGTACTCCGAGCTCTACTTCTCCGATGTCCTCTGGCCCGGGCTCACGCGTCTAGAATTCCTTCGGGCGATCCGGTCCTACCAGCTACGTCGCCGCCGCTACGGAGAGTAGTCCGGGACTCCTCCCGGCGCGCGACGGAGCGTGCCATCCGCGTGGGGAGAGCGGTGGGAGTCCCGGCGGAAGAGCTCGACCCCAGCGACCTCGTCCCAGAGGGACGACCCACTTCCCGGACGCTGCCGGGGCGGACGTCGCTCGGCCGCCGACGGGTGCGGACTCTCTCGGCGGTCGTAGGAGAGATTAAATAGAACCGCTTTTCTACCAGACTCGACACCCGAGCTAAAGCTCGGAGGGAATACCGATGTTGACCGGACAGACGCCAATCTTGGTGCTGAAAGAAGGAACGAAGCGGGAGAAGGGTCGCGGAGCGCTCTCGAACAACATCCAGGCCGCGAAGGCGATCGCCGACGCGGTCCGCTCGACCCTCGGTCCCCGAGGGCTCGACAAGATGTTGGTCGATTCGATGGGCGACGTGGTCGTCACGAACGACGGGGTCACGATCCTCAAGGAGATGGATGTCGAGCACCCGGCCGCGAAGATGCTGGTCGAGGTCGCTAAGACGCAGGATCAGGAGGCCGGGGACGGGACGACCACGGCGGTCGTGCTCGCCGGCGAGCTTCTGAAGCGCGCGGAGACGCTCATCGAGCAGAACATCCACCCGACGATCATCTCTCAGGGGTATCGCCTGGCCGCCCAGGAGGCGCTCGCGGCACTCCAGAAGATCTCCGAGCCGGTGTCGATCAACGACCACGATCTCCTGACGCGGATCGCCATCACGTCGATGGCCTCGAAGTCGGTCTCCTTCAACCGCGACATGATGGGCGAGCTCGCCGTGAAGGCGGTCACCGCGGTCGCCGAGAAGAAGGGGGACAGCGACTACAAGGTCGACCTCGACAACATCCAGCTCATCAAGAAGCAGGGCGGCGCGATGGGCGACACCTCCCTCATCGAGGGGGTCATCGTCGACAAGGAGAAGGTGCACTCGGGGATGCCGTCCCGCGTCGCGGAGCCGAAGATCGCGCTCTTGGACGCCGCGCTCGAGATCAAGAAGACCGAGATCGACGCGAAGATCGAGATCAACGACCCGTCGCAGCTGAACGCCTTCCTCCAGGAGGAGGAGAACATGCTCCGACGGATGGTCGAGCAGGTGAAGAAGTCCGGCGCGACCGTCGTCCTCTGTCAGAAGGGGATCGACGACCTGGCGCAGCACTTCCTCGCGAAAGAGGGGATCTACGCGGTCCGTCGCGTGAAGAAGTCCGACATGGAGAAGCTCGCGAAGGCGACCGGAGCGAACATCGTCTCGAAGGTCAGCGAGCTCACCCCGGAGGACGTCGGGCACGCGGGCCTTGTGGAGGAGCGAAAGATCGGAGAGGACGCGCTCACGTTCGTGACGGGAGCGAAGAAGGCCAAGGCCGTCTCGATCCTCATCCGAGGTGGGACGGAGCATGTCATCGACGAGATCGAACGCTCGCTGGACGACGCGCTCAACGTGGTCGCGATCGCGGTCGAGGACGGACGGTACGTCTACGGCGGCGGCGCGAGCGCGGAAGAGATCGCGATGCACCTTCGGGACCACGCCGCGAAGGTCGGAGGGCGCGAGCAGATCGCGTTCGAGGGCTTTGCGGACGCGCTCGAGACCGTGCCCCGCACGCTGGCCGAGAACGCGGGGCTCGATCCGATCGACATCCTGATCGAGCTGCGGAAGGCCCACAAGTCGAACCAGACGCGCGCGGGGGTCAACGTCCTGGGCGGGAAGGTCGGCGACATGGGCGAACTGAACGTCATCGAGCCGATCCGTGTCGGCCGACAGGCGATCGAGAGCGCGACCGATGCCGCGGTGATGGTCCTTCGGATCGACGATGTCATCGCCTCGAAGTCGAGCCCCCCGCCGTCCGGCGGGCCCGGTGGCCCCGGCGGAATGGGCGGCATGGGTGGCATGGGCGGGATGGGCGGCGGCGACTTCGGCGAGGACTAGCGCGCGCCGCGCACCCCATCGCACCCCCAACCCTTTCGATCAACTCCCGGGGCCGAAACCCCGGGAGCTCCTGTTCTTCTCACAGGCTGACCGGGAGCCGAAATACCCGGACGTGCTGGCCTTGGGCATGGCGGTCTGGAACGATCGAGCGGAAGCCTGGCATGAGGTGCTGCCCGGCGTCCGGCGCCGCATCCTCGCCCGCGGGGACGGCGTCACCATGGTGCTCTACCGGGTCGACCCCAACGTGACGTTCCCCCGCCACACCCACCCTCACGTCCAGGCCGGCGCGTGCCTCGAAGGAGGCGGCCGGCTCACGATCGGCCCGGACACCGTAGTGGTCCGAAAGGGGTCGGCGTACTCGATCCCGGGCGGCCTCCCCCACGAGTTCGTTTCGGGTGCGGAGGGGCCGAGCGTGATACTGGACGTCTTCGTGCCGGACCGCGAGGACCTCGTCGGGGAGGCCCTCCCGGCGGACGAGACGCCGGACGCGCACCCCTAGCCGACCGACCGCAAGAGGCCGCCGTCGACGGGCAGCAATGCGCCGCTCACGTAGGACGACATCTCGCTCCCGAGGAACACGGTCACGCGGGCGAGCTCCTCGGGGGTCCCCGGTCGACCGAGCGGGATCTCTCGGGCGAGGGCGGTCCGTTCGATCTCCTCCGTCGTTCCCCTCCGCTGGGCCGTATCGCGAAGGACCGCGTCGAGGCGCTCGGTGAGGATGTACCCGGGAAGGATCCCGTTCACCCGAATCCCTTTGGGGCCGAGTTCGCGGGCGAGGGTACGGACGAGGCCGGCAATCGCGATACGGCAGACGTTCGACGTCGCGAGGTTGGGGATCGGTTCTCGGATCGCGATCGAGCTGAGAAAGACCATCCGCCCGCGAACGCCGTTAACGAGCATCACTTCGGCCGCGCGGCGCGCGAGGTAGGCCGGACTGACGACGAGGAGATCAGCGGCAGCCGCCCAGTCCTCGTACGACTGGTCGATGAAGAGCCCGGGCGGCGGCGACCCGGTGACGTACACGAGCGTGTCGAGCCCGCCGAGGAGCCGTTCGGTCTCCCGCAGCAGACGGTCCAGATCGTTCGGCTCCCGCAGATCGGCGACCACTCCGTGGACCTCCCCCCGTTTCGCGAGCCGTTCCGTGGCGCTCCGAAGTCGAGCCTCGTGGGAGGAGTTGACGACGACGCGCGCCCCCTCCTCGAGGAAGGCGTGCGCGGCACCGAAGCCGATCCCTTGGCTCGCCGCGGTGACCAGCACCCTCGCCCCCCGCAGATTCGATTCGAGCCCCATGGTCGGCGGCCGCAACGCCGGGAAGGGTAAAGGAAGCGTGGTCCGCGCGCACGGCCGGCCGACCCGTCCGCGGCCGGGACGCAACGGACCGGCGCGTCCTACGGTGCGCCGCGACGTGCACCGTGACGCTCGAGAAATCCGCCCAGTCGGACCATCGCTTCCTCGAGAACGTCGATCGGCCTCGAGTAGGAGATCCGTACGTGGCCCTCGCCGTGCGGACCGAAGGAGACCCCCGGGACGAGGGCGACGTGCTCCTCCTCGAGCAGTCGCTGGCAGAACTCGACCGAGGTCCAACGTACGTCGTACCGGGGAAACACATAGAAGGCGCCCTCGGGACGGACATAGGAGAGACCGGGAAGGTCGTCGAGGCGGGCGAGCAGGTGATCCCGACGCTCGCGGAACCTCTCGCGGAACTCGGTCGCCGCCTCCTCCTCATGGGCGAGCGCCCAGAGGCCGGCCTCCTGCACGAAGGCCGGCACGCACGTGAGGCTGTGCTCCACCACCTTGACGAGACGGCGTCGGATCTCGGGAGGGGCGACGGCGTAGCCGAGACGCCAGCCCGTCATCGCGTAGGTCTTCGAAAAGCTCCCGATGGTGACGACCGGGCTCTCGGGCGTCGCGAGGCTCGCCGGTGCGACGTGGGCCCCCTCGTAGATCAACGACTCGTAGGTCTCATCGCTCACCAGGGTGAGTCGATGCTGCCGAGCGAACTCGACCACCGCCCGTGCCTCGTTCCGCCGCAGGAGCCGGCCGGTCGGGTTCGCAGGGGTGGAGAGAATGAGGAGCCGGCTCCTCGGGGAGACCGCGCGCTCGAGAGCGTCAAAGTCGAGCGAGTAGTCCCGAGCGAGCGGAACGAAGACGGGACGGGCGCCCGCGAGGCGCACCGGCTGCTCGAAAAGGTACGTTGGGTCGGGCAGGAGCACCTCGTCGTCGAGATCCACAGTGGCGAGGAGCGCCGCGTAGATCGCGAACTTCGCGGGGAGGATCACGACGTCCGCGCCGCTCGCCGGGATGCGGTGGCGCGAGACCAGTCGGTTCGCGATGGCGTTCCGCAGCGCTTCGAGACCCTGGGCCGAGACGTAGTGGGTCCCGCCGTCATGCATCGAGCGGCATGCGGCCTCTTGGATCCCGTCCGGGGTCGCAAAATCCGGCTCGCCGATATGCAACCCGAGCACCTCTTCCCCTCGCGCCCGGAGCTCGAAGATCCGGTCGATGAGGGAGAGGATCGGCGACTCGCCGACCCCGTCCACGAGCATGTCAGGCCGAGGCGGACCCAGACTTAAGCCGGGCCCGGGGGGAGGGAAGACGCCGACACCGCCCTTCCGCGGGACGGGGGACCTCGCGAAGCGAACGGTCGCCCCCGCACGAGGGCCGCCCCCACCCCCTGTAAGGCGCGCGCACGGTGGGAGACCTCGTTCTTCGACGCCGCCGGTACCTCAGCGAACGTCCGCTGCCAGCCCTCCGGTACGAAGATCGGATCGTAGCCGAAACCGTTCCGTCCTCGGGCCCGGGAGGCGATCGTTCCGGTGACCTCTCCCACGAAGAACGCCCGGCGACGACCCCGCTGGAGCCCGGCGACCGTTCGAAAGTAGGCTCGCCGTGACCGGTGCCGAAGCAGTTCGAAGATCGGGTCGAACTTCCAGATCTTGAGGAAGTGGGCCGAGTAGACCCCGGGGAACCCCCCGAGGGAGGGGATGAACAGCCCGGAGTCCTCGACCAGCACGAGACCGGGGACATCGCGGACCGCGTCCAGCTTCGCACCGACGACCTCCTCCAGGGTTTCGGCCTGAGGCTCGGGAAGGGTCCGTCGCTTCCAACGTACTCGCACCCCGTAGGGGCGGAGGACCGCGGCCACCTCCCGGTACTTTCCCGGGTTCGTGCTGACGAAGGAGAGGTCGATCACGGGCCCCTACCAGGGTCAAGTCGGAAAGTATGAGACCCTAAAGGCTCGCGGGGCAAGGAGCGAGGCAATCTCGGCCTCCCCCTTCGGCCTGCGAGAGGTCCGCTGGAACGGCCGTTCAGTCGCGTTTCCGGGGACGAGACGGTTTCAGGCCGTTCGCCTCCTTTCGCCTCCATCACGACTCTTGGTACCGGGCCTCGCACTAGGTGCCTAAGGACTGGCCCCTCTTGGAATGGAACTCGCGGGAACCGTCTTCGTCATCGAACCGCTAGTGCGGAATCCGGCCCACTTTGCAGTCAACCATGACCTTTACCTCCGGACCCTTGAGGTCCCGGCCTCAGAGGGGGTTGAGAGCGTCTTGGACCACTTCGAATCAACAAGAGTGGACCCCAGAACTGTCGAGATTGCGGCGGCCGGTCTTGGCGCGGTGAGCGTTTCGGCTGGGGGGGGCCTGTTCGCACGCCCGAAAGTGGTATCGTCGAGCAACTTCGCAGTTCAAGGAGGACTCCAGTCGACGGCTAGTACCGAGGTCTATCCCAAAAGGAGCCTAGGGGAGCACCATGCCCGGCGACCTCTCCCCCAAATGGTTCGATCATGGGGTAACTAAGGCGTTTCTGCCCCTCCCTCACTTCCTCTTCTATGACGACCCTTGTCTGTTCGCGATGGCCTCGCTCCTCGTCCGGATCCTCAAGGAGCCGGGGGATTTTGACCCTGTCTGTCGCCGTCGGGACCGCGGAGCGCGCCCCCGAGGGAGTCGCGACTAGAACACCGCCTCATCCGCGATGGTCCGCTCTCATGCCTTCGGTGCGCGGCGACCGCTTGCGCTGCCAAATCCCTCTGGCCCTCGTTCCTACGGTGCGCGGGCTTCGGGCAGAAGGCTGTGGCTGCGCGGCAACGCGACCTTCATGAAGGGGCCGCGTGCTCGGAGCCAGGGATACGAGCGGCGCACGCGATGACGGACGGAGGAGCTTCACGACCTTCGCGGGGGGGATCGGTGAGATCCCGATGGGAAAAGAAGGACGGAAGGGGTTAGGTGCGGCCAACGTCGGGTCCCGTCACCGGTAAAAGCGGTTCGTCTCTCGTGGCTCCTCGACCACGCCCGAGACCCGGGCGACGTAGTCCGTGTGTTGCGAGAGCGCCATCGCGAGATCGTATTGGCCCTCCCGCTCAAGCACGGTCGCTGCTTCTCGAGCCCGACGGATCACATCTTGCGGCGCCTCCGGTACGGGCTTGACGACCGGAGAGCCAGTCGACTGCTCCGCGGGGAGGGTAGGACCGGTCTCCTTCGGGATGGTCGTCCGCGGGGACCTGTGACCTGAGCGCCGTCCGACCAGATACATTCCCGTGCCCGATACGACCGCGACCACCCCGCCCAACAGAGCGGCAAGGCCAAGGCCGGCGGGGGGAAGGACCTGGTTGGCCACGTACAGCGTTGCCGTGCGGGTGGTCGTAGCAGTTCCGGGCGCGACCTCGGTGAACACCACCGAGTAGTAGCCGTTCGACAGGGAGTTCGTGTTCAACGCGTACGTGCCGTACGTCGCATCCCCCGGCGAGAGGGGGAAAGTCGCGAGGACCTCGGAACCGGCCCCTGAGTCGAGAAGCAGGGTCCCCGTCGCTCCCGGATAGGCCGTGCCGCTCCAGGAAACCGTGTCGACTCCCGTCACCGTTCCCCGGGCGGCCAGGGAGACGCTCCCGGGCAGGAAGATGGCGGGATCGGACCAGACGATCGGGTCCTGGATGGCGCCGGAGGTGATGCAGAAAGAGCCGAAGCACGCCGTCTCTTTCACGTCGTTCACCCCGCTGGCCAGCACCGAGAGGACGATCGGGCCGGTCATCCCCGCCGTGGCAAAGGCCACGGGGATCTGGCCGGAGAAGACGCCGCTGACACCGGCTCCGATCGCCGGGTCATAGTACGCCGGCGGGTAGGTCGTGTTCAGGTACTGTCCGGGCGAACCGCCGATGCTCACGTTCACGAAGTTCACGTACTTCATCGAGGAGAACGTAAGGACGCCCGAGACCGACGAACGACCGGGGTTCAGCCCGATGTTCGAGATGTCGAACGACCCGCTCTGCGGCTCGATGAAGACGGTCACGGTGTTCGATGTGAGCCCGTCATAGCTCGCCGTGAGGGTCACGACCTGGGTCGGCAGATAGCCCGCGAGCTCCGCGGTCATGGCATCGGTCCAGAAATTGACGTCCCCGCCGGTTCCCGTGATGAACGTCCCGAGTGTCGCGCCGGGAGCGTAGGACGAGAGCGGCATCGACGGATCCTGCGTCACGTAGGGAGCGACACTCACCGAGACCTCCGTCACCACGGCCGCGCCCGCGGGGACCCCGTTCAGGGTCACGAACGCCTGCGGGTAGACATTGTACGCATTGGTTTGCCCTGTCGTGAAGGTCGTCACCTCGGCGGTGCTCCTCTGGCACTGGCCGTAGGCATCCTCGACACAGATGCTCAGGGAGTCTGTCACCGGGAGGGGGGCATGCGCCACCGCGAAGTAGGTGAACGCCCACGCCGGCGTCGAACCCGCCCCGTCCCTCACGAGGAAGTATCCGTAAGTGGTCGCTCCTGCCCCTCCGGGCGCCGACCCGGTCTCGGGTGTGTAAAGGAACTGACCGTTCGGGTAAGTCTGGACCGCGGTCGTGGCCCCGCCCCCGTACGTCCCGTTGCTCGACTGGCCCGAGTAGGCGACCACGTCGTAGACACCGGTCTGACCGGTGGCGTTCACCACTTCGAGCCGGTACTGCTGTCCCGCCGTGAGAGTCGTGGCCACCGGTGCGAGGGTCCCTCCCGGCAGCACCTGCTCGACCAGGAAGGCGGGGTGGATCAGGCCGTAGCCGGTCGTGCCGACCGAACCGAAGAGGTCCTGCGCCATGAGGTCGACCCGCAGGAGGCCGAGCCCCTGCAGATAGTTCCACCCGCTCCCCGCCGGGTTGGCGAGGGCGTTGAACCATCCGGGCAGGATCGGATCGTACGGCTGTTCGATACTGAGGTTGAAGTAGTACCAGTTGTCGGGGTTCCAGTTCGCCGTGTCGAAGCCCGCAGGTCGCAGTTCCATGTCGAAGTAGGGATTCGTCGCCACGCCGGGGGCCCCCGCCTGCTGGGCATTGTGCGCCCCGAAGAGGAGCGGGTTGACATCGCCCATCGCGGACGTTCCGAGCCGAAGGCTTGCCTGTTCCTCGATCAGTGCCCACTCTCCGGCCATCGTGGGTGCGGCGAAGCTTGTACCGCCGTAGTTCGAGAACCAGCCGCCATTCGCCTGATCGAAGACGGTCATGTTGAACGCGGCCTCGAGGCTCACGACGGGGTCAATCGCCGCCCCCGTCGAGTAGGTGTCGAGGGCGTTCTGCCACCAGGGCTGGGTCTCCGAAATCGACTGCCCGTAGCCGCCTCCAGTAGCGCCCCGCCCGGTCGCCCCTCCGCTGGACCAGTAGGTGAAGCTGGCGAGACCGGTCGCGGGGGCCACGTAGGTCACGACCCTACAGTATCCCTCCGGGATCCCGTACGCGCTGCACTCCTGCGCGGTGAGAATGATCTGCACGACCGAAGTGCCGTCGATCGCGCTCACGGTGGCCGATCCCGCGTTGGTCACGTAGACATAGCCATCAGAGCCGTCGTAGGCCGCGGAGTTCGGGGTGCTTCCCACCGGCACGGTGGCCACGAGCGAAGTGCCGCTCAGCACGCTCACGGTGCCCGACCCGGCGTTGGTCACGTAAACGTAGCCGTTCGCGCTGTCGTACAGGGGGAATTCCGGGGTGGCTCCGACCGAGACCGTGGCCACGAGCGAAGCGCCGCTCAGCACGCTCACCGTACCTCCGCTCATGTCCGTCACGTAGACGTAGTCGTTGCCGCTGTCAAAGACGGCCTTATACGGGGCCGCTCCGACATGGACCGTACCCACCGTCGACGTACCACTCAGCACGCTCACGGTGCTCGACCCAAAATTGGTCACGTAGACGTCACCGTTCGTGCTGTCGACGGCGGCGAAGTACGGGTTGCTGCCCACCGCGATCGAGGTCACCAAGGACGTGCCGTTCAACACGCTCACGCTAGCGCTGCCCATGTTCTCCACGTAGTCGTAGCCGTTCGCGCTGTCGGCGGCGGAGGCGAGCGGTTGGGTCCCGACCGCGACCGTCCCGACGACCGAAGTGCCGCTCAGCACGCTCACGGTGTTCGAGTCGAGGTTGGTCACGTAAACATAGCCGTTGACGCTATCGACAGTGGCCGAGTGAGGACCGCTTCCCACGGGTGCCGTCCCCACGACCGACGTGCCGCTGAGGATGCTCACCTCGCCCGAACCGAAGTCGGTCACGTAGACGTGCCCGTTCGCACGGTCAAAGGTGGCCGAATACGGTTGGCTTCCGACATTTATGGTATCCACCACCGTGGTACCGCTGATCACGCTGACCGTGTTCGACTGGAGGTTGGGCACGTAAACGTATCCGTCGGCGCTATCGTACGCGGCGGAGAACGGCGTGTCTCCAACGTTGATGTTCAGGAGTTCGCTACAGTAGCCCACGCCGTCGTATAGGCCCACGTATTGGTACCCTCCGGGACACATGACAGTGGAGGTGACGGGGAACGCCTGTCCGTTCGACTCGGCCGTGGTCTGGCCACCGCCTACGGACGTCGAGCCCGGGGAGACGGCCGGCATGCCGGCCTCGTTCGCCGCCCCGAAATACGCCCCCGAGTGGTCCCCGCTCGAGAAGAAGTTGGTGACGCCCAGCGCGTTGAGCTCCTCAAGCTCGGTGTCCTCCACGGTGAGGTACATCGGAGACCCGGTGAACGCCGCGTACACCTCGCCGTTCCCGTAGCTGTTCGAGGTGATGGTCACCGAGCAGGCCCCCACGGATGAGCCTTGGACCCGGTAGAGCCCCGGCACGTGGGTGAAGAAGCTGGGCGCCATCAGGGCACCCTGAGGACAGGTCCCTCCCGTCGATTCGAGGGAGAGATTCTGCGCGATCAGCGAGTACGCTGCGTCGAAGTCGGAGAAGTAGCCCGGACCGGGGATCCCGACGATGTCGATGTGGGCCGCGGGGGCCATCGTGGCCGCGTACTCCACATCCAGCGCGGTCTCCAGCGTCCACCCCGCTCGGTCACCGTTCAGCTGGCAGAACACGAGGTTGGTGTTGGGGAGGGCGGCATCCGGGCTGTTGTAGGCGATTTGGGTGAGCCGGGCCGACAACGGTTCACCCGGCTGGTTCGGGGTTGTCCAGACCATCTTCGAGAACGCCGAGACCGTCCCTGGGTCGAGACAGCCGACCTCGACTAGGGCGATCGTGACGCCCTGTCCCAGGTCCGGCTGGCCGTCCTGCGTGGTCGTGCCGCTCCAGAGGTTCCCGGCGCCGGTCAGCGCGTGCATCGTGCTCGGATAGAGCGTCTGGACCTCGCCACAGAGACCATACTGCCGGCACTGGAGGCTCGTCCCGGTGCTGTCGTACCAGCTATAGTTCGCTTCGGCCAGTCCTTGGATCTGGTGCACCGTCGGATCCGCGCTCGAGTTCGCCGCGCCCGGTCCCATGTGGAGCGGGGCAACGATCTGGGGCTGCGCGATCATACCGCTAAGGCCGGCGATCCCCGAGATCACCCCGGAAATCGAGGAAGGCAGGAAGGCGTTCCCCACATTCGCGTAGAACCCGGCACCGTACTCCGTCGTACCGGCGACCGCGCTTTCGTTCCCGAAGAGCGGGTTCCATGCCCCTTGTGAGTGGTACTCATTGACGAATCCTTCCATCTGGGTATGGAAGGCCGCGCCAATCTCGGCCGGTGTCCCGTTCACCGCGAGGGTGAGCAAGCCGGTGCTGGTCTGTACGCTTAGCCCATACCCCGCGAAGTACTGTGCGACCGCGGCGTAAGAGCTGCTGCCGAACTCCGCCCCGAGGGTGTTCAACGTGATGAAGTGACGGTACTCGGGGTTGTTCGGGTTGTTGAGACCGCTGAGGAAGCCGGTGAGGCTCGCTGATGGGGTCAGCGAGACCTGCACGGTGATCGCGCTCGGCAGGGTCACCGTCACCGAGGAGGGAAGGGACGAGACAGGCACCACGCTGTACTGTCCCATCTCGGTCGTCACGTTGGCACCAAGCCCGCTCGAGGTCCCGTAGACTGGCGTCAGCGCGCCGGTGGCCACCGGTGCCGCGGTTGGGACTGCCGGGTTTCCGCCGCTCGTTCCGGGCACGGCAACCGACGCGGCGAAACCGCTGCCCGCAATCCCCACAAATGAGACGCCCACCACCGACACCAGCATCACCAACCACGCCAGCATCGGGCTCCAGTTCCGCTTCATGCGCTTCCCTCGACCCCGTCCCCAGCTGGCGTGCACGGGGGCCGAGGCCCTCACGCGCCGGCATAGCTTCGGGGCACTTGGACGGTGTACGCGGCTCGCGACTTAGCGAAAATATCACGAGGCTAGTGAGACGACGCTCCGTGCCCAGACTGCTCTCTCTCGTGACGGCGGGTCCAGCGGGCCACCACGTCAGCCTTCGCGGGGACCCACGTGAAGCCGTAGTAACAGTCGACAACCGGGTTCTCGATGCTCATCGTCACCAGGTCCGGGTGCACCGTGAGCCCCAGGGTTCCCCCGCTCTTCTTCGAGAGTTCGCGCAGAGCCTCCGTCTCCCGGTCCAGCCTTTTCTCCGAGAGAATGGAGACGACCTCCGGGCGTACCGGCCCGTGGGGGAAGTCACGGGGGAAGTGGATCCGCAGAGTGATCGACGTCTTCTCGTTCGCCTCCATCAGGGTCCCGATGTCGGGATTGCTGAGGACACCCATCGCGTGCGAGTTCCGGGGCGCCCTGGGCGGGGCGCTGGGCCGCGAACCGGCGCCGGATTGCTGCATGGAATAGAATCCCGACCCGACGCGGTAGCTCAGCAGAAGGCGTTGCGACACCCTAGGGCTCTCCGGAATGGGGGGGTCAAAGCGGACAGCAATGACCGTCCGTCCTCGCTCGTTGTGGGTGACCACCTTGGTGCGGCGGGCGCACGTGACCTCCACATCCTTCGCCCCGAGATCGGCGATGGGAGAGATGCCGAAGGTGATGCGATCGCACTGGCCGGAGAGCACGGAGAATTCCTTCGTGGTCTCGAGGGTCGCCGAGCCATCGGGGGAGATGAACTCGGTCACCGAGATCGCGCGCATTCGCAGGACCTTGTGGGGCGTGCTCGGGGAGGCCCGGGAGGTTGCGTAGACGCCGTGTCGGAGTCGGACCACACGGGAGGATCGGCACAACCGGGCAAGGCGGCGGGCGACTGTGGCACGGGACACCGGGTACACCGCGTAGACACTACGGACCATCTCGTCGAAGTGAATCGTACCCTGCTCACCGATGGTCTGAACGATCGTGTCGTCCAAGTCGGGGCGCCCGGACTCCTTCGCCATTCGCCGGGGTGGCTCGTCCACTGCTCGTTCAACCATCGCGTAGACACCGCATACGAGGCACACGCAGAGTCATGGCCAGTCGGTGTTCCGCAGTCCCTCGTTGGTCGAGCGGCCGGTCGAGCGTCCTTATTGCCTTATCTTTGCTACGGGAAAAACGACCGATGTCCGGGCCCTGAGCCGAACCTCGTTCCCGGGCCGCATTCCCGATGGACCGAGGTAGCCGATTGGAATACAGGGCGAATGAGCCCCGGCAGGACACGGGCCCCTCTGCGTCGATTCTACGGATGATCGACGATTCATGGTGGGTCATCCATGGTCTGGCGCCAGCGATTGGCTGGACGTCATCGATTGTGGGCAGCGGTTCGTCAGGAGGGCCCAAGAGAGCGCGTGGGGAAGACGGCCCGAGTCCCGTCCGACCGGCCGGAAGTGGGCCCTGCGCTCCCGGTGCCGAAGGAGTTCGAAGGTCGGATCGAACTTCCATTTCTTCAGGAAATGGGCCCAGTAGACTCCCGGAAACCCCCCGAGGAAGGGATGAACAACCCCGAGAACGAGACCGCGGACGTCGTGGACCGCATACAGCTTCGCACCGACGACCTCCTCCAGGGTATCGGCCTGAGTCTCCGGAAGGGTGAGGCGCTTCCACCGGACTCGGACACCGTAGGGACGAAGGACCTACGCGACCTCCCGGTACTTCCCCGAGTTCGGGCCGACGAACGAGAGGTCGGTCAGTAGCTCCTACCAGGGGTACTCGTTGTAGGCGATGATCTCGTCCGGGCTCTTTCGTCCCTCAGAAGAGCTCCCCCCCGAACCGTTCGGCTCTGCGGGGAATCCGATCGGTACCACGGCGATCGGATGGATCCCTTCGGGCACATGCAGCACCGACCGCACCTTCTGCTCGTTGAACTCGACGATCCAGTTCGTGCCGAGCCCTTCGGCCACGGCGGCGAGCTGGAGATGTCCCACGGCCACCGCGACATCGAGAGGGTAGGCCGAAATGTACCCCCCTACCGTGACCGGGATGTCCTCCTCGACCGCAAAGGCGACGATGACCGACGGCGCCTCTGCGATCAATCGCCCCCGGTTCGAGGCTTGGGCCAAGAGGCGTTTCCGCTCGTCGTCCTGGACGACCACGAAACGCCACGGCTGCAGATTGTGTTGGCTCGGGGCGAGCCGCGCGGCCGCAAGGACGGCCTTCAGTTTCTCAGGCGGAATCGGCCGCGGCTGGTACTGGAGACAGGGGCGGAGAGAGCGTATCGCCTCGATGACATCCATGCAGAGCAACCCGGGTTAGGCGAGATCAGTGGACGGGCCCTGGCCCGACCTTCGTCGAGAGGCGACGCATTCTACGTTGCGAGGGGCGGTCCCAATAAAAGCATTTTTGCCTCGCGCCAGCCTTCGTGGGACTCGGGCGTCGGCAGGACCCCCCTCGGGGCGACCCCGCCGAGCATCGTCCGACAGGAGATGCCGGCGCCCCCCGGGGCAAGCAACCGGGCCCCCGAGCTTCCCCCTACGAGAGGAGCAGGGAGCGCAGATCTCTTCCTCGAGCGACCCCCCCGTTCTCGAACTCCGCGGGCCGAGCGCCTTCTTTCCGGACGGCTGGCGAGCATCGCCCTCCGGGGCCTCGATGCCCCCCGATCGTGGGTCGCGGAGCGACCCTCCGACGAACCGATGGTTACGCGACCGTAAGGGTGCCGTACATCGCGCCCTCGTTCATCATCTGTCCGGGGCCGCAGAGGACCGCACAGCCCCAGTCGAAGGTACCCAGCGTCGCGAAGACGACGGTGAACGTCACCGTGGTCGGGGCCCCCGTGTCGCTGGCCGGTGGGATCGGAACGTTGACATGGTAGGCACCGTTCGAGAGAGTGAACGTGTGGCTTACTTCGCCCGGCGTGACCGACGAGACCGTCGTCGTGTGACCCCCCGTGGTCACGGCCATCTCGCCCCCGACCGTCCCCATCACCTGCGCGTAACTGGGTGCGGGAAGTATCGCGATGGCCGGGTCGAAGTTCGTGATGGTGAACACCACGGCCACCCCCGCGGGAACCGAGAGCTGGGTAGCGCTGAACCCATACGAGGCATTGGCCGAGTCGAAGGATATCGAAAGGTTACGGTAGACGGTCGAGTTCACGGCAGGCCGTTTGGCGACGCCGGGATTCCCGGCGGCGGGGAAGGCGATCGCCACCGCGCCCATCGCGACGACCGCGACGACGACCAGGCCGGCGACCAGATCGAACCATGTCTCATCGCGCAAGGGAAGAACCTCCTGACCCCCTCTCAGCCGGCTGTGCAGGAATGAACGACACGTCAACTCCACTTCACCCCGAAGAGCTGTCGGGTCGCGGACGGACCTCGGACCGGAAGGGGATCCGGGCCGGGCCTCTCCTGCGTACCTACGGTGATGTCGGTCGGCAGTACCGAGATGGTCTCGCGCCGGTCGACCGGCCATGATTATACACACTGCGCTAGCGCATCGGGAGGCGTACCCGACTCCGGCGGATCGACCTCCGCACGCCAGTGAAGTTGGGGACGTCGGGACGGGCCTGCCCCGTACGCGGCAGCTGTACCGCTCGGCCAATAGTGTAATATATGGCGGACAGGGCTCGGAGAGGAGCGCTGACATACGTCCGACAAACGGGCGTCTGCTGGCGACGGACGTCAGACCGAGGGACCACCAGGGAGGAGCGCTCGATGCATCTGAAACGGCTCAAGATGCGGAACTTCAAGTCGTTCGCCGGCGCGACCGAGGTCCCGTTCCAGGCGGGCTTCACGGGGGTCGCGGGCCCGAATGGGATGGGGAAGTCGAACATCTCGGATGCGATCCTCTTCGTGCTCGGCCCGACCAGCTCGAAGGCCCTCCGCGCCGATCGGCTCACGCACCTCTTCTTCAATGGAGGGGCATCGAAGAAGCCGGCGACCGAGTGCGAGGTCTCCCTCGTCTTCGACAATTCGGACAAGCTCCTGCCGTCCGACACCGACGAGGTCGAGGTCACCCGGTACGTGAAACTCGCGCCGTCGGACCCCGACGGCTACTACTCCTACTTCTATGTGAACGGCCGACGGACGACCCAGACGGAGATCGACGGACTTCTCTCGCACGCGCGCCTCTCCGGGGACGGATACAACCTCGTCCAACAGGGCGATGTGAACCGGGTCGTGACGATGGGTCCCGTGCCTCGCCGGGGACTGCTCGAGCATCTCGCGGGTATCAGTCAGTACGACGACGAGCTCGAGAGGGCGGCGGTCAAGCGGCAGGACCTCGACCAGAACCTCGATCGCATCCAGACCCTCCTGGGCGACATCAAAGGTCGGCTCGCGTCGCTCGAGGGTCAGCGCCTTCAGGCGATCCAGTACAAACAGCTCCAGGACGACAAGCACCGTGCCGAGGCCCGACTGGCCCGGGCCGGCCATCGACTGGCCGAGCGCGAGCTCGCCTCCTGCCGAACGCAGGTCGAGTCGGTGCGGGCGGAGATCGATCGGCTCGAACGGGAGCGGACCGAGCTGACCGCGCGCGAGAGCTCGCTGGCCGGCGAGATCGAGGGGATCGAGCGGAAGATCGCCGAGGCCGGCGGCGAGGCCGCGGTGAAGTTCAAGCAGGAGCTCGATGAGAAGAAGATGGCCTTTGCTCGCCTCGACCAGAACCTCTCTCACCTCCGCGAAGCGCTCGAGACGATCGACGCTCAGGTCGAAGAGCTGTCGAGCTCCATCGCCACGGACGCGGCGCAGGAGAAGTCGCTGAACTCCCAGGAGAAGAAGTTCTCGGAACAGCTCGCGGCGCTCGCGAAGCGCTCGGACGAGCTCGGCAAGGAGATCCAATCCGCGACGGGCTCTCCCGGGAAGTCCTCGGAGAAGCTCGCCCAGGCCCGCAAGTCGCAGCTCGAGCTCGAACGGACACTCGATGCCAAGCAGAAGGCCTGGCAGGAGACCGTCCAATCCCGCGAGTCCGCCCATGCCGCCCTCCAGGCCGCCGAGCGGACCCAGGCCCAGGTCGAAGAGGACCTTCGGGAACGGGAGGTCGAGGTGAAGGACCTCGAGCTCCGGGCGAAGGCCCGGGGACCCGGGAAGTCGGGCGGGGGCCCCACGACCGGCGAGCTCCAGAAGGAGCTCTTCGCCGTGAAGTCGAAGGAGAAGGGCCTTACCGCAGAGGTCGAGCGACTCGGCCAAGAGGTTCTCGAGCTCAACCGAAGGTACCTGTCGCTCGACGCCCGGCTCAAGGCCCGGGCCGAGTCGGGCGGGCGGCCGAACCAGCTTGCCGCCGTCGATTTTCTTCTTTCACAACGGAACCTCGGGAAGCTCTCGGGGATCCGGGGGACCGTCGAGGAGCTCGCCGAGTTCGATCCGAGATACAAGGTGGCGCTCCAGGTCGCCGGCGGGAACCGGTTCCAGGCCCTCGTGGTCGAGACCGACCAGGTCGCGGAGAACTGCATCAAGCTCTTGCGGGAGGAGAAGCGCGGTCGGGCGACCTTCCTCCCGCTCAACCGGATGCTGCCCGGCCGACCGCACGGAAAGTCCCTCGTCGCCTCGAAGGGAGCCGGGGCCACGGGCTTCGCGATCGACCTCGTCAAGTTCGATGCCGCGCTCCAGCCGGCGTTCTGGTACGTCTTCGGCGAAACGGTCGTCATGGACGACCTCTCCCACGCCCGGGCGCAGATGGGTGGGGTCCGCCTCGTCACCCTGGCCGGAGATCTGATCGAGGCGACCGGAGCGATCTCGGGAGGATACCTCGATCCCTCCCACCAGGGACGCGGTGCGGACAGCGCGGTCGAACTGAAGCGCCTCGGGGAGGAACTGCGCGAGAAGAGTGCGGCGGAGAACGCCGCGCGCACGGAGCTCGCCAAGGCCGAGGAGCGGGTCCGGGCCCTGGCCGAGGAGCTCTCCAAGCGGTCGATCGAGGACCAGGCCCACCAATCGACCCTCGAGGTGGTGGCGAAGGACCTCACTCAGGCCCGCGAACGGCTGGGCGCGGCCCGGGAACGGCTGAAGGCGGCCGTCTCCGAGCAGAAGAAGGCCCAGGCCTCGCTCGCGAAGGCGGAGGAGTCGCTGGGGCAGCTCACCGAGGAGATCGCCCAGCACAAGTCCGACATCCAGAAGGCCCAAGAAGGGTACCTGAGCCTGCTACCCGAGACGATCTCGCACCGGCTCCGTTCGCTGCAGGAGTCTTCCGCGTCGACCGCGAACGAGCGCGTCCGCGTGAACGGGGAGCTCGAATCGGTGCGAGCCTCCCTCGGAGCGCTCGCAACGAACCTCGAAGAGCGGCGCGCCGCCCTGGAAAAGTCCCAGAAGGAGGCGGCCGCCAAGAAGAAGGAGATCGCCCAGACCGAGCGTCAGGTGCGGGCGGCCCGCGAGGCGCTCGACGCGCTCAAGTCGGTCGAATCCCAGCAGACCGAGGTCGCAAAGGGACTCACCGAGAAGAAGCGGACGCTCGATGCCGGCCGTCTCGAGGTGACCGGAAAGCTCGGTCAGGTCGTCGCCAACCTCGAGACCCGGCGGTCGATGCTCACCCAGGAGGAGACCCGGTTCGCCCAGGCCGAGGCCCACCTTCACGAGCTCGAGGAGGCACTCAAGCAGTTCCCCGAGCCCGAACCGAACGAGAAGCCGATCTCGATCGACGAGCTCAAGAAGAAGATCTCGGCCCTCGAGACCGAGCTTGCCTCCCTCGGCGACGTGAACCAGCGGGCGGTCGAGGAGTACGACTCCGAGAAGGGCCGCCTGGACGAGTTCGACAGCGAGGTCGCCCGTCTCACCACCGAAAAGAACGAGCTCACGGGGCTCGTCGGCGAGATCGAGAAGAAGAAGCGCGAGAAGCTCGTCGAGGTCGTGCACCAGGTCGACCAGAACTACCGGGAGATCTATGGGGAACTCTCCGCGGGAGGCGAGGGCGAGATCGCGCTGGAGCGACCCGACGACCCCCTCGCGGGGGGACTCCTGATCAAGGCACGACCGATCGGCAAGACCGTCGCGCGGCTCGAGCAGCTCTCGGGGGGCGAGAAATCGCTCGCAAGCCTCGCGTTCATCTTCGCGATGCAGCGCTACGACCCGAGCCCGCTCTACGTCTTTGACGAGATCGACATGTCGCTGGACGGGCTCAACGCCGAGTATGTCGGCCGGATGCTCCGTCGGAACGCCGAACGCGCCCAGTTCGTGGTGATCTCGCTCCGCAAGGTGACGCTCAAGTTCGCCCACCACCTCTTCGGGGTGACGATGCGCGGGGACGGCTGCTCCCGCGTGGTCGGGATCCATCTCGACGACATCCACGACGTCGAGGGCCGGGAGAACGCCCGCGCCCCCGAGGAGATCGCCCTGCCGGTCCCGGAGGCCCGATGACGGTCTCGCAGACCGAGGTCGAACGACTCTCGGCCCCGAACGCGGTCCCGCGCGAGGCCGCGGAGAAGGTCCTCGACTACCTCGTCTTCCACCGCTCGCTCCTCGGCGAGACCGAGGACACGTCGGTCCTGCTCGAGCGGTACCTGTCGCTCGTCGAACGGCTGAAGGAAGGGGTCCACGTCGTCATTCCGGATCCGTTCCAGAAGGCGATGGCGCTCCTCTTCGAGCTCGTGATGGAGGAGGAGTTCGATCCGTGGGAGATCGACCTCGTGAAGTTCACCCAGTCCTACCTCGATCGGATGCGCTCCCACGGGGAGGTCGACTTCGCGATCGCGGGTCGGCTGGTCTACATGGCCTGGAGCATCCTCTACCTGCAGTCGGAAGCGCTCCTGCGGATCCGTTCGCTGCCCAGCCCGTCGGAGGAGGGTACGGAGGACGCGCTCGCCGCCAATGACGACGGCTACCTACCGCTCCTCGAGACCCCTGAGGCCGTCGATGTGACGACGACCGTGCTCGGGTCGACCGACCCGCCTCCGCTTCTCGAGATGGTCCGTCATCCCGAGACCCGTCCGGTGACGCTCCTCGAGCTCGTCCGCGCCTTCGGCGAAGCGGAGGCGGACGCGCGGCGCTCGCTCCATGTCCAGGAGCTCCGCGAGCGGCTCCGGGACGAGCAGCGGTCCCCGCCCGAGGTCCTGGTCCACGGCGACATCCCCCAGCAGGACCTCGATGATACCTGGGAGGCCGCGCTGGCCCACCCCCTCGGGACACCGTTCCCCTTCCTGGACCTGTGGAGCCCGCCGCAAGGACGGGACCGCCTGGTCGCGATCTTCCTGTCGGTCCTCTTTCTGGCCCGGGAGCGGTCGGTCGAGCTACGTCAGGAGGTCCTGATGGAGTCGCCGATCCTGGTCGTTCGAACCGCGGAGGCACGCCGACCGGTCGCCGAGGAGCCGTAACGATGCCGTCGAAGCTCGACGATCTTGTGTTCCGGATCGAGGCGATTCTCTTCGCGAGTGGGCGTCCGCTCAGCGTCAAGGAACTGACGCAGGCGCTCGGCGTCGACGACTACCGACCCGTCCAGCACGCGGTCCGGACGCTCGAACAGACGTACCGACATCGCCAGTCGGCCCTCGAGGTCCGTCGGGTGGGGGACCGCTACGCGCTCCAGCTCCAGGAGACCTACGTCCCGTCGGTCCAGGCCGTCACTCCGGTCGAGATGGCGCCCCGCACCCTTCGGGCCCTGACGCTCATCGCCTACCACCAGCCGATCCTCCAGAGCATCCTCGTTCGGATGATCGGAGAGATCGCCTACGAGGAGGTCCAGCACCTCCGGGGCCTCGGGCTCATCCGCACCGAACCCAAAGGCTCGACCCTCGAGCTCACGACGACCCGGCGGTTCGCCGAGTACTTCGGCATCTCCTCGAGCCGTCCGGAGGAGATCCGGAGATTCCTCGAGCAGAAGCTCGGAGTCTCTCCCTCACCGGTTCCGGCCGAGAGCCCGCTCACGGTCGCGGAACCCGAGGGCGCGACGGACACGCCGCCGGAACCCGCCGGACCCCCCGGGGAGGACAGCGCGAGCGAGAGCGCCGCGTCCGCATCGGTCGCCGATCCCCCCGCCCCCACCTAGAGCGCGCCGCACTGGGGGCACCGTACCGGTTCCGCCGGACGGACCGCCCCGCAGTACGGGCAGAGGAACGTCGCTCCGGGATAGATCCCTCCCGGGACCCCCGGCCCGACCGGGACCCCGGACCCGGCCTGGGCCCCGTACGGGATCGTCACGGGACCGGTCCGGCGCGGGGGTCGGGCCATGATCAGGATGAGTGCGACGGCCACGGAGAAACCAACACCGAAGATGACGAAGATGACGGTCCAAGGGATGGCCGGACCCGCGGCCTGCGGGCCCGGAAGCCCGGGCGTGGCCCCGGTATAGACGAACCCGCTCACGGTCCGGTTCTCGAGGGCCGCCAGGAACGGGGCCGCCTCGATCCCGCCCCAGCCGGTGACGGCATCCCAGCCCGGGCCGGCTCGGAAGACGTAGTTCGCTCCGTGGGTCACGTCCAGGAACGGGTCGCCCGAGCGTCCGGGATGCGCCCAGTAGTAGCTCGCGATGCGGTAGATCTCGGAATCGAGGAAGCCGAGCGGTGCCCAACCGCTCGAGCTCCGGGCGCTCGCGACGCCGATGACGTCGGCGAGAAGCCCGGCGAAGAGCGGGGCGGCGACGCTCGTTCCCTGGAGCAGCGTGGCGAAGACCGTCCCCGTCGCATTCGCGAAGACCGCGGCGATGGTCGTGTTCGCCGCGAACGCGACGTCCGGCTCGGCGCGTCCGAGCGAGCTCGCGCCCTGGACGTCGGTCGCGTTCACGATCGGCCATTGGGCCGCCGAGTGGAACTGCCAGGACGGTTCGGCGTAGACCGTGCTGATTCCCCCCTCGGTCCCCACGATCTGCCCTGGGCCGGCCGGTGCGTTGTACCAGGCGACCATCGACTGGATCGCTCCGACGTTCGCGTCGAAGCTCAGGTTCCACCGATTCGGCTGCGTGTACGCGCTCGGCGTCCCCGATAGAACGAGACTGACGCCGCCGACCGAGATCGCGCCCGAGTTGTTGAACGTGGCGCTCCCGGGCCAGGTCGGCCACGGGGTGACTTGGGAGTGGCTCAGATAGTCGGGCGCGTTTCCCTGGTCTCCGCTGGAGATCACCACGGTCACGCCCAGGAGGGCGGCCGCCTCGAGCTCCCGGTTCCAGGCCGAACTGTTGAGGTCGGCGAGTCCGAACGATCCTGAGACGACCCCGAGGTGGACCGGAGCCTGATTGGGGGGAGTGTAGTTGTACGCGAGGGCGGCGGCGAGGCTCTGGGCGAAGTCCCCTGCGATCGTGGCGTCGGGCACCTGGGCGCCGAGCAGGCTCGCGGCGAAGTAGAAGTTGTAGACGGACGCGCCCGGGGCGAGGCTCCCGACCATCTCGAGGTCGAGGGAGTTCTCAAACTCGTCGAGGCTCGAGTCGTTGAGGACGCCGAACGTACCGGGCGCCGGGGGCCGGACCCCGCCGATCGTCACCGGGACTCCGTAGAGCTGAGGCTTGGGCCAGCTGGACGGGAAGGTGTCGTTGAAGTAGGTGGTGATGACCGCCGGGTCCCACGGGGGGAGGTTGGCTTGTGACGTGTCGTTGTACCCGCTTGCGAGAAGCGTGGCGACCGCAACGTGGGTGGGAAACGTGCCGTTCGCGACGCTCCCTCCGGGAAAGAGGGAGGTCGCCCCGTAGATCTGGGTGTAGTCCGAGCCGACGTACCACTGGCTTTTCGTGGTGTTATCGTAGAGGAACGCCCCCGGCGTCGCGCGCGACAGGACCGACGAGCCGGACGACACCGCGCGCGCCGCCACCGTGAGACCCAGGGTGGGAGCGCGGACGTGGGCCCCCGTATCGCTGAGGCCGTCGATCGCCGAGATCCTGCCCTGAAGCGCCGGCGGGAGAACGAGCGAGCCGGTCGCCGTGTAGAGCGGGGCAGTCCCGTCGCTACCGTAGGATACGAACCGGACACCGAGGAACGCCTCGGCCTCCCGCACCGTGAACGTCGCGAGGACCGAGGATCGGTCCGGAGCCACGGTGATGCCGACCGCGCCGGCCGCCCGGAGCGCGCCCAGGACCGAGGTCGCGGCGACGGACGAAGGAGCGAACCGTTCGAGATACTCCGGGTAGGTCAGAAAGTGGTGGTACTCGGACGAGGTCGGGTCGTTGACTCCGGCGAGCAGCGCGGAGAACTCCTTCGGATGGGACGGCACGAGGGTGAAGGTGAGGGTCAACGCGTAGCCCGGGGCCAGGTGATGGAAGGTGGCCTCCCGCGGCAGTGCGACCCGGTCGGTCACGGTCGAAGGGCGCGAGGTCGCCGCGGAGGCCGCGCTCCCCGCCGAAGTGGACCCCATCGCAAGGAGCGATGCAAGAAGGAGCAGCAGTACGCTCGCCACGGCGGCTAGGCGTCGGTGGCGGAGCATGAGGAAGTACAGGTGGTCCGCACCTAATAGCCGAGATGGCGGGTGCGCCGGCCAACCCTTTTGTCTCTCGCCGATTCAGGGGGGCCGATGAGCGACGGGGGTCCCTCCCTTCCTCCGAAATGCGTGTTCTGCGACATCGTCGCCCATCGGGCACCGGCGTGGATCATCTACGAGGACCCCGACACGATGGCGTTCCTCGATATCCGCCCGTTCACCCGGGGCCACCTGCTCGTCATCCCGAAGCGGCACGGCGCCCGCATCACCGACCTCCCCTTCGAGGACCAGACGGCCCTCATCCGTTCGCTGGACGAGATCTGCCGCCGCGTCGAGCAGCGCCTCGCCCCGGACTACAACGTCTCGCTCAACGCGGGCGCGAACGCGGGGCAGATCGTCTTCCACACCCACTTTCACGTTATTCCGAGGTACGGCGCGGCGAACCCGTTCCGCTCCTCCTCTCGGCCCCCGTTGACCGAGCCGGAGGCCCGCGCGCTCGTAGCCGAGCTCTCCCCGGCGTGAGGAACGATGAGGGCGAATGCCCGTCCACCGGCGGTCGCGGGCCAGTTCTACCCGGCGGATGCCGCCGAGCTGGCCCATCTCCTGGAACGGTGCTTCCGCGACGCCCGGGGGCCGGGGGAGATCCCCCCGCCCGAGCGGAGCTCGACCCGACGCGTGCGCGCGGCGATCGTTCCCCACGCCGGGTACGAGTACTCCGGGGCGATCGCGGCCCATGCCTACTACCGGATCGCCCGGGACGCCCCGCCGGCGAGCGTTCTCATCCTCGGTGTCGACCACCACGGCATGAGTCGGGGCGCGTCGCTCTCGGACCGGGCCTGGTCGACACCCCTCGGGCCGACGTCCGTCGACCACGAGCTCCTCCGCGCGCTCTCCCGCCTCCCGATCGAGGTCGACGAGGCCGCGCATACCCACGAGCACTCCATCGAGGTGCAGCTTCCGTTCCTCGAGTACGTTGTCCCCCGCCCGAAGTTCGTCGCCCTCGAGGTCGGGTTCGGTCCCTACGACTTCCTCGAGGACGTGGCGGGGGTCGTCCGCGCCGCGGTCGCCGAGCGCGACGTGCTGCTCATCGCCTCCACGGACTTCTCCCACTACGTGCCCGCCGGGACCGCGGACCGGCTCGATCACCTCGCCCTAGAGGCGATCCTTGCCCGCGATCCGCGTCGCCTGTACGATACCGTCCGGCAGCACGAGATCTCGATGTGCGGGATCGCCCCCACGACCGTTCTCCTCGCGGCCACCCGGGACTGGCCGGTCGAGGCCCGCCTCCTTCGTTGGGGTCACTCGGGAGAGGTCGCGCCGATGCGCGACGTCGTGGGCTACGCGGCGCTCGTACTGGAGCGCGCGTCGACCGAGCGACCTTCCCTTAAATAGCGACGGAGGCTCGCCGCGAGTCGTTCCGGCATGATCCTCTCTGACTCCAAGATCCGCGCCGCGATCGCGGAAGGACGGATCGTCATTCAGCCGTTCCGGCCGGAGTGCCTCGGAACGAACTCCTACGACGTGCACCTCGGTCCGTACCTCTCGGTCTATCGACGGGCCGCCCTGGACGCACGACGTCCGAACCCGGCGAAGGAGTTCACGATCCCCAGGGACGGGTTCGTGCTCATTCCGGGCCAGCTCTACCTCGGGGTCACGGAAGAGTACACGGAGACTCACGGTTTCGTCCCCTTCCTCGAGGGAAAGTCCAGTGTCGGCCGTCTGGGGATCGACATCCACTCGACCGCGGGGAAGGGGGACGAGGGGTTCTGCAATTACTGGACCCTTGAGATGAGCGTGAAGATCCCGGTCCGCATCTACGCGGGCATGCCGGTAGGGCAGTTGATCTACTTCGAGATCTCGGGGCCCGTCGCGCGGAGCTACGCGGTGAAGCGGAGCGCCAAGTACCGGCGGGTGTCGGCGCATCCGACGCCGTCCCGGATGCACCTCAACTTCCGCGGGAACGGGAAGCGGCGGTCCAAGCGCGCGCCGCGGCCGGCGGAGAAACGGGCCCGCTCCTAGCGAGCGAAGACCTCCCCCGCTCCCGCACGGCATCCCCTCGGAGGGTCCGCGCACTTACCCAGGGGGCTTCGCGGGCCGGTCGGTGATCAAGTAGAACGCGGGGCGGCCCGGGCGCGCCCGGTCCCGACGCCCGAGCGGGTCCCGCGAAGCGGCCTCCGACTCGCGCAGGACGGAGACCGAACGGAACCCGAACCTTCTCGAGAGATACCCTTCGGCCGAACGCAACGTGGCGAGCTCGTCGACGGGAGGGCCGGACGCCGGGGGCTCCGATCGCAGGAGCGGGCCGACCCGCTGTACGAACTTCGCCACCTCCGCCCGGTGCGCATCGACCTCGGGGTGGCTCTTGCCTCGTTCGAGCACCTCGCGTATCTGCGGGGTCGCCCCCCGGTCGGTCGATTCGTGCAGCCACCGTTCGACCTCGGCCTTCCAGGGCTCCGCGATGTAGAAGACTACCTCCTCCGGCCCTTGGGTCCCGCCCCCGGCACCGGTGCGGACGACAGCGCGGAGGTCCTCCTCGACACGCTCGAGGAACGCTTCCCTTGCCTCGGCGACCTCGGAGGAGGGAAACTCCTCGGGGTTCGGGAACGGCTGCACCGCGACCAGGGAGGGGAACCGGCCGGCTCCCAACTCCTCGGCGATATGGGGCGCGATCGGTGACAGGAGGCGCACCCAGGCGTCCGCGAGCCGCCGGCTCGCGCGACCCGGCGAGCCGCCCCGCGCGTAGTACCGGCGCAGGAGGGCCGGCACGTCGACGCAGACCCGCTCGGCCGCCGCGCGCAGGTCGACGGCGGCATACGCCGCCCGGACCGCCGCGATGATCCGATGCATGCGCGCGGAGAGCCAGGCATCGAGCTCGGGAGGACCGTCCCCGTCCCCCCCGGCGTCCCGGATCTGCCGCTCGATGTCCGAGAGCCGTCCGGCCCCCGCCTCCGCTACGTCGGAGTCCCACTCTACGTCCTGCGCGGGCGAGGCCGAGATCAGGCAGAAGAGACGGAGCGGGTCCGGCCCCCAGCGGTCGAGCGACTCTGCAATCGAGGGGACTCCGCCTCCCGCGACCCCGAACCCCTTCTTGGAGATCTTGCCCCCGGCCGGCCCCGTGATCCAATGGTGCACGAAGATGCCTCTCGGGGCCAGAGGGAACGGCACCAAGCGCGCGTGGGTGTACAGGAAGACCGGGAAGTGGACCCGCTTGTGCTCCTTGCCGCCGATGTTGAAGTCGAGCGGGTACCAGTAGAGGAACTCCGCGCGGACCTCCTCGGCAAGGGTCCGGTCCACGGTCGGCTCCCCCGCCCCCGCGCCCCGGAAGACATACTCGAAGAAGGCCGGGGTGAGCTGCTCGGTCCGGAGCCGACCCGAGCTCACGAAGCGGCGGACGACGAAGTACGCCATGTAGAACGTGGAGTCGGCGATCGGCTCGATCGTCCATTCCGGGTCGAACGGGAACGGGGTCCCGAGCCAGCGGCCCCGACGGGTGCACGGGCGGTCGGCGAACCAGTCGAGGATGTCCCCGAGCTCGTTCCGGTACTCGACCGGTACCGTCTGCAACTGGGCGACGAGCCGCGCCGTCGCGGCCTTCCACTCCGGATCGCCGTAGTGCAGGAACCACTGGTCCGGCAGCCGGCGAACGATCACCTCGTGGCCGTTGCGACAGATGACCGGGATCGAGAACTCTCTCAGGTCGAAGCTGGTCCCGGCCGTGCGGAGCTCCGCGGCCACACGGTCGCGTGCCTCTCGGACCGGCACGCCCGCCAACGGAGGGACCGTCATGCGTCCCCGAACGAACTCGAGCCGGTAGAGCCGTTCGGTCGCCTCCGAAAGACGCTCCGGATCCGCCATTCCGTTCGCCCCGGTCGCCCGGAGGGCCCGCTCGGCGGGGGTTCCCGACCCCTCGCTCAGCTCCCGCTCGGAAGCGGTGAGCGTCGCATCGGCGGGGATCTCCAGAAGGACCGGAGGGGCGCCGACGGAGGAGCGGATGGCGTCCTCGAGCGCCGCCACTCCGGCCGCATCCACGGGCGCGTGGGCGGGCACGCTCATCACCACGCCGGTCCCGACGGAGGGGTCGACCAGGGGGCTCTCGAGAACGGGCACGGTAAGGTTCCGGAACGGCACCTTGACCGGGCGGCCGACGAGCTCGGAGCCCGCGACCTCGTGGCCGAGGCGGCCGCCATGCTGCTCGACAAGGCGTTCGGCCCCTTTTCTCGCCACGAGGTAGCTCGTAGGACCGTGGTGCCAGACGACGAGAGTCTCACCTGGGGCGACCCAAAGGTTGGTGACCCCGTAGACGGTCTCGGGTCGCAGCGTCGCCGTGAGGAGGACCCTCCCGTCCGCGAGGGCGAACGGCACGGTCACGTACCGGAGCACCTCGGCCGTCCCGCCGGAGGAGAGGTCGGTCTCGGCCGGATCGACCGCCACGGGGCCGCAGACGGGGCAGACGGACGCGAAGTGCTCCCCTTGGACCAGCGCCCCGGCCTCCTGGAGAGCACGGAACTGCCAGCGAATGAACGCCCGGTAATCGTCGTCGACCGTTGTGACGTACGTCGTCTCGTCGAAGAGAACGCCGAGCGAACGCAGGACGCGGCGGTACGTGTCGCCGAGGAACCGCGCCGCGCTCTCGGGCTCTTCGAGGCCGGACCACTCGGAGGGCGGCACCCGCTCCGCCTCGAGCTGGCGGACCGTGTTCGGGTCCCGGTCCTTCACCTTCTGGGCGAACGTCACGGCCGGCAGGCCGGAGGCGTGGACCCCGAACGGGAAGAGGACCTCCTCCCCGAGCATCCGGTGGTAGCGGTGCAGGGCGTCGGCGTACGCGTAGGCGCGGAGATGGCCGATATGAAAGAAGCCGCTCGTACCGGGATAGGCGACCAGGGCGAAGAACTTCCCGCGACCGGGCGTACGGCGGGCGGTGGCGAGGCCGGCACGCGCCCACGTCTCCTGCCAGTGACGGGCACGTGCGGGTTCCATGGGGGGGGTTCGACACGACCGGCGTATTTGAGCCGGACGCGCGTCGCGCCCGAGCGGGAAAGGACCATAGCCCTGCGAGGGCCTCGAGGGGGTCGATGCGCATCATCGAGGTCTTCCACTCCGTCCAGGGGGAAGGACCCCTCACCGGGGTGCGGACGACGTTCGTCCGGACCGCGCGCTGCAACCTTCGATGTCGCTGGTGCGACACGAAGTACTCGTTCGGCCCCGGCCGAGAGCGGTCGATCCGTTCGATCCTCGCGGAGGTCACACGGAACCGAACGCGCTTCGTCTGCCTGACGGGGGGCGAGCCTCTGCTCCAGGCGGAGTCGCGGGACCTCGTCGCGGCCCTCGCGGCGCGAGGGGTGGTCACGCTGATCGAGACCGGGGGGTCGCTCGACGTGAGCCCCTACCTGGGTCTCGACCGCGTGAGCCTGAGCGTGGACGTGAAGTGCCCGTCCTCGGGGATGGAGACGCACAATCACTGGCCCAATCTCCGCCTGCTGCGGGCGCAGGACGTCCTCAAGTTCACCGTCGCCGATCGACGGGACTACCTGTACGCCCGTCGGGTGCTCCGCCGGTACCATGGTCCCGCGGTCGTGGTCTTCCAGCCGGTCTGGGGGACCGACGCGGGTCGTCTCGCCGATTGGGTGCTCGCCGACCACTTGGACGTCCGGGTCATGCTCCAGGAACACAAGGTGCTCTGGGGGGACGTCCGGGGTCGGTAGGGACCCCTCGGGACCGCCTCCTCCGCGGAAGGCTAATGAGGGGCCGACCGTCGTCCGCCCCCTCGACGGACATGGGGGGAACCCACCCGCTTCTCGACACGACGGCGCTCGGTCCGGACTCCGGATTCGGGAAGGCCCGGGAGATGGTCTTCCCTCGCATCGTCCTCGCGGGGCATGGAGTGCTGGAGGAGCTCGCCCGCACCTGCCACGAGTTCGGGTTCGCGCGACAGGGGGTCGTCATCACCGGCCCCCGGACGAGCGAGCTCGCCGGCCACCGGGCGGCGAGGATCCTGAACGAGGGCGGATTCGAGACGGCGACCGTGATCGCCCACGAGGCCACCGAGGAGGAGGTCCGACGGGTAGTGGCGGAGGTGCGGACCACGGGCGCGCGCTTTCTGGTCGGCGTCGGTGGCGGCAGCAAGATCGACATCACCAAGGTCGTGGCCGCCCGGCTCGAGATCCCATTCGTGAGCCTGCCGACCTCGGCCGCCCACGACGGGATCTCCTCACCGCGGGCGTCGCTCCACGGGACCGACTCCACGTCCAGCATGGAAGGAGCCGTGCCGATCGGGGTGATCGCCGACACCGAACTGATCGTCCAGGCCCCGTTCCGCCTCCTCGCCTCCGGGTGCGCCGACGTCATCTCGAACGTCACCGCCGTCCTCGACTGGCGGCTGGCCGTGCGTCTGAGGAACGAGGAGTTCTCGAGCACCGCGGCCGCCCTGAGCGAGTACGCCGCGCACGAGATCATCGACCACGCCGACGCGATCAAGCCGAACCTGGAGGAGTCGGTCTGGATCGCGATCCGACCGATCCTCGTGGCCGGCATCGCGATGAGCGTGGCCGGGTCCTCCCGTCCGTGCTCCGGGAGCGAGCACCTGTTCAGCCACGCCCTCGACCGGACCTCCGAGCACCCGGCGCTTCACGGCGAGCAGTGTGGGGTCGGGGCCGTCATGATGATGTACCTGCACGGGGGAGACTGGCGCCGTCTGAAGAACGCGCTCCTCGCGATCGGAGCACCGACCACGGCCCGTGAGCTGGGCGTCTCGAAGGAGGAGATCACCCGGGCGCTCGTCATGGCCCACACGATCCGTCCGGATCGCTACACGATCCTCGGCGACAACGGGCTGAGCCGGGTCGCGGCCGAACGTCTCGCCCGTACGACGGGGGTGACCGAGTAGGATGGCCGAGATCACGCTGCTGGCGACCCACGAGGCGAAAGAAGGGTTCGAGTTCGTGTACGAAGGCGGGGGGCCCGTCTGCCGCACCTGTCCCTACCGTCACGCCTGCCTGACGCTGGACGCGGGACGCAAGTACGCCGTCACGAAGGTCCGCCCCGTGACCCACCCGTGCGCCCTCCAGGAGACGGACGCCAATGTGGTCGAGGTCCAGCCCGTCCGGCGCTCGATGGTCGTCGAGACCCAGAGCGCCGTCGTCGGTAGCTCGGTCGAGATCGGGCGGTATCCGTGCCGTCGGCTCGACTGCCCGAACTGGTGGATCTGTGCGGGACCGTCGCTCCCTCCGAAGCAGCGCTACCGGGTCGAGACGGTCGACCCAGGGCCGGCCGAGTGCCGCATCGGCCGAACGTTGAAACGGGTCGAGGCCGTCTAGCGGGACGTCATGCGGGGCTGTGGGGTAGCTACGGACCGGAGGACAATCCCTCCGTCCGCTCTACTGGTCCATCCTTCGGGCTTTGGGAGCCCGGGACCCCGATTCAAATTCGGGCAGCCCCACTCTCGGCGGGCCACCGGTACCGCATAGCTACGCCCCGGACGTCGGTCGCCACGCCCTTCCGTGCCCGACCCCGCCTCGCGGAGCCCCGGTGATTGAGCGACGCCCTTCGACCCCGGGCCGGTACGGGGAACGGCGTTCTCATCGCCTCCCGGAGTTCGTCCGGCTCACAATCTTGATGCCGCCCGACGCGCTCCAAGGCTCCGGAGGCGACCCGGCTGGGGGCGGACTTTCGGAGGCCGGATCCCGGGAGGGATTCCGGCACCCGCGCGTTCGTCGAACGCCAGCGTGCGTCGGCTAGGTCCGGAATGAACGGAACACCGGAGGTGACGAAGTCGAGAGCAGACCCGGAGCCCCGGGTGACCGTCATCGTCACGGCATTCGACCGGACCCGGTACCTTCCGCAGGCGCTGGGGTCGGTCGGCGCTCAGTCGTACCCGTCCGACGAGATCGAGACGGTGATCACGACCAACCGCACCACCCCGGAGATCGTGGAGGCGGCGAGCCGGCTCCACGGGAAGCTCCTCCTGGTCCCCGAACGTTCCCAGGGCGTGAAGATCGAGCGGGCCCTCGCCGAAAGTCGTTCTCCGATCGTCGCCTTCTTGGACGACGACGATCTCTGGGACCCGGAGAAGCTCACGCTGTCGGTGGGGGAGTTCGACCACGACCCGGAGCTCGGGTACTATGCCCATGGTCTGAGGATCGCCGACGAGAGCGGGGCAACGGTGCGAGGGGGGCCCCGCCGGGTGATGGGAAGTTATGCGCGCGCGGATGGCCTGCCCGGGGGCAAGGAACTCATGGTCTCCCCCGGCGTTCACCGCGAAGGGGAGATCGCTCGGGCGGATCGTTTCAACACGTGGAACTCGAGCTCGATCGTCGTGCGCCGGTCGATGCTGGAGCCGTTCCGAGCGGAGCTTCCACGAGTGGGCCGCGCCCTGGACGGGTTCCTCTTGTACTCTGCCCTGATGAGCGGGATGCGCCTGCGGATCGACCGTCGAGTGCTTACGACGTACCGATTCCACCCGGAGAACAACATGTGGATCCGGTCGGGCTCGCGGTACGAACAGGAGCGCAAGTATGCCCGGACTCTGCACGAGTGGGAGGAGACCGGCGACCTGCTGGTCGCGATGGCCGAGCAACGAGGCGCCTCCGCGGTCGCCTCGGTCCTTCGGTCCCACCAGGAGGCGCTGAGAACTCTGCGCCGGATCGCCGGGCTCGAGCTCTCTCGAGAAGAAGCGGCGCGCTCGCTCGTGCGCCACATGGCGGGCGCGTATCTCTGGCGCCGCGGGATCCCCTGGCCGAAACGGATCGCCCTCTCCGAGGCGTTCTCCGTAGTCTCCCCGCAGCTGAGCCGAACCCTCAACTGGATACTGGAGCGAGAACGCGCGGGAAACTAGGGGGAGGGGTTCGGGACGTGCTGCCTCGAGGAGATCCAACGCATCGGGCACGGGAGGCTCGCCCTGCGCGCGACCCCGGGACCCGTGGCTCGGCCGGGAGCCCGGCGACGATCGGCCCGGAGCAGATCTCGCATCCCGGCCCCGCCGCCCTCCCCACGAACGCCGAGTTCGAACTCGAGGGGGCCCGGGATGAGTGATCCCGAGCCGTCGGTCCGGTTCAGCGCGATCGTCACTGCTCACGGAAGGGCCCGGTTCCTAGAATCCGCCGTGCGTTCCGTGCTCGCCCAGACGGTTCCCCGTTCCGAGCTCCAGACCATCGTCACCAAGGACTTCGCGCACCCGTTCGTGGACTCCCTGCCCGACGTCCGGGTCCTCGACTCCTCGGACAGCGGGGTGGGTGCCATGATGGCCGATGCGCTCGAAGAGGCCACGGGCGAGGTCGTGGCGTTCCTCGATGACGATGATCTCTGGAGCCCCCACAAGCTGAGCCACGTCCGGGCGGCCTTCGCCTCTGACCCGGCACTGGCGTACTATGCGCACGGGTTCTCGGCGATCGACGAGCGGGACCGCCCGATCAATGCGGACCGCCCGACGGTCCGACGGGCCGCATTGTTGACCCGACCGATGCAGGTCGATGTGCCGACTGCCTCCCGAGACCTCATCGCGCGCGCCTCCGAAGTCAACCCGGGGGCCAGCTTCATCGCGATTCGAAGGAAGACCCTCGCCGCCCAGGAGCCGTTCCTTCGTCGCATCACCGCGGTCACCGACCAGTTCTTGTTCTGGAGTGGCGTCCTTTCACGGGGGCATCTGGTCTTCACGGCCACCCGTGACGGTTTTCTCCGCACACACTCGGAGAACTACTCTCGACCCCCCAAGAGCTCGTTCGCCGCCTACCGGGCCCGGTACGCGAAGATGCAACGCCAACATACGGAGAGTTTTCGGATACTCCGAGAGATGGTGGAGGGCGACCCGCGATTCCGGTGGCTCGTAGAACGAGAGCTCGAGCGCAACGCCCACTTTCGTGATGTCGCCGAAGGGTCCGCGACGCGACGGGAGATGTTGCGCTCGCTGTTCGATTCGGCCGACGATCCGCTAGCCGAGCGGATCTCGAAGGCGCTCTATGTGATGGCCCCCCGGCTTGCCCAGGTGGCGAACTTCCTGAACGGGATGGCGCGGTGGTGACGCGGCCGGGTCGGTTCCCGGCTCACGATTCGAACGTGGCCCGCTCGGGCTCCGTTCCACTCTCTCGGGCGGTCCGCGAGTCGCTCGGCCGGTGGCGAGGGGAGCCGCCGCTCTATCGGAGCCGGGGGCGGGAAGGTCTGGTCGACCCTCGGCCGGGTGCGTCCCCTCGGGGACGCGCGGGACCCCGCCGACTCTGGGTGGGCAGGCGGTTCTCCGAAAGATCGAGCCTGACCCCGAAGGCGGGACGGCTGGAAGACGTTGCCCCTGGTCCCCGCGCCGACGGAGGACCCCCCTTGCACCCCCGCCACGACCGGAGTGGCGGCAGCGAGTCCTCTTGTCTCTCGCACGGTCGAGTCCGAACGCGGCATCGTCACCCCCCATCGGTGCCCGTCCATCGACGATCTGCGGTGGGGCGGTTCGCCCGCATCCGACCGGCGGAATTATGACCGACGAGTTCACGTGGGACTGACCAGCGTGCCATGCGGGTGTCCATCGCATCGCCTTTTTGGGACCGTCCCACCGTCTCGATGAACACCTACGCTCACCGAATCCTCAAGGCGGCTCGAACCGCCGGTATCGCGGCCGAACCTCTCTCCTACCATCTCTGGGGACTGGATGCGAAGCGCGGCGGTCTCGTCGGCCCGCTGTTGGCCCAGCACCTGAAGCGATATCCGCCCCACGAGAGCCTCATCCACGAGACCTCGTTCGTCGGGACCCTGAGGGACCCGGACCTCTTCACGGTGTACGACCTGGGACCCTTCCGGGCGAAGCCGTGGTCGGATCGGATGGTTCTCCTGACGCGACCATGCCAGTGGTCGGGGATGCGCCGGGCCCGCCGTATCGTCACGTTGAACGAAACGGTGGCCGGCGAGATCCGGGCCCGGTTGGGCCGGCGGGTCGCCGAGAAGATACGGATCGTCAACGTCCCCTTCGAACCGACCTCCCCCTTCCGTTCCCCCGAGGAGTTCGATGTGCTCTGGATCGGCACCTTCGCCCCGCGAAAGCGGCTTCCTCTCTTGCTGAAGGTACTCCGCGAGATGCCCACGATGCGGGCGGCGGTGCGTTGGACCCCCTCGCCCACCAATCCCGTCCGTAACCAGGAGCTCGAGGAGGGATTCGCGAGGGCGCCCAACGCCGTGAGCCTCTCGCAGCCCCTCTCCTCGGAGGACCTGGACCGTCTCTACCGAAGCTCCCGGTGCTTGGTCTCCACGTCGGCGTACGAAGGGTTCCAGCTACCGGTGATCGAGGCCTACCTTCGTGGGACGCGGGTCGTGATCCCCCAGGGCGAGCAGGTGCCGGCGGGTCGCCTGCTCGAAGGAGAGCCCGGGGTACATTTCTATCGCGGAGACGAGCCGACGGACCTTCGACGCGCGATCGGAGAAGCGGTCGAGGCGGGACCGTTCCAGATCTCCGCGAGGGTTCGCGAGGTCCTCTCGTTCCCTCACGTGGGAGCACAACTTCGGGAGGTCTACGAGGAGCTGCTCTAATCTCGCGGCTCGATCGGTGTAAAAGGCAGAGAGATTCTGGCAGGGTCCGACCCCCCCTGGGCGTGCGGAGCCGAGCTCCGTAAGGCCCGGAGCTCCGGTGGGAGGGGTCGCCGCCTTTGGGACCCAGTACGGCACGGACGGCCCCCGGGACCGTGGGTCGGGAGGTGACCGTTTTCCCTCGAGAACGGCGGTCCGAGCGGCTCGACGCCACGACAGGCCCCCATCCATCGGGCAGGAACGAGAACGGGACTCGCAACTCGAACTCCGCCCTCGGACCCGACGAGGGAAAGAAAGGGCGCGACGCCGGCGTACGGCCCCCTGAAAGGGGCCCCATGGGGGGGATGCGGGGGATTCACCCCTTATCTGCCCCACCTTCATGAGGCAGGCGCCATAGTCCCTGCGGACTGCCGCATTGCGTCTACTATGCCCCGACAGGGTCGGGAAGGAACGGGAAGGCCATGAGGATCCTTCGCATCGACGGCTGGGAGGGGCCCACCGCTGGAGGCGCGGAGGTCTACATCGGCCGTGTCTCTCGCGCCCTGACAGAGCGCGGACATCCGAACCTCACCGCCGCCCTGGTCACCGAGGACCCGGGGGACCTGTTAGGTCCGAGCCGGGTCTTTCGGATCCCTCACTCGCCGAGGGTCCAGCTGGTTTCCGGCGTCCTGGACTCTCATCGCCTGGTCGGCTGGCTGGATGAGGTGGCGAGCGAATTCCGTCCCGACGTCATCCATCTGCACCACTTTCGCCTCGGATATCTGGCCCTCGGCCCTTGGCTGGCCCGCCGGCCCGAACCGATCGTTTTCACGGTGCACGACGTGGAACGTCTCTGCCCGATCGCCACCCTGACCCTTCCCGACGGGGCTCGATGCCCCGGGGGAGTCCTTCTGCGGTGTCAGTTCACGGGATGCGGGGTGGGACTCGACCTACCGTATCGAATGGCCGAGCGCCGTTACTTCGACCGATATGTTCAGCACCGGGTCCAGAAGTACATCTGCGTCAGCAAGGCCACGCGGAGGGCGTTCGAGAGCCTCGGCTACCGGCCCACGGAGCTCCTGCGGCCGATGATACCCGTACCCCCGGTCCCGGCACCCGTGCCAAAGGGACCGTTCACGGTCGGGCTCTTCGGCCGACTCGAGCGGCAGAAGGGGATCGAGGTCCTGCTCCGCGCCGTCGATCTCGTGCGGAGGACCCATCCGGAGGTACGGGTCCGAATCGGGGGCTCGGGCCCGTTCGCCTTACCTCAGGACCCGAACCTCCTCGTCGATGGATGGGTCACGGACACCTCCGGATGGTTCGGTTCGGTCCACGCCCTCATCGTGCCGTCGCTCGGCTGGGAGAACCTCGGGAACTCGCCGATCGAGGCGCTGGGCCATGGTCTCCCGGTGATCGTTTCCGATGCGGGAGGGCTTCCGGAGACGGTGGGGGAGTTCGGTACCGTCGTCGCGAAGGGGGACGTGGAAGCACTCGCCGCCGCCATCCGTGAGCTCGTCGACCACTACGACGAGTACCGGGCACGGGCCGAGATCGGCCGTAAGTGGGTGCGGCGGGAGTTCTCGGTCGAACATCACCTCGAGCAGCTGCTCCACATCTACGATTCGGCCTCGCGCTCGAGCCCTGCCTGAAACCCCCGGAGTTCCCGGGGCCGATCGTTCACGCCCGCCCGGGACTTGGGCGACGGTCCCGTGAGCGGATCGTGGACCGACGACACCGGTCGTTCACGGTCCGTTGGCGAGCGGGCCCGCATTCGCTCCGACCGTCCCGGCGGGGGGGTCGACGGTCCCCCCTCGGCGTTCGTCGGTCGACGGTTCCCGAGGGAGCGTGGGCCGGTAGGGCGAAAGGACGCAAGCGCACCGAACACCGGTCGCAAGAACCCGCCTCCGGACGTCGGAAGACGGTCCCTGGTGACCCGGGGGTAGATCCCCTTCGGACATTGCAAGTCTCAAGTAAGAGAAGTGTGAGACAGGGGCCCGCGGGAGGGACCCTTCTGGCACGGATCGGGATCACGGGAGCCACCGGGTACATCGGAGGTCTCCTGGCGGCGACCCTCGGGGCCGAAGGCCATGACCTCCGCATGGTGGACGACCGGTCGGGTCCGGTACGGGTCGAACCCCGGGAACGAACGGTCGCGAACACTGACTTCGCGAGCGACCCCGCGCTCAGCCTCCTGTCGGATTGTGACGTCGTCCTCCATCTCGCCGCGATCTCCGGAGTGGTGGCGTGCGCGCAGAATCCCGAGGCAACGCACCGTGTGAACATCCACGGGACGCGTCGGCTCTATGCGATGTGTCGCGACCATCGGATCCCCGTGATCTTCGCGAGCAGCTTTGCGGTCGTCGGGGCTCCACGGAGCCTGCCGGTACTCGAGGAGACGCCGGCGCAGCCTACGCACGAGTACGCCCGGCAGAAGGCAGCAGGGGAGGATCTGACCCGAGAGCTCGCGCAGAGCGCAGAGATGCCGTGTGCGGTCCTCCGTCAGAGTAACGTCTACGGTGGCTACGTCTCGGGGGGCCGGCTCGTGACGAAGTCCAACGTGCTCGAGCTCTTCGCGCGCCAGGCCCATGCGGGGGTGCTGCGGGTGAACGCACCGGGGACCCAGCGCCGGGACTTCGTCCATATCGAGGACGTCTGTGCCCATTGGCGGGCGGCGGTGAGCTACGTGCTGCGTGCCCGTCCCGGGGCCGTCGCGCCCACGTTCAACGTGGCGAGCGGCGAGTCACTTTCCGTCCTCGAGCTCGCGGAGAGGGTCTCGCGGGCCCACGCCCGGCTGAACCCCGGCGCCCCCCCGCTCCAGATCAAGGTCGTCGACAACCCTCGCGCAGGAATCGAGCTGGTCGAGCCCGGGTTCGCGGTCGACCGCTCCGGGACGGAGCGGACGCTGGGGCTTACGATCCGGCACCGGCTTGAAGGGGAGATCCCGAGCATCCTGAGCGGCGGGGAGCTCCCCGAACACCCGACCCCGAAAGTGTGAACCATTCGAGGAGGGAGAGGACCCGGCGGGAGAACCGTCGGGTCCGGCCCACTGAGACGGTTCGATCCTTCCAATCGGGGCCCACCGTGGGCCGCGGAACGGTAATCCGTCCGCGGTCTCCTGACGGCGGAGGACCCGGTCCATGAGCGAGGAGGTGGCGCCTACGGCCCCGATCGAGTCGACCCCCACGCCGTTCCGGATCTCCGCCGCCTCCCTCTTCTGCGACGCCTGCGGCCGGGTCACCACGCACCGGGTCGTCCGCTGGGATCGCACGAGGTCGGGGGCGGGGAGATCCGGCGTCGCGCGATGCAGGGAGTGTCAATGGACGCACCGGTTCGCGGTCCATCCCGTCGAGGAGGTCGAGGTCGACCTGATCACCTCCCGCGGGGCGATCTCCTCGAGAGAGAAGCTCCGGCTCCCGGTCTCGGTCGAGCTGGTGGTGGGGGCGGACCTTCCGGGTTCCCGCCCTCCGATGCGGGTCCACCGTATTGATCTTCGCCACGGTGGTTCGGCTCCCCGCGCGGCCGCCGCGCTGGCCGGCTCCGTCTGGGTAAGTCCCCACCTGCCCCCCTCGGTCCCGGTGTCGATCCTCGAAGGGGCCCGGACCCGGACGACGCGCTGGTCGCCCGGTCCGGGGATCGAAGTGGGGGTGGGAGAGACGGTCCAGGTGGATGGTCTGCGTCTTCGGGTGGTCGCGCTACGTGTGGGAGGTCGGACCTACCGTCGTGCGGGGGATCGGTTTGCGGCCCGGGACGTCGACCGCCTCTACGGCCGCCGGACGGTGAGCCCACCGGCGGGCAGGGCGGACTGGAGCCAGGACCGGGAAACGCCGAGATCGCGGACGAGGTCCTTCTCCCGGTCGCCCCGCTCTCGCTCCGGACCGGGCGCAAGAAGCACGCGGAGGGTGCCGAGGGCACGGACCGCCGAGGGCGGGGCGGCGGTCCATAGCTTTTCGCCCTCATAGTCGACCTCCCCGAGTCCGAGCTCGACCGGCAGATCGCGCATCAGGTTCTTCGTCCCACGGACCACCCACGCACCGCGCGCGACGAACTCTCCGGTCTCGGGGGACTTCGACACCTGGTCGTCGCTCACCCAGAACGCCGACGCGGAGGCCAGGCCGGCCCGCCATGCCTTGGAGAACGCGACCGCCCACTGTCCGGCTTCCCGGTAGGTCGTCTCGGTCAGGGGTGGTTGGCCCGTCATCGGGTGCTTCACCACCACGCTCGCGGCTCCGTGCAGGTCGGCGTGAACGTACCGGTCCCCCGGCTTGAGATGGCGCTTGACGAGCAGGTCGTTCGAGGCGGCGTCGCGTCCGCCAACCACGATCGCCCCTTCTGAGCTGATGAACCAACGGAACCGCTCGAACCAGTGCGCCCGCTCACGGTGCGCCAACGGGCGTTCGATCGGAGACGCTCCGGACCGCGCACCCGAAGACGGCACGGAGATCCGGTGCTCGGTCTCCTGGAGCGCCGAACGGGCTCCGGCGGCCTTGGCGCGGAGACGTTTCGCCTCTTCGAACAGGGCCTGCGCCGCCTCCCTCGGGGTCCGGCCGGCCTCGAGCGAGACGACCGTTTCGCCGAGATGCACCTCGACCGTACGCGGGCCGGTCCCGGCGCTCTCGGCCGCGAACGCTTCCCGGACCGCGCGTTCCGCTTCCGGGTAGTGGGCGAGGATCGACTCTGCCTGATCCCGAAGCTGCGCGGCGGCGCGCGTGAGCTCGTCGACCGACCGACGCTGCTGGAGGAGCAGGCGCTCGAGCTCCTTCCTTGCCCGGTTCGCCGCTTCCTCCTCGGCGGTCAGAGGGACCGAGACCAGGGTGGCGAAGTATTCCTGGGCGGCCTCCGAGAACGTAGCCCGTTCGACTTCGGTGACGCTCGCGTCGCCGCCCCACCGAAGCGATCGGTACGGCGTCGCGTCCACCACGATATCCCCTTTCGCATAGACGAATCCCTTCGGCCGCTCGCCAAGGTCGTCCAGTAGGCGGGAGAGCTCGCGATGGAGGCGCTCCGCGCGCGCGGTCGCCGAGTGGGCTGCCGGGGATTCGGGGGTCTCGCCGAGCCGCGTGACCAGCTCCTCGGCGATCGGTCCCCCGAGCGAGAGCCGGGCGGCGAGCGTGCTGGCGAGATCGGTCCGGGACCGTTCGAGCTCGGAGCGTATGTCGTCGTAGGAGAGCGACCACGGGTCGGTCCGTGCCGGGGGGCGTGCATATTCGGCGCCCACGCGGACCGACCGGTGCGCCCACCGACGCGGGTAGGCGACCGCGGCGATGCGTCCCTCCCGGACCACCAGGAGGTTGCCGGTTCCGAAGATCTCGAACGCAAGGAGAAGTTGGGAGGTCTCTTCGGTGCGAGAGAACGTCAGCTCGAGGAAGCGTTCCCCTCCCGGCTCGGCGACGCTTCGGAGCACGGCCCCCGTCAACAGGCGCCGTAGTTCCTTCGCGAACGGAGAGATCTCCTCGGTGTGACTCGCGGGTTCCCGCAACAGCGCCCCGTATCGGCCCGGCACGAGCACGAGCTCGCGACGGCCCTCGGCCGGAACCCGAAACGCGATCGACCACCCCCCGGACGCGAGGTCGAACGCCTTGTCGACGCGGGCACGGTCGACGGACCGGAGCTCGCGCACGAGGGCCAGGGTATCGAGCGCCGTGAACCGGTCCTTCGGCGTGGGCGTCGCAATCATCGCGTCCTCGGAGGGACGCATCGACCGACTCGCCGCCACAGCTTAAGCATTGGTCGCGCTCGACCGTGACGTGCCGTATTCCCCCGCGGCCGACACGGTGGCCTGGCGCGAGCGCGCGCGGGCGTTCGCCGAACGCGAGCTCCGTCCGAGGTCGGAGGAGATCGACCGCACGGACCGGGTCCCGGATTCGCTGGTCCGGGCGCTGGCCCATGAGGGGTTTCTGGGCCTCGGACTCCCCTCGGCCTGGGACGGCTCCGGCGGCGACACCCGCGCGACGGTCGCGGTCCTGGAGGAGCTCTCGCGCGCGAGTGCCGCCGTCGCGGTCGTGATGGCGGTGCACCTGGCGGTCTGCGCGGCCCCGATCCTCCGCTGGGGCACCGACCTCCAGCGCGAGCGGTTCCTCCGTCCGCTCTCGCGCGGAGAGCTCGTCGGAGCGTTCGGGCTCACGGAGCCCGGCACCGGGTCCGACACGGCCCGCATCGCGACCCGGTACGCCCGGGACGGGGACGGGTTCCTCCTCCACGGCACCAAGATGTTCATCTCGAACGCCGTCAGCGCCGGAGTGGTCCTCGTCTTTGCGACGTCCGATCCCGCGCGCGGGCACCGGGGGATCTCGGCGTTCATCGTACCTCCCGGAACGAAGGGCTTCTCGGTCGCCCAGCGGCTCGACAAGCTCGGCCTGCGAGGCAGCGAGACGACGGAGCTCGTGCTCGACGGGGTACGTCTCCCGGCCGAGTCGCTTCTCGGGAACGAGGGGGAGGGCCTCCACGTCGCGCTCAGCGCGCTCACGGGTGGCCGGGTCGGGATCGCGAGCTGTGCGCTGGGAGTCGCCCGGGCCGCCTTTGAGGAGATGGTGCGCGTCGTGCGGCAACGGGACGAGGAATGGAAGCGCCCCCTCCTCGCGCGCGCGTACGCCGAGCTCGCGTCCGCCCGAGCGCTGGTCGAACGGGCCGCGGCCCTCGAGGACGCGGGCGAGCCGTACGAGGATGCGGCCTCGGTCGCGAAGCTCGTCGCCGCCCGCGCCGCGGTCTCCATCGCGTCCCTGGGGATCGATGTGAGCGGGCCCGAGGGGGTCCGTACCGGCGCGCCCGCGGAGCGTCTCCTGAGGGACGCGCGCGTCTTCCCCATCGTGGAGGGAACGACGGAGATCCAGGAGCTGATCCTCGCGCGCCGGCTCCTCGCGGACGGAGACGGGCGTACCCTATAGACGTGCCTCCGCTTCTGACGCCGTGCCGGCGCACTCGGCCCGGAGATCCCCCCCGCGGGCACCGATCGCAGAGCCGAAGGCCCCGGTGCCGCTCTCGGAGACCGAGCTCGACCCGACCTGGCGCCAGATCCTCGAGCGCGATGGGATCTCGAGCCTGTATCCGCCGCAGGCGATGGCGCTCGGGCCGGTGCTCGCCGGCGAAAGCCTCCTCCTGGCCTGCCCAACGGCCAGTGGAAAGTCCCTGGTGGCGTACCTCGCGCTCCTCCGGGCCGCCCGCGCCGGCCGCACGGGGCTCTACCTCGTCCCTCTGCGCGCCCTCGCGCACGAGAAGGGCGAGGAGCTCGAGAAGTTCTCCGAGCTCGGCCTGAAGGTCGGGATATCGATCGGTGACTTCGACCTTCCGGCCGAGAAGCTCGAGAAGCTCGACGTCCTGGTGGCGACGAGCGAGAAGGCCGACGGTCTTTTGCGTCGGGGCAGCCCCTGGCTCGACCGGCTCGGCGTGGTCGTGGCGGACGAGGTCCACCTGCTTCGGGACCCCGACCGCGGGCCGACCCTCGAGGTCAGCCTGACCCGGCTCCGGCGGGCCTACCCGCACCTTCAGATCGTGGCCCTGTCGGCGACGGTCCGCAACTCGGAAGAGGTGGCCGACTGGCTGGGCGCCCGCCACATTGCGAGCGAGTTCCGTCCCGTGCCGCTGAAGCGCGGCGTCTACTACGACGGGTCGATCACCTTCACCGACCTTTCGACGCGGGAGATCGCGCCGCCGGGCGAGCCCGTCCCCCGCCTCGTGCGGACGGTCGTCGAGGAAGGAGGACAGGCCCTGGTATTTGTCAACAGCCGGCGCGCGAGCGAGCAAGTGGCCGCCTCGCTGACCCGGGCGGTCCGCCCGCTGTTGCGACCCGAGGAGAGGGAACGGGCCCGCGCGGCGGCGGCGGAGCTCGCCACCCTGTCGGACGAGGAGACCGAGGGAGTCCGGCGCCTCAGCGGGCTACTTCCGTACGGGGTCGCCTTCCACAACGCGTCGCTCACGAACCCCGAACGACGGGTCGTCGAACGGGCGTTCCGCGACCGCGCGCTGAAAGCGTTGGTCGCGACACCGACGTTGGCCGCCGGGATCAACCTGCCGGCGCGGCGCGTCGTGGTCCGCGACACGAGCCGGTACGACGACCGCCTCGGACTCCAGGCACCGATACCCGCGCTGGAGATCCATCAGATGCTCGGGCGGGCGGGCCGTCCGCGGTACGACCCGGTCGGCGAGGCGCTCCTGCTCGCCCGGAGCCCGGACGACGAGGGACGCCTGCTCGACAAGTACCTGTCGGCCGAGCCGGAACCGATCGAGAGCCGGCTCGCCGCCGAACCGGCGCTGCGGATGCACGTCCTGGCGCTCGCCGCGAGCGGTGCGGTATCGACGGAGTCCGAGCTCGAGGCGTTCTTCCGGGCGACGTTCTACGGCCGCACGCTCCCGCTGGCGGACCTCGAATCGACGGTCCGTGCCGTCCGCCGGTTCCTGGTGGAGAACGAGCTTCTCGAGCCGGGCGATCGGTTGATCGCGACGCGCTTCGGACGCCTGACCAGCGAACTGTACCTCGACCCCCTGAGCGCGGTCGTCCTCCGACACGTTCTCGAGCGGGCCCCGCTCGGGGTCGGACCGTTCCCCCTGTTCGCCGCGATCGCCGCGACCCCGGACCTGCCGCCGCTCTTTCTCCGGCGGGGCGACGAACCGGACCTCCTGGCGCGGTACACCGATGAGGCCGAGGAGCTGCTCGTTCGGCCCGAGGAACCCCCGCTCGACCTTGATCTCGAGGTCTTCCTCGCGACCCTGAAGACCGCCACGGTCCTCGAGGCCTGGGCCGAGGAGGTTCCCTTGGTCGACCTCACCGCTCGCTACGGGATCGGGGCCGGGGACGTCCGGTCCAAGGTCGAGGATGCCGACTGGCTCCTGTTCGCCGCGGGGCGCCTCGCGACCGTCTTCAATCGTCGGCTCGAGAGGACGATCGACGACCTATCGCTCCGGGTCCGCTACGGGGTCGGCGAGGAGCTGTTGGACCTGGTGCGCCTGCGCGGGATCGGCCGCGTCCGATCGCGCCTGCTGTACCGCGCCGGATATCCGGACCGGGAGTCGCTCCGCCAGGCGCCGCTCGACCGGGTGGCCCAGGCGCTCCGCTCTCCGGCCCTCGCCGAAATGGTCCTCAGCCAGGTGCGCCGCCGCGCGGGGCCCCCCACGGGAACGGCATCGAAGAGCCCCCCGGCGCCGCCCCCCGCTCCGACGCTGCGGCGTTCCACAGCCCGAACCCTCGAGGAGTTCCCGTCCGACGATCCTCCGTGACCCACTCGTCGATCGGGGTCATCAACCGGACGAGCGAGACCGTGCCCCCGTTCCCGCCGGTACGGATCTCTCTTCGGACGTAGCCGGCGCGCTCCAATCGAACGATCCGTCGCCAGAACGTCGTGGTAGGGAGGGGCCGCTCCCCTAGCGCCCGGGCGAGCTCCGCCTCGTGTCGACGCACCTCACCGAGGCGCGCCCCTGCGCCGCGGGTGGCCTCCCGGATCGCTCGGACGACCCTCGGCTCGATCGCGACCCCGGGGCGAGCCACCGGACGCTCGGCGCCGAGCGACGCGGGCATCGACGCGCCGAGGATCGCGCGACGGACGAGGTCGATCGCCCGACGGGCCCCGCCTCCCTCGGAGAGCGCGCGACCCACGATCTCGACCACGGACTCCGGGGCGAAAGGGCGACCGAGGGTCCTCTCGGCTCGGTCCAACACGATCCTTCGGAGGAGCTCCCCGGAGTACGGCTCCAGATGAACGAACGGCTCGAGCGATACTCCCTCCGCGACGTGCGTTGCGACGGTGGCGAGGCTCTCCTCGGTGCCGGCGAGGATCGTCCAGATCGGAGGGAGCCCCTCCCCCCCTTCGGGAAGGAACCGGTCCGGCTCGATGATCGCTCGGAGCACCGGAGCGAGATCCGGCGCGCCCACGCTGAGGTCGTCCAGCACGACGACCACCGCACGGCCCGCTCGGCGGAGGCGGTGGAGGAACCCGGCGAGGATCTCGCGTGTCGCGAATCCGCGTCCGTCGAACCCTTCGTCCAGTCGGCGCAGGAGCGCTGTTGCGACTCCGTGGCTTCCTCGGAGACCGCCGACCCGGACGGCGACCGGCCGGACCGAGCCGACCTCGCCGCCGGTCCGCCATCGGTCGGCGACCTCACGGGCGGCTCGCCGGGCCACGACCGAGGTGCCCGATCCCGATCGCCCGGCGATCCCGACGATCCACGGCGGAGGGGCTCTCGGCCGCGGCGGGTCCAGCCTCCGGACGACCTCCAGCACTTCGCGCTGACGGCCGAGCGCGACCGGAGGAAGCCAGTCGTTCGCAAGCACCTCGGGGTAGGACGCCGAGAGCATAGGTCACTGTACAGCTATCGACTATAAGAATACTGTTTACCCTGGCCGAACGGATGAAAACTGGCGCACCCGCCCTACCGTCCCTCCCTCCGGGTCGCGACCGTCTCCCGACGAGCGGGAGGGTCGGGAGCTCGACACAGGGCGTTCGCAGAGACGGCGTCACCCGTGGACCGTCGCTTCCCGGGGGTCGTGCGGGCCACGAACGGTCCCGTCCGGTTCTGTCACTCCTCTCCGCGGAGGAGGGCACCGCCGCGCGATCCTCTCTTGGACGATTTCGGCGTCTCGGTACGGAACGCAACGAGTCCGCCGGGCAGGGCGGATTTCCTCGGTCTCCGCCGCGCGCTTAAATCCGCGCGCGCGTCGAACGGGCAGAAACGAGGTGTCCATGTCGTATCGAGTGACGCTCATCCCGGGAGACGGGATCGGTCCGGAGGTCACAACCGCGGCACGCATCGTGGCCGATGCCACGGGAGTACCGATCGAGTGGGAGGTCGTAGAGGCGGGCGAGAAGGCGATCCGGGACGTCGGCACACCGTTGCCCCCGGCGGTCCTCGATTCGGTGCGAAAGAACCGCGTGGCGCTCAAGGGACCGATCACGACCCCGATCGGAAGTGGCTTCCGATCGGTCAACGTCGCGTTGCGTCAGGAACTCGACCTGTACTCATCGCTGCGACCCGCGCGCGCGATCGCGGGCGAAGGGACCCGGTTCCCCGAGACCGACCTCGTGGTGGTGCGGGAGGCGACCGAGGGTCTCTACTCGGGCGTCGAGCACTGGGTCGACCGGGACCACTCGGCGGCCGAGACGGTCAACATCATCACCCGGAAGGCGTCCGACCGCATCATCCGCTTCGCGTTCGAGTACGCTCGGCGCGAGCACCGCAAGCGAGTGACGGCCGTGCACAAGGCGAACATCATGAAGATGACCGGCGGGCTCTTCCAGACGGCCTTCCGTGAGATGGCCCCATCGTACCCCGACATCGTGGCCGACGAGCGCCTCGTCGACAACATGTGCATGCAGCTCGCGAAGAAGCCGGAAGAGTACGATGTCATCGTCACGACGAACCTGATGGGGGACATCCTCTCCGACCTCTGCGCGGGTCTCGCGGGGGGCCTCGGAGTCGCGCCGGGAGGTCTCTACGGAGAGCGCCTCGCGGTCTTCGAGCCGGTCCACGGCTCGGCGCCCAAGTACGCCGGCCAGGACAAGGCCGACCCGGTCGCGGAGATCCTCTGTCTCGAGCTGCTCCTGCGGCACCTGGGAGAGAAGGACGCCGCCAACCGAGTCTTCCGGGCCGTCTGGGAGACGATCGCGGAGTAGAAGGTCGTCACGTACGACCTCGCGCTCCCCGGGTACACCCAGCACCCGGTGCCGCCGTCATCCTGTTCGGCGATGGCGAAGGAGATCGCACGGAAGGTCCCCCTGGTCGACCTCCGCTCCCCGCTGCCCCGACCGGCGAACGGCAAGGGGCACCTCCACGACCACCACCTCGATTGACACGGGGGCCCCCGCGTGCGCCGACCCCGGGTGGGGCGGCCGGGGTCGGGGCTACGCGTCGCCCACGACCTTCACGAGGACGCGCTTCGAGCGCTGCCCGTCGAACTCCCCGTAGAAGACCTGCTCCCAGGGACCGAGATCGAGGTCTCCTTTCGTGACCGGAAGGACGACCTGGTGACCGAGGAGGAGGTTCTTCAGATGGGCGTCCCCGTTCGTCTCGCCCGTCCGGTGGTGCTCGTAGTCGCCCGGCGGGGCCAGGCGATCGGCCCACGCCACGATGTCGCGCAGCAGGCCGGACTCGTTGTCGTTCACGTAGACCGCCGCGGTGATATGCATCGAGGAAACGAGGGCCAGTCCCTCGCGGACACCGCTTCCGCGCACGATCTCGCGGACCCGGTCGGTGATGTTGACGAGCTCGCGCGGCCGATGGGTATGCATCACAAGATACTCGGTGCGGGCGACCATCGCTGGGGGGCGAGCGCTCGGCACGTTTAAGGTCGGGTGGTGACCGTCCGGGGAACGGTGTCGAACTCCCACACCGTCCGCATTCCTCGGGGCTCCGGGCGCCCGACCGTGCGGGTCCCGGTGGGTAGTACTCCCTCCCCCGGGGCAAGAACCGCCCCGGCGGCCCCGATCCCGTTCCGACCGAACCGTGCGGGCCTCCAGCGCGCGCTCCGACTCTCCCTGATCTATCTGGCCGGTCTCGTGCTCGTCTTCCTCGCCTTCGTCGCCATCGACCTCAGTGCGCCGGGTCACACCGGGGCCGGCGCGACGTTCGATCTCCTGCTTTTCGGGTTGGTCGCCCTGGGATTCGCGGTCGCCGGGACGGGGATCGCGCTCCATCCCGTGCCCCGACTCGTCGGCGTCACCCCGAACGCGATCGTCATCGTCGGCCGCTGGGGCCGTCGGGCCGAGTGGGGCCCCCGCGACCAGGTGCGCATCCGGGTCGTCCGTCGGTTCCCGGCCGGGTTCTTCTCGCACGAGGCCGTGGAATCCGTCGAGCTCGCGGCCCCCGGGCGCCCTTCGCGGAACTACGTGGTCGCGGAAGGGCTCTTCCCGGCCGACCCGGTACGAGAGTGAGTCCGCCCGGGGTGCGGACCCCGGGACTCACTCGAGGAGATCCTCGAGCTCGCTTGCGACCAAGGTGAGGAGCTGGTCGAGCGAGCGGTTCTTGAGCTCCGTGATGTGGCCGGCATCGGTCTCGAGGCGCGCCAGGAACTCGTCGCCGTCGCGCACGAAGGAGAGCGAGAGGAGATGACGGCGGCCGCCCGGAAGGGGAAGCTCGAGCGACGGCGCCGGGGCTGCCGTCTCGGGGGCCTTCCCCTTCGGGGTCGGACGGCTCTTGGCGGCCGCGACCGGCTTCGGGGCCGGCTTGGCCTTCGCCCGGGCGGGCTTCTTCGGCTTAGGACGGACCCGCGCGGCGGACGGTCTCGCCGCCGGCCGGGCGGTCTTTTTCTGACGGCGCGCCGAGGGCATTCGAGGCGGTCCTCGCGTCGGCGGCACCAGCCCCTCCTATTTATGGGTTGGCTCGGGACGGAGGAACGATTCCACGTCTTCGCCCGGCCGAGCACATCCCTATACGGAGTGCCCCTTCCTCTCCGGCGGCGATGGCCGGCCCACCGATGGACCCGGAGGTCTCTCTGCCCGGTCCCGAGCCGCCGCCCCTCCGACCGGAGATCGCGCTCCTCCTCGCGGGTCTCTGCCTGCTGCTCGTCTTCCTCGCTCTCGAACCGTACCTCTCGTTTGCGGTCTTCGGTTCGGACTCGGGCGAGTACTACCGTCTCACCGCGGACCTGCTCGCGACCGGCACGCTCCCCCATGGGACGGCCTACGCCGGCTGGGGCTCGGCCTACCCCGACTTCCCCGGGATCTACCTTCTCGCGGGCGCCGGCGCCGGTGCGCTCGGGATCGGCGCGTTCTCCGCGCTGACGCTCATCGTCCCCGTCGTCTCCGTACTTTCGGTCCTCCCGCTCTTCCTGCTCTTCCGCCGGATCTACCCGCACGACGGGGTCGCGTTGCTCGGGGCCGCCTTTGCCTCGGTGGCGATGCCACGCCTGTTCTCCATCGCCCATCCGGCGCCCCTCGCCCTGGGCGACTTCCTTTGCGTGGCCGCGCTCTGGCTCCTCTTCGAGAGCCGCCGGGACGTCCGGTGGTACGTTCCGCTGGCCCTTACCTCGGGTGCGCTCATCGTCACCCATCATCTCTCCTCCTACTTCTTCGCGGTGAGCGCGCTCGGGGGGATCCTCCTGCTCGAGCTCTGGCGACCGGGGCTCTACAGCCGTCGGTTCCCCCTCCGGGAGCTCGTGTTCCTCGCCGCGTTCATCACCACGACGTTCGTCTTCTGGTTCTACGGGACGAGCGAGTTCGTGGCGAAGGTCCTGTTCGAGGGCCTCGGGAACCGCTCCTACGTCGCGTTCGCGGGGTTCGAGGCGATCGGTCTGGTCGCGGTCGTCGCGACCGGCCTTCTCATCCGATGGCGGCGGAGCCGGTTCCGCCCGACGAGGCGATGGGTGCGGCTCCCCTCGGACAAGAGCCTCGTCCGCGACGCGACGGCGATCGCCCTCGTGGTCTTCGGTGCGATCTCCGCGGTGGTGTTCGTCCCCGTGCCCGGGACCGGTCAGGTCACTACGTTCGCGGCGATCCTGTGGTTCACGCCGCTCCTGATGGTCGGCGTTCTCGCCGCGGGGAGCCGACGGGTGCCCCGGCTCTCCCGGCTGGGTCCGTTCGCCCTGACGTGGACAGGGGCGCTCGGGGTCTCCGCGCTCGCCATGGTCGCGCTCTCGGCGGTCGGGGGACTGAGCGGCTCGACCGGCCTCCAGAACCTCTCGAGCACCCTCGCGCCGAGCCGGCACGCCGAGTACCTGCTGATCCCGATCGGTCTCCTCCTCGCGGTCGGTCTCGGACGCCTTGCGGCGCGTGCCCGGGACCGCGGGGGTCGGCGCGCCCACTACGCCGTCCTCGCGGCCGCGGTCGTCCTTCTCGCCGCGAACGCGGCCATCGTCTACCCTCCGCCCGCCGACTTCGGGAACTTCCAGGAAGGCCTGACCCCGGGCGACGCCGCCCTCTGGCTCTGGGTCGGGATCGCGACCCCCCCCACGTGGGCGGTCGCCACGGACCATCGGCTGAGCTCGATGATCTTTGGGTTCGATGGGAATCCGGCGACGTGGGTCACCACGCCGGCCCTGTTCAACGGGAACGCGAGCGATTGGCCGGCGGCGGTCGCCGAGCTCAAGAATGCGATGGCCCCGAACGGGGACCATCGGCATGCGATCGACCTCGTGGCGATCGACTCGGTCATGTACCAGGGGGTCGCGCTCGACCCGGCCCAGATCGCGAAGCCGCTCAGTCCGGCCGCGATCCACTGGTTCGAGGGGCTCCCGTTCCTGCCGCTCTACGAGAACGGCCAGAACGTCGTCTACCTGGTCGATGCGTCGTTCCTCTCGGGCGGGTAAGGCTCGAGCGAGCCGTCGCGCCGCCAGGTGAGGATCGGGGTCTCCGTCCGGGCCGCGAGGAGGCCGAGCGAGCGTCGGGCCCAATCGAGCTTCGCGAGCTTTCGGGTGCGCGGCGGACCTTCCGGCTCGTCGACCCGGTCGAAGTCGAACCCCCAGAGGAGCACCCGGCGCGCCCCGCAGTGCTCGGCGAGATAGGCGGCCCGGTCCCCATCCGTGAACCCTCCGACATCGAGGAGAGCCCCTCGGGGGGGACCGGCCCAGGAGCCGGCCAGCTCGCCGGGGAACTGGGGGACCCACTCCTCGAGCGCCGCGAGGTTGTCGCCGTGCGCATGCACGACCACGAAGCTCCCCCTTCCGTTCGCCGCGATCTCGGAGGGCACGGGCCCGTCGAGGTCGGTGACGATCACGGTCGGGACGAGGCCGCTCGCCAGACACTCGGCGGTCGCCCCATCCGCGCAGAGTAGTGCGGTCGAACGGTCCGACGCGGGTCGCCGCCAAAGCGGAGGCGGGCCGGCCGAGGGCGCGAGGCCGACCACGACCGCCTCCCTTCCTTCCACGAGGCTCCGCAGGCGCGGTAGGGGGTCCGCGCGGTCCGGCCCGGGAAGCAGCGACTCGAGCCGCTCGGCCGCCGCTTCTTCGCGCGCGAACTCGAACCCGAACTCCGCGCGGATCCGGTCGTAGTAGGGAGCCCAGGCGCGATACTCCACGGTTTCTCTCGAGAGCGGCGTCACCCTTTATAGGAGAGGTCATGCTCCGTGCGGCGGGAGACCCCCCGTGATGCGACCGCTCGCTCAGGAGATCCTCGCACATCTGCCCGGAGAATCGAAGCGCGTGCCCGAAGCGCCGCCCCCGACCTCGAGCGACGACGCCGAGCTCGAGGCGGTGCTCGCATCCCTGAAGACCAACATCAAGGTCGTCGGATGCGGGGGCGGCGGGTGCAACACGATCAACCGTCTGGCCGAGGAGGGTTTGGCGGGCGCCGAAATGGTCGCGGCGAACACCGATGCCCAGCACCTCCTGACGATCCACTCGCCCCGGAAGATCCTGCTCGGACGGAGGCTGACCCGGGGGCTCGGCGCCGGCGCGCTGCCTCAGATCGGCGAACAGGCGGCCCGCGAGGCCGAAGAGGAGCTCAAGAAGGTCCTCGGGAACTCGGACATGGTCTTTGTCACGCTGGGGCTCGGCGGAGGGACCGGGACCGGCTCCGCCCCCATCATCGCCCAGATGGCGAAGGACGCGAACAACGGCAACCCTCTCACGATCGCCGTCTGCACCCTTCCGTTCGCGTCGGAAGGGCTCGTCCGTCAGGAGAACGCGATGTGGGGGCTCGAGCGGCTTCGCTCGACCATCGACACCGTGATCACGATCCCGAACGACCGGCTCCTCGAGCTCGTCCCGCGGCTCCCCATCCAGACGGCGTTCAAGGTCGCCGATTCGGTCCTCGCCCGGGCGATCCGGGGGATCACCGAGATCATCACGCGGCCCGGACTCGTCAACCTTGACTTCAACGACCTCCGGACGATCATGAAGGGGGGCGGGGTCGCGCTGATCGGGATCGGCGAGTCCGAGAGCGACAACCGCGCCGAAGATGCCGTCCTCGAGGCCATCAACTCCCCGCTCCTCCACGTCGACATCGCGGGAGCCACCGGGGCGCTCATCAACGTCACCGGCGGCCCGGACATGACGGTCAGCGAGGCCCAGAAGGCGGCCGAGGTCGTCCAGAAGGCGGTCAGTCCGACGGCCCGGATCATCTGGGGAGCGGCCGTGGACCCCACGATGCAGAGCACGATCCGCGTGATGCTCGTGGTGACCGGAGTTAAATCCCCCCAGATTTTCGGGGGGGCCTCGACCGGCGCGGGCCCGGCCCGAAAGTCAGGGCCCGAGCTTGACGTCGTCCGTTAGGAAACACGATGCCCTTCCTCGATCGCGCGCGGCGGGTACAGGACGATTTCGACGGCCGTCTACGGAATGTCGGCCACGGCAAGTACGGCCGCATTCTCCGGATGGCGCGCCGCCCCACGTCCGACGAGTACGTCAAGGTCCTCCAGGTCACCTGGCTCGGCGCGATCCTGATCGGGCTCGTGGGCTTCGCACTCTACATCTTCTTCTCGCAGGCCGGACCCTGGATCTGGTCGCACTATTTCGCGGGCCTGTGAGCCCACGGTCCGGGGGGGAGCCATGACGAACGGTACTGAACAACAGGAAGGCATCGGTCTCCTGAGCGGGGCCCCGCCGCCGCCCGAGAAAAAGCCCGAGACCGCTCCCGAGACACCGTCGACCCCGAGCCTCCCCGCCCCTCCGCCCGCTCCGAAGCGGGACCTGAGCGGGCTCCTCTCCCTCAAGGCCGCCGACGACACGACCCGCGAGGTCACCGCCGGTACCGTGACGACCCTGAGCGCGGTGCTGACGAGCCGGGCCGCAGAACCCGCGGCCGCGAACCTCTCGGTCGAGGTCGGGTACACCTCGACCTATCCCGGCGAGGGCGCGGAATGGCCCGTCACGTGGGTCCCGCCGGGCAAGAAGGGGACGGTCGAGCTCTTCCCGCGCAAAGAAGCGTACACCGTCCCCCTGGCCCCGAACTCCGGTGTCCCGCTCTCGTTCGCGATCACGGCACCGGTCGGCGTCCGGTACGGGGACCGCGTGGAGGTGCGGTTGAGCGCCTCCGCGGGGGACGGAGGGGCGCCCGTCAAGCTCACCCTCGCCTGCGTCGCGCGGCAGGCGGTGCTCGCGATCAAGACCTCGCGAGGCTACGAACGGGAGGTGGCGGATACGCTCCTCGCGCGCGCGGAGGAGAAGCCCGACGTGGTCTTTGCCATGCTCGTCCCGTCGGCGCTTCGCGGGTACGTGTTCGCGGAGGGGATGAGCTTCGAAGGGGTACGCGAGATGCTGAAAGGCATCCGCAAGGCACGCGGCCTCGTGGAGGGCGAGACGACCCTCAAGGAGGTCGAACCGCTCCTCGTCCCGAAGATCACCGTCGAAGGGTTCGTCGAAGGGGCGATCGTCGAACTGATCTCGGGCCCGTTCAAGGGGGAGAAGGCCCGGGTGAAGAAGATCGACCAGGCGAAAGAGGAGATCACGGTCGAGCTGATCGAGGCCGTCGTACCGATCCCGGTGACGGTGCGCGGCGATCACGTCCGTATGCTGGAGAGAGGGGGCGCGAAGAGTGGCAGTTGAAGTGAGCATCCTCGTCGAAGGGGGTAAGGCGGCCGCCGGTGCGACGCTGGGCTCGGCGCTCGGTCCGCTCGGGGTCAACGTCGGACAGGTCGTCCAGAAGATCAACCAGGAGACCAAGCAGTTCCTCGGCATGCGCGTGCCGGTGATCATCCGTGTCGACCCGAACACGAAGGAGTTCACCCTCGTGGTCGGTCGGCCCCCCGTCGCCGCGCTCCTCCTCAAGGAGGCCGGCACGGAGAAGGGATCCGGGAAAGCGAAGGGCGAGGTCGTCGGCGACGTCTCGCTCGAGGCGGTACAGCGGATCGCCGAAGCGAAGGGCGAGGACCTCTACGGCCGCTCGCTCGAGGAGAAGATGAACCAGGTGATCGGCACCTGCGTCTCGCTCGGCGTCACCGTCGGCGGCGAGGACCCGCGCGCGGTTCTCCGGGCCCGCACGGCGGCCCGAGGGGCCCGATGATCGGGGCCCCGGGTGCTCCGCCCCCCGACCTGTCGAACGCGGAGATCGTCGATTACCAGGTCATCGAGGGCGACGGCCGGGTGCGCCTGAAGCTCAAGGACGGCTCGGTGGTCGAGATACGGCTTGAGATCATGAACATCCTGCGCGCCGGGAACGACCCGAACACGGGCCTGCCGGCGTACATCGTCCAGTCCGCCCCGCTCGTGCGGCTGGTCGAATGCCCGAAGGAGCTGAGGAAGCCCCCGCTCCGTCCGGGCGGAAAGTCGGACGGCCGCGCGCTGCCCGGATTCGGCTGAACCGATCGCGCGTCCGGGCGGCCGAAGAAAACAGGGGACTCCCGGGGGTTCCCCCGGGAGAACGGGTGGGGGATCGAGCGGGCTCACTCGACGGCGATCTTGACCTCGGAGGTCGACGGCGTCGGGTGCTGCTTCGGCAGCTCGAGCTCGAGGAGACCGTTCTCGACCTTGGCCTTCGCCTCGGTCGCGACCACGGCCTCGGGGAGTTCGAGGTTCCGGTAGAATCCGGAGTAGGTCCTCTCCCGGTGGATGAAGGACGGCTCGCCCTTCTCTTCCTTCTCGCTCGTCGCCTCGCCTCGGATCTCGACGTTGGACCCGCGGACACGGATGTCGAGCTTGTCCTTCGGGATGCCGGGGATCTCGACGGTGAGCCGGTAGGACTTCCCCGTGTCGGTCACGTCGGTGCGGGCCGCGCGGAAGATCGTCCCCTCGCCGGTCTCGACCGGAGCGAACGGGTGTCCGAACGGCGCCACGTCCCAGTTCTCGAAGAACCGCTCGCGCAGGTTGTCGAACCAGCGGTCGAGGTCGGTCCAGGGGTCCACTTGGTGCTCTCGCTTTTGGATTTCTCGGGCCATGTTCTCCCTCGGTTTTTCAGTATCAGTAAGTTTGTGCTACTATATAATAACAGCTATCGGCGAGTTCCCGAGGACGGCGGGCAGGGCGCCCGAACCCTGAACGATCCCGCGGCCCGGGCGGACCGCATCGCGCCGGGTCGGACCGAGCGTCCCCTCGCGCGGAGCGGACGCGCGCGCGCTCCGACCCACCGGTCCTCGCGGGCCTGTCGTGGACGCAGCGTAGGTGCGCGGTGACCCTCACCGGCAACGACTTAGTGAGCCTCGCGTTCCGGTGCGCGGAGCGACCGAGCCGTCGGGAGAGGGAGCCTCGTGGCCGAGTACCGAGTCGGAGACCGCTGCATCCTCCTCCGCCCCGAATTCCCCCAGCTGTTCCGTGCGCTCGAGGACGCCGGCTACGAGATCGTCGGACCGACCGTGCGGGAGGGGGCGATCGTCTACGACCGTCTCTCGAACGTCGACGACCTTCCGGTCGGATGGACCGACCGCCAGGACGGAGGCAAGTACCGCCTGGAGCGCCGGGAGGATCAGGCGCTGTTCGGCTACAACGTCGGCCCCTACTCCTGGAAGCGGTTCCTCTTCCCGCCGCGTGAACGGCTCTGGACGGCCCACCGGGAGGACGGCTCCTTCTCGGTCGACCCGGAGCCGCTCGACGGACCGGCGTTCGCGTTCCTCGGCATGCGGGCCTGCGAGCTCGCGGCTCTCGAGGTCACGGACAAGGTCTTCCAGGGCGGACCGGTCGCCGATCCGTCGTACCACGCCCGCCGGGCGCGCATCCTGAAGATCGCCGTCCAGTGTGGCCAAGCCGGAGGGACCTGCTTCTGTGTGTCGATGGGGACCGGGCCGGGGGTCCGCCACGGCGCGGACCTCGTCCTGACCGAGATCCTCGGGCCGGGGCCCCACCGGTTCCTCCTCGAAGCCGGTTCGCGGGAGGGAGGAAGGGTGATGGGCCGGCTCCCGGGGTCGGTGGCCCAGGCGCGTCCGGAGGACGCGCAGCGTGTTGCCGAGATCCTGGCCGCCACCTCGACCTCGATGGGTCGCACGATGGATGCCTCGGGGCTTCGGGACCTGATGCGGACGACCCTCGAGCATCCCCGCTGGGAACTGGTCGCGTCGCGCTGCCTCTCCTGCACGAACTGCACGATGGTCTGCCCGACGTGCTTCTGCTCGACCCAGGAGGAGGTCCCCGATCTCGCGCTCGAGAAGGTCGAGCGGTGGAGGCGGTGGGACTCGTGCTTCAACCTCGCGTTCACCGAGCTCCATGGGATGAGCGTGCGCAAGAGCGGGCTCTCCCGCTACCGCCAGTGGCTGACGCACAAGCTCGGCACCTGGCACGATCAGTTCGGAACGTCCGGATGCGTCGGGTGCGGACGATGCATCACCTGGTGCCCGGTGGGGATCGACCTCACCGAAGAGGTCGCCGCGCTCCGCACGCCATCGGGTCCGAAAAGGACCTCAGGAGAACACCGATGACCAAGCAGGTACAGACGAGAGTGGCCGAAGCGATCCGCGCCCATCCGTTCCTTCAGGGGTTCGATGCCGCGTTCGTCGGGGAGATCGCGCGCCGCGCGCGCGAGGAGAGGTTCTCGACCGATGAGCTCCTCGCCCGCGAAGGGACACCCGCCAAGACCTTCTACCTCGTCCTCGAGGGGAAGGTCTCGCTCGAGGTGGTCGCCGCGGACCACCCGCAGCTGACCGTCCAGACGATCGGTCCGGGCGAGGTCGTGGGGTGGTCGTGGCTCGTCCCCCCGCACCGGTGGCGGTTCGACGCGCGCGCGTTGAAACCGTCGCGGGTGATCACCCTGGACGGCGAGCAGCTGCGTCGGAGCCTGGGCCGCAAGACGGACTGGGGCTACCAGTTCCTGCTGCGGTTCCTGCCCGTGCTGGCCGAGCGGCTCATGAACACCCAGATCCAGCTCCTAGATCTCCATGCCCACTGATCCGTCCGAGGCGAGCGGGGCCGTGACCGTCGCGGCGTCCCCCTTCGCTCCGATCCCATATCGCGTCCGCGGTGCGATCGCCGAGACCCCGAACACCACGACGCTGGTCCTCGAACCCCGCTCGAGCCGACGGGTCGGTCTGAGTCGTCCCGGGCAGTTCGTCATGCTCTACGTCTACGGGATCGGGGAGGCCCCCATCGGGGTCAGCGGAGGCAACCCGGAGGGTCAGCTCGTCCACACGATCCGCTCCGCGGGGAAGGTGACCGATGCCCTCACGCACCTGACACCGGGCGACGGGGTCGGAGTACGGGGACCATACGGCCGGGGATGGCCGTTCCGGGAGGCCCGGGGACGGGACGTCCTGATCGTCGCGGGAGGGCTCGGGATGCCCCCACTGCGGCCGGTGATCTACGAGATCCTGGGGGACCGGGACTCCTACGGAAGGCTCGAGATCATCTTCGGGGCCCGGACGCCGAAGGACCTCGTGTACTACGACGAGGTCCAGACGTGGCGGAAGCGCAGCGACCTCCGCCTCCAGGTCACGGTCGACGCGGCCGGACGCGACTGGTACGGCGACGTCGGGGTCGTCACGACCCGGCTGCCGGACGCCCGGTTCGAACCGGAGCGGACCACCGCGCTCCTGTGCGGACCCGAGATCATGCTGCGACGCACGGCTCAGGCGCTGACGGAGAGGGGCGTGAAGCCGGAGGCGATCTGGCTCTCGATGGAACGGAACATGAAGTGTGCGATCGGCCTGTGCGGCCACTGCCAGTTCGGTCCTTCGTTCGTCTGCCGGGACGGCCCGGTCCTCCGCTACCGCGACGTCGAACCGCTGCTCGCGGTCCGGGAGGTCTAGCGCCGATGGCCGCCCCCGTCCGTCCGCGCCTCGCGGTCTGGAAGTTCGCCTCGTGCGACGGCTGCCAGCTCTCGGTGCTCGACCTCGAGGACGAGCTGCTCGCCCTCGCGGACGCGGTCGAGATCGCGAACTTTCGCGAGGCGTCGAGCGCCGTGATCTCGGGACCGTACGACCTCTCGCTGGTCGAGGGCTCGGTGACGACCCGGATCGATATGGAACGGATCCGCGAGGTCCGCGCGCAGTCCCGGTTCCTCGTCACCATCGGTGCGTGCGCCACGGCCGGGGGGATCCAGGCGCTCAAGAACTTCGGATCGGTCGACGACTTCCGTCGGGCGGTCTACGCGCGCCCGGAGTACATCCAGTCGCTCGCGACGTCGACCCCCATCGCCGATCATGTCCCGGTCGACTTCGAGCTAAGGGGCTGCCCGATCTCGAAGCACCAGCTCCTCGAGGTCGTCACCGCGTTCCTCCATCGCCGCGCACCGAACGTGCCGAACGAGAGCGTCTGCATCGAATGCAAGCGGCGCGGGACGGTCTGCGTCGTCGTGGCCCACGGGACCCCCTGCCTCGGGCCCGTGACCCAGAGCGGGTGTGGGGCGATCTGCCCGTCGTACCGGCGGGGGTGCTACGGCTGCTTCGGGCCGCAGGGGAGCCCCAACGTCCCCTCCTTCGTCAAGCATCTCGAGGGCCTCGGGATGGCCCCGCCCGAGGTCCAGCGGGTCTTCCGTACCTTCAACTCGCTCGCACCGGCGTTCCGCTCCGCCCAGGACACGGCCGTGCCACCGAAGGGAAAACGATGACCGAACGAACGATCGCGGTCGACTACCTCGCCCGCGTCGAGGGAGAGGGGGCGCTCAAGGTCCGGATCCGGGACGGTGCTGTTTCGGACGTCGAGCTGCGGATCTTCGAGCCCCCCCGCTTCTTCGAAGCGTTCCTCCGGGGCCGGTCGTACCACGAGGTACCGGACATCACGTCGCGGATCTGCGGGATCTGTCCGGTCGCCTACCAGATGAGCTCCTGCCACGCGCTCGAACGGGCGCTGGGGATGACCGTCGACGAGCCGATCCGGGAACTGCGCCGCCTGCTGTACTGCGGCGAATGGATCGAGAGCCATGCGCTCCACATGTACCTCCTGCACCTCCCCGATTTCCTGGGAGTACCGGACGCCGTCCGACTCGCGAAGGACCGCCCCGACATCGTTCGCCAGGGCCTCGCGCTCAAGAAGGCGGGTAACCACCTGATGGAGGTCCTCGGCGGCCGGGAGGTCCATCCGATCAACGTGCGGATCGGGGGCTTCTACCGCTCTCCGTCCGTCGACGAGCTCGCGGCCCTTCGCCCGGAGCTCGAGCGGGCCCTCGACCTAGCCGAGAAGACCGTCGAGTTCGCCTCGACGCTCACGTATCCCGAGGTCGAGGAGGAGTACGACTTCGTGAGCCTGCAGAGCGACCGCGAGTACCCGATGAACGAGGGGGACGTGGTCTCGAGCCACGGGCTCCGCATCCCCCCGACCGAGTTCGAGGAGTCGTTCGAAGAGGTCCAGGTCCCGTACTCGACCGCCCTCCACTCGGTGCGGAAGTTCGCCGGCGCCTATCTCGTAGGACCTCTTTCGCGGTACGCGCACAATTCCGGGCGTCTCTCCCCCCGGGCCCGCGCCGCGGCGAAGGGGGCGGGCCTCGGAAAGGTCGTCCGCAACCCCTACCAGAGCCTTCTCGTGCGAGGAGTCGAGGTCGTCCACGCCTGCGAGGAAGCGCTCCGGATCATCGGGAAGTACCGGCCTCCCGATCGTTCGTTCGTTCCGCCTCCGACCTCCGTGCCCGCGGCCACGGGCGCGGCGGCCACCGAGGCCCCCCGGGGGATCCTCTACCACCGGTACCGCATCGGAACCGACGGGCTCGTCCGGGAAGCGAAGATCGTCGCGCCGACCTCACAGAACCAGAAGCGGATCGAGGAGGACCTCCGCCACCTGGTCGGTCGGTCGCTCTCGCTCGAGGACGCTATGCTGCAGAGCGCCTGCGAGTGGGCCGTCCGCAACCACGATCCGTGCATCTCGTGCTCGGCCCACTTTCTCCGGGTCGAGGTCGAACGGAACTGAGACGGTAATGATCGACCGTCCCCCGACCCCCACCGCGCCCGACCGCTGGATCGTGATCGGGATCGGGAACGACCACCGCTCGGACGACCGGTGCGGTCTCGAGGTCGTCCGGCGCCTGCGAGGCCGGGTTCCTCAAACCGTTCGGCTCGTCGAGGGGCCCCGGGAGGCCACTCGCTTGCTCGACCTCTGGGCCGACGCCGAGCGCGTGATCGTGATCGACGCGATGCGATCGAACGGGCGGCCGGGCAGCGTGCGCCGGTTCGAGCTCGACGACACCGGGGCCCTCGGCCATGCCGCGGCAACCTCGACCCATGGACTCGGCCTGGCCGAGGCGATCGAGCTCGGACGCTCGCTCGGCCGGCTGCCGCGACGCCTGACCGTGTTCGGAATCGAGGTAGCGGATCTGCGGATGGGGGAGACCCTGGCTCCCGAGGTGACGCGAGGGGTCGAGCGTGTCGCCGAGGAGGTCGTGCGGGTGATCGGGCGCGACGGGGTCGCAGCGAGGGCCGCGTAACGGGGGGTTCCAGTGCACGAAGAGGCGGTCCTCGGCGACCTGCTCCGGAAGATCGAGGAGGTCGCCCGGTCGAACGGAGCGCGGGAGGTCGGCGAGGTCCGGCTCTGGATCGGTGCGCTCTCGCACCTCTCCGAACACCAGGTGCGCGAGCGATGGGGCGGTCTCACCCGGGGAACGGTCGCGGAGGGAGCGCGGCTCGATGTCGAGCTTTCGCACGACCTTGAGGATCCGCGTGCGACCGGGGTGGTGTTGATGAGCCTAGACGTACGGGACCGTCCCGCACGGAAAGAGGACGGAACCGGTCGGTGATCGGACCGACCGCTCTCGGGGCGACGACCCCGGGTCGAGGCGTACCACCGGACCCGCCGCCTTCCGCGCGCCGCAGGCCCCGGGTCCGTCCCGGGGGCGACCACCGCGGGCCCGTCCCCGGCCAGCTGCGGGTCGGGCCGGCGAGGCCCGGGTCCCGTGCCCTCCCGCCTCCGGTCGGTCGCCTTGGGGTCCGTCGCGCTAGAACGCCATGCGCCGGACCGACCGGCTCGCGAGCGCGAAGAGCCCACCGGCGACGAGTCCGACACCGGTGAGGAGCTCGAGGGCGACCAGCGAGATCCCGGTCGACAGCGAACCGACGAGCAGCACGGCGAGCGTCCCGGAGACGCCGGTGAAGAGGTAGAGGTTCGAGACCAACCGCCCCAGCGCTTCGGAGGGGTAGGAGCCCTGGACCCAGGAGTACTTCGCACTGTAGCGGACGGAGAACGTCGCCCCGACGCCGGCAAGGAGCCCGCCGACGGCCCACGCAGAGAACGAGAACGGGTCGAGGACGATCACTCCGACACCTCCGAGGAGGGGGCTGAGGACGAGGAGGCGCCCGACGGACCGTCGAGGGTTCCACTGTCCGACCGCGATCGCAGCGAGCGAGCCGCCGAGCGCGTAGGCGGTGACGAGCGGTCCGTAGACGGCGGCCGGGTCGGAGAACCGCTGATAGGCGATGGCGGGGATCAAGAGGGGTGGGATCGCGGCGAAGAAACCGAGGAAGCTGTCGACCGCGGCGAGGGATCGGAGGGCCCGGCCGGCGCTGCCGCGAAAGCTGTCCCACCCCCTCCGGAACGTCTCCCAGAAACGGGTCTCGGGGGGCCGGGCGACGGGGAGGGCGAGCGGGACCGCGACAAGCCCCGCCGCGACGAGCAGTACCGCATAGGCGCTAGCGCCCCCGTAGGGGCCGATGAAGTAGAGGAGGGCCCCTCCGCCCGCGTATCCTCCGACCTGGGTCCCCACCGACAGCGCGTTACCGAACGCATCTCCGGCGAACAGAAGGCGCTTCGGGAGGACGAGCGGCGGCGCGATCATGAAGACCGCCCACACGAAGTCCCACATCAGTGCGAGAACGAACACCAGAACGAGCAGAAGGGGGATCGAGAGCGTCCCGGTACGGAGCGTGGCGGCGAGGGTCACGGCGGCCGCGGCCTGTACCGGATAGCACGCCAGGAGGATCGTCCGCTTGTCCTTGGCCCGGTCGACGATCGGGGCGAAGAGGAAGGTCGCCGTGTAGACCCCGTACTCGATGAAGAGGACCAGCCCGGCGATCAGTAGGTTTCCGGTCAGGCCGTAGGCGAGGAAGAGCACCGAGACGGAGTAGATCGCATAGCCGGCACTCGCGAAGCCCGCCGTCGCCTCGAACAGGAGGAAGCGACGGTTGCGGAAGAGCTCCCTCCACCCGCCGTGACGATACTCCGATTCGATCGGAGGGACGGGGACCGGACGGCCGGGTTCGGGTGCGGGCGGAGAGACCGGCGCCGACATGCGACTCCCGGGTCAGCTCCTCTCGGGGTGCCCGCGGGACCGGTGGCCACATCGGCCCCCACGCACTCCGATGCGCCGGCGTCGGCATTTCCCGGTGGGCACCCCCCGGAGGTCCGGGAAGGGCCGGCGATCGATCTCCCACGACCCCCCCTCCCGGCCGAAGCTCGGGGCGGTCTTGTACGTCCGCGCGTCCCGCAGCGACCCGTGGGGAGTTCGGCGTTCGGCCCTCGCGAAGTACTTCGGGGGTCCACGGGGATCTAGAGGCTCGCCGCGCCGGCCCGCGAGCTCCCCCCCGTCGCCCCGGACGCGGTGACCCCGGGCCGCGGCGCGCGAGATCTCTTGCGCCCGCGCGACCGAGGAGCCGAGGGCCCGTTTCGTTGGCCCCTGCATCGTCTTCTTCGTGGACCGGAACCGCGCTGAGACCTCCTCGGGAGCACCGGTGGGCCGCACGTCAGGACCAGCGCCTGCGAATTCATGAGCCGATTCGTTGACAAATTCTACAAAGAAGCCGACGCCCGATTCCTTCAGCGTCAACGGACCGTTCTTCATGGGCCGCTCCGGTTGGTGGCCCGCGCCCGGGGTCTTCCCCGGCGCACGCAACCCCTATACGGACCCCCTGGGTGGCGGAAAACGTGGTCGACATCCAAGAGACTCCCGCGGTCCCCCCGATGGATCCCGGGGGCGACGAGCGCGCCGGCTACTACGTCGCGGGTGGGCTCCTTCTCTTCCTGGGCTGGGGGCTGGGGGTCGTAGCCAACGTACTTCTCCACCTCATGGCCGGTAGCGCCGGCATGGCCGTCGGCTGGGTCCGCATCTCCTCGACGCTCGGCGACTATGCGTGGGCCGTTCTCGGGTTCGGATTGTTCACGGGAGCGGTCGGCGCGGTGCTGATCGCGCTCGCACGAGCCTCCCCGAAGGCGCCCGTCGTGCTGCCCGGCTACCCTTACTGATACCGACCGGGGGGAGGAGCGCCGCGGCGTAGCTTCCGCGACGGCGGGGGCCGGTTCTCGACGGCGCTCTTCGGGTTCCGGTGCGCCTTGAGACACTCCTGGCAGACCCGCTCCTCCTCGTCGAGGTGTGTCTGGCAGAAGGTGCGTCCGCAGATCGTGCAGGAGAGCGCCGCAGGCATCCCGCATGTTGCGCACTGACCGACCAGCACGTTCGACCCTTCCCGGCGGAACCGCTTCAGTCGAGCATCCCGCTTACTTTAAGCCCTTCCACGAACCCGGCCGAATACTTTGCCCTCGTGACGTACCGTGCGGCACGTCGTGCCCGAGGACTGGCCGAGGCAAAACTGACCCCGAAGCCCGCGGACCGCAGCATCCGGACGTCGTTGTCCCCGTCCCCGAGGACGACACAGTCCCGTACGCTGAGGTCAAGGTAGCTCAGCGCCCGCTCGAGCGCCGGCAGCTTGCCCGCACCGGACTCCATCAGGTGGATCGCGAACCCGGTCGACTCCACGTTGACCGGGAGGCCCCTGAGCGCACGCCGGACCCGTGCGACCGCAACGTTCGGCTCGAGGGCGACCTCGCTCTCCCTCCACCGGTCCGTGAACAGCCGGCGGACCGGAAGGCCGCCGGCACGCAAGCGGCGATAGGCACGTCGCGCGACCCGGGGATCGGCGAGGCGCTCGACCCGATCTTCCCCGGACGCGGTCTGACGGTAGAGCATACCTCCGTTCTCCGCGACGATCGGCCCCGTCAGCCCGAGCGAGCGGTAGAGCGCGAGGGCGATCGGAAGGACGTTCCCCGTGGCAAGAAGGACCGGGATGCCGGCGTCCTCGAGCCGACGCACGTAGGTCAGCGCGAGGGGATCGAGCCGCCTGCTCGCGTCCGTGAGGGTGCCGTCCACGTCCGTGACGACCGCGCGGTACCTGGGTCGATCCCCCGGGTCCGGCGCCGAGGGGGTTCGGGGAGCTCGCGCCATCCGAGGTACGGCCGGGCGACTATCCCGGAGCCTCCGACGCAACTCGCGCGATCGCCCGACGCAGCTCTTCGGAGACTTCTCTACCGTCACGGCGGCCGCGGACCTCCTTCATCACGTCCCCCATCAACGGAGAGAATGCCTCCGATCCCCGGCGTCGCACGAGCTCCACGTTCGAGCGTACGACGCGATCGATGAGCGCGCGCAGCTCCTCGGAGCTGAACCCAGAGAGGCCGGCCCGCTCGATCGCTCCCTCGAGGTCGGGCGCCCCGGTCGCGAGCGCCATCAGCACGGCGGGGATACCTTCTTTCGCGAACCGCCCTGCTTCTACGGCCGAGAGCAACGCATCCAGCTCTTCTACGGAAGGAGCGAAGGGCGACGCGCCCGCCCCCGAGGTGATGAGCGCCGGGAGCTCCTGGGTCAGGAGCCGCGCGACGAGGGAAGCGGCATGGCCCTTCCCGGTCAGCTCCTCGAACGCCTCCTCCGCATCGCTGTAGACCAGCTGCCGCACCACTTCGGATGCGAGGCCATGGTCCCGCTCGAGCCGGGCCCGCAAGGCCGCCGGTCGTTCGGGAAGGCTGCGCGCGATGCGGTCGAGATGGTCGGCGGTGATCCGGATCGGGGGAATGTCGGTCTCGGGGTACATTCGATGCCGTCCCGGCAGGGGACGGGAGTACCTCGTCCGCCCGTCGGGGAGCGGGTCCCGAGTCTCCCCGGGGATCTCCGTCAGGGCGGTCCGGGCCCGGTGGGCGACACGCCGGAGCGCCTGGGTCGCACGCTCTTGGGAGCGGTCGGCCGCCAGGACGAACGCGCCGTCCGACGGAAGACCGAGCCGGGACCGGATGGCCGCGGCGTGGTCGGCGGTGAGCCCTTGTCCCGGGAGCTCGTCGGAGTGCACGAGCCCGCGCAGCCCGACCGACCGGGCCTGGTCCGCGAGCTCGCGCCCCAGACGCTCCTCCGTTCCGGGAGGCGATCGAAGCAGTCCCTCGAAGCCGGGGAGTCCCAAGGCGAGCACGGTGCTTCGTCCGCCCGCCTTCTCGGCAAACGGACCCCCCGAGACCCCTCCGAGCAGGTCCGTGACGTCGACCGGATCGCGGTCGGGAACCTTCGCCGCACGTCGCCCGAGCTCTTCTCGCAGTGAAAGAAGGAGCTTCTGCCGCGCCACCTCGTTCTCGACATACTCCTGGATCTTGCGCAGCTCCTGGACGCCCTTGATCTCGATGCGGGCGCCGCCCTCGGCCGAGACGTTGAGGTCCTCGCGGATCGTGCCGATCCCGCGGCGGACCCGACGCGTGGCGCGCAAGAGGGCTCCGATCTCTTGGGCGACCTCCCGGGCCTCTTCCCCCGAAGTGATCTCGGGACCGGTCGCGATCTCGATGAGCGGGATCCCGAGGCGGTCGAGTCGATAGACGACCTCCCCACTCGACTCTCCGACCTTTCGGGCCGCGTCCTCCTCGAGACAGACCGAGAGGATCGAGATCGTCCGCCCGCCGATCTCGAGCCGCCCGTCGGTCGCGACGAGCGCGGTTCGCTGGAATCCGGAGGTGTTCGATCCGTCCACGACGATCTTGCGCATCACCTGGATCTCGTCGACCGGGCGGGCCCCGAAGAAGGCCGCGAGGGTGAGCGCCGTGTCGAGAGCCTCTTCGTTGAGGGGGTGGGGTGGCTCCTCGTCCATCTCGACGAGACAGCTCGTCGGGACCGTCTCGTAGCGGTAGGAAAGGCCGCGCGACGCTTGGAACGCCGCCGCGGCGTCGACGGTCCCTTCCTCTCCCCCGGCGGGACGTAGTCGGCGGGAGAAGGTGCCCAGCACGCGTTCCGAGAGCTCGGAAGGGCAGGCGCAGAAGAGCTTCCCCGTCCTGAGCTGTTGATGGACCTCGAGCCCGGCCTTCACGAGGACCCCCGGTCAAGATGGCGTGCCTCGAACTCCCCCGCACGGTCCGTGAGCAGCCGCCGGGCGACCTCGGCCGGGTCCTGCGCACGACCGAGCGCCCAGAGGAGTTTCACGTACGCCGTCTCGGGAAGGAGGTCTTCCAGGAAGACGACCCCGGCCTGGCGAAGCTCGCGACCGGTCGAGTAGACGTAGGGATCGGCGTTGCCGGCGAGGCACTGGGTCGTCATCACGACCACGGTCCCGCCCGCGGTGGCCGAACGGATCCAGTCGAGATGGATTCGGGCGATGTGTCCGAGGCCGGTGCCGGCCAGGACGACCCCCCGCAGTCCCCGAACGAACTCCTCGGCACGCGGCGGGGCGAGTCCGGGGTGGAACCAGAGGAGCCCGCCGCGGGGATCGAGGGGGAGGGACGCACGCGCCGGACCAGCCGAGGGAGCTCGGATCGCGGGTCCGAGTCGGACCTCTCCGTCGACCACCTCGCCCATCGGCGCACTGTTGCGGCTTTCGAAGGCGTCACGTCGGCTCGAGTGCATCTTGCGCACCCGGGTCCCTCGATGGATCGCGAACCGGCGATCGGAGAGTCCGGCGTGCATCACCACGACCACCTCCCCCAATCTCCGGTCCCGCGCGACGCTCACCGCCGCGGCGAGGTTGCTCGCCCCGTCCGACGAGGGACGGTCGGGGGACCGCTGGGCCCCGACCAGGACGACCGGGCCGGGTAGGTCCTCGAGCAGGAATGCGAGCGCGGCGGAAGTGAACCCGAGGGTGTCCGTGCCGTGGGCCACGACGATGCCCTGCGCGCCCTCGGCGAACGACTCCACGACCTTCGTGGCGAGCGTCTCCCAGTCTGCCGGAGAGAGATCCTCGCTCAACTTGTCGAAGACCGGAACGATCCGAACCCGACCGGTCCGTTCGAGCTCCGGGTAAAAGTCGAGGATCTCTCGCTCCTCCCGTACGGGACGGACCCCACCGGTCTCGTAGTCGACCCGGGAGGCGATCGTGCCGCCGGTGCTGAGGAGGGTGACCCATCGATCGGAGTCGCGGGGTTTCGCCCCGAGCGGTGCGGGGGAAGGCCCGACGGCCGCTGGCGGTGCAGGAGGAGCGAGCAGACGGTAGGAGAACGTCGCCTCGATGCGGAGACCGATGTTGTACCCGTTCTCGAGCTTGAGAGGCAGTATCCGCTCGCCCGAGAACTCGTGTCGGGGAACGACACTACCGGCCCAGACCCGCCCGTGGTCGTCCATGATCTCGATGTGCTGGCCCATCGGCAGCCGGCGCAGCTCATCCCAAGGGTCCTCTACGTGAGTGGCGGACATCGGTAGTGCGGGAACGCGTGTCGGGCCGAGGAGCTTCGCCGGATATTAACTGTGGTCCGGGTCGGACGAAGCGCGGCCCCGCCCTTTTATATGAGGCACTATTGGGCGCGCCGCGCGGTGAGAACGGAGCCGATGCCCGTGTGGGGTAGCTACGGGTTCGAGGTGCACGCCTCGACCTGCTACACTGGATTATCCTAGAGGCCTGCGGAGCCTCAGACCTGGGTTCGAATCCCAGCACGGGCGCTTACCCCGACCGGCGCTCTCGCTCGAGATATTCGAACCCAGGAGAGATTGAAGGGATCGCAGGTCAGCATTCCAGTTCAGGCTCGGGAATCAAAGTACCGACGAAGTCGCTCGTAGACCTCTTGGCGCGTCTCGAACATCTCGAATTCCGGTCGGCCTTGAAGGGAACGATAGACTCCTCGATGTCCTCCCTCCACCTTCAGTCTCCACCGTCCGGGCATGTCTCGAACGGGGGCAACGTCCAGGCTCGCCGTCGCTCTCCAGGGATGTCGACTGAACTCGGGGAAGCGATCCATGAATGCCTGTTGGACATCGGGGGCCAGGCGATCGAAATCACGCTCGGCTGCATCCAAGAACGTGAAGTGCTCCTTCCAGGGCGCCAAGGCCTTGGAAGGCACCGTTCAGCGCCTCCGGGTCCCCCAGTTGGGATGGCGCCGCTCGACGTCCGCGAAAGTGCTGCTCTTCCCTTCCCTCTCTCTGCGCTCAAGTTCCTGAACCGTTTCCGGCGGGAGCCAGTCTTCAAAGGCCGAAAGCAGAAACTCGTCCCAGTTCTTGTTCGCCGGCTTGAGCTGCTGCAAGAGCTTGATGGTAGATTGGTGTGCGGGGATGCTCGACATCGGATCGGCCGTGCTCATGATTTCTTCATGAGCCGCCCACTCATAAGAACTCCTCCCGCTTCGACCGTGCTCGAAGTCTACCCCCCGGAACGCCCGAACGTGTGTACCGTGGACCTTCCGGTTGGGACCCAACTCCT
>JBJKRJ010000042.1:0-13462 GCA_046704665.1 Thermoplasmata archaeon | reverse complement strand
CGTTTCCTATTGTTCGCCGGTAGGTCGGGAACCTGCGATGGCTCCGGGTCCGTCGCAAGGCGACCACGAGGATGAAACGAGGATGTGTCGAGGAGACCGGCGATGCCGAACCCCGGAGACGTTGCGTCAAACGAACGGATAGCGCTCGCTGGGCCGGCCTCTCCGCGGCCAGCTCGTCCGCCGGAAACGGCGGGGGTAGAGGTGCTCCACGACGGGGACAGGAGCCTCCCGGGGCAGTGTCGAACCGGGGTCGGATGGCACCCACCCAGCCTGGCCTCCGTTCTCAGCCGCCACCGATGGCTGGTTGTTTCGATCTCTGCCGCAGTGGTGGCCCTGCTCCTTCTCGCGTCATGACCGCTTACGGCCAGCCCGTCGCCGGCATCCCCCCTCCGGCCCGACTCCACGGCATCCGCGAGCGAATCGACACCGTACTTCCCCTATCTGACAAACGCCACGGACTTTCCACTTCCGGACTCCCTTCCGAACGAAACCGGCTCCCTTCTGTCCCCTCAGCTCTCGACGTTCTCGGTGGGCGGGATCCCCATGGTCGCCCTCGCCTACATCCATGTCGACACATGGGGCGACTACCTCGTCGAGTTTCGGATCGGCGAGTTCAGCCCGGCCGTCGCCCAATCACTGGCGGCCGGGTCGTGCTCGGGCTCTTGCGACCACGTTCCTCTGCAGTGGAGCCCCCCGGTCTACGTCGCAACCTACGGTCTGGCACCGATCCAGCGGGTCTCGCTGGCGACCGGCGAAGGCGACGGCTTTACCGACGCCATCGCCGTGGGGGCGAACGGCTCGACCGAGGTGTTCGTTTCGGCCGAGCAGGGGGCGGCGGGTTCCTGGTATTCGCTGACCGGGAGCACGCCGATCTTCGGGTCCGACCCGAAGATCGTGCTGGATAGCTGTGCGATCGACGTGACCACGCTCAATCCGAACGGCGCGATGCTGACGATGCTAACGGTGAAGGGCTCGTGCGGTGCGCCGCCCGAGATGCCCTTCATCAACCCCGACGCGCCCACGGTGACGAATGTCGTGCCCCAGCGAGCGGCGGCGGGCGCATCGGTGGTTGTCAACGGGACCGGCATCGGCAGTGCGAGTGCGGTCTACTTCGGCTCGTCCAGCGCTACGTTCAGCATCATCAACGCCACCGCTCTCCGAGCGACCGTTCCGGCCGGCGCGGGGTGGGTCAACGTAACGGTGCACACGGCCCAAGGGTACGGCAGCCCAACAGTCTGCGATGACGAATTCCTCTACGGGGCTACCCTTGCGTCCGGGACCCCTCAGGTGGAAGGTCTGTCCGTGTCTGGCGGGAGCGCGGGCACTCCCGTGGCCATCCATGGCATCAATGTGGGGAACGCAGTCGGAGTCGTGTTCGGGAGCGAATCGGCGGGGTTCGTCCGTGACTTTACGACCGAGCTGACTGCGACCGCTCCCTCGGGCAACCAGGGCACCGTGAGCGTCAGTGTAGCGAACTCGAGAGGGAGCAGCATCTCCCCGACCTGCGCAACACAGTTCGCGTATCCCCCGCTCCCTCCCACCGTCTCCTCGGTGACCGAGGAACAGTCCTTGCCCGGCCTCCCCGTGGTAGTCAACGGAACCGACCTCTCCAACGTTCAGGAGGTCTTGTTCGGGGGAACCCCGGCGGTCTTCTATCCCGGTTCCTCCGGCTCCTTGACGGCGGTAGTGCCGCCCGGGTCGGGAACGGTCAACGTAACGGTATGGAACCCCGCAGCGCAGAGTCCTCAGAACTGCTCCGACCAGTTCACGTACGGTCCCCCGGTCTCTCCCGCCTTGCCTCAGGTCGAGTGGATCGCCCCGGACCCGGCCTCCGCGGGGTCTACCGTGACGATCAAGGGTCCGAACATCGGCTCGGCGGCCGCTGTGACGTTCGGATCGACGGCCGCCAGCTTCGGCCGGCTGTCGTCCACCGAGATCCAAGCCCGAGTGCCGAGCGGGGCGGGAGCACTTTCGGTACGGATCACATCTTCGGTGGGCACGAGTCTTTCGACCTGCGCCAGCACCTTCCAGTACTCCACGGAACCCACGATCTCCCAGCTGAACCCAGGACTCCAGGTCTCGGGACAACCGATCGACGTGACCGGCCGCCAGTTTGCGAGCAATGCCTCCGTCTACTTTGGCGGCCTGCCGGCGGCACATGTTCAATACGTCTCTTCGACCTTGCTGACGGCGACCGTTCCCGATGGTTCGGGCACGGTCCCGGTTCGAGTCGTGGAAACCGCCGGTCAGAGCCCCCAGGTCTGCGCCGACCTGTTCACGTATGGGCCGACGTCCGGACCCACGGTCGGTTCTGTAAGCCCGCTGGAAGGATACTCGAGCACCGGCCTCGTAGTGGCTGGCGCGAACCTCGCCGTGGCGGGAACGACGACCGAGGCCTTCGTCGGGGGAATACCGGTGACCCCTCTCGGAGCAGGTCCGAGTCAGCTGGAGATACAGGTCCCTCAAGGGATGGGAATCCTTCAGGTCCGGGACTCAGGATACCTGGGGGTCAGTCCCCTCTCCTGCGGAGCCGAATTCGACGATCTGGGGCCGACGTTGCCTCCCGGGTTCGGCTCTGGAAGCGTGCTTCGGACGACGGTGACACTCCCGATACTGACCGATGCGATACCGGTCCTCGCCAACACAACGTACCCGGTGGTCGTCGCTTCCACGACCGGTTCCAACCCCAAACTCACGCTCTACGAATTCGGCATGGTCAGCGGGCGGATGACCACCACCTCGACTCGGTCGATCTTCTCCATCAACGAGTCGCGGGGGTCGTCGATCTTTGGTTCCATCGGCGAGACGCGAGTCAACTCGGGCTGGTCGGATCCCGGCAAGGTGGCGGCGACCTATTCGGGTTCTGCTCTCTTCGTGGCCGTGACGACCGGCGTGGAGGGTCGAACCGCCGTGGCCACCCTGGTGTCCACCCCGAGCGGTTCGAACTGGACCGGTCCCTATCTCTCGGCGGCGACCGAGGGATCGGCTACCGATCCGGCATTGAGCATCTCGCCAGCCGGCTACGTATTCGAGACGTGGCTTGCGGGAGGACCGAGCGGGTGGACCGTGGAGCTGGCGGTGTATGGCGGCTCGGGCTCGCTCCTCCGAGACCCCGAACCGCTCCCCGGGGCGTCGGACACCCTGCCCGGTTCCCCCAGCCCTCCGGCGCTGACCATCGACTCGCTGATGCGCCCCATAGTTGCCTGGTCTACTCCGGCCGGCACGGGAGCCGCTCTCGACCAGATCGACTATACGGGTGGGTTCGCTTCCCCATCGACCGAGACGAGTGCGCTTTGGTGGGCATTCAACAGCACCGTACCTGCCGATTACGAGAACTTCGGCCAGCCCGGACTTTCCCAGTTCCAGCAACGAGTGACCTCCCTGTTCGACAGCATGGGGTCGGACCTGCAGGGCGGCGACCTCTGTACGATGCGGGCGGCTGCCTACTCGCTCTACGGCAACGTGACCCGGCTCGACCCCTCGCCCATCGTGGAAGGACCTGCGATCAACGGCTGCCACGCACAGAACGGTCCGGACAACTCCATCCTGGCGAACGTGTCGGCCGCAATGGTGCCGAACTTCTATCTCAGTGTCGAGGCGGAGGCGCTCCTCGAGTCGGTGGGGGCGGGCTCGTTGCCCCTCCCTGCTTGGGGGACGATCGGCTCGAACCTGCCTCCACCAGTCTTCACTCCGGGGACGACCGGCACCGCCTCGGATTCCAGCGGAGACAGCGTCTCCACGACGCCATGGACCGTCAGCCCGAACGCGATGTGGCTGAACTCGACCGGCCAGTTCGTGGGGAGGGTCGCCGCCCACCCGTTCACGTATCACGGCTCGGCCTGCGGGAGTTGGACGATCTCCGACCAGCCGAGCCGATACATCGTGACGGTGTCCATCGACCACGGAGCGGGTTCGGCGCCGTTCACGAGCAACGTCTCGGTGCCCTCGGTCTTCGTGACCAATCTGACGGCGATGCAACAGGGAACGTGGTCCGAGCAGGTCACGGTCGACTTCACCACGACCAACCAGAGCAGCAACTTCTGCTCGTCCTCGGACGGGTTCAAGAACGGGACCTTCTCGGCCGCGCCACCGTCAGGATGGCCCTCCACGGTGCAGCTGACCCCGTCCGGGACGTTCGTCACCGGCCTCGACCCCTATCCCGTGTCGATGACGATGGCCTCGAGGCTCGGACAGGCAGCCGGCACGATGAACGACACCCTCAACTGGTCCAATACGATGAACGCGGAGGCCGACCTCTGGCTCAACGCGTCGTGCAGTCCCAGCTGCGACGTGCACTGGTCGAACTCCTCGTATCAGTTGGCGGAGAGGGCGGGAGGCCAGGGATTGCAGCAGGTCAAGGGAGGCGTCACCTATCAGATGACGTTCCGCATCCAGTCGGGCACGGGGTTGGGCAACTGGTCGTGGACACCCATCGATTCTGCGGGTCAGGTGTCCGTCGCGGCGCCGCCGGAGTCGGTCCAGTTCTCCTGCACGCTCTCCCAGAGTTCGTCGGCATCAAGGACCTGGCTCGATCCGACGAAGGAGGCGAACAATGTCACCGGGACATCGGCCCTGATCTCCTGGTATTCGGGCCAGACCGGCACCGGTTGGGTCACGTACAGCACGCCCGGGGGCACGGTGGGCTATCAGGCGGCCCAGGTAACGACGTTACAGAACGGCAGTGCCGAATACTTCGCCGAGCTGCACGGCCTCGAGCCGTTCTCGGATTACCTCGTCGTGGGGCATGTCGAGGTCGAGTCGGGCTGCTCGGGAGGCGGACAGGGCCTTTCGATCTCGGTTCAGTACCTGGGCCAGACGAGTTCCTTCCAGTTCCAGACGCTCTCCCAAGTGCCGATCGAAGAGCAGGACCTTCCTTACGACTCGATCACGAAGCAGGGCGGCGGTGCGACCGTCTTCTGGCGCGTCCCGGACTCGTTCGGGAACAGTTCGACCTTCGACAACGGAACCCTCCGCTACTATCCGCAGGAGAACCGCTCGGCGACCGTATCGATCCCGCTGTCGCCGCCCCTCACTCCCCTGCTCGATGCCGCGGGGAAGGGAGCTCGCGGGTCGAGCTTGAACACCACCTTTGGCGTCAACCTGACCGCGTTGACCGCGAATACGACGTACGTCGTCAACCTGACGCTGAACTACACGCTCTCGAACGGGCATGCCATCGTGGTCACCGGCGAACCGTTCAACTTCACGTATCTCAAAGACACCTCCGGCGATGGCCTGACCGACTGGGAGAAGCTGTACGGCTGGCCCGTCACTTATGATGGGCTGGACTCGGATGGGGTCTGGGGATGGCACACGGAGAACGTCACGGCGAGCCCTTCGCTGTATGCCACGAACGGACTCGTCAGCGACTATGTCGAGAAGGAGTATGGACTGAACCCGACGACCCTCGACACGGCCGGCAGCCACATGCTCGACACGTGGAACCTGACGTTCGACCTCGGCTCGAGCTCGGCGTGCCCGTCGGAGTTCCAGTGCTGGTACGAGAACGCGTCGAACCCGTTCAGTTACGCCCAGACGCCGGGGGGCTCTCCACCGCCCGGGAACGCTCCCCTCTCCACGAACTCGACGAGCAGCGCGCACTGGTCCAGCGGCGGCCTTCAGGACGATAGGCCCTACGATGCCGAGGTCCTCTGGAAGGGCGGGGCGCTGGGCGTCCTACAGAATCTGATCGCCGCCGAGAACGTCGGGTGGCTGCGCGGCGTGGTCATGAAGTACGGAAGCGACTGGACCCTCACGGTCTGGGGCAAGCTCTCTTGGGGAGCGAACCCGCTCGCCGCCTCGACCCCGAACGATGGGATCCTTGACGGCGAGCGGGTCAACCCCCTGTACGGCGTGGGACTGGTGTTCGGCCCGGTCTACGCGAACACCACGGGGCTATCGAGCGGCACCGGGGTCGCCATCAAGATGTTCTACGGCTACAACGACATGGGTTGGTACGACGTCCCGACCACCTTCCGTTCGCTCTCCAATTACTCGAGTGAGGGGATCGTCGGGCAGTCTCCGAGCTGGATCGATGGCTACACGGCCACGTTGCCCGCGACCCAGTCGTATCAGACCCAGACGATCCATCTCGAGGTCGTGGCGAACGAATCCGGAGGAGTCCTGACCCCACTACCGCTCGACCAGGGTCAGACCGAGGTCAACCTGACCTACGACCTCATGGGTGGGGGCACCGTCGCCTTCAACGTGGCAGGATCCGGCTCGTCCTCGGCCAGTCTGGTCGGCACCGTCCACGAGGTGCCTATCGGAGTGAAGGACCCCACCTGGCTCTGGGTTCCCACCGACAACTCGACCATCAACGGCCTCCCGATCGGCCTCGCGCGGTACACGGGCGAGCAGTCGTTCGACCTGGTGACGGTGAACGACTCTGCCGCCTCCGCGGTCTCCTCCGACCCGATCCCGCTCCCGTGGGGCGGCCATGCGGCCACGATCACCCTCTCTCCGGGACTCAACGCGTTCCTCATCCCCCGCCAACAGTTCCTCGACTCTCCCTTCGGCCAGGCAATACTGCTAGGGAAGAGCACGAGCTACAACGCCTCGAACGGAGCGCCTCCCCTGATCGGCAGCTCCGAGCAGGGGGATCTCACGAGTTTCGGCGGCTCGAACCTGATGGTCGACCTCGGCGCGTACTGGCAAAACCGCGCCATCGCCGACAACTCCGGGACTCTGGTTCTGTCGAGCGAGACCGGCACCCCGGCCGGCAACAGCCTTGAGGTGCAGGTGATGGCCGCCACGTCCGCGAGCGGGTCCAACACCGGCGGATTGGCATCGACCCCGGCGCTCTATTCCTCGTCGAACCCGGCTCCTCCCGCCCTTCAATCGATCGTCACCCTCAACGTCAGTTCGACCGACACGCTCGACCTCCTCCTCGCCGCCCTCATCGACAACACGACCGGGGGCCCGAACGCCGTCAACGGAACCTTCCAGTCTGTCACCTATCAGCTCGGGTTCCTGGGACTCGACGGTCCGGTCATCAACGCTATCCCGAACGCGACCGAGCCGGGAGATGGGCTCTACGGACCACCCGCGAGCCACTTCCCGCCGCCCCCGCAACCCTCCGGATGGGGTGCGTTCTGGAATGCGGTGACATCGTTCGTGACCAACCCGCTCGGCACAGTGCTCTCGCTCGTGAGCACGGTCTGGAACGCGGCGACGGCGGCGTTCACGTATCTCAATCACCTCGCGCACGAGGCGGTCGCGATCGGGGCGCAGATCGCGCAGCGAGCGGCGGGGGCGCTCGTGAGCATCGGCAAGATAATCGTAAGCGCGCTCAACGCGCTCCTCGACTACATCATCTCGCTCGTGAAGGCGACGCTGGCCCCGGTAATCGACCCGATCGTTAACGCGGCCCAAGCGTACATCTCAAGTGTTGAGCAAGCGGGAGGCACGGCGGTTGCTGACTACTCCCAGCATGGCGCGGTATCCGCACGCAACGCCACGGCGTTTTGGAACGCCCTCGGTGGAACAGTGTTCTTGCTTGCTCTGGGAGTATCGATTGCGGTGAGCGTGGCCCTTACGCTACTCACCGCGGTTACTTTGGGAGGATCGTTCTTGCTTGGCATCCTGATTGCGCTCATCGTGTCATTTGCCGTGCCTGCGCTCCCAGGCGGACTCGGTCTCTCCGGCTTCCACGTATCGGGTGTCTTTGGTTCGGGCGCGATAACTGCTCTTGAGACCGCATGGCAATCGACATCGTCCGCGATCGGCACATTCACCTCCGCGTGGAACGCGATGGCCGACATTGCCGGGCTCTCCCTAACCGGTTCGTCATCGATAGGCGCGTTTCTCGCGGTTGCGTGGGACTCGGCGACGACCGGCCCGGGGCCCATTGGTACGGGCTTCGCAATGATATTCGGAGTCATCTCCACCTTCATAGGCCTGATTGTCTTCGGGGGAGGATACGAGGATTCCTCTGGCGGACAGACGGTCCTCGTCTCGAGCGGCATCCTGGGCGCATTTGGGGCGATACTCGGTGTCCTCGATATCCCAAAGGCTAGTAACACGCTCTTTAGGAATACAGCCCTTGTCGCGGTTGGACTGGGGGTGGCCGGAGGCGCGATCACATCGACGGCCGCCTCAAAGTGAAGGTTGTCCATGATTGTGGGAACCTTTGATCTTGAGTCTGTCCGCGCCATTCAGAATCGGGGTCTGAGGGTTGGTAGAGGGCTCGCAGCGGGGGGAGCGGTTCTGATCGGGTCCATCGACGTGCTCGTCGTGATCACCAATCATGGTCTCTCGCTAGGTGCACCATTGCTGCTGGTGCAGATGGGGGTGAGCTTTGGACTTGTCGCTTTCTTGATCTGGGCAGCTCTGTTCTTCCTTGGTGCCGGTCCGGGTCGGATGATTCTAACCTCGGAAGGAATGGTGTTCGAGTCCGCCGGCGGAAAGCGCCGGGTGTATCGGTGGGACGATCCGTCGCTTGACCTTTCACTCCGCGACTTCACCGGCATCCGTGCGACCCGGTCTTGGTCTCGACCACTGTACCCCTTCATGCTTAGCGGGCAGGGTTTCGCGGCGTACAATCCTATCTGTCTGTCCGTGGAGGCCGGGACCGCCATACTTCAAGAGGCAAAGGCACACAACCTCTGTCTTTCCGAACGAGGACCACGCGGCCCGCTTGCCACTGGAAGCCTCAGCCCGCATGAGACTCGAATCCAAGGGCCGGCCGCCGCTTCTCGATATCCGAGCAGCACTAGTGTGCCAACGTGACGTTGCCATCCCGCGCATCGACGTGTTCCTCGCAGCCGGAAGGGTCTCAACCCGACTTGGAAGGAGTTTGTGAATCTCTGACGGGAGTCTTCCAGGAGGTCCCGAAGGGCATCAAGGCACCCACCTGGCTGTGGGTCCCCACCGACAACGCCACCGTCAACGGACTCTCCATCGGCCTCGAGCGCTACACCGGCGAGCAGTCGTTCGACCTCGTCGTCGTCAACGTCTCGAGTTCGGACCTCCCCTTAACCTCCGACCCGACTCCGCTCCCGTGGGGCGGTACTGCGAGCGCCATCACGCTCTCGGCGGGAATGAACGACTTCCTCGTCCCGAGGGGGCAGTTCCTCGACTCCCCCTTCGGCCAGGCGATCTTCTTGGGAAACAACACGAGCTTCAACGCGTCCCGGTCCCTCGCCATGGTGGGGAGTTCCGAACAGGGATACATTACCGGTTTCAGTGGCTCGAACCCGATGGTCGACCTCGGCGCCTACTGGCAGAACCGAGCCATCGCCCCCGGCACGCCGGCCGGGAACAGCCTCGAGGTCCAGGTGATGGCGGCCTCGTCGGCGACCGGCGCCAACACCGGGGGCCTCCCCTCCGACCCGGCGCTCTACGCGACCGTCGGAGATCCTTCCGCGCTCCAGTCGATCCTCACGATGAACATCTCGAGCACGAACTCCACGATGCTCGACCTCCTGCTGGCGGCGCTGCTCGACAACACGACGGGCGGGTCGAACGCGGTCAACGGCACGCTGAAGTCGATCACCTACGAGGTCGGAATCCTGGGCCTGAACCCCACGGTAGTCAATGCGCTCTCGAATGCCACGGAGCCGAACGATGGGCTCTACGCAGCCCCGGCGAGCCAGTTCCCGCCTCCGCCCTCTCCATCCGGCGGGTTCTGGGGTTCCTTCTGGAATGCGGTGACATCGTTCGTGACCAACCCGCTCGGCACAGTGCTCTCGCTCGTGAGCACGGTCTGGAACGCGGCGACGGCGGCGTTCACGTATCTCAATCACCTCGCGCACGAGGCGGCCGACATCGGGGCGCAGATCGCAGAGCGAGCAGCGGGGGCGCTCGTGAGCATCGGGAAGACGATACTGAACGCGCTCAGCCAGTTGCTCGCATACCTGCTGCAGGTCGTCACCGACCTTCTCAAGACAATCACGCAACCGATCTCCAACGCGATTTCGAGCTATGCGGTGTCGGTCAACTCGGCGTTCAGCCATGCCGAGAACGACACCGCTGCGAACGGTACTCTCGCACCTGGTGACGCTCGAGCGGTCTGGACCGCGCTGAGTGGTTCGGTGTTCCTTCTCGCCTTGGGGGTCGCGGCGGTTGCGGCAACCGCGTTGACGATTCTCTCCTCGATCGACATCGGACCCTCCTTCGTGGTCGACGTCCTCGTGAGTTTGCTGATTGGAACGCTGACCGGCCTCGCGATCCAAACGCTGATGAACACGGTCGGGTCGGCGTTCTCTTCCTTTGGGTCGAGTGCAATCTACGCCTTAGAGGGATTCTTCAATTCGACAGTGGGGACCCAAAGACCCGCCGGGTCTGGGCTCCAACCTGACGTTGGAAGTGGCTCGAATCAACCGGCGTGGACCACGGTTGCCCTGATTGCCAACAGTCTGGAGGACTTTGCTATTGGATTCCCTCTAGCCCTGTACGAGATTCAGCAATCCGGAGGGGTGGCGACCGCGTTCATCACCGGTGCGTTTGCTCTTGCACTGGACCTCGTCGGCATTATCCTGTTTGTGGCAAACCTTGCACACCCGGCCTTGGCTTTTCTCATTACTGGACTCTCGGTCGGCATTTTCAGCCTAGCCAAGACATCACTCCTACTCGCTAGCGAAAAGACACTGCCTTCGCTAAAGCCGGTCTTGTGGGTCAATCTGGTGCTTCAAGTGGGCGACCTGGCCGGGTCCCTCTACGGCCTCGATCAGGTGTTGACAACTTGAGCGACTCCGGCACGGATGAACCACTTCGGGTCATCAAGTCGTACGATCTTTCGTCGACCGAGGCTTCTCGGTTTAGGGGCATGAGGTCCACGCAGAGAGGGCTGCGTCTGGTTTTCTCGATCTTGCTCGGGCTTGGTGCGGTGGGTCTATTCTACATCATTCCGAGGGTCTTTAGGGATTTTCCGCACCTAAGTGCGTCCTCAATCGGTCAGGAAGCGCTCGCACTTCTAGCGATGGTCTTCGTGTATCTCGCGGTGGTCACGATTCTCTTGGCGCAGTCCTTACGTCATAGAGGCCGGGGGCCTATTCGCCTTGACGTTCGCTCTGACGGAATTTCCCTCGTCTGGGCTGATGGCTACAAGAAGGCTTGGGACTGGCGGTCATTGAGGGGTGTCGTTCGTCTGACCGATCTGTCCCAAGCAAACCTGGACGTTTCCGCGGAGATTCAAATCACCGTGGCAGGAGTCGCGGCTCTGACGCATGAAGCCTATTGCGCGATTGTTGATTCGGCCCGCACGCACGGACTATACATTGAGAGTCGAGAGTTCCCGGGTAGCGCGTACATTGCTTCGAACACGCAAGTCACAATCCGACGCCGCACGAGCTGGCCCGCCCGGCCGCGCCCGCATGCCTGACAGATCAGGCGTTTCTGCGCCGAAACCAAGATCTCACTGTCCACGACGCAATGGAAGAGCTGATGTCAGCCAGTTCTTGTCCGTCAATGTAGGAGTTTCGTCTCACCCCCGGGGGGTTGATCAGCCGTAGACAGCGCCCGTTGTCAGGTCGAAGTTGTGGCCGGGGTCATGCGTTGGAAGCAAGATCCGACCGCGCGGGAAATCGCAAGTGCCTGCTACGGCGCTCAGAAACGAATGTCTTGAATCGACCCGCCGGCCGAGCTCGAATACATCTCCATCATAAGCTGATCATCCCAGGATGGTGGACTTCCGGAGGGAGGCCCCCAAGTGAGCAACTGGTTGGTAACGATCAACAGATAGTCTCCAGTGGAGATTGTTACGTTTGCCCCAGAGACCCAGCCTCCCAATGTACCGAAGGAAGCATTCCAGCCTGAGCCATTCCAAGCAGAACGCCCGGAATCGAACCATGCCGTGATCGCCCCGGTCCCGTTCGTGAGGTATGCAGTGAAGTTTGTGGCAAGCTTACCTTCTACGCCAGTGCTGCTGTTGATTCCCCAGATAGCCAACTGCGAGTTCTGAGCGCGAACACCATGGGCTACGAACTGGAAGATCCAATGATATGAGTAGTTCCCCGAAGAAAGCAACACGCGTCCGGTGAAATTCAAATCAAATGTGTTGGTCCCGTTGGGCTCTGGCGGGCCCCCGCTATGAGGGCAGCTCGAGTTAGTCGGGTAGGTGCAATTCGTCGTGCCGTTAGAAGCCGGCGGCGACGCGGTCTGGCCCTTTCCTGACTGATTGAAGGGCCAGAGTGAGTGACCGTTCACGTACATGTCGGCCGAAACGACTCCCAGCAGCGACATTGACACCGCAATCGCGACTGAAATCACAAGAAAGAGCCGGCTGACCTGCCGTGACGGAGATCCGTGGGCCATGAGCGTCGAGGAGGCCTTGCTCATGGGCGTGATTCCGGATTGGAGTGGTGTGGTTTCATGGGCCTACGTCACATAGATGTAGAAGATCCAAAGCGTTGACTCGTACGAGGAGCCGCCGTAGGATGTCGCGATGCCCGCAGTGCAGCCAGTATAGTAGATTCCTGGAGTCTGGCCCCCCGGAATGTATGGTTGGTAGATTAGGAACCCCGTTACTGTGAATCCGTAGCCGTAGGCGGTGGGGAACCAGTTCGAAGGGCAGTTCAAATTGATCCAACAAGTTGTCTTCGAAGTGCACCAGTTGCCAACGGCAACGGCGCTTCCATTGTCTACGAGTTGATGCCCGGGGGAAACAGTGTTGTAGGACCACTGAAAGGTCTCAACGAACGCCAAGTTGGCAACCTGTACGGATCCACTTGTGATACCCGATATCACAGTCCAGTACCCGTGCGGGGTATTCGGCAGCACGCAGGGACAAGGGAAACCAAGAGCCGAGCAGTAGGATGCGGTACAGCCTGTGGAACCATCCTGCCACGAGGTCAGCGTGGTGGATCCAGCGACAGTCGGATTGAATGTGAAATCCCAGTGCGGGAAGTTCCCGGAGGCCAAGTAATGAACCTCTTGATAGTCGGTGAAATCCTCGTAAGTGTTGCCGTTACACGTGAACGTGCTCGCGACGTGGAAGTTAGTGGCCGAGTCTGTGAGGCTGGCGATGATGATCCCGTTCGCTTTAAATGTCAGCTTGCCCCCTCCGAGATCCATCTCATAAGAAACCACGCTCCCGGGCGTGAGCCAGACTGAGCCGGTAATCCCGCTGTTATAGCTAGAACCTGTGCTGCCGCAGTTAGTGGCCAAGGAGTAAATGCTCTCCCAGTTCATAGACGAACTCGTCGAAACGGACGCCACACCAATCTGGTCGTAGTATCCGTTGTCATCCCAAACGGACATCAGTTCGAAGTATTGATCGCCGACCCGTGGTCCAGAACTTGGCAACTGAACCTCGGTCCGAACGGAAGACACGGTGAGAGTGGACCCGGTGTACACGTCTGACATCCAATACAATCCGTTGTAGCCGCCTGTAGCGGGTGCGGCCCCGGTGCCCGCGCCGGACCCCATCCCTGAAAGCACTGGACCGCCGGTGTGCGGGCAGCTCAGGTTTGATGGGAAAGTGCAGTTCAAGGACTGGTTCCCGCTCACCGCCGGGGAAGAG